>DASZIB010000017.1:0-34410 GCA_035937415.1 Edaphobacterium sp. (SeqCode) | reverse complement strand
AATTGCGGCGCTTGCCGCCGCCGGTATCCGCTGCGAAGTGGTACCGGGTGTCACTGCGGCGCTGGCGGCGAGCGCCGAGCTCGGGATTGCGCTGACGCAACGCGGCCTCGCCCGCAGCATCGCGTTCGTCACCCCGCGCGTCGGCGCTGGCGCGGCCCCGTCGGACTGGGCACGCAGCCTCGTCGCCGCCGACGCGGGCGCGATCTACATGGGCGCCGGCGAGGCGCAGGCGATCGCGGCCGCGCTGATCGCGGCGGGAAAACCCGCATCGACCCCGGTCGCGGTGGTCGAGAACGCGTCGCTGCCGGAGGCTCGAGTCTGGTACACGACGCTCGCGGGGTTGCCGGCGAGCGTCGATTCGGGAGCCACCGGTCCTGCCATGATTCTCGTCGGTCCGCAGTTTCGCGCCACGACCGGCGCCGCGCACAGCGATGTGACCGCGCCGCGCGACGCGGCGTTTCCGCGCACGGCAAGCCGCTAGGCAGTAACCGGGAGTTGCGGCGACTCTCGGCGGGGCCGTGAGTGCCCTATTCGTGGCGCCGCCGGCGCGAAAAATCGGATCGCGAGAGGGCGCGGTATCATAGCGGCCTGACGTCGAGCGGGCCCGCGCTGCGCCGACGCGCCGCCCGCGATGCCGCTACCACTGTTCGAACTTGCTCCTGCTGCGCAACGGGCGTGGCTGCGCGAACGCCTCGAGCGCCCGGCGCCGGAGAATGCGCGCAGCCTCTCCGACGGCTATCGCCTGCCCGGGCGCACCGGCGCACCCACACCGGCGGCGGTGCTCGTTCCACTGATCAATCGCAGCGAGGGCCTAAGCGTCCTGTTCACTGAGCGCAGCCGCGACCTGCCCGATCACCCCGGGCAGATCAGCTTCCCGGGCGGCCGCGTCGAACCCGGCGACGCGGATTCGGGCACTGCGGCACTGCGCGAAGCCGAAGAGGAAGTCGGCCTGCCCCCGGCGCGCGTAACGCTGCTCGGCCGGCTTGCCGAATACGAAACGGTGACCGGCTACCGCGTTACGCCGGTGGTGGGCTGGGTCGAGCCGCCATTCGAGCTCAAGGTCGATCCGGTAGAAGTCGCCGACGTGTTCGAGGTGCCGCTAGCCTTCCTGCTCGAGCCCGCCAATCAGCAGCGGCACTTCCGCATGGTCGGCGATGTGCGGCGCGACTACTTCGCCATTCCCTATGGCGAGCGGTATATCTGGGGGGCAACGGCGGCCATGCTACTGATACTCGACCGCACGCTGCGCGCGCCCTGAAACATGCCGGTGCCGCCGTCCAACCACGACATCGCCGTGCTCCTGCCCGGGGGCGGCGCGCGCGCCGCCTACCAGGTTGGGGTGCTGCGCGGCGTCGCCCGCATCGTCAGTCGCGCCAACGTGCAACCGTTTCGCATCATCTGCGGCACCTCCGCCGGCGCGATCAACGCGGCAACGCTGGCCGTGCATGCGGACAATTTCCGCCGCGGTGTTGCGCGCCTGCTCCGCTGGTGGGACACCCTGGACGTGAGCATGGTCTATAGCGCCGACGTGACCAGCGTGGCGTTGCACGGCATGCGCTGGTTTGCCTCGGTGCTGATCGGCGCCGGCGGCCCGCAGCGGGCGGCGTCGATGCTCGATAACTCGCCCCTGCGCGCGACGCTGCAGCGCCAGCTCAATCTGGAGCGGATCGATGCGCACCTGCGCAGCGGCGTGCTCCGCGCGCTGGCGATCAACGCGACGAGCTACACCACCGGACACGCGGTGACCTTCTATCAGGGCGTGCCGGGTATCGCGCCGTGGCGGCGTACGCGGCGGCGCGGCGAGCCGGCTGTGATCAGCATCGAGCATCTGCTCGCCTCGACCGCCATTCCCTTCGTATTTCCGGCCGAATGCGTCGGCGGGGACTATTTTGCCGATGGCTCCGTGCGCCAGATCACGCCGCTGTCGCCGCCGCTGCATCTTGGGGCGCGCCGCATCCTCGTCGTAGCGGTCGGCCAGTTCAGCGGACAGCGGCCGGCGGGGAACCCGGACCAGCTGCCGCGTTACCCATCGTTTGCGCAAATGGCGGGGCACGCGCTGTCGTCGATCTTCCTCGACAATCTCGGCGCCGACCTCGAGCGCTTGCAGCGGCTCAATTACGCCTTGCACCTCATCCCGGAGGAGCGCCAGCTGCACCACCCGGAGATCGCGCACATCGACGCGTTCGTCTTGAGTCCGAGCCAGGATCTAGGCGCGATGGCCGTTCCCTATGCAAACCGCCTGCCCAGAGGCGTGCGCTATCTTCTGCGCGGGCTTGGCAGCACCGCGGGGTCCGGCGCGAACCTGCTGTCGTATCTTAGTTTCGAGAGGGGCTACACCCGCGCCCTGCTCGACCTCGGCTTTCGCGATGCGCTCGCAAGGCGCGAGGAAATCGAGGCCTTCCTGGCGCCGGACGGCCCACGTTTCGATCCCCTTTTTCCACCCGAACTGGCCTGAGTCGATGCTGCAGCCACGCGAATGCCATTTCCGCAGCCTGAGCCCCCACGGCTTTCACCGCATCGCCTACCGCGATTGGGGCCATCCCTGGTGCCCGCGCGTGGTGGTCTGCGTGCACGGACTGACGCGCAACGGCCGCGACTTCGATACGCTGGCGCAGGCGCTGAGCGACCGCTTCCGCGTGATCTGTCCGGACATGCCCGGGCGCGGCGACAGCGAGTGGCTGCCCGACCCGCACGATTACACCTTCCCGACCTACCTAACCGCACTGACGGCGCTCCTCGCACACGCGGACGTCGACGCCGTCGCCTGGGTCGGCACCTCGATGGGTGGACTGCTCGGCATGGCTGTGGCCGCGCAGCGCAACACGCCGGTGACGCGCCTTGTGCTCAACGACGTCGGGCCCGAGCTCGCGCCGGCGGCGCTCGCGCGCATCGCCGGCTACGTCGGGCTCGATCCCGAATTCGCGACCTTTGCCGCGCTCGAAGCGCACATCCGTGAAGTTTCCGCACCGTTCGGACCGCTGACCGACGCGCAATGGACCGAGCTCGCGCGCACCACCGCGCGCCAGACCGCGGACGGACGCTGGAAGCTCAAGTACGACCCCGGCATCGCCGTACCGTTCGGGAGCGCCAGTGCTCCGTCCGACCTGTGGGCACTGTGGGACGCGATTCATTGTCCGACGCTGCTCTTGCGCGGCGCCGAGTCCGACCTGCTGTCGCGAGAGACCGCCGCCGCGATGCGCACGCGCGGCCCCAAGGCCCGGATGGTGGAATTCCCCGGCGTCGGCCACGCGCCCATGCTGCTCAGCCCCGAGCAGATTGCGCCGGTCGCGGCGTTTCTGGACGGCGCTTAGCAATGCCAGGCCCTGCCAAAGCGGGGCGCATCGTCTACAATCGACCCGTTGACCCCAGTTATGCCGATGTCATGGCGCTTGCCCTAAGCCTCCCACCGCTCGAAGCGCGGCCGGCGAATCCTCCGGAAACGCGGCCGGCGCGCGTCCAGCCGTGGCTGGAGGAAACGCTCAAGCGCACCCCCATCGACGCCGCCGGCGTCATCGGCGACGCGCTGGCCGCGACCAACCGCGTTGCGGTCTCCGAATCGCGGCGGCTCGAACTCGCCGAACGCTACTACAGCACGGCGTTGACGCTGTGGCCGAATCTCGAACGCCATTTCGCCCGTGCCCAGCACCCGCTGACCGGTGATGCGCTCGCGGCGGCCAAGGCCGCATTGACGCTCGCCACCGAGCTCGCGACTGCGTACAAGCACCTGCTCGCCCACGAGGCCGAAAAACGCATCCTGTTATCGGGCAACCGCCTACTCGTCGCGCTCATCCATCGTTGCCTGCAATGCACGGTCCGCATCCTGGTCAACAGCTATCAATCGTACGCCCCGGTACCGCCGCGGACCTGGCACGACGCCCACGCCATCTACCTGTTTGCGCACCAGCGCAACCTGCAGATGACACCGATTGCCAGCGACAGCGCCGAGGCGACGCCCGAGCGGCATTACGTGCAGGCGCTGCTGCTCGCGCTTGCCAATCCCTACGGCTTCATGCCCGGCCAGCTCGGGCAGGTGATCCAGTACCTGCAGGAGAACGCGCATTGGGCGCGCATCACCGATGTGGCGCCGGTGCACCGGCTGGCGAAAGCAGTCGCGATCATTCCGGTCGGGCACGACTTTCCCCCGTTCGCAGCGAACAAGGGCGGCAACGTCGACGGCAGCAAGCTTTTTCTGTTGACCTTCGATCTCGCCTTCCAGCTGCAGGAGCAACTGCGCGCCCTCGAGGCGGGCGGCTTGCCGCCGCCGAATGTCGCCGGTGATCAGGCGGGGAAGGCCGAGTATATGGCGCTGCTGCGCCGGTTGTTGCGGCAGTGGGCGATACCGCCGGCGCGGCAGTTCAACCGGCTGCCCTCGCGCGCGCGGGTCGTGATGTGCGCGGGTCTGCCGGGCGTGTGGCAGTACAGCCGCGGGGTACACCGAGAGGTCGCCAGCGTGCCCGCGGGCCTGCCGATGATGAACGCCTGCCAAGTGATCAACCATACGCCGGCCGGGTACGCACTGCGGCAGATCGACACGGTCCATGCGCAGCTGCGCATCGGCGACTTGATTGCGTTGCGCGTCGAAGGCCGCAGCGTCCTGCAGGTGGCGATGGTGCGCTGGTTCAGAAATACCCTGCGCGGCAGCGGTCTCGAGTTCGGCTGCGAGTTGCTCACCGACAATCCGCAGGCGGGCGCGGCGCGTGCCGAGGACGCCACCAGCGGGACGCTGCTGCCCGCCGTGGTGCTTCCGACCGATGGCCAGGACGCCGCGCCGCCGATGGTGCTGCTGCCGGCGAAGCACTTCGAAATCGAGCAGGCGATCGCGTTGCAACAGGGCGACAGCGGCGGCACCGCGGTGCTGACCAAGCTAGTCGAACAAGGACCCGGCTTCGAGCTCTACGAATATGTCTCCGTGAGCTAAGGCGGCGGCAACCGAAAGCCGTCATGCACGGTAGCCAGGCGCCCGCTATTGAACGTCGTTGGTGTACCGGTGGCCGATCAATCCGCCATAGTTGGACAGGACCGTCTGGCCGTTTGCCACCAACGTGCCATTTGTATATGACTCGGCGGCAAAGCCTATGACCGGCAGTCCGTAGTACGTCGCTTGCGGGCGCGCTTCAGTCGAGCCGTCGGGCTTGAACAGCGTCGTCGCGCCGCCAACGAGAAAATGCACAAATTGCGAGCCTAAGCCGACAACATGCAAAGGAATCGTCATCCAGCCCTGCTGGTAAGTCGTTGCGAAGGAGTAGGGCACGGCGCTCGCTGGGGAACCCGGGTATTGCGTTATGGCGTAGCGAGTCTTTGAGCCGAACAGCGACTGCGTCTGGCACTGATAATAATTGCAGGGTGAAAAATCAACCACGGTCGTCGCCCAACAAAGTGCGCCCTGCGGTATGGGCGCGCCAAAACCGTTGCTAGAAGAAGGAGTCTCCGATTCTCGATCGAACAGCAGCGCCATATTGTGCGGGTCTTGAACAGTTTCACACGCACCGTTGGACATTAACTCGCTTTGGAACAGTCGCGTCGGCGCCAAGTAGGCGTGGACGTAGAAGTACTTCGTCGGCATGGTAATGACCCAGTCGGTAATCGACTGGGTCGCAGCGTCCAGCACAAATTCGTTGCTCAGTGATTCGTGCATCAATACGGCGCTCGTCGCGTCGATGGGCTGCGTCCATTGCGTCCGGATTGTCCCCAGTTCGAAGAAGTGAGCGACGCTGACCGGCGGATCGACATCGGCCAGTGTAGGTCCAGACGCGTTGGAAGCCGCCCAGAGCGATCGGGTTGTATTGAAGTTGGCCAGCGCTGTCGCCGAGTAGCTGAACTCCGTCCCGTCACCTACGTTGATGAGGATGACACGGCCGAACAGACCGCCAGTGCCCGTTTGCGATTCCGTGCCGGTATCCGTCACAGCGCGACTGCAATCGAAAGGTACTCCATTCGTCTCTCGCACGCCCTCGGCAACAGAGCCGACCGGGGCGGCGCTCGCCAGCCCGTAGTCGCCCATCTCGATGATCTCGAGGAACCCTTCACGGGTGCGATCGAGCGACGCGGTGAGCGAATCGGCGTTGTACGCGGAGTTCGAGAAGGTCACGCCTCCCGGAGGCAGCGGCGGCACGGTACACGACCGATCGAAGGTGATGAGCCTGACCCCGCCACCTGCATCCGGAATCACGCCGCCGGACCACATATCGTGCGCATTCAGGTACACATTGAAGTCAGCCACCGGGGCGCCGAGCATCGCCTCCCGAAAACGCACCCGTACCGCCTTAACGTGATCGGTCGTGTTGCCCAGGGTAAGCAAGGTATTGAGGGGGTTACCCGCACTCGAACTGCGCACGGTGTAATACGGATACAACAGCACCTGGCCGATTCCATCCGGATTGACCTCGACCGCGAAGCCAGGCGTCGTCGCGGCAAGACACCCGGTCGCAGCCAGCGCAGCGAAGAGCTTGTGTCGTGACATGAGCTGCAACTCCAACTCCTATCGGCGGAGAAGCGACTCTAACACCGTGAGCTGTTGATCGTTTGTTCGTCGCCGCACACATCGGCCCCGCAGGGTATCAGCCATGAGAGAGTGGTTGGATTTCACTGAACGCGTGCGATGACAGACTCTTGAGTTTTCCGTCCTCAAGCGCTCCGATAGTCAACGCCCGGAGCGTGCCCTCGACGCGAAGCCCCTCACGGTTTAGCTCATCGCAAAGGGCCTTTGCTGCTGCCCGGTCCTTGAGGGTTCCAATCGTGATGTGGGGAATGAACGGGATATCAAGTCTCAAGAGAGGCATCAGTGGGCCTGTGTAGAGACCATCATGGAGAAGGGATATGGCTGAATACCCTTCGTCCGGAACGAGAAACACATACGCAGAGTCGTCGAAGTCATCTTTGCCCAGCATCGCGTAGCGGCAGGAGAAGCTGACTGGTCTTGACTTGGCAGCGATTGTCGCGACGTGTTGAGTGTACTGTGGCAGGTCTATCGTCTTGGACCCGAAAACCATAGTGAAGTGCGCGTCGACTACGTCTCTGTACGGTAGATCGTGCTCCTGTCGAAAGGCTTGCATAAACGCGGAAGCTTGAGGCGAGACGTCGGGATAGCTGACCGTGTAGAGCGTGGGCATGGGAAAGATGGCGGTGGTGAAGCCTGGAAGTGACTAGCCGGACGCACCCGTTAATCTAATGATACGGCACGGTACACCGGATGGCTGCTCTGGGCCCCACACCTTGACGTGGAGCGCGATGCGCTACGTCCGGCATTCGCAAGCAGCCATCGCCGACTGTCGCAGATCGAGACTTTCCGCACGACCGACCGCCGTGGCAGCCGTCGTGTCCATTCGGGTTACCTGGGGTCGACGTCAAACGATATTTGCGAACAAGAGCTACAGCGCCTTGTCCAGGCACACCGATTCATGCCACGAGTGGCAGGATGTCGATTTCAGTCGAATGCGCGCTGGACGCGAAGGTCTTGTGGGGAATCTTAGGCTCGGCCACCGGCACGGCGTTCCACAAAATCGCCGGCAGTCCGGACAAGTGCTCGAAATAGTAATTCTGCAATACCTCGAGTTCGTGCCTCACGATTGCCGGAAACCCTTCCCTGCCTCGTCTGCGGTCGATAAGGAGGCCCTGAAAATGCAGACGTGTAAATTCGCAGTGCGCCCACAAGTCGCAGATCCGGTTCACGATGCGTGCGTACTGCCGCGCCGTTGCCATCGGTCGAACGTTGGCCGGCAACGTGGCCAACCACTTGAACGTTCGCTCGCGTAGATGACTCTCTTTGGGGTCGATAGCGCGGCGTAATGCGTGCAATTCAGAGGTCGCGCTGGAGTCGGGCGAGAGATCTCTCCGGACGGCGGGGGAAGAAGAAACGTGGCTACTGGCATGCAGCATGGCGACCTCACTCAAGATTTGCGGCGGGGCTCGTCGGGGCGCCAATGCGTCGGAACCAAACCTATCTACAACCACAAGGGAAAGCTGTTTCTCCCGCCCTCAGGCTTCCTTTTAGGGCTGGAGTCGGCTTTGGCAACCGTCGACGGGTCTTGGCACGGACCGTGGCGTTTGCCTGACAAGACAACGCAAGTCGTATGCCGAAGGGCCAATCCGGGTGAGGAAGCGACGCTAGGTGTCTGGCCCATCACGATAAGAAGGCGAAGGCGCGGCGCTTTTCGCGCTCGGCCAACGGCGCTCGACACAAGTTGTAGATGACCAATTGCGGCACTATGCAGCCCGTTTGCGCTCGGGCCATCGCTGGACGCGCGAACGACGACACCTCGCTACGACCGCCGGTGGGCCGCAAGCGCACACTCAAGGTTCAAGTAGCGGACCCGTTTCAGTCGCTCGCGGCGGCGGAGTCGCGACGCCGCCCGATGCTGTCGAGAATGAGCATGGCGGCGCCGATCGTGATCGCGCTGTCGGCGATGTTGAACGCCGGGTAATTCCAGTCGCGCCAGTGAAACAGCAGGAAGTCGACGACGTGGCCCAATGCCACCCGATCCCAGAGATTCCCCAGCGCGCCGCCAAGGATCAGGGCAAGCCCAGCGCAATACCAGCGATCGCCGCCGCGCCGCAGCAGCCAGACGATCACGATTGCCGCCGCCAGCGCCACCACGGAAAACAGGTAGCGGGGCCAGCCGGGAACATCGCGCATGAAGCTGAATGCCGCTCCCGTGTTGAACGTCAGCACGAAGCTAAAGAATTCCGTGATCACGCGCTGTTCGCCCGGCTGCAACGCGGCAATCACCGCCATTTTGGCGAGCTGATCGGCGGCGATGACGCCCGCAGAAAGGCCCAGCCAGGCCCACCAGCGACCCCGGTCAGCCATCAATGCGGACCGGAATTCTCACGCGAAGGCGCGTGGCTCGCCGGAGCCGAACAGATTGGCGACACAGCGGCCGCACAGGCCCGGATGCGCACCATCCGCGCCCACGTCGGCGCGATAGTGCCAGCAGCGCGCGCACTTCGGATGCTTGCTCGGGGTCACCCGCACGTCGCGCTGCGCGCCCGACGTGACCCTGGCCGCGGAAGTGATGAAGACGAAACGCAGATCGTCGCCAAGGCTCGCGAGCGCCGCGTAATCCTGGGCCGGCGCGACGATGTCGACCTCGGCCTGCAGCGAGGAGCCGATGGCACCCGCTTCGCGCGCCGCTTCGAGCTTCTTCAACACCTCGGCGCGATAGCCGCGGATGAGCGCCCATTTGTCCGCGAAGCCGGGCGTGAGGGCCAGGTCGAGGATGTCGTCGCGCCAGGTGTGCACGAAGATAGTGGCATCTTCCGGATGGATCGTTCGCCAGGCCTCCTCGGCAGTGAAGCTCAGCACCGGCGCCATGAACTTGAGCATTTCGTCGCGGATCAACGCCAGCGCGGTTTGTGCCGAGCGCCGGGCGCGGCTGGTCCCCCCCGCCGTGTAGAGCCGGTCCTTCAGGATGTCGAGATAGAAGCCGCCGAGGTCTTCCGAGCAGAAGTTCTGCAGCAGCTGCACGACCGGATGGAATTCATACTTGGCGTAGGCGGTGGCGAAGCTTGCGAAAGCACCCTTGGCAACGGCAAGCGCGTAGCGATCGAGCTCGAAGAGCTCCGGCAACGGGACCGCATCGCGCGCCGGATCGAAATCGGCCGTGTTCGCCATGAGAAAGCGCAGCGTGTTGCGGATGCGGCGATAGCTCTCGACGACGCGCCGCAGAATCTCGTCGGAAATCGATAGCTCGCCCGAGTAGTCCGTCGCCGCCACCCACAGCCGCAAGATCTCGGCGCCGTACTTGCCCCAGACTTCCTGCGGGACGACAACGTTGCCCTTCGATTTGGACATCTTCATGCCCGCGCCGTCGACGACAAAGCCGTGGGTCAGGAGCGCGTCGTAGGGCGCGCGCCCGTTGAGCATGCTGGAGGTCAGCAGCGAGGAGTGAAACCAGCCGCGATGCTGGTCGGAGCCCTCCAGATACAAGTCGGCCGGAAAACCCAGCTGCGGGTCGCGCCGGAGCACCGTCTCGTGCGTCGAGCCGGAATCGAACCAGACGTCCAGGGTGTCGGTCAGCTTGCGGTACTTGCCGGCATCGACGCCAAAGTCTTCGTGCGTCGCCTCGAACCAGGCCTCGACGCCGCCGTGCTCGACCTTGCTCGCGGCAAGCTCCAGCAGCGCCGGGGTGTCCGGGTGCAGCGCGTCGGTTTCCTTGTCGACGAAGAACGGCAGCGGCACTCCCCACTGGCGCTGCCGCGACAGCGTCCAGTCCGGCCGGTTGGCGATCATTCCGGCTAAGCGGGCTTTGCCCCAGGCGGGAAAGAATTCGGTGGCCTCGATGCCGCGCAGCGCCGTCGTGCGCAGCGTCTCGGCGGGCCTGATGCCGCGCCAGCCGGGAACCTCGTCCATACCTGCGAACCACTGCGTTGTCGCGCGATAGATGATCGGCGTCTTGTGGCGCCAGCAGTGCATGTAGCTGTGCGTCCAGGGGGCCGCGTGCAGCAGCGCCCCGACCTCCTGCAGCTTGCTCACGATCTGCGCGTTAGCCTCCCAGATGCTCATCCCGCCAAAAAAAGGCAGGCTCTCGGCGTAGCGGCCATCACCCTGGACGGGATTGAGGATCGCGTCGTCGTCCAGGCCGTAGTGATGCCAGGAATTGAAGTCGTCGATGCCGTAGGCGGGTGCCGAGTGCACGATGCCGGTCCCCTGCTCCAGCGTGACAAATTCTCCCAGATGCACGGGCGCGACCCGATCGTAGAACGGATGGCGGAACAACAGCTGCTCGAGCGCCCTCCCCGGCGCGGTCGCGACCACTTGCCCCTGGAGCGCGAAGCGTTCCAGGCAGCGCGCGACGAGGTCCGCGGCGAGCAGCAGATGACCGCGCGTCGTGCGCACCAGCGCGTAGCTCACGTCCGGATTTACATTGAGCGCCTGATTGGCCGGTATCGTCCACGGTGTGGTGGTCCAGATCACGGCGGCGATGGTGCCTTCCGGCGCGGTCGCAAGTCCGAACGCGTGCGCGAGCTTGGCGCGCTCGGGCGCATCGGTCAGGGGAAAGGCGACATCGATCGCGGTATCCCGCCGCTCCTCGTACTCGACCTCGGCCTCGGCGAGCGCGCTCTGGCAATCGAAACACCAGTTCACCGGCTTTAGGCCGCGATAGAGGTAGCCCTTCTCCAGCAGTCGCCCGAGGATGCGGATTTCATCCGCCTCGTTGCGATAGCCCATCGTCACATACGCATGATCCCAGTCGCCGAGCACGCCCAGGCGCTGGAAATCCGCCTTTTGCAGCGCGATCTGCTCGGTCGCGTATGCGCGGCACAGGCGTTGCGTTTCGGCCGTCGACAGGTTCTTGCCATAGGTCTTCTCGATCTGCACCTCGATGGGCATGCCATGGCAATCCCAGCCCGGCACATAGGGCGCATCGAAACCGGCAAGCTGCTTGCTCTTGACGACGATGTCCTTGAGTATCTTGTTCACCGCAGTGCCGATGTGGATCGCCCCGTTCGCATACGGTGGTCCATCGTGGAGCAGGAAGCGCTTGCGGCCCTTGCTCGCGGCACGGATCGCCTGGTAGATCTTGCGTTCCTGCCAGTCCCTCACCCAGCCGGGCTCCCGCCGCGCCAGGTCGCCGCGCATCGGGAACGGCGTATCGGGAAGATTGAGCGTCGACTTGTAGTCGGTCTTCGGAGCGTCAGGCATCGTCGCCTCGGCTATTTCTGGGTTGCGAAATAGTCGCGTGCCTGCGCGACGTCTGCGTGGATCTGGCGCTTGAGCGTATCCAGGTCGTCGTAGCGCGCCTCGTCGCGCAACTTGTGCAGGAACTCGACACGGATGCGCCGGCCGTAGATGGCGGCGTCGAAATCGAACACGAATACCTCCAGCAACGGCATCGCGTCGATCTTGACCGTCGGCCGCACGCCGAGGCTCGCCACACCGCTGCGGGGCGAGTCGGCGAGGCCGCGCACCCGCACCGCGAAGATGCCCGACAGTGCTGGCTTGTGGCGCAGCGGCAGGTTGGCGGTGGGAAAGCCGAGACTGCGACCACGCTTGTCGCCGTGCGCGACGTGGCCGGTGATCGCGTAGGGTCGGCCGAGTATGCGCGCCGCGTGTTCCAGGTCGCCCCGCGCGAGGGCTTCGCGTATGGCGCTGCTCGACGCGCGTTCGCCGGCAACGCTTACGGTGGGCATCGCTTCGACGCTGAAGCTTCGCGCCGATGCGCGCAGCAGCGCGAGATCGCCGGTGCGGCCGCGACCGAAACGGAAGTCCGTGCCGACGAGCAGCCAGCGCGTGCCCAGGCCGCGCACGAGCACGTCAGCGATGAATTTGTCCGCAGCGAGCCCGGCCAACGCGGCGTTGAAACGCGCGATGCAGACCCGGGCGACGCCGAGCGCGGCAAAACGCTCGAGCTTGTCGCGCAGCGTCGACAGGCGCGGCGGCGCGGCTTCGCGGGCGAAGAATTCGCGCGGCCGCGGCTCGAAGGTGAGCACTGCGGCCGGCAGGTCCAGGTCGGCGGCCGCCTCCGTGAGGCGGGTGAGCATCGCCTGATGGCCAAGGTGCACGCCATCGAAGTTGCCGATGGTGAGCGCAACGTGATCGAGTGCTGCAGCCGGAAGTCCGCGAACGACCTGCACGCTTGAAAGGCCCGCGCCCGTCCGGACTCATGCGCCGGAAGGCATTGAAAAAACTCTGATTTTACCGTCCAGGCGCGGGTGCGGTCCAGCCCGCCGTTAGGCGCGGTCAGCGAGCGCGTCCGCCGCCGGCCACTCGCGCCAAGCGGCGAGCAGTGGAAAGTACAGACCCAGCCGGATCGGCCGCGGGTCGAGCGCGCGCATGGCCTCGGCATACGCCTCGAGCTGGGCGCGGTAGCGCTCGCGCTCGTTGTCGAGAAACGCTTCGCTGCCCCCGCCCTCGTGGCGCGACAGCTTGAAGTCGACGATCCAGCGTGTCCCGTCGGCAGCGATGAAGGTGCGGTCGAGCACGCCGTGCACGAACGCGCCCTCGCGCCAATGCGTCACCGCGAATTCGCTGCGGGCATCGGCGTGCGCAGGATCGAACAACCAGCGGCCACGCGCGTCGGTGAGCGTTGTCTGCACCGCGGCCAGTACCTGTTCGACTGCTGCGTCGGCCTCTGCGCCGGTGAATCCACGCGCCGCGAGCTCGCGCAGGAGCGGGGCTCGTTCGGCTTCGACGCGATCGGGGGTCCAGCGCTCGATCCCCTCGGCGCCGATGCGTCGCAACAGCCGGTGCGCGACCGTGCCGATCCGCCGCGCCGCTTCGCGCACCCAGTCGAATTCCACGCTTTCGCGCAGCGTTTGCACTTCCGGGAGCGGGGTGACGTCCAGCCCCGGGGCCGGTGGCAGCTGCCACTGCAGCGGCAGGCGGAGCAACGGCACGCCGCGGGTCGCGGTAAGGGCACGCGTAGCTCCCGCCACGGCGGAGCGCGGCGCGGCCTGCTCCGCCAGCGCCGGCCAAAGGGCGGCAAGCGCAGACCCGCGCACCGGCGGCTTCCAGCGCGCGTCAGCGCCGGCGCCCTCCTCGTCCAGTGTCGCCGTGAGGTGCAGGCTGCCCTTCGCCCGGGTGCAACCGACGTACAGCAGCCGGCCGAGCTCCGCTTCGTCCTCCGCCACCGCGAGCGCGCGCAAATACGCATAGACCCGGTCATCGTTGCTGCTGCCCCGTGCCCGGATCGGCGCCAGGAGCAGGCCCGACAGGCGGCGCCGCCACAGCAGCAACTGCGGTGCGCCGTGCGGCGGCCGGCGCGCCAGACCCGGCATCACCACGACGTCGAACTCGAGTCCCTTGGCGCGATGCAGTGTCATGATGCGCACCGCCGCTGCCGCTGCACCTTCCGGCTCCGCGTAGAGTTCATTCAACGCCAGGCCGAACCCGGCCCAGTCCGGCACATCGGCGCCCAGTGCATGCTCGCGCAGCAAGGCGAACACGCGCTCGGCGGCGGCGAGATCGATTGCTTCTGCTGTGCAAGCGGGGCCACCCAACGCGAGCCACGCCGCGCGCACCATGGTTGCGAACGGCAGGCGGCCACGCTGCGCGAGCGCGGCCGCGACCACGGTGGCGAAGCGTTCGAAGCGCAGGCGGCCATCGGCTGAGAGGCGGCTCAAGACCTCGCTCCGACGCGGGGTGGCGACGGCGTCGCAAAGCGTGCCGCTGTCGCAGGCCCGGGCCACCGCAAACAGGTCGGGGAGCGTCAGAGCGCACCAAGGCGCACGCATTACCGCGAGCCATGCGGCACGGTCGTCGGGTTGGAGGAGCGCGTGCGCGAGCGCAGCGATGTCGAGCACTGCCTGGCGCTCGGAGAGTCGATCGAGGTCGACGGCGGCATAGCCGATTCCGGCATTGCGCAGCGCCGGCAGAATTTCCGCCAGGTCGGCGCGCCGGCGCACCAGGACCGCGATGTCTTGCGCGTCGCTCGCGAGCGCCGCCTTGACGCGGCCGACGACCACGGCGGCTTCCTGCCTTGAATCGGTACACAGATCGAGCGTCGTCGCCGGCTCGGCACCGGGGCCCCGCGCCGCGACTGCGGTGGTGAACGCGACCGTGCCGCGACTCGACGCACGCGCCGCGAGCAACCGCAGAAATGTCGCATTCACCCACTCGACCAAGCCGGACTGCGAGCGGAAGTTGAGCACCAGCGTCAGCGGCTCGAGCACGACGCTGCCGATCCGGCCACTGCGTCGCACCTCGAGATACAGGTTCACCTCGGCGGCGCGGAAACGGTAGATCGACTGCATCGGATCGCCGACGACAAACAGCGTCCGGCCGTCGCCGGGCTCCCACCCCGCCGTAAGGGCCCTGATGAGGTCGTATTGCGTGAGCGAGGTGTCCTGGAACTCGTCGACGAGCAGGTGCTCGATCCGGGCATCGAGCGCGAGCAGCAGCTCGGAAGGCGCATCGCCGTTCCCCAACGCGTGCAACGTGATCAGTGTCGCCTCGCTGAAATCCATTGCGTTCGCCTGCGCAAAAACCACCCGCAGCCTTGCGGCCACGCGTGGCAGCACCGCAAGCAGCGCGGCGATGAACTTCCAGGCGATGTCGTCGTACTGCGACGGCGGCAGGCTGCGCACGATGTGCAAGGAGGCGGGCAGGCCGGGGATCGCGGACAGAGTGGACAGCAACTCCTCCATGGCGTGCTTTTGCGCCGCGCGCTCGGCGAAGCCGGGAGTGCCCGCGCTGCCGTGACCTGGAAAGCCGTGCTTCTTGTTGACACTCTGGCGAATGGTTCCCTTCTTGGTCAGGAGCCACCCCGCGATCGCCTGCCAGTGCGGCAGCCCGGCGACGTCCGCTGGCGGCAGTTTGTCGCTCCCCGGAAACATCGCGAGCGGGTGCGTGGCGCCGCCCGCCGCCAGGTTCCGTGCCGCGTAGAGGCGCAGCTTCGCCAGGGAGCGCGCCACCGGCTGCGGCAGCAGCGCGCTGAGCTCGCTCAGTTCGGTATCGATTTCCGCGCGCAGGGCGGCCTCGAGTGCCGGGCGCAGCGCCGGCACGTCGTCGGTGACCAGATGCGGCAACCACTGCTCGCGCTTGCCAAGGAGCTCGGCGATCAGCGCCACCAGTCGATCGGCATCGTTGTCGAGGTAATCGAGCAGGCGCTGCCACGAGTCGTCGGTAGCGGCCGCGGCGGCGAGTTCCGCGCGCGCGGCCTCGACGTACATCCGCTCTGCTCGCTCGCTCAATTGCGGCAGCGCGCCGAGTTTCACCGCCAGGGGCGCCTGGCGCATCAACATCAGGCACAGCGCATCGATGGTATGCACGCGCATGCGCGCCGGGTGCGCAACCAGGTTCCAGGCGCGCGCCCGGTCGCGCTCTAGCACCGCGCGCGCCAGGCGCCAGGTCAACGCCCGGTTTGCATCGGCAGGGGGCTCATCCGTGCCAGCCGTGCGCAAGGCTCCGAGGACCCGGTCGCGAATTTCTCCAGCAGCCTTGCGCGTGAAGGTCATCGCGACGATCGCCTCGGGCTGCGCGACTCGCGCGAGCAACGCGAGGTAGCGCTGCAGCAGGAGTTCCGTCTTGCCCGACCCCGCGGGTGCCTGCACGATGAAGGAGCGCGTGGTGTCCAGCGCTCGCGCGCGCTCCGCCGCGTCGCGCGCGGTGCCGGCGTCATTCATGGTCGACATCGCCATCTGCAACATGCCGCACCGACTCGATCCGGCACACCGCGTGCAGGCCGCAGTTCCTGCACGGAGACGGCGCTTGCCGTGGCGCGACCGCGGCGTGGCCATCCGCGATCTCCTTGGCGAGCGCGCCGAGTCGACTCTGCCACCACGCCTCGAGCTCCGCCCAGTCGCGGCAGGGCCCGACCGCGCCTACCTCCTTCAGGCCGGGCCATGCGGCTGCGTCGGCGGCCAGTCCCGATACCGCCACGGTCGGACCGAGTTGCGCGTAGACGACCGCGCGCACGGCAAGTTCGGGAGCGGCGGCACGGAGCGCGAGCGTGTACAGGCCGAGCTGCGACGCCCGCGGCCGCTCGTCGAACCATTGCCCCGGTTGTTCGACGCGGCCGGTCTTGTAGTCGAGGATCACGAGGCCATCCGGCACCAGCGTGTCGACCCGGTCGAGGCGCAAGCCGAAACGGATCCCGGCGAGCTGCAGCGTGGCCAATGCCTCGACTTGCCGCACCGCGAACGGGGGTCGCGTGTGCTCCAGGCTGAGCCACGTCTCGAGCAACGCCGCAAGGCGGTCCGCCTCGCCGTCACGCATCACCGGCGGAAGGCTGCGCCATCGCGGGCGCGGCAGTCGTGTGAGCGCGTGGTTGACTGCAATGCCGATCTGCGCGGCGCGGGTTGCGGCGGGAAGCGCGAGCAGCGCCGCCTGATCCGGGACTGCGCTCCAGAATGCCGCCAGCGCCCAGTGCACCAGCGAACCGCGCTCCTGGCGCGACAGACCGGCGCGCGGCAGCGGCCACGGCTCGGCGCCGAGACGATGGCGCGCGACTGCCTGGAAAGGACAGTCGCTTTGCGCGGCGACAACCTGCGCGCCGCCACGGGCAACGCTGCCCGCGGCAAACGGCGGTGCCTTGTCGTCGCTGATCGACTCGAGTACCGCGCTGCGGGCGATCGCGTCCACCCAGGTCGGCACGCGGGCGGGTGGTGCGCGTTCCGGGTAGGCAAGGATCAGTGCCGACGGCGAGAGTTCGTGATCGTCGGCGCTCGCCGCCGAGCTGAACACGACTTCGGGCGCGGCGCGCGCAAAGCGCGCGGTCAGCATGGCGGCATAGGCGAGTTCGCGCGCCGCGCTTGCGCGCGGCACGTTGCGCTCCCGTTGCCAGCTCAAGGGCAGCAGCGGGTTCGGTGCCGGTGCCGGGGGCCAGCGGTCCGCCGTGAGGCCGGCTACCCAGAGCCCGTCGAAGACGAGGCCTGTGCCCTCGAGCAGGCCGAGGATCTGGATTGGCGCGCCGCCGCCTTCCGGTTGGAAAATCGTTTCGCCCGCGAGTGCACGCAGCGCGTGCACGGCGTCCGGCGGTGTGAGCCGCGGTGCGACCGCACTCAGGCTCGCGAACTCGCCCAGCGTCCGTTCCCAGGCCTCGCGTGCCTGATATTCGCCGCTGTCGAGAGGGCGCGAGCCGGGCCAACCGGCGGCGCCAAGCCAGCTGCGCCAGGCATCGACCCATTCCCGCGGGCTCGCGGCCGCGCTCCGACGCAGTGCATCGCGCCCGTCGCGCCACTGCGCGGCCAGGGCCGGCGAATGCGCTTCGAGCGCCACGATAGCCTCGCCCAACGCGACTTCGCGCCGCCCGCCTTCGAGCCAGGTCCGTTCGCTGCAGGCACGGGCCGCCCAGTTCTGCTCGGAGAGCGGAAGATACGGCGAGCGCAGCAAGGCGGCCGCTGCGCCGGTGGTGAGGGATGACTCGGCCAGCGCGATCAGGTCGAGCGCGGCGACCACCAGTGGCACCGAGGCTAAGGGAACACCGAGCGAAATCTCGAACGACCCTGGCAACGGCGCGCCAGGGCAAAGGATGTCCTCCGCCAACGCGACGATCTCGTCGCGGCGTGCGGACAGGTCCTCGATGACGATGCCGATACGCGCTCCGGGTCGGCGCCCGGCGAACGTCCGCGCCCATTCGAGCGCGGTGGCAACCTCGTCGCGCGGCGAGGCCGGCTGCGTTCGGGACGGCTGCGCCGGCACGTCGGGCGGCGTGTCCTGCCGGCGCAGGTCGGCGCCGGCGGCGACCAGCGCGGCGCACAGCCGCTCCTGCTGCGGCGAGAGTTCGGTGAAGCCGGCCAGGATCGTCGTCGCACCGCGGGCCACGAGACGATCGGCCAAGGCCGCAAGCCGCCCGGGCACTTGCGCGAGATCCTGCGCCCCCGCGCGCTGCAACTCGCCAAGGTAGTTCTCGGCCCAGCGCGCGAAAACCGCGGCATCGTCGGGCTCGGGGACGTCCTGACGCCAGGCGCGCCAGCTCTCGCCGCCGGCGCCCCACGCGTGAACGAGCGCCCATGCTTCGGCGGCGAGCGTGGCCGCGCCGAGCGGATCGAGCAACGGCATGCCCTCGGCGGCGACGATCGCCCGCCACAATTGCGCCGCCTGCGTCGGCGTAAGCAGCAGCGGCGCTGTGGTCAGCGCCGCGCCCTCGACGACCTCGTTCCAGAGCATTCCCAACCAGATTGAATAGGGCACGATCGTCGGCGTGGGCCACGCCAGACGACCGGCGGCACGTTGCGCGTCATCAAACTCGCGGTGCAGGAAGCGCGCGAGACGACGATTCGGGGTTACGACGAGCGCGCCTTCGACGAGCGCAGCCTGCAGGGGGGAACTCACAGCCGCAATGGTAGCCGACCGGCATCAGGAGCCGGCACTGCGGCACGCGCACGTCGGTGCGCTTCGTTACAGCCGGGAGGGACTCAGTCGTCGCCCGCGACGACCTCGGCACCCGCAGTCGCTGCCGCCGGGCGGCCGCGCGCGGGCGGTGCGTCTCCGGCGGCGAGTGCGACGGTTTCCGGAATCGGTTCCTCGGGCATGCGGGTCAGGATTTTCCATTCGCCGCACCAGTCGTCATCGCGAACCAGAGGCCATACACCCTCGACGACGTAGGCTTTGGCGGTGACGGGATTCAAATGCGGCGAATGCTTCCGGCACTGGCCCCACATCGGGGCCTTGCCGTCGGTCGGGCGCGCCCGCCGGCGGTCGTAGTACTGGCAGTTGACGCATTTTTCGACGTTCTGACTCGCCACCTTCGCGCTGGCCTCGACTGCGGTCGGCGGCGCTTGCGGCGCGGCGGGTTCAGCCACGGCACCCGGCGCGTCGTCCGGATGCTTGCTGCGTTCGCTGGGTCGTGTTTTGACCACGCTCGATCCTTTGGCGACGAAATCGTAGACTCGGCGCGGTTCCCGCGCCGCCTTACTTTTGCACGGTCGGCTGCAGGCGCGGCGTACGTTGCGCGGCCCAATGCCGCGGCCGGTCGAACAGTGGCCGGAAGTAGGAGGAGCGCCCCGCGTCGCGTGCGCTGGTCATCGCGTCGCGCATCCGTTTCGAGCGCGCTTTCGGGCGCGCCGCCGGCGCAACGCGGTCACAGGTCCGCGCGTCGGTGCGGGCCTGCCGCAAGCAGGCGGTTAGGCGGCCCATGCCCGTATCGCCGCGACGAGTGGCGCCGGAACGTCTTGCACATAGCGGGAGCGCATGCCGAGGCGCTCGTCCAGGCAGGCCTTGAGCTCCGCATCGGCTTCCGCGGCTGCCTGCTGCAGCGAGGAGTCGTAAACGTGGCGCTGCTCGGGATCCGACAACACCGCGTACGCCTCGTGGATCAAGCGAACCATCATCTCGTCGCCGTGGCCGTTGAGCCGCTGCTTGAGCGTCTGGTAGGCCGCCTCGATGCGGGTGGTGGACGCGCCAGGGGGCAGTTCGAGGTAATCGTAGTGGGTGTAGAACACGGTGCTCTCCTGATTGCGTTTGGGCTCGGGTTTGAATGTTCTCTGCCAACGTTTCAGCAACATCCATGCCACGCGCCGCGCGGCCGGCCGGGGCCCGCTGCCAAGTCCATGATTTTTAGTTACCTCAGGCCACCTTGCAGGCGTAGGTTCGGCGTAGCCATAGCTGTTTCTCGAAACCTGCGCAGGGGCGCACTCGCCTGCCGCATTGCGGCAGTTATTGGCGAGCCGATACCCAACCGGCTCTGCCGGTCGATCCGATTTAGATCATCTTGAGCGGGCCGGGACCTGCCGGCGGTGGAAAGGCACGGTCGATTTCGGCGCGCACATCCGGCGGGAGCGGCACGCTCAAGGCAGCGAAGTTGTCGTGCACATGGGCCGCCTCGGCCGCCTTGGGAATGACGGCCACGTTTTGCGCGAGCAACCAGGCCAGCGCCAGCTGCGCCGGTGTCACGCCGGCGCGCACCGCGAGCTCGCCGAGCCGGCGCTTGCGTAGGAGCCTGCCCTCGTCGAGCGGCGAATACGCCATGACCGCGATGCCGCGGCGACGGCACAGCGGCAGTAGATCCCACTCGATACCGCGGCAGTCCAGGTTATAGAGGACCTGGTTCGCGGCGCAATGCTCGCCCCCGGGAAGCTCCAGCAGCTCGTCCATATCGGAGCGGGAGAAGTTGGACACGCCCCAGGCGCGAATGCTGCCTTCCCGTCGCAAGGCTTCGAAGCCGGCGACGGTTTCGGCGAGCGGGATCGAACCGCGCCAATGCAGGAGATAGAGGTCGAGTTGGTCGGTCCCGAGCCGCTGCAGGCTGCGCTTGCACGCGGCCGCGCCGCCGCGCGGGCGCGCATGGTGCGGATAGACCTTGCTGACCAGAAACACGTCCTCGCGCCGCCCGGCTATGGCCTCGCCGACGACCTCCTCGGCACCGCCGTCGGCGTACATCTCCGCGGTGTCGACGAGCGTCATGCCGAGCTCGATGCCCAGCCGCAATGCGGCGACTTCCCGCGCGCGGTCGCCGCGCCGTTCGCCCAGGTGCCACGTGCCCAGACCCAGCGCGGGCATGGTGGCGCCCGAGGGTAGTGCAATGTGCGGCGTCAAGGGAGCCATGAAAAAACGTTAGCGCCGAGAGTGGCTTAAGGATACCCGAAGCCGTCACGGCGGCGGCGCGCTAAAATGTGACCATGCGGCCCGATTCCACCTCCGCCAGCGCAGCGCAGCGCATCGTCCGCGGCGCCTGCCCGCACGACTGCCCGGATACCTGCGCGCTGCAAATCACTGTCAAGAACGGTCGCGCCATCAAGGTTGAAGGCGCACCGGACCATCCGCCTACGCGCGGCACCCTGTGCACGAAGGTCGCGCGCTATCTCGATCGCACCTATGCTTCCACCCGGCTGCTGCATCCGCTGCGCCGCGTGGGTCCCAAGGGTTCCGGCCAGTTTGCGCGCACCAGCTGGGATGAAGCGCTGCAGACCATCGCGGAGCGCTTCAAGACGATCGCCGCCTCGCCGGACGGCCCGCAGGCCATACTGCCGTACAGCTACGGCGGGACGCTTGGGTTGCTGCAGTCCGGCTCGATGGATCGGCGCTTCTTCCACAGGCTCGGCGCGTCGCTCCTCGACCGCACGATCTGTGCGACCGCCGGCAAAGAGGGCTACGCCGCGACCATCGGCGCCTCGATCGGCACCGACCTCGAGCAATTCGAGAATGCGCGGCTGATCCTCATCTGGGGCTCCAATCCGATCGTCTCGAACCTGCACCTGTGGAGTCGGGTGCAGGAGGCGAAGCGTCGCGGCGCGAAACTGGTCGCCATCGATCCGTACCGCAGCCTCACCGCGGAGAAGTGCCACGCGCACCTCGCGCTGCTGCCGGGCACGGACGCCGCGCTGGCGCTGGGCATGATGCACGTCCTCATCGCCGAGGATCGACTCGATCACGACTACATCGCGCGCTACACGCTGGGCTTCGACGCGCTCAAGGAGCGTGTCCGCGAATACCCGCCGCAGCGCGTGGCGCAGATTACCGGGCTTGCCAGCGCCGACATCGTCGCGCTGGCGCGGGAGTACGGCACGATCAAGCCCGCCGTGATCCGCCTCAACTACGGCATGCAGCGCCACGCCGGTGGCGGCATGGCGATCCGCACGGTGGCGTGCCTGCCCGCACTCGTGGGTGCCTGGCGCGACCCTGCCGGCGGAGCGCTGCTCTCGGCGAGCGGCAACTTTCCAGTCGACCGCGACGCGCTGGAGCGACCCGACCTTATCTGGAACAAGCCGCGCACGATCAACATGGTGGCTATCGGCGACGCGCTGCTCGACGCGAAAGACCCGCCGCTCAAGGCGATCTACGTCTACAACTCGAATCCGCTAGCGGTCGCGCCCGACTCGGCGAGGGTCGTGGCGGGATTCTCGCGCGAGGACCTGTTCTGCGTGGTCCACGATGTGTTCCAGACCGACACCGCCGACTACGCCGATATCGTGCTCCCGGCGACCACGCAGCTCGAGCACGTCGACGTGCATACGTCGTACGGCCACCTGTATGTCATGGCCAACAACGCGGCGATCGCCCCGGTCGGCGAGGCCAAACCCAACACCGACGTGTTTCGGCTGCTGGCGCAGCGGATGGGATTTGAGGAACCGTGCTTCCGCGAGTCCGACGAGCACATGGCGCAGCACGCCTTCCTCCGCGACCACCCGAGCCGGCGCGGCATCGACTGGGCGACGCTGAAGGCGGAGGGCTGGCAGCGGCTCAGCGTGCCGGCGACGTTCGCGCCCTTCGCGCACGGCGGCTTTCCCACGCCGTCGGGCAAGTGCGAGTTTTATTCCGAGAGCCTGCGCCGACAGGGTCTCGATCCGCTGCCGACGTTTACCCCACCGCGGGAGTCGGTCGCGAGCAACCCGGCGCTCGCCGCGCGCTATCCGCTGGCAATGATTTCGCCGCCGGCGCGCAATGCGTTGAATTCGAGCTTCTCGAATCTGCCGACGTTCCTGGAGAGCGAAAAGACGCCGCATCTGGAGATCCACCCGGACGACGCGGCGGCGCGCGGCATCGTCAGCGGCGACAAGGTGCGGGTGTTCAACGATCGCGGCGCGCTCGCCCTCACCGCCCGTGTCACGGCGCGCGCCAGACCCGGCGTCGTCGTGGCGCCGTCGCTCTGGTGGCGCAAGCTCTCGCCGGACGGCACGAACGCGAACATGGTGACCGGCCAGGCGCTGACCGATCTGGGACGCGCGGCGACGTTCTACGACTGTCTCGTCGACGCCGAGCGCAGCGCAGCCTAGGGGCTCGCCAGCAGTTTTTCCAGTTCGGCGCGCTTCGCCAGGGCATCGCGATGGCCCAGGTCGATCAGCGCGGTGCAAAAACCGGAGTCGAACAGCAGATACGACAGCAATCCCTCGCCGCCGGCGCGGGTCCCGCCGATGCCGCGCAGCGCGAAGCGCAGGCTCGGCGGCAGCCCGTCGCGGTAATCGTGGGCAAGGTTCTCCAGCGGCACGCTCGGGGTGAGCACCAGCATGGCGATGTCGCGCAACGGCATCGGGCTTGACGCGAGGCGCCCCGGTTCGATCTGCCGCACCGCGATGTTGACCAGCCGCACCTTCTCCAGGTCGGTGCCGAGCGCGTCGGTAAAAATGCTCGCCAGCACGTGGCTGCCGATCTGCGCCAGCGACGGCGGATCCAGCGACTCGCCCGGAGCCGTGCGCGTCCCGGTGCGGGCCGCGCCGACGACGAGGATGCGATCGGCACCCAGGTGCAGCGCCGGTGCGGTCGGGGCCATCTGCCGCATCGCGCCATCGCCGAAGTACTCCGTGCCGATCAGCGTCGGTGGAAACACGAACGGTATCGCGCTCGAGGCCAGCAGATGCGGCACGCCGATGGCGGCGCGCACGCCGATCCGCTGCGAGCGCTCCCACAGCTCCATCCCCGAGCCGCCCATGCAGAAGCTCACCGACATGCCGGTCTGATAGCTCGAGGCCGTGATGGTGAGCGCCTCGAGTGCCCCGGCCGCGATGCTGTGGTCGATCGCCGAAAAGGGGAGCTCGCGCGCGAGCAGCTCGGCTAACGGCGTATTGTCCAGGAGCCCCACGATGCGCTTGCGGTCGGCCCGCGGCAGCACCGAGCGCACGACGTGCCACCCAGCGCGCAGCAGATGCGCGGCATCGGCGCGGTAGATGTCACCCACCTTGAGCTTTGACCAGAGGCCGCAGAGCGTGGTCGCGGCGCGGCGAAAGTCGCGCGCACCGGCGGCAAGCGACGCGGCATTGATCGCGCCGGCGGAGGTGCCGCAGATGATCGTGAACGGACTGGGGCTCCCGGCGGGCACCATCTCGGCAATCGCGCGCGCCACGCCCGCCTGGTAGGCGGCCCGGGCACCGCCTCCCGAGAGAATCAATGCAATCCGCGGCGAAGGCATTTTCAGTCGGCGATTGGGCTGCGAAGGACGGTGCGGGTGACACCCGCACGCGCCCTCGCCCGCCAATCACCGGCTATGTTACCGCGGCGGCAGACGCTTAAGGTTGCGGCGCCGGCAGGGCGGCAGCCGGCTGCCGCGGCAGGTCAAGCGGTCTTGCGCACCAGGCCCACCATCACCCCGAATATCTCCAGCGTGCCCTCGGGGCGGATCAGCGGATAGGCCTTGTTCTCCGGACGCAAGATGAACCGGCCTCGTTCGAGATCGAGACGCTTGAGCGTGAACTGGTTGTCGACGATGGCGACGACGATATCGCCCCGCCGCGCGGCGCTGCGCTTTTCGACGACCACCAGGTCGCCATCGAGAATACCCGCATCCTGCATCGAATCGCCCTTGACGCGCACGAGCACCGTCTGCGACGGGCGCTCTATCAGATAATCATCGAGTGTGAGCGCGTCGGCGGGGGCGTCATCGATCGGGCTGGGGAGTCCCGCATGGACCGGAGAGTCCGCGAGCAGCCGCTCGAAGAAGCGTCGCGTCGGTGCCAGGCGGCGATCCGGCGTCGACTCGACAAAGCCGGCGAGCTTGAGCCGGGCGACCAGCGCCGCCACCGACGATTTGGAGCGCAGTCCCAGCAGCGCCCCGATCGAGGCGTAGGACGGCAACGCGCGATGCCGGGCGTAGTAGTCTTGCAGCGCCGTCAGATAGGAACGATCGTTCGACATATGCGGTAGACTAGCGAACGATCGTTCGTCCGTCAAGTCACATGTTCGCGCCCGCCCTCGCCTTCGTCGACCTCGAGACCACCGGCACCGCCGCTGGCAGCGACCGGGTCACCGAGGTGGGCATCGTGCGTGTGACCGCAGGCGAGCACGTCGACGAGTGGAGCACGCTCGTCAACCCCGAGTGCAGCATCCCGGCGGGAGTCCAGGCGCTCACCGGGATCACCAACGCGATGGTGGCCGACGCACCCACGTTCGCGCAGATCGCGGACGAAGTGGCCGAGCGGATTGCCGGCTGCGTGTTCGTCGCTCACAACGCGCGTTTCGATTACGGCTTCCTCAAGCGCGAGTTCGGGCGCCTCGGCCGCTCCTTCACCGCGCGGGTGCTTTGCACCGTCAAGCTGTCGCGAAGGCTCTACCCCGAGACGGCCCCGCACCATCTCGATGCGCTGATCGAGCGCCACGCACTCTGTGCGACCGACCGGCACCGTGCGCTGGGCGACGCCCGCATTCTCTGGGAGTTCGTGCAGGCGATCTATCGCGACAAGCCGGATGCGGCGATCGACGCCGCGATCGGGCGCATTCTGAAGGCGCCGAGCCTGCCGCCACAACTCGCGGCCGACGCGCTCGACGCGATTCCCGAGGCGCCCGGCGTCTACCGCTTCTACGGCCTGAACGCCCTGCCCCTTTACGTCGGCAAGAGCATCAACCTGCGTGCCCGCGTCGCGGCCCATTTCTCGTCCGACTATCGCAGCGCGAACGACCAGCGACTGTCCGCGGAGATAACGCGCATCGAGTGGGAAGAAACCGCGGGCGAACTGGGTGCCCTGTTGCGCGAAGCGCAGCTGGTGAAGGCGCTGCTGCCGGCGTACAACCACCGCCTGCGCCGGCGGGCGGACATGGTCGCGCTCGCGCTTGCGGACGCGCCCACCGCTCCCGACTACGTTCGCTCCGAGGCCATCGATCCGCGCCACCTCGACAATCTCTACGGGCCGTTCGCGTCGCGGCAGCGGGCGCACGAGACGCTGCGGGGGATCGCCGCTGAGGCAGCCCTGTGCTGGACTGCCCTAGGGCTGGAGCGCCGCAGCGGCCCGTGCTTTGCGCGCCAGGTGCGCAAGTGCGCAGGCGCCTGCATTGGCGCCGAGCCGCCCACGGCGCATCACGCGCGCTTGCGCGCCGCGCTGGCGCCGCATGCGCTGCAACGGTGGCCCTACCCGAACCTTATTGGCGTGCGTGAGACCTCAATCACGGGCGAGCGCATCGAGCTGCATGTCTTTAGCGACTGGTGCTGGCTCGCCACGGCGCGAGAGGAGAGCGAACTGCAGACGATCATCGAGGCACCCCCGCGCGTGCCGTTCGATCTCGATATCTATCGGCTGCTGGTCAAGCAGCTCCCGCGCGCGACGGTTCTGCCGCTTGGTTCGACGGTCGCGACGTACGAACCGGCGTGACAGCGCGGTAGCCGCGTCGCATCATGGCGGCCCAGCGCCGCGACGGGAGGCCTGCCAATGCTCGATGTGATTCGCTGCATCCGCGACTACAACGCCGGGCGCGATCCGGACCGGCTAGCGCTCAAGCTGTCCAAAATGCGCGCCAGCCCGTTCGCGTTTTTTCGCGGCACCTCCCACCTCTTCTATGACCGCTTGCCGGCGCGACGCGTGCTTAGGCAAGCGCCTACGACCTGGGTTTGTGGCGACATGCACCTGGAAAATTTCGGCAGCTACAAGGGCGACAACAGGCTGGTTTACTTCGACATCAATGATTTTGACGACGCCGCCCTCGCGCCTTGCACCTGGGACCTGACGCGCTTCCTCGCGAGCCTGCGCATCGGGGCGCGAACGATGGGGATCAAACAACCCGAGATTCTCGCCCTCGCGCGCAGCTTCCTCGATGTGTATGCCGCCGCCCTGGTCGATGGCAAGGCGCGCTGGGTGGAACGGCAAACCGCGACCGGCGTGGTCAAGCGGCTCCTCGACGGGTTGCAGACCCGGTCGCGGTCCGCATTCATTGCGGGGCGGACCGCGCGCAGGGGCGGCAAGCGCGTGCTGCGCACCGATGGCAAGAAGGCTCTGCCGGTGACCGATGCGCAGCGCGAGCAGGTAGTGGGGTTAATGCGTGCCTTCGCCGCCGAACAACCCGATCCGCGTTTCTTCAGGGTGCTCGACGTGGCGCGCCGCATCGCCGGCACCGGCAGTCTGGGCGTCGATCGTTACGCCATTCTGGTCGAAGGCAAAGGTTCACCCGATGGCAATTACTTGCTCGATTTGAAACAGGCGCTGCCTTCTTCGCTCGGAGCTCACCTCAAGCGCCAGCCGCGCTGGAACACCGAGGCGCAGCGCGTGGTCTCGGTCATGCGCCGGATGCAGGCGGTGTCCATGGCGTTCCTGCACGCGGTCGTCATGGGCGGCAAGCCGTACGTCCTGCGCGGCCTGCAGCCCACCGAAGATCGGGTTGCGCTTGCCGACTGGAACAGAAGTCCTCGCCGCGGCGAAGGTGTCATGAAGGTCATGGCGGAAAATCTCGCCTGGGGACAATTGCGCAGCGGCGGCCGCGACGGCTCCGCCATCGCTGACGAGTTGATCACCTTCGGGCGCGATGGGAGCTGGAAGAAACCCCTGCTCGAAGTCGCCGCGCAGTGCAGCGTGCAAGTCGAAAAGGACTGGCGCGTCTATGCCCGCGCGTTCGACGCCAACGCGTTTCGCGTGGAGCCGTCGCGAACGAACCTCCAGCAATGAGCGCCCTGGAATAGCGACGCCAAGCCCTCTTGTATTACGATGGAACACTCGGAGCAGCCTCCATGGCCAAACTCGATCTGACTGCCATTCCCGAACGCAAAGGCTCGTCGTATCCCGCGCCGTTCGCTCAGAACGCCGCCAATCGAATCCGCAAGCGGCTTGGCGACGCCGGTGGCTTGACCCAGTTCGGCGTGAATCTCCTGCACCTGCCGCCGGGCGCATGGTCCAGCCAGCGCCACTGGCACTCGGCAGAAGATGAATTCGTCTACGTGATCTCCGGCGAGGTCGTGCTCATCACCGACCAGGGCGAGGAAATCCTGGGCGCGGGCGATTGCGCCGCGTTCCCCAGGAACGCACCGAACGGCCATCATCTGGTGAACAGGAGCGGCAGCAAGGCGGTGTGCCTGGAAATCGGCACGCGGGTGCCCGACGATTTCACGGTCTATTCCGACATCGACATGGTCTTCGACCCGAAGGTCGGTGCGTTTACGCATCGGGATGGCACCCCCTATCCAGCCAAGTGAAGCGCTGCGCCGAGGTGTAGGCGCGCCGCGTCGAGTCGGTCTTTTTCGTTGCACGTGAGGGTGTGATGCTCAAAAGTGTGGTTGTGGGAGTCGCGTTGACAATTGCCGTCGCCGTGGTCGGCGGCTACTTCCTGGTGCGCAGCGGCTTGATTCCGGCCAATGCGGATGCAGAACCCGGGGCGTTGGAAACCTGGATGGCGCGCACGTCGCTCGCTGCAACTCTGCAGCGCGAGGCCCCGACCGGCCCCAACCCGGTCCCGCTGAGCGAGCAGAATCTCCTTTCCGGAGTTCGCCTCTTCGCCCAGAACTGCGTGGTTTGCCACGGTTCGGCAAACGCGGCAGCGGCGCCGTCACCGATTGCCAAGGGCCTGTATCAAAAACCGCCGCAACTGGCGGCCGAAGGCGTGGAGGATGACCCGGAAGGGTTTTCGTTCTGGAGGATCAAGCATGGCATTCGGCTGACGGGCATGCCTTCCTTCGGGTCCACCTTGACCGACCCGCAGATCTGGACGCTGGCGCTGTTCCTGAAGCACATGGACAAGCTACCACCCGCGGTCCAGCAGGCTTGGCAGCAAGTTCCGGGTTGGCCGGGTCCTGCGGGGAGTCAGCCTGCCGCAAAATAGGTCCGTCCGTCAGCCGGCGCCTAAAGCGCGGCGCTCAAGGCGGGCAGATGTACCCGATGCCGCTCGGATTCTTGAAACATCCGACCGATTCGGGGATGACCTGCTTCGGCAGCCACAGTATGACCTTGGGGAAGTAGATCGCAAACGCGATCGTGGCGAAGAAGACGACGTAAATGGGCAAAGCTGCTCGCAGCGCATTCGAGAATCGAACGCCGACGAATTTGGACGCCATCAGCAGCACAAGGCCATAGGGCGGCGTGATAAGGCCGAATGCCAGCGTCGCGATCAACACCACACCCATGTGCACCGGATTGATGTTTCCCGCCACCGTCAGCGCATTCACCAGCGGCATGAAGATGATGATGGTTGGTATCGGCTCGATGAA
Organism: Edaphobacterium sp. (SeqCode); assembly: GCA_035937415.1. Taxonomy (GTDB): domain Bacteria; phylum Pseudomonadota; class Gammaproteobacteria; order Burkholderiales; family Casimicrobiaceae; genus PALSA-1003. The sequence continues at coordinate 5,203 of DASZIB010000017.1, read as the reverse complement.
ATCGCCGATGATGGTGAACAGCAGCACCATCAACAGCATGATCAGGTGCGGATCGTTCCCGGCGATGCCGCTGATCCAATCGGCGATCACGATCGCGCCGCGCAGATAGGCAAGCAGCCAGCCGAATGCGTTGGCGGCGCCAATGGTGATCAGCGGCAGCGAGAAGATCAGCCCGGCCAGACAGAAGTCGTAGGGCAGGCGTTTGATGTGGCCGCGGTTGAGGGTAGGAATGACCACCGCCAGGATCCACACCGCAGCCACGACCCCCGCCTCGGTCGGCGTGAACCAGCCGGTAAGGATGCCGCCGAGCAGAATCACCGGAATCATCAGCGGCAGGGAGGCATCCTTGAATGCGCGCGCCACCTCACGGAAAGGCGCGGCAGGACGGCGCATGCCCGCGGGCCCAAAAAAGTAGCAATAGATCATCAGGCCGAAACCGATCATGAAACCGGGCAGGAATCCGGCCATGAAAAGACCGGCAATCGACACATTGCCCACGGCCCCATAGACCACGGCGGTGATGCTCGGCGGCACCAACGCCGCGATCGTCGACGCCGCGGCGATGATGGCCGCGGTGAATGCCGGCGTGTAACCCTCCTTCTTCATCGGACCGCCGAGTGTCCGGCTGATCACCGCCACGTCGGCGGTCGTAGACCCCGACATCTCCGAGAAAAACATGCTGAATACGGTCACGACCTGCGACAGACCGCCGCGAATGTGTCCCACCAGCGCCAGCGAAAGATTGGTGACCCTGCTCACCACATTGGCGGAGCTCATGAGCTCGCCGACCAGGAGAAAAAAGGGAATCGCCAGCAAGGCCTCGGAATCCATGCCGTCAAACATCTTCTGGATGATTGCCGGAAAGGTCACATCGGTGAACGCCGCGCCGACAAATACGCCGGCCATCAGCGAGAACGCGACCGGGACCCCGAGGTAGCCGAAGAACAGAAACAGGAAGGTCATGATGCCAAGGATCCACGGCGCACTCATTAGCGCCCCCCGCCCGGTTTCAGCGTATTGATGGGGGTTATGGCGAGTAGCTCTTCGGGCGGCTCGGGGTGATCGAAACCCTTCCGCCAGCCGTTGACCAGCTGCTCCACGGTGAACAGCCCAATCAGAAACCCAGAGATGGGGATTGCGGCGTAGAGCGATGCGATGGGGGTCAGCGACGGCATGCGGAAGCTGGAGAAGCCGCGCAGGAAATTGATATAGCCGAAATAGACGAGACAGAAAGCAACCCCGAGCACGACGAAGCGAATCAGGAATTCAGCGACGATCCGCGCTTTCCCATGCAGCGCCTCCGCGAAGGCAGTCAGGTACAGGTGATCGTTGCGCCGGGTCGCCACTGCGGCACCGATAAACACTGCGTAGATGAAGAAGGTCGACGTGACTTCCTGCAGCCACAGCCAGGGGTGACCGATGGTCCGGGTGACGATGTCGAACATTACGGTCGTCGAAAACCCGAACAGCAGCACCCCGCAGATGATCATCAGGATCACTTCGAGGACATCGAACGCGGCCCATTTCAGATGACGCTGGCGGGACAGCACCAGCTTGTCGGCGATAGGCATCGGTTGCCGCGCGTTGGGACGACGGGCTTGGGAAGGGCCGGCGGTCGCCGACCCGCCACGGAATCAGGCGGTTACTTGATGGCGCCGATCAAGTCCTTGATCTTGACTGCGTGCGGACCAAGCTCCTGCGCAAGCCGGTCCAGATAGGGCGCGGCGATCTTGATGAACCCCGATTTATCGACGTCGGTCACGATCTTCACGCCGAGCGCCTTCAGCTTGGCGGCCGATTGATGTTCGAGCTCAAGCGCCATGGCGGGTTCCTTCCGGCCAACCTCGTCGGCCGCCGTGGTAACCCACTTCTTCTGCTCATCGCTCAAGCTCTTCCACAGCTTGTCGCTGATCCAGACGACATTGTTGTTGGCTTCGTGCTCGGTCATCGAAAGAACCGGCGCCACCTCGTAGTGCCTGTTGACGAGGTAGACGTTGACGCCGTTTTCAGCCACATCGACCACTCCCGTCTGCAGTGACGTGTAGACGCTCCCAAACGGCATATGCACGGTCTGCGCTCCGTAGGCCGGAAACATCGTGTCCTCCGTTGCGGTTGCCTGGACACGAACCTTGAGCCCCTTCATGTCGTTGATGTTGTGAATCTCCCGCTTGCTGTACATATCGCGAAGGCCGAGGGTGATCAGTGCCAGGACGTGTCCGCCCTGCACCGTATCCTCGATCATGTTCTTGACCGCTTGCACCACCTGCGGATCGGATATCGCCTTCTTCAGGTGATCCTCTGAGCGGAACAGAAAATGCAGCGACATCACGCCGGCCTGCGGCGAGAGGGTGGCGGCGTTCGCAGTGGAGCTGATGCAGAATTCGATATCGCCGGCTTTCATCAGCTGCAGAACCTGCGGCTCCTGCCCGAGCTGCGCGCCAGGATACTGGTCAATGAGGATCGTGCCCTTGCTCAATTCCTTGAGCCGCTCGGCAAAGATATCGCCGGCGATGCTGTAACCGGTATTTCGCGGTTGGTCATACGCGAAACGGTAGTGGCGAACCTCCTGGCCCCATGCGGCCGCCGCCACGCCGGCGGCAGCCAGGCCCAGCGTGATCAGGAAAAGAACATTTCGCGTCTTGAACATCGTTGCCTCCTGGACCGATTTATCTTTGTGGTGCCACATGGCGGACGGACTGCTCCCCGTCCGGAAGACCGCCCGCCGCCGCATTCCGAGGCAGGCTGGCGCTCCGGCAGAGAATTCCTGCGCGGCACACCCCGGCAGTCCGACTTTCAACCCTACCACGAGGCTCCGGGCGGCGCCAAATACGGGCAACGCCCGCGCGCCTCAAAGCAGGCCCGCGACCAGATTGATCGTCAGCGCGAGGATCCCCGTCGAATAGAAAAACGAAATGATGCCGTGCGTAATCGCGAGTTTGCGCAGGCGCGAATCGGTGATCTGGGTATCCGATACCTGAAACGTCATGCCGATGGTAAACGAGAAATAGACAAAATCCCCGTAAGACGGCAACCCACCTCCGCCTGGAAATACGATGATCGCGCCCTCATCCGATGGGTTCGCGCCTTCGGCTGATTCGCCAAGATAGTAGTCGTGGGCGTAGTGCAAGGCGAAGATCGTGTTGATGAAAATCCAGGAAAGAATGATCGTCACGATGACCAGCGTCAGTCTCGCGATCTGCTCAAAATGCTGCGCTGCCTTGATCAATGGCACTTCCGACGCGATCACAACGAGGCTCGCCAATGCGGCCACCACGGTCAGTCCAAGCACGGTCCATTTGCCCGTGACCTGCCGGGCCGCAATAGCGCGCATTCTGTCCGGTGAGCAGTTGCGCAAACCGAAGAGCATTGCCAGCAAGGCAACTGTGACGCCGATATCCCAGGCCAGGATGAAACGGAGGCGACTCGATACGGAGGTCACGAGCAGGAGCAAGAGGTAAATGAGAATGCCAGTCGTTGTTCCCGCAAACAGGCGCGGCCGGCGCAGGCGTCGCCATAGACTGCGTGGTGCGGCTGACTTCGCTTCTTGACTCGTCATGGTGACATCACGCCGTGTGAACGGGAACACGTGTCGAGGCTCAAGTAAAAAAACGGCCCGTTCCCGAATCGGTGCCAGTTTACAAGTATATGACCCCCTGACGGCAAGGGCGCGCGCCTTTTGCTGCGAGACGCGCCCGAAAGGCGTCTCCGTTGCCGCGCCCGCCGGTCGCCGCCCGGCCGGGTCATGCTGTTTTAACGCGCTCGAGCTTTCTGTTCGACTGCGGCCTTCTCTTTCACCAGGCTGTCACCGACGAAATCATTTCCTCTTGCCGTCGGTGATCGGAACCGCGCTGCGCGATATGACCCGTGCGACGCCCGACAATAATGTCGTTCGGCGTTCACTGCTGAAATCGCTGGAGGCGGTGTTTCTCCTGCCGTGCCTCAACCATGCCTGCGACTCGAACGGCACAGTGATGGCAGATCTGTTTGGCGGGGTCGCTCCGGCCGCCCCTGCGCTGATGCCCCCCGCACCCCAAGGCCCCGCTGAATGCGGGATTTGGAGCTCGATCGTCAGCCTGGCAAACGTGGTGGCGGCGGGGAGGTCCTGCTGCCCGCCGCCACCTCTCGGCGAACCTAATCCGCAGTTGCTCCATCGATCAGCTTACCCTGATCATAGAACGGATACGGGCCGTCAAATGGGCCGACCGCAACACCGTGCGTGACGAACCGGTTGTCGCTCCACCTGTGCAGCATGTAGCCTGGGGGCTCCATGATGAACATGGGCGGGTGATCCGGCAGAAGGTCCAGCGCAACTTGGTGTGCCGGGCTCGAGCAGGTGACGGCAACCGTTCCGCCGAATCGCGTCACAATCGTGCGATGCAAGTGGCCGCAGAGAATGCGCTCAATGTTTGCGTGGCGGCGGATTATCGGTTCGAGTGGATAGGCGGTCCGTAACCCCACCTGGTCCATGCTCACGATGCCGGTTGCAAATGGAGGATGGTGCATCAGAATCACAACCGGTTGGTGTCGACAGGCGGTCAGCTGTTCTTCCAGCCAGCGCAACCGGTTCCGGCACAGCAAACCTCCGCCCTCACCTGGCACGACCGTGTCCAGGGCCACCAGTTGCAATGGGCCGGCCCGCACCGTGTACTGAATAAATTCCTCGTTCCGATGCAGGTAGTGATGTTGCGGGAACGCGGCGCGCAGCGCGTTGCGCTCATCGTGGTTGCCAGGAATCAGATACAGCGGCATGGGGAGCGTCGCCAGGATCTTCGCGAGGTGCTCGTATTCCTCCGGGCGGCCGAAATCGACAAGATCGCCCGTTGCCACGACGATGTCCGGTTGCGGCCGGCGGTCAAGGATGTGTGCGATGCAGCGCTGCAGGTGGCCTGCCGTGTCGACACGGCGATAGGCCAGTTCGCCGGGGCGGCGAATGTGCAGGTCACTGATGTGTGCGATCAACATGTCCAGGCACTCACGCGCCAACCGGTGTCGGCCGCTGAAACACGACGCCAACGGAATTGCCGGCGCTGAGGCTCGAATGGCCGAGAGCATCGATGATAACCACCTGGCCGTCGTCCAGGCGAACCATGACGCGCGTCACGCTGCCGGCAAAGAAGCTGCCTACAACCCGGCCTTTAATCTCGGCGTCCGCGGCGGTGGTTAGCGCAATGTCATGGGGGCGAAAATAGAGGGGCTCGTCGCC
>DASZIB010000016.1:0-2085 GCA_035937415.1 Edaphobacterium sp. (SeqCode) | reverse complement strand
ATCCGAGGAGGTTTTGCAATCAGTGGGCTGTTTGATTTGCGGCCGCTTCGATTTTCTTGGCTGCAGCCCATGCTGCAGCTCACCGAAGACATCGTTCAAACTCAGAGCCCACTTCTTCGCCTGCCGGATCGCGCGCCACCGCTGTTTGTAAGTGTGGGTGGCGCTGAGAGTTCCGAGCTTCGACGACAGTCGGCAGACTATCTGCACGCATGGAAGGCCGCGGGACTTAGGGGCTGGTCATTTGAACAGCCTGAAGCGAATCACTTTATGGCAATCGCGGGCTTTATTGATAAAGAGAGCGAACTCTGCGCGAGCCTTAAGCGATTAGTGGAAACGTGCGAAGCGGGATAGCTACGGCGCCAAGGTCGCAGCACTGGCCGGCTAGACCCTGAGCAAGGCGCTTGGACTCCAACGGCAGCGTCGGGACGTTGCGCGCGAACCTCGGCGCGTCGAACAGCTTCTCTAGGATGAAGGCGGCGAACATGATCGACATCGCGCTGGCGGATGATGTCGTCTACATTGGTGGATGAATGATTATTGGAGAGAATGCGCTGAATCAAGAGCGCGGCGTCGCTGCACCGCCGGCCGCTCACACCGTATCGCCACCCGCAATCCCGCTCCCTTCCGCCCCGCCCAATGGGTCGGCGTCCGCGCCGACCGGTTCGCACAGCACTTTCACCCGGCTGGCCATTCCGTTGTTCGCCGTGCTGGTCGCGCTTGCCTTCATCGCGCTGGCAACCGTGCGCTGGGATGAATGGGTCGGCGGCGCCAGAATCCAGACCACCGACGACGCCTATGTCAGGGCCGAGCTGACGCGGTTGAGCAGCAGGGTCGCCGGTGAGGTTCTCACCGTTGCAGTGCGCGATTTCCAGCGCGTCAAGGCCGGCGATCTCCTGGTCCAAATCGATCCCGCCGACTACAAGGCCCAGGGTGATCAGGCCGAGGCCGGCGTCGTCGGCGCGCAGGCCGCCCTCGACAATCTTTCCAACCAGATCGAGCTGCAATACGCCACCATTGCGCAGGCCGAGGCGCAGCTGGTGTCGGCGCAGGCGCTAGAGGTCGAAGCCCACGAGGAGCGAGACCGGCAGCAATCGCTGACCCAGAGCGAAGCCGGCACGCGGCAAAAACTCGAACAGGCCACCGCAGGCTACGCCCGCGCCCAGGCCGATGTCCAGGCGAACCGCGCTTTGATCGCGGCCCAGCGCCACCAGCTTGAAGTGCTGTCCGGAACCAAGAAGCAGCGCGCGGCCGATCTCGAGGGCGCCAAGGCCACGCGGGCCGCCGCTCGCCTCAGGCTTGGTTACACCAGGATCACGGCGCCCTTCGAGGGCGTGGTCGGCGAGCGACAGGTGCAGCCGGGGGACTACGTCAATATCGGCGGCGACCTGATCAACGTCGTGCCGCTGCCGGACGTCTATGTCATCGCCAACTACAAGGAGACCCAGCTCACCCGGGTAAAGCCCGGACAGCCGGTCGATGTAACGGTCGACAGTTTCCCGAATGAGACATTGCACGGCCGCGTCGAGCGGATCGCGCCCGCCAGCGGCTCGCAATTCGCGCTGCTGCCGCCCGACAATGCCACCGGCAATTTCACCAAGGTGGTGCAGCGCATCCCGGTGCGGATCGCGCTCGACAAGGGCCAGCCGCTGCTGGAGCGGCTGTTGCCGGGAATGTCGGTGGTGACCCGGATTCACACCGACGCGGCGGCGGCGCATGGCGGGAACTAGCGACGCCGGACCGCTGTCGCGTGGCGGCATTGCACCGCAACCGCTGTTCGCGGTCGGCGCGGTGCTGCTCGGCTCGTTTCTCGCCAATTTCGACAGCCGGCTGACCTCGGTCGGATTGCCGGATCTGCGCGGCGCTTTTTCGCTGGGGTTCGACGAGGGCGCGTGGCTGTCGACGGCCTCGATCGGCTCGCAGATCTTCATCGCGCCCGCGGTAGCCTGGCTTGCGACCGCCTTCGGCCTGCGCCGCGTACTCGGCGTGCCTAGCCTGATCTATGCCCTGATCTCGCTGGTGATCCCGTTCGTGCGCGACTACACCACGCTGATCGCGCTCGGCATCGCCCACGGCATGCTGCTCGGC
>DASZIB010000015.1:0-39359 GCA_035937415.1 Edaphobacterium sp. (SeqCode) | reverse complement strand
GAGATGGCTTGCCTGTCGGCAGCCATGGCTTACGCGGTTGAATCCGGACGTGCGTCATCCAATCCATGCCGTGAGGTCAAGCGGCCGCGTAAGGTACGCCGCGAGCGATTGATTACCAATGAGGAGTACCTCACCGTCTATTCCAGCGCCGGCGCCGCAGTGCGACGCGCGATGGCCTTGGCTGTGCGAACGCTGGCGCTGCCCGCTGACATACTGGCGCTTGGACCTCGCAACATCCTTCGGCGGTCCAATGGTGAACGCGTATTGCGTTTTTCGCGCGGCAAGACGCGGGTTATAGTGGAAATCGAGATCGTCGGCGAGCTCGCCAAGATCATCGACGAGTGCCTGGCCGCGTCGGTCGTCCGCAGTACCTTCGTGCACCGCGAAGACGGAGAGCGTTATACGACGGACGGACTCACGTCGATGTTCCGTCGCCACTGTATTGCTGCAAAGGTGAGTGACTTCGGCTTACGTGATCTGCGCGCGAAGGGCGCCACCGACGAATACCGCGCTGGTCGACCCATCCGCGAGCTGCAGCATTTGCTCGGTCACAAGAGCGTGCGCACGACGGAGATCTACTTGAAGGAGTTGATACCGGAGACTGTGCGCCCGAACGAAAGACCGATGATTGCGGGCTCGAAATAGACCCAAATTGGGTCTATTAATATACCCAAGTCAGTGGGCGCTATCGCTGGAAGGCAATGTAGATGGCTCCCCGACCAGGGCTCGAACCTGGGACCTGCGGATTAACAGTCCGTCGCTCTACCAGCTGAGCTATCGGGGAATAACCTGTGATTATAGCGAGACGACCCTTCTCGGGTCAAACCAACTGAACGCTTATGCAGCGTCATCGCTCACTGGAATCGAGCGCACCGACAACACCCCGCCGATCGCGGCGAGTTCGCGGATGACCCCGGCCTCGATTGGGCTGTCGACATCGACCAGGGTGTAGGCCATCTCGTCGCGCGACTTGTTGACCATGTTGTGGATATTGAGCCCCGCGCGTGCCACCGTAGTCGAGATCTGTCCCAGCATGTTGGGCACATTGGCGTTGGCGATGGCCACGCGGTACCGCGACTCGCGCGACATCTCGACGTTGGGAAAGTTGACCGCATTGGTCATCGTCCCGTTCTCGAGGAACTCACGCACTTGATCGACTACCATGAGCGCACAATTTTCCTCCGCTTCCTCGGTCGAGGCACCCAAGTGCGGCAGCGCGATCACCCCTCGTTCCACGAGCAGTTTCGCACTGGGAAAATCACAGAGATAGTACTTGAGCCGGTGCGCGCGCAAGGCATCGATTACGGCATCCTCGTCGACGATGGAATCGCGGGCAAAATTGAGCAGGACCGCACCCGGCTTCATCCCGGCAAGCCGATCGCGGCTGATCAGGTGTCGCGTCACGGCGAGAAGCGGCACGTGCAGCGTCACGAAATCGGATTGCTTGAGGAGCTCCTCGATACTGTTGGCCTTGCGCACGCTCGACGGCAGGCGCCACGCCGCATCGATCGTGATCTCGGGATCGAAGCCAATCACTTTCATGCCCAGCTTGATCGCCGTATCGGCCACCAAGCTGCCGATCGCGCCGAGGCCAATGATGCCGAGCGTTCGATTCGGCAGTTCCACGCCTGCGAATTGCTTCTTTCCCTCCTCTACGCGCTTCTCGATATCGCTCGTATCCCCCTTCAGACCTGCGACATAACCCAGCGCCGGCACGAGATTGCGCGCTGCCAGCAGCAGCGCGGCAAAGACCAGTTCCTTGACTGCATTGGCGTTGGCGCCCGGCGCGTTGAACACCGGCACCCCGCGGCGCGACATCTCCGCCACGGGAATGTTGTTGGTTCCCGCCCCTGCTCGACCGATCGCCTTGACACTCTCGGGAATGGTCATCGTGTGCATGTCATGTGAACGCACGAGGATCGCATCGGGAAGCTCAACCGATTTCCCGATCAAGTAGCGGGCAGTCGGAAGTCGATGCAATCCCTGACTTGAAATAGGGTTGAGCGTGAGGATCTGATACTTAGCCATGCCGCCGCTCGAAATCCCGCATGTAATCGACCAGCGCCTGCACGCCTTCGACGGGCATCGCATTGTAGATCGACGCCCGCATGCCGCCGACCGCGCGGTGCCCCTTGAGCTGGACCATGCTCCGCTCCGCGGCGCCCTTAAGGAAGATCTCGTCGAGCTTCTCGTCGCGAAGCCGGAATGGCACGTTCATGCGCGAGCGATCGTTCTTGCGCACCGGGTTGGTGAAAAACGTCGTCCGATCCAGGTAGTCGTAGAGCAGTTGTGCTTTGGCGATGTTCTTCGTCTCGATACCCGCGAGGCCGCCCTGCGCCTGCAGCCACTCGAACACCAGACCGGCGATGTAGATGGCGTACGTCGCGGGCGTATTGAGCATCGACTCGGCCGCCGCCTGTTCCTTCCAGTTCAATACCGACGGCGTGATCGGCAGCGCACGATCGAGCAGGTCATCGCGGACGATCACCACCGTCAACCCCGCGGAGCCCATGTTCTTCTGTGCGCCGGCGTAGATGACACCGAATTTCGCAACGTCGATAACGCGGGACACGATGTGCGAGGACATGTCTGCGACGAGCGGCACCTCGCCTGTCGCGGGCGTCCACTGGTACTCGACGCCGCCGATGGTCTCGTTGGTGCAGATATGAACGTATGCCGCGTCGCGGGTTAGCTTCCAGGTGCCCTGCTCCGGAACGTAAGTGAATTGCTGATCCTCTCCGGACGCCGCGATATTCACGGCGCAATACTTCATGGCCTCCTTGATCGACTTCTTCGACCATTCGCCGGTGTGGACGTAGTCAGCGACGGATCGTCCGCCAAGCAGGTTCAACGGTACGGCGGCGTTTTCCGCGATTGCACCCCCCTGCAGGAACAAGACCTTGTAGTTGGCGGGGACCGCGAGCAAGGCGCGCAGATCGGCCTCCGCCTTCGCGGCGATGGCCATGAATTCCTTGCCGCGATGGCTCATCTCCATGACCGACATGCCGCTGCCGCGCCAGTCGAGCATTTCCGCCGCGGCTTGCCTGAGCACGGGTTCGGGAAGCACGGCCGGGCCGGCGCTGAAATTGAAAACACGCATGCAATCGTTCCTGGAATCGTCTGGCCGGACCCGCTGCCGTCCCGGTCCGGCACAAATTGAGTTCAGCGGCGCATTTTACGCGATGGTCCCGCACCCCGCTCGCACGCCCGGGTATATCGGTATGCCCTGGAGGTTCAAGTCCCCGCTGGCGATGGCACGCACGGGTTGGCGGCCGCGCGCGGTTGACCGCAGCGGCCGGCTATTCGATCGTTCCGATCTCGCGGGTCCACAGTTCCCAGGCGCGCGCGAGCTGGGTGTCATTTGCCGCCGCCGCTTTCCCGGCTTCCTGCGCATTGAGATAGGTGACCTCGCCGAGCTGGGTGGCCTGCAGCTGCAGCCGGGCATTGATTTCGGTGTAGATCGCCCGGTATACGGCTTGCTCGACCGAAGAACCGACCACTGTTGAACCGTGTCCGCGCATCAGGACCGCTGTCCGGGCCCCGAGCGCCGCTGCGAGCGCCACGCCGAGCGGACCGTTGCTGACGAGCAGGTCCGTATCTCCCGCCACATCGCGTATTTCGAACAGCGCGGCGCCAGCGCCGAGAAAGCCACACATGTGAAAGATTGGCCGCAGCGGCTGCTGTGTTACGCCGAACGGGATCACGCTGGGGGAATGGCTGTGCACGACCGCCTGCACATCGGGACGCGCCCGATAGATCTCGGCGTGGATAAAGCGCTCCAGGTAGACGCGTTGCCCGTGCGCATCGAGCGCGGTCCCGTCGAGATCAAAGCTGACGATGTCTGCGTGCCGGACCAGCCCGGGCGCCATGTTGCGCGCCAGCAGGAAGTGGCTGGATGACTGGTCGTGGCGTGCGCTTACGTGCCCGAAGCCATCGACGACGCCCTGTCGGTACAGGATGCGGTTGGCGAGGACGAGCTTGTCGACGAGGACGGGAGCGGCTGCAGCGAGCATACGGTTCTGAAACAGGTAACGGCGAGGCCGGACGCCTACTTTCCGGGGTCCTTCACGTCCGGGTACTTGTCGAACTCGATGTTGTAGAGCAAGCCGTCGATGCGCTCGACCCGACGGATATACACCGTCTGCACGATATCGCGCGTCTCCGGATCGATCATGATGGGGCCGCGCGGGCTCATGAGCCGCATCCCTTTCAGTGCCGCGACAAACCTGTCCGGGTCGACCGAGCCTCCGGTTTTCTTCAGCGCTTCGGCGATCGCCGCCATGCCATCGTAACCCGCGCAGGCCATGAAATTCGGACGCAGCTTCGTGCCGTTGGTCTCCACGTAGGCCTTGAGAAACGCCTTGTTTTCCGGCGAATCGTGCGCTGCGGAGTAATGAAAGCTGGTGACGAGCCCGAGGGTGGGCTCACCCATCGCCTGCAGCACGCCGTCGTCGGTCAGATCGCCCGTCGCGATCAGCTTGATGCCGGCCTGCTTCAAACCGCGCTCTTCGTAGCCCTTGATAAACGCGATCGTCTGGCTCCCGGGCGGCAGGAAGACAAACACGGCTTCGGGCTTACTGTCCTTGATACGCTGCAGGAATGGCGCGAAGTCGGCGCTCTGCAATGGCGTGCGTACGCTGTCCACGATCTCTCCGCCAGCCGCCTTGAACGCCTTGAGGAATGCACCCTCGGCGTCAATGCCGGGGCCGTAATCGGAAACCATGGTGAACACGCGCTTGATGCCGTTGCGCGCCGCCCATTGCGCGATCGGCTGCGTGTCCTGCGGCAGCGTGTGCGACACGCGCACGATATAAGGCGACCGGGTCGTGATCACCGAGGTTGCCGCGTTCATGATGACCATCGGCTTCTTTGCCTCGGTTGCGAGGGGCGCCACCGCCAGCGCGTTAGGGGTCAAGCCAAACCCGGCAAGGATGTCGATGTTGTCGCGGGTCACGAGCTCCTGCGCCAGGCGCTTGGCGACGTCCGGCGCAGCTCCGGTCGTATCGCGAACGATGACCTCGATCTTCTTGCCGCCGTAGACATCGCCGTTCTGGTGGAGATAGGTCTTCATGCCGCCGAGGATCTGCGCACCGTAATCGGCGAATGGGCCGGAGAATTCGGCGACCACGCCGATGCGCACCGTATCCTCGGCGCGGGCGGGTCCGCCGACCGCCAGCGCGAGGGCGGCGGCGAGCATCGCCGCCGCGTAACGCTTCACTCGAATCATGACCGATTGCTCCACAAGAACTGCGGTTGTTGTGTCGCGTCCACTCTTAGACGCATTCAGTGTGCATGCATATTGAATGTTTGCATACGAAATAGTACATTCGCCGCATCCCCGAATGCAACCGGCGCCCGCGCACCGCCCGCCACGGCGACGTTACCCCTATGAAGCCCCTCGGAACCCTCGACGAACTGCCCGGCGATTACGTTGCGGCGCTTGCCCGCGCCAATCTCGTGCCGCTGTGGCCGAGCCTGCGCGCGCTGCTGCCGCAGCAGGCGCCGCGCAGTAACACGCTGCCTTCCCACTGGCAGTGGAGCACGATCCGGCCACTCCTGTTGCGCGCGGGAGAACTCACGCCAATGGAGAAGGCGGAGCGACGGGTGCTCGTGCTCGCCAACCCGGGGCGCGGCCTTGACAACTTGCAAGCCTCGGCGGCGATCTACCTTGGGATGCAGCTCGTTCTCCCGGGCGAGATCGCACCGAGCCACCGGCATACGCCCAACGCGGCGCGCGTCGTGGTCGAAGGCACGGGCGCGGTAACCCTGGTTGACGGGGAGGTGTGCACCATGGAGCCCGGTGACCTGATCCTGACACCGACCGGACAATGGCACGAGCACCGCCACGAGGGTAGCGTTCCGGTGATCTGGCTCGACGTGCTCGACCTGCCGCTGATGGTCTACCTCGACGTATCGTATGCCGTCGAGGGCCCCGCGCAGACGGCGCACCGGCCGCAATACGCCTATGCCGCGGGCGGGCTGGCGCCGCTCACCCACGGCCGGCGCACGCCGGGGGCGTACCCGCTGCTGCGTTACGAGTGGCAGCGGATGCGCGACGCGCTGCAGGCTCTTGCTGGCTCAGGCGAGCCCGGAGCGGCGGTGCAGCTCGCGTACGTGAATCCCGAAACTGGCGGCGACTGCCTGAATACGCTGGCGTTTGCCGCACTGCTGCTGCGCCCCGGCGAAGAAATCGCCCTGCCACGCAGCTCAGCCGCCCGCGTGCTGCATGCGGTCGAGGGTGGCGGCGACGCCCAGGTGAACGATACGGCAATCGCGTTCGAACATGCCGACACCTTCTGCGCGCCGGGACTGGCCACGGTGCGGCTGGCGAACCGTTCGAGCCGTGCGCCTGCGTATCTCATCGTCGCCGACGAATCGCCGCTGCAGCGCAAGCTGGGCGTGTTCGAGCAGCAGTGAGGCAAGCGCGGCGATGAGCACGCCCGTCCCAGCGGCGCCGGTGCTCGTTGTCGGTGGCGGCATCGGCGGCATGGCCGCCGCGCTCGCGCTCAGCCAGAGCGGCTTCGAGGTCGATCTGTTCGAGCAATCCGCCGAAATCGGCGAGATCGGCGCCGGCCTGCAACTCGGACCCAACGGCTTTGCCGCCATGGACGCGCTCGGGGTCGGCGAACGGGCGCGGCGGCGCGCGGTCTATACCGACGAGCTGGTCATGATGGACGCGATCGACGGCAGCGAAGTTGCGCGCGTGCCGGTTGGCGAAGCGTTTCGCCACCGCTTCCACAATCCGTACGCGGTCATCCATCGTGCTGACATTCATCAGTCGTTGTACGAGGAAGTGGCGCTCGTCCCGGGAATCCGCGTCCACACATCGGCTCGCATCGTGCGCGTCGACGTCAACGAACATGATGCCCGGCTGGTCGATGCGAGCGGCAACGTATATGCCGGGGTGGCGGTCGTCGGCTGCGACGGCGTGCATTCGGTCGTGCGGCACCGGCTGATCGGCGACGGGCACCGCGTGTCGGGTCACGTCGTGTATCGTGCGGTCGTCGCGCGGACCGATATGCCGGCCGACCTGCGTTGGAACGCGGCCGCAATCTGGGTCGGGCCGAACTGTCACCTCGTGCACTATCCGCTGCGTGGCGGCGAGCAGTACAACATCGTGGTGACGTTCCATAGCCGGCAGCAGGAGGAATGGGGCGTGCGCGAGGGTGCGCGCGACGAGGTGATGTCGTACTTCACGGCGATCTGCGACCGCCCGCGCCAGCTTCTCGACAAGCCGACCTCGTGGAAGCGCTGGGCGACCGCCGATCGCGATCCGGTCGAGCGCTGGGGAGAAGGCCGCGCGACCCTGCTGGGCGATGCGGCGCACCCGATGCTGCAGTATCTGGCGCAGGGCGCATGCATCGCACTCGAGGATGCCGTGACGCTGCGCGAGGCGCTGCGGGCCTGCGCCGGAGATCCCGAGCCGGCGTTCCGGCTCTATGAATCCAAGCGCGTCGTGCGCGGCGCTCGGCTCATTATTTCGGCACGCGAAATGGGACGGATCTATCACGCCAAAGGGGTCGAGCGACTGGTGCGCAATTCGCTGTGGGTTGGCCGCACCCCGGAGCGGTTCTACGACGCGCTGGAATGGCTCTACGGCTGGTCGGTTGACAAATGCCTGGCCTGAAATCGCCGCCGGCTTCCGCCAGACCCGTCCGCAAGGTCAGCTACGCCGACCCGCGCGTGAGCGGGCTCATCATCCATCACATGCCCGGCCATTTCATCCGCCGGCTGCAGCAGGTTGCCGTGAAGCTCTTTTTCGTCGAAGTCGGAATCGCGATGACGCCGGTCCAGTTTGCCGCGCTCGCGGCCGTTGCGCAGCGACCGCGGATCGACCAGGCAGCGCTGAGCGCGCTGATCGGCTACGACCGGGCAACGATCGGGGGCGTGATCGATCGGCTCGAATCCAAGGGTTGGCTCGTGCGGTCGGCGTCGCACGCCGACCGGCGCGTGAAGCTCGTGCGCATCACCGCCGCAGGCAGGAAGGCGCTTCGCCGGGCGTTGCCCGCGGTTCGCACGGTGCAGGCACAGCTGCTCGAGCCGCTCCCTGCCGCCGAACGCAAGCGCTTCGAGCGTCTCTGCCTGAAAATACTCGCGCATCACCTCGGCTAGGATGCGCCGCGAGGCGCTGCGATTTGCCCCGCGCGGCGCCTACTTGAGCTCCGTGTCGCGCGATTCGCCGCGGCTCATGCTGCGACTGGGCGGCGTCACGGCCGCCGGCGTGAGATGCGGCGCGGCAAGGCGCAGGTAATGGACCATCGACCATAAGGTCAGGATCGCGGCGACCCAAAGCGCGGTGGTGCCCAGCCAAAAGGTGTTGATGCCGGGAATCACCGGTTGATCGAGCAGGAGGGCAATGATCGCGGTGATCTGCGCGCCGGTCTTGACCTTGCCTATGAACGCCACCGCGACGCTCTTCGCCTTGCCCATGTGCGCCATCCATTCGCGCAGCGCCGAGATCGCGATCTCGCGGCCGATGATGATGATCGCAAGCCACATGTCGGCGCGGTCGAGCCACACCAGCACGATCAATGCCGCAGCGACCATGAGCTTGTCCGCAACCGGATCGAGGAAGGCGCCGAAGGCGGAGGTCTGGCCCCACCGTCGCGCCAGATAGCCATCGGCCCAGTCGGTGAACGCGGCCAGCGCGAAGATGCTCATCGCCAGCCAGTTCTTTGCCGGCATCGACAGCAGCGAGTCGGGCAGATAGTACACGCCGACAAACAGCGGTATCAGCACGATCCGCAGCCAGGTCAGCGCGATCGGCAGGTTGAATTGCACCATGGGGCGCCTATTCTACGTTGTAAAACACTGCTGCGCGTTGCAGTCCGCGCGCGGCTTAGTGCAACGAAGCGAAGATGCGCTCGGCGAGCGCGCGACTGATGCCGGGCACCCGCGCCAAATCGTCGACGCTCGCCGCCTGCACGCCTTTCAGACCGCCGAAATGCGTCAGCAGCGCATGCCGGCGCTTCGAGCCGATGCCGCCGATTTCCTGCAGCGAGGAGTTCAGGCGCGCCTTGCCGCGGCGGGCGCGGTGGCCCTGGATGGCGAAACGGTGCGCTTCATCGCGGATCTGCTGCAACAGGTGCAGCCCCGGATTGTCAGCCGCCAGCGACAGCGACTGCGCCCGGTCCGGAAACACAATTTCCTCCAACCCGGGCTTGCGTTCCGGGCCTTTGGCAATGCCGATAAGCGACGTCGCGTGCAGGCCCTGCTCGGCCAGCACTTCGGCAGCGACCCCAACCTGGCCCTTGCCGCCGTCGATCACCAGCAGGTCCGGCGCCGGGTACTCGCCGGCGACAATGCGCGCCACGCGTCGCGTCAGCGCTTCGCGCAGAGCCGCGTAGTCGTCGCCTCCGGTCGGCGGCGTGACATTGAAGCGGCGGTATTCGCTGGTCTGCAGGGCGCGGCGGTCGAAGATCACGCAGCTCGCGACCGCGGCCTCGCCCATGGTGTGGCTGACATCAAAGCATTCGATGCGCTGCATCGACGAGGGCAGCCCCAGCGCTTCCTGCAGTGCGGCGAGTCGTTCATCCTGGGTCGCTTTCTGTGCCAGCTTCTGGCGGATCGCCAGGCGCGCATTCTCGGTGGCCATCGTCACCCATACGCGCCGCTCGCCGCCGGGGTTGGCGACGAGGTGCACTTTCCGGCCCGACTGCGCGGACAGGACTTCGGCCAGGACCGCGTCGACCACACCCTCGGCGATGATCGTCGGCGGCGCCGGCCGGTCGAGGTAATGCTGCATCAGGAATGCGCTGACGATCTCGGAGGGCGGGGCCGCCTCGGCATGCTCCGGAAACAGCGTCCGGTCGCCGACGTGCCGCCCACCCCGGATCATGACCAGATTGACCGCCGTCAGGCCCTGTTCGGTCGTCGCGGCGACGACATCGATGTCGCCCGCCGTCGCGCTTTCGACGAACTGGCGCGATTGCAGCTGCTGCAAGCGGGTTAGCTTGTCGCGAATCCTCGCAGCGCGCTCGAAAGCGAGCGCTGCGGCGGCTGCGTCCATCTGCCGCTGCAGGTGGCCGAGCACTTCGGTGGTCTTGCCCTGCAGGAACAACGTTGCGTTCTTGACGTCCTCCTGATAGTCCGCCGCGCCGATCAGGCCGACGCAGGGGCCGGTGCAACGCTGGATCTGGTAGAGCATGCACGGGCGGGAGCGGTTGGCGAACACGCTCGGCTCGCAGGTGCGCAGCTGAAATACCTTCTGCAGCACCGCGATGCCTTCGCGCACCGCGCCGGCGCTGGGAAAAGGTCCGAAGAAGGTGTGCGGCTTCTCCAGCTTGCCGCGGTGGAAGCGCAGCTGCGGAAATGGTTCGCCGGTAAGGCACAGGTAGGGATAGCTCTTGTCATCGCGGAAGACGACGTTGTAGCGCGGCTGGTGCGCCTTGATGAGGTTGTTCTCCAGCAGCAGCGCCTCGCCTTCCGAGCGGGTCACGGTGGTCTCGACGCGCGCGACCTGCCCTACCATGAGCGCGGTGCGTGGCGCGTGGCCGGTTTTCTGGAAATAGCTTGCGACGCGCTTCTTCAAATCGCGCGCCTTGCCGACGTAGAGCGTCTCGCCAGCGGCGTTGAGCATGCGATAGACGCCCGAGCGGTTCGGCAGCGACGCGATCAGCTCGCGGGCATCGAACTCCGGCGACGGGGATTCGGGGTTGGTGCTCGACACGACCATGCCGTTATCAGGCAACCGGCGCGCGGCTTCGTTCCCGCGCGCGATGGCGCGCGATCGCCGCGAACACCTGCTCGAACATGGCGGGCGTGAGCCGCCGGGTGTTGGTGTTGTAACGGCTGCAGTGATAGCTGTCGAACAGCCGCGCCCCGCGCGGCAGCGCGTGCTCGGCGCCGTGCGCAAACGCCCTCCCCCCTGGTGGCAACCCGAGCGCGCGCAGCGCCGCGGTGTGGGCGACGCGCCCGAGTGCGAGGACGGCCGCACCGGCGGGCAATACCCCCAGCTCGGCCGCCAGGTAGGGGTTGCATTCCCGGGTCTCGGCGGGCGACGGCGCGTTGGCCGGAGGCAGACACTTGACCGCGTTGGTGATCCGCGTGTCGATGAGCCGGAGCCCATCGGCGGCACTGCGCGACTCGGGCGTCGTCGCAAAACCGAACTTGAACAGCGTCGCATAGAGCAGGATGCCGGCATAGTCGCCCGTGAAGGGGCGCCCGGTGGCGTTGGCGCCGTGCCTGCCGGGCGCCAGGCCGACGATGACGAGCCTTGCATCGGCCGCACCGAACGGCGGCACCGGCCGGCAGTAGTAATGCGGATACTCGGCGTGCACCTTGTCCAGGAACGCGGCCAGCCGCGGGCAGCGGCGACAGTTGGCGTCGTAGGCGGCGACCGGCAGCGTGGCGGGAGAAAGACCGAGAGCTGACCGGGAACTTCGAGTCATCATGTAGAATGGCGCGCTTTCGAGCGCGCAGCCGCGCTCGAGCGGCGCGGTAAGCGTGAGCCGTGCAATCTTAGCATGGCGTCGCGCTGCCCCGTCCGCGTGTGACCTGGCGATGCTTCCACCCGAGCCCAATCTCGAAATCCGCTCCCGGCTTCCCGCGCGCGCCAACGGCAAGCCGACACTGCTTTTCGTGCATGGCGGCTATTGCGACGCCTGGTGCTGGGAGCCGCATTTCCTGCCCTGGTTCGCCGCGCACGGCTACCCGGCGTACGCGCTCAGCTTGCGCGGCCATGGCGCGAGCGGCGGCCGCGAATCGCTGTTCGTGACGAGCCTCGACGACTATGTCACCGACGTCGAGTCCGTGCGCACGGCACTGCCCTCGCCGCCGGTGCTGATCGGCCACTCGATGGGTGCAGCGATCATCGAACGGCTGCTCGCCACGCGCGGCGTGCGCGCCGCCGCGCTGCTCGCGCCGGTGCCGCCGACCGGACTCGGGCCGGTTGCCGGCCGGCTGCTCGCCTGGCAGCCCGAATACCTCGTCAACCTGCAGCGACTCGACGCGCCGCATCTTGCCGGCGACGTTCTGGCTGCGTTGCGACCCATGTACTTCAGCGCGGACGTTGCACCGGAGATCCTGGCCCAGGCGGCCACGCATCTCTGCCCGGAGTCACCGCGTGCGATTCTCGACCTGGCGTTACCCCTCGGGCGCGGCCGCGCCACGGTGGCGGCCCGCCCCTTCGTGCTCGGCGTCGCGGGCGATCGCATCGCGACGCCGGCCGATGTCAGGGCAACGGCGCTGTTCTACGACACGACGGCGACCATCGTGCCGGGCCTGGCGCACATGATGATGCTGGAGCGCGGCTGGCAAACCGTCGCGCAATCGCTTCTGGAGTGGCTGGAACGCGGCCCGCCGCGCGGCAGCCGCGCGCAGGCTAGTGCCGCGCGCGGCTGAAGGCGGCGAATTCGTCCGGCGGCAGTGCCGCGGAGACCCAGAATCCCTGGAAGGCGTGGCAGTCGCGCGCGCGGAGGAATTCGAATTGCTCGCGCGTAGCTACGCCCTCGGCGACCACGCGCAGGCCCAGACCGCGCGCCAGGGCGATGATCGCCTGGGTGATCGCGGCGTCGCCCGGATCGGTTTCGATATCGGCGATGAACGAGATGTCGATCTTGAGCGTATCGATCGGAAAATGCTTGAGGTGCGACAGGCTCGAATAACCAGTGCCGAAGTCGTCGATCGCCACGGCGAAACCCTCTTCGCGCAGCTGCTGCAGCACCTTCTTGATCGAGTCCAAGTCGTGCAGCAGGCTCGACTCGGTGACCTCGAGCTCAATCCATTCCGGCTTGCACTCGGCCTCGCGGATGATTTCGGTGATGCGCTGCGCCAGGTCTTCGCGGTAGAACTGGCGCCCGGAAAGATTCACCGACACCGTCAGCGGCAGGCCTGCCCTGTGCCACGCCGCGCACTGCATCGCGGCCGCGCGCATGACCCAGTCGCCCAGCGCGTGGATCAGGCCGGATTCCTCGGCGAGCGGAATGAATACCTGCGGCGGGACGTCGCCGTGCTCCGCGTCATGCCAGCGCAGCAGCGCTTCGGCGCCGATGATGGCCTGGTCATGGATGCGCACGAGCGGCTGGTAGTGCAGCATCAGCGCGCCCGCCTTCACCGCGGTACGCAGCGCGGCTTCCAGCGTGTGCTGCTGCAGGCGGCGGGCGGCGAGATCAGCGTCGAAGAACTGATAGGTGTTGCGCCCCAGCTCCTTCGAGCGGTACATCGCGACGTCCGCGTGCTTGAGCAGCTCCTCGGGTGCATCGCCATCGTCCGGGTAGACCGAAATGCCGATCGACGACGTGACGTAAATATCGTGCTCCTCGACCTCGAAGGGCTGCGACACGGCATCCTGGAGCTTCTGCGCGATTCGATTCAGGACCTCCGGGTCATCGAAGTCCTCGACAATGACCATGAATTCGTCGCCGCCCAGCCGCGCCAGCAGATCCGACTCGCGCAGCGCGTCCGACAGGGCCGCCGTCACGCGCTTGAGCAGCTCGTCGCCGATGCGGTGTCCCAGCGTGTCGTTCACGTTCTTGAAGCGGTCGAGGTCGATGAACAGTACGCCGACGCACTGGTGACTGCGCCGTGCCTGGGCAATGGCCTGTGTCAGCCGCTCCTGCAGCAGCACCCGGTTGGGCAGACCCGTAAGCGCGTCGCGCGTCGCCAGGTATTGCAACCGCTCCTCGGCCTGGATACGCGAAGAAACGTCCTGCACGAACGACAGGATCGACACGATCCGGCCCTGCTCGTCGAGCAGGCAGGAGTGATACCACTCGCACCAGATCGTCTCTCCATCCTTGCGATAGTTGCGGTTCAAGCCCGTGGCGCGCGGTTCCTCGCCAGCCATCAGCTTGTTGATGAGCTCGACTACGGCCTCGCGATCCAATTCGTGAGTGAGCTGGCTACCGGTAAGCGGCATGCCCAGCACCTCCTCGGCGCGCCAGCCGAAGATGTGTTCCGCCTGCGGCGACCAGCGCACCAGGCGGAAGTCGCGATCCCATTCGAGCACCGCGAGCGGCGTGTTGTTGATGTGCGACGAGAGCATCCAGTTGGCGCGGCGCAGCGCCTCTTCGTTGCGCTTCTGGTCGTGGATGTCCGTGTGCACGGCATAAATGCCGATGACGTTGCCGTCGCCGTCGCGATTGGGCGCGAAGTGGATCGACTCCCAGCGCTGCTCGCCGTTGGGCTGCACGAGGAGTTGCTCGGTGGAGATCGTTTCGCCCCCGAGCACGCGGGTGAGCAGCGGCTGCAGCTGACGTCCGCGCGCCTCGCCGACCACTTCGCCGATGCGACGGCCGGTGAGCTCCTTGCGGCTCTCGGATAGCCACTCCTCGTTGTGGCGGTTGAGGAACCGGAACCGATAGTCGCGATCGATGTAGGCGACGCGCGCCGGGACGTTGTCCATGATGAGCCTGAGCTCGGCCTCGCTCGCGCGCAAGGCCTCCTGCGCCTGCTTCAGGCCATGGATGTCGTTCATCAGCACGAATGCGCCGGCGATCTCCCGCTCCGCGCTCATGTCCGGCACGACGCGGATGGTCATCCACCGTCGCACGCCATTGGCGCCCGGCACCAGCCGGTCGAACGACGTCGATTCGCCGCGCAGCGCGCGCGCCAGCATGACCTGCGCGCTCTGGTAGATGCCGTGCCCGACCACATCGCGGAGGCGAAGCTCGGTGATCTGCTCGGCGGTCAGTCCGAAGTAGTGCAGGAATGTGCGGTTGACGTACTGGCAGCGCTCGTCGCGGTCGATGTAGGCCACCGGCGCTGGCACCCCGTCCATGATCGCGCGCAACTGCGATTCGCGCGCCGCCAAGGCGTCCTGGGCCTGTTTCAGGTCGGTGATGTCGTGGCCGACGATGTAATAGCCCTTGATCGTCCCGTCGAAGCGGAAATCGGGAACAATGCGATTGCGCAGCCACCGCTGGCGGCCGTTGGCATCGACGCTCTCGCGCTCGTAGGTGACGCTCTCGCCCCGGGCGGCGCGCTCGAGGTAGGGCGTCTGAAACTCAACCACGTCGGCGCCGAGGACGTCCACGGCCGTCTTGCCGAGCACGTCGTCGCGTTCCAGCCCTACGAGGCGGAGAAAGGCGTCGTTGACGAAGGTGTAGCTGCGATCCTGGTCGACGTAGACGACCGGCTCGGGAATGTTGTCGGTGAACAGCCGCAGCTGCTCCTCACGGGTCGCCAGCGCCTGCTCGGTGAGCTTGAGGTCGTGGATGTCGTATTCGGTGCAATACAGCCCGCGGACCTTGCCGGTGCCGTCTAAGTCCGGCGCGATGCGGCCGTGCATCCAGCGCCGCTGGCCGTCGACCGACTTGCCGACGCGCTCGTACTCGACGTTCTCCCCCTCCTGCGCGCGACGGATGATCGGACGCAGGAACGCGGTTACGTCCGAGGGCATCACCTCGTAGGGTGTCTTGCCGTAGATCTGGTCCTGCGGCCGACACAGCCAGTTGGCGAACGCCTGGTTGACGAACGTGTAGCGCAGCGACTTGTCGAGGTAGGCGATCGGGCCCGGGATGTTGTCGGCGAAAAGTCGCAGCTGCGCTTCCTGCGCCTTCAGCGCCTCGCGGATGCGGGCGTCGTCCTCGATGTCGTTGAGGACCACGAATGTGCCGCCGATGCGTCCGCCCGGCTCGCGGTCGGGGAAGAGCGTGATGCGTACCCAGCGCAGCTCCCCGGACGCCGGGCGCTCGCGGCGGTCGTAGCTCACGGTCGCGCCGGCGAATGCGCGCTCGATATAACCCTGCATCTCGGCGAGCGCATCCGGCGCGACGAAGTTCTTTAGCGGCTGGCCGAGCAGGTCGTCGACCGGGGCGCCGATGTACGTCCCATAGGGCTTGTTGGCGAAGCGTAGGCGCAGTGCGCGGTCGAAGTAAAAGATGGGCAGGCCGACGCTGTCGGTAACGATGCGTAGGCGGTGCTCCCGCTCGCCCGCCTCGAGTTCGAGGTGTTTGACGTTATCGACGTCGGTATACGTCGCGAGCAGGCCCCGGATCTCTCCACGCGGGCCGCGATCGGGGTAATAGTCGACGCGGATCCAGAACGGGGTGCGCTTGGCGTTCGAAAGCTGGCGCTCGAAGCTCACCCGCTCGCCGGCGAGCGCGGCTTCGACGTAGGCGTTGTAGAGCTGGTAGATTTCGCGGCCGTCGACCTCAACGATCTCGCGGCCGATAGTCTCGGCCGCGGACTTGCCGGTCCAGTCGAGGAACGCGCGATTGACGAAGCGGTAATGCTGGTCGGCGTCGATATAGCAGACCGGCATGCCAAGCGCATTCAGCTTGCGCTGGGAGAGCGCAAGCAGTCCCTCCCGCTCGACCCCTTCGCCCTGTGTTTGCAGCGTAGGGTGATCGAGGCGGCTCGGTGATTTCGTTAACGCCATCGCCACGGGCCAGTCCGATCCTCTGCGCCGGCCCGTCCTCCCTCGCGGTGAGGCAGACTTGGCAGTCTAAGGGTCCAATCGGATAGTGACAAGCAAGGAGCTTGCCATAGGGCGGCCGGCAGCGCCGCCTGCCGGCAGGGGCGTCCGTCGTCCCCCGAGGCTCTCTGCGAGGGTGCAGGCTACAGTTCGACGGCACAAAAATACGCCCGGCGGCACACCCGAGGCCGCGATAGCCGCAGCCTCCGCGGCCCGGGGTCGGCATGCGGGAGAGGTCCTGCCCCCTTTGCCGGCGGGCGCGAGGTGCCACCGCCGCGATCCCGGTCGCCGGCGCGTTCGTGCCGGCGGCAGGGCATTGCGCCGCGTAGGTGCCTGCGATGACGCGTGCCGGTGCTGCCTAATGCTCCCAGTGCCCCGGCGCATAGTGCCAGCGCGGGCCGACCGCGACCCACTGGTCGGGTACCCAGTGCCAACCGCGCCGCTCGCGCACCCAGCGGCCCTCCACCCAGACGTGGCGATGGCCGTTCCAGCGCCAGTATCCTGGGGCCCATACGTAGCCCACCCGCGGCGGGGGAACCACCACCACGCGCGGCGCCGGCGGCGCTACTTCGATATCGACGGCAACGGCCGCATCACTGCCGACTGGCGACAGACCTGCACCCAACGCAATGGCGGTCAGCAGCACTATCCTGCGCATGAACATTTTTGAAACCCTCCGGTTGGTCCGCCACCGCGGCCTGGCGGCGGATTACCGTTTGAACGATTTGCGGGGCAATCGCGTTGACCGGCAGTCCCGCCCCGCCCCTACCGGACCCCGGTCGGGAGGCCCCGATCAGCGATCGACGACGATGACGTGGACGCGGAACGGCCCGTGCGCGCCGAGGACGATCGTCTGCTCGATGTCGCCGGTGCGGGAGGGACCCGAGATCATGTTCACCGCGCGCGGCAACGCCCCACGCTCGCTGCGTATCAGGGCGAATGCGTCCTCCATGCCGTCGACGATGCGGCTCGCGGGCACGACCGCGACGTGCGTGTCCGGAAGCAGCGCGGTCGCGGTCGGGGTGTCGGCGCCGGTGAGCAGGACCATCGTCCCGGTCTCGGCGATCGCGCAGAATGCGCCGGTAATGCCCAGCCGGTCGCTGCCCTGCGTGGGCCGCACCTCGATGGCGAGACCCGCGCCCGCCCAGTCGAGCGGGCCGAACTCGGGCCAGCACACGCCGGCGTGCGCGTGCTGCGCCGCCGGCGGCATTGCGTCGAGATAGCGCCTGACGGCGAGCGGTATCGCCGCGCGCTCGGCGAGGTGTTCGACGCTGCTTTCCATGTCGCGCGCGCGTTGCATGAAGCGCAGAACGGTATCGCCGACAAGCGCCGGGCGCGGGCCCTGGGCGTGCGCGGCGATGGTGGCTTCGGCGAGCGCGAGCCCGGCTGCATCGCGTTGGCGCTTGCCGAGCGCCTGGCGCACCCGCCCGAGAACGTCGTCGCGTGCCGAGCCCACCGGCGCTACTTCCCGCCGCGACGCACGAAGGCGTCGATGCGCGCCACGCCATCCTCGATCGCTTGCGGCGACGCGGCGTAGGAAAAGCGGATGTGCTGCCCGTCGCCCGGAACGCGACGTCCGAAATGGATGTCCGCCAGCACCGCGACGCCCGCCTCGTAGAGCAGACGCTTGCGGAATTCCTCGGAGTCGGAGCAGCGCGTGCGCTTGCAGGCCTCGGTCACGTTCGGCCAAACGTAGAACGCGCCTCCCGGTGTCTTGCAGGCGATGCCCGGCACCCGGTTGAGCAGGCCGACGATCAGGTCGCGCCGCTCGAGAAACGAGCGGCGCATCGCTTCGGCCGCGTCCTGCGGACCGGTGATCGCCTCGACGGCCGCCCACTGGCTTATCTGCGACGCGCAGGACTCGGTGTTGGTGATCCAGCGCGTAAATACCGGCGCAAGCGTCGGGTTGGCGATAAAGCCGATGCGCCAGCCGGTCATCGCCCAGGTCTTCGATGCGCCGTCGGAGATGATCGTGCGATCGCGCATGCCCGGCAGCGCCGCCAGCGACACGAACTCGCCGGCGTAGAGCAGGCGCGAGTAGATTTCGTCGGCAAAGACCCACACCTGCGGGTGCAGCCGCAAGATGTCGGCGATCGCCTCGAGGTCGGTGCGCTTGAGGCTCCCGCCGGTCGGATTTTGTGGCGAATTGAGGATCAACAGCCGCGTCTTCGCGGTGATCTGGGTCTCCAGCTCGTGCGGGTCAAAGGCGAAATCGCGCGCTTCGCGGAGGTGGATGGGTACCGGCACTGCGCCGTTGGCCACGATCTGCGACTCGTAGATGGGAAACCCCGGCACCGGATAGATCACCTCGTCGCCGGCCCCATGATCGGTGACCGAGGCGATCGTGTAGGCGATGAACGGCTTGGCCCCGGCAGCGACGACGACCTCGTCGGGCGAGATGTCGAGCCCTCGCCGGACGCCCATGTCGCGCGCCGCCGCGCGGCGTAGCTCATCGATGCCGGCGGAGGGCGTGTAGCCATGCTTGCCGGCACGGATGGCAGCGATCGCCGCATCCTGGATGTTGAGCGGAGTCGGGAAGTCGGGCTGGCCGATGCAGAACGAGACGATGTCGCGCCCCTGCCGCACGAGGTCGTTGACCTCGGCGAGGACGACGAAGGCGTTCTCCGTGCCCAGCGCCTCGCCGCGGCGGCTGATGCGCGGGACGATGTGCGGTGCATTCACGCTTTGCTCCTTGCTTGGTAGCGGTCGCGAAAGGTACGCCCTTCGGGGACGGGCAGGTCGCGGCCGTCGGTCCACCCGGCGCCCAAGGGCAAGCGGTGCACCAGCCGGTCGCGGCCACCCATCGCGTGCAGCAAGCGTACGCCGATGCGCGTCGCCAGAGCATACAGGCGCGGATGCGTCGCCAGCCACGACCAGGCGCGCAGGCCCGCGCGCTCGCTCCATGGCCGCAGACCCTTCTCGAACTGCTGTTCGCGGAGCTTCCGCAGCAGGTCGGGCAGCGGGATCTTGACCGGGCAGACGACGCCGCACTGGTTGCACAGCGTCGACGCCTGGGGCAGGTCGAGCGCGTTCTCGAGGCCCACGTAGGACGGAGTCAGGATCGAGCCGATCGGCCCCGGATAGACCCAGCCGTAGGAATGCCCGCCGATACTCTGGTACACCGGGCAGTGATTCATGCACGCGCCGCAGCGGATACAGCGCAGCGCTTCCCGCAACTCGCCGCCGAGCACGGCCGAGCGCCCGGCGTCGACGATGATGAAATACATGTGCTCGGCGCCATGAAAATCGCCCTGCCCTTTCACCCCGGTCAGGATATCGACGTAGTTCGAAATCGACTGCCCGGTCGCCGAGCGCGGTAGCAGCCGCATCAGCGTCGCCACGTCCTCCAGCGTCGGCACGATCTTTTCGATGCCCGATATCGCCACGTGCACCCGCGGCAACGTCGTGGTCAGCGTCGCGTTGCCTTCGTTGGTGACCACGACCACGGAGCCTGTCTCCGCGACAAAGAAGTTGCCACCGGAGATGCCCATGTCGGCAGTCAAATAATGCTGCCGCAACACCCCTCTCGCCTCGAGGCAGAGTTCGCTGATCTCGGTCTTGCGCGGCGTGGCGTGCGTCCTGGCAAACAGGTCGGCGACCTCCTCCTTGCTCTTGTGCAATGCCGGGCCGATGATGTGCGACGGCGGCTCGTAGTCGTTGATCTGCAGGATGTATTCGCCGAGATCGGTCTCGACGACGGTGAGGCCGGCCGCCTCGATCGCCCGATCGAGCGCCGACTCCTCGCTCACCATGGATTTCGACTTGATGATCTTGTGAACGGCATGCCGCCGCGCGATATCGAGCACGTGCGCGTTGATGTCGGCCGGAGTTGCCGCCCAGAGCACGGTCGCACCACGCGCGATCGCGTTGCGCTCGAAGATCTCCAACCAGACATCGAGGTTGTCGAGCGCGCGTTGCCGGATCGCC
This sequence comes from Edaphobacterium sp. (SeqCode), assembly GCA_035937415.1. Classification (GTDB taxonomy): domain Bacteria; phylum Pseudomonadota; class Gammaproteobacteria; order Burkholderiales; family Casimicrobiaceae; genus PALSA-1003. The sequence continues at coordinate 19,075 of DASZIB010000015.1, read as the reverse complement.
CGGCCCGCCTCGCGCGTGGCTTCGAAATCGTCGAGTTCGGAGAGCGACTCGCGGCGCTTGGCGACAAACTTGCCCTTGATCTTCTGCAGGTTGAGCTGCAGCTGCGCGTTCGCCATGTTGGCGTGCGCGCGCTCCTTGAAATGCATCGAGGCGATCTGCATGGCGTTCCTGTCAGCTCCCGCCGCTCTCGCCGGCCAGCACCTCGGCAACATGCAGCACGCGCGTCTTCATGTCGCCGCGGCGACGCAGGCGGCCCTCGATGTTGAGCATGCAGCCGAGATCGCCGAGGACAACGGCGTCGGCACCGCTCGCGGCAATGTGCTGGCACTTGTTATCCGCAAGCCGCGTGGAGATCTCGCCGAACTTGATCGCAAACGTTCCGCCGAAGCCGCAGCAGGTTTCGCACTCCGTCATCTCGACAAGCCTGAGCCCGGGAACCCGCGACAGCAGCGCGCGCGGTTGCTCCTTGATGCCCATCTCACGCAGCCCCGAGCAGCTGTCGTGATAGGTAACGGTCGCCGCCATTTTTCCGGGCACGCCGTCGAGCTTGAGCACGTTGACCAGGAATTCAGTGAGCTCGTGCGTCTTGGCGCCCAGCGCTGCGGCGCGCTCGAACAACGCCGGCTCGTCGCGACACAGATCGGCGTAGTGCGTCTTGATCATGCCACCGCACGAACCCGACGGCGCAACCAGATAGTCGCAGTCCTCGAATTCGCCGATGACCTTCGCCGCCAGCGCCATCGCGCCGACCCGGTCGCCGGCGTTGTAGCCGGGCTGTCCGCAGCAGGTCTGGGTCGGGGGAACGTAAACCTGCGCGCCGCCGGCCTCGAGCAGCCGCAGGGCGGCGAAGCCGATCGACGGCCGCATGAGATCGACCAGGCAGGTGACGAAAAGACCGACGCGCATGCGCTTTGAGCCGGCTAGTACGAGTGCGTCAGCGCCAGCGCGCAAAGGCCCATCAGCTTCTGCGGAAAGATGCCGAGCAGCAGCAGCGCGAGCCCGTTCAGCGACAGCAGCAGCCGCGTGTCGCCCCGGGCTTCGATCGGCGTCTTGTCGACCGGCTCGTCAAAGTACATCAGCTTGACGATGCGCAGATAGTAGAACGCACCGATCAGCGAGGCGAGCACGGCGACCACTGCGAGCCAGACGAACCCGATGTCGATCACGGCCCAGATTACCGAGAATTTGGCATAGAACCCCACGGCGGGCGGTACCCCGGCCAGCGAAAACATGGCGAGCAGCATCATGAACGCGTACCAGGGGCTGCGCTGGTTGAGGCCCTTGAGGTCGTCGAGCTGGTCGGCCTCGAACCCCTCGCGCGACAGCAGCAGCACGACCCCAAAACCGACCAGCGTCGTCAGCACGTACGTCACGACATAGAACATGGCGGCGCTGTATCCCTCGCTGTTCGCGGCGAGCAAGCCCATCAGCATGAAGCCCATGTTGGCGATGGTCGAATAGGCCAGCATGCGCTTGATGTTGGTTTGCGCGATGGCGACAACGTTGCCGAGGAGCATCGACAGCAGCGACAGCACCAGCAGCATACCCTGCCAGTCGACCGCCAGCGCGGAAAGCGCGCCGACGAGCAGGCGCATGGCGAACGCGAACGCCGCGAGCTTCGGCGCCGTGCCGACGAACAGCGTGATTGCGGTGGGCGCGCCATCGTACACGTCGGGCAGCCACATGTGATAGGGAACCCCACCGAGCTTGAATGCGATCGACGACACGACGAAGACCAGCCCGAAGACGAGAATCGTCCGGTTGGGGTGGCCGCGCACCATTGCGTCGGCCGCTGCGGTGATGTCCAGCGTGCCGGTGGCGCCGTAGACCATCGACAGCCCGTAGAGCAGCAGGCCCGACGCCAGGGCACCGAGCACGAAATACTTCATCGCCGCCTCGACGGCGCGCCGGGACTCGCGCTGCAGCGCAACCATCGCGTACAGCGACAGCGACATCAGCTCCAGGCCCAGATACAGGGGCACGAAGTTGTTGGCCGATATCATCACCAGCATCCCGAGGAGCGCGGTGAGGGCCAGCACGAAGGTCTCGCCGCGGAACAGGCCTCGTGCCGCGAGGTAGTTGCGCGAATAGACGAGCATCAGAAAGACGGAAATATAGGCAAAGATCTTGAGCACGCTCGCCAGCTGGTCGGCGACGAACATGCCCCCCAGGGCACGCACCGGCGCTTCGTCCGGGAAGAAGACCAACGTCAGCGCCGCCGCCGCCAGCAGCGCGAGTTGGGTCAGCCAATAGCTGATCCGGCGCTGCGCGTCGGCGAGGAACAGGTCGACCACCAGAATGACGCAGGCCGCGCCGGCGAGTACGATTTCCGGCAGGGCGGCGCCGAAGTTGAAGGCAAAGGCCATCGTTGCGGAGGAGGTCACTGCTTGCCCTTGTCGACGTGGACGAGCAGTTCCGCCACCGAGGCGTGCATCACATCGGTAAACGGTTTCGGATAGATGCCCAGGGCGAGGACCGCGGCGGCAACCGTCGCCAGCAGCCAGAACTCGCGCCGCGATAGGTCCTTGAGTGCGGCGACGCCGGCATTGGCCACTTCGCCGAACCAGACGCGCTTGTACATCCACAGTGTGTACGCCGCGCCGAGAATCATGATCGTTGCGGCAAGGAAGCCGAGCCAGAAATTCACCTTGATCGCCGCCAGGATCACCATGAACTCGCCGACGAAGCCGCTGGTGCCCGGCAACGCGGCATTGGCCATGGCAAACAGCATCGCGAATGCCGCGAATTTCGGCATCGTGTTCGCCACGCCGCCGTAGTCGCCGATGAGCCGGCTGTGCATGCGGTCGTAGAGAACGCCGACACACAGGAACAGCGCGGCCGACACGAAGCCGTGCGAGATCATCTGCACCAGGCCGCCTTCGATGCCGAGTTGGCTGAACAGAAAGAAGCCGAGCGTTACGAACCCCATGTGCGCGATCGATGAGTACGCGATAAGTTTCTTCATGTCGGGCTGCACCAGCGCGACGAAGCCGATATAGACGATGGCGAGCAGCGACAGGGTGATCACGAAGCCGGCAAGGTAGTGGCTGGCATCGGGAAGGATCGGCAGGATGAAGCGCACGAAACCGTACGCACCGACTTTCAGCGTGACCGCGGCAAGGACCACCGAGCCCCCGGTCGGCGCCTCGACGTGGGCGTCGGGAAGCCAGGTGTGGACGGGCCACATCGGCACCTTGACGGCGAAAGCGACAAAGAAGGCCGCGAACAGCCATACCTGCGTCTTGAGCGACAACGGCAGCTGGTACCACTCGAGGATCGAGAAGCTGGCGCTCACCGAGTACAGATAGATGAGCGCGACGAGCATCAGCACCGAACCGAGAAACGTATAGAGAAAGAACTTGAGCGCTGCGTAGACGCGGTTCGGGCCGCCCCAGATGCCGATGATCAGATACATCGGGATCAGCATCGCCTCGAAGAAGACGTAGAAGAGCACCCCGTCGAGCGCGGCGAACACGCCATTGATGAGCCCCGACTGGATCAGGAATGCCGCCATGTATTGCGCCACCCGCTTCTCGATGACCACCCAGCCGGCCCAGACCGCGAGGACCGTGATGAAGCTGTTGAGCAGGATGAGCAGCACGGAGATGCCGTCGACACCGAGCAGGTAGTTGACGTTGAAGCGTGGAATCCACTCGATGGTCTCGACAAACTGCATTTCCGCCGTACCGAGACGGAAGCGCGCATACAGCGGCAGCGTTACCGCGAACCCCGCCACGGCACCAACCAGCGCCAGCCAGCGCGCGGCCGCGGCGTCGCGGTCGCGATTGACACCCAGCACCAGAAGTCCAGCGACGATCGGTACCCAGATGGCCAGACTGAGGTAAGGCAGCATCAGTTGACCCGCAACGTGAGCCACCAGAACAGAAACACGACGATGCCAAGGACCATCGCGAACGCGTATTGATAGATGAAGCCGGACTGGATCTGCCGCAGGATCCCCGACGTCGTGCCGACGAGCCGCGCGCTGCCATTGACGAAGAAGCCGTCGATGATCGAACGGTCACCGACATCGGCGAAAAACGCGCCGAGGCGTCGAAAGCCCGCGCCGAACAGCCACTCGTAGCAGCGGTCGATGTAGTAGTTGTTCAGCAGCAGGCGATAGAGCGCGCCGGACCGGTCGCGGATCTTCGCCGGCAGGTCGCTGCGCTTGATATAGAGGAACCACGCCGTCGCAACGCCTGCCACGGCCAGCCAGAACGGCAGGGTCGTCAGGCTATGCTGCACGAATGCCCCCGCGCCGCGCCACTCCTCGGTCATGGTCGCGAGTCCCGCGTGCTGCGGTGCGATCAGGATCGAGCCGCCAAAGTAGTTGCCGAACAGGACCGGATCGATGTACGCCCACCCCGAATAAATCGAAGGGATGGCAAGCAGCACCAGCGGCACGGTCACCACCCAGGGGCTTTCCTGCGGGTCGCCACCGTGTCCCGGATCCGCGGCGCGGTCGGCGACCTCGCCGTGGCGGAAGCGCTCCGGGCCGTGAAAGGCCATGAACAGCATGCGGAAGGTATAGAGCGCGGTGATGAACACCCCCACGGTCACCGCGAACTCGGCGTAGGCGTGCCCGCCAACCTTCGACAGAGCAACCGCCTCGATGATGGCGTCCTTGGAAAAGAAACCCGCGAACGGCGGGATGCCGGCGAGCGCCACCGCGCCGATGACGGCTGTCCAGTAGGTGATCGGCATGTATTTCTTGAGGCCACCCATCTTGCGCAGGTCCTGCTCGTGATGCAGCGCGATGATCACCGAGCCGGCCGCCAGGAACAGCAGCGCCTTGAAGAACGCGTGCGTCATCAGGTGGAAGATCGCTGCCGAATAGGCCGAGACGCCGAGCGCGACGGTCATGTAGCCCAGCTGCGACAGCGTCGAGTAGGCAATGACGCGCTTGATGTCGTTCTGCACCACGCCGAGCAGCGCCATGAACAGCGCCGTCGTCGCGCCAATGATCGTGACAAATGCCAGCGCCGTATCGGAAAGCTCGAACAGCGGGCTCATCCGCGCGACCATGAAGATCCCCGCGGTAACCATGGTCGCCGCGTGAATCAGGGCGGAAATCGGCGTCGGGCCCTCCATTGAATCGGGCAGCCAGACGTGCAGCGGCACCTGGGCCGATTTGCCCATTGCGCCGACGAAGAGCCCGATGCAGATCGCGGTCAGTACCGGCCACTGCGCCTCACCGGCGACCGTGAACGTCGCGCCGGCGAGCGCCGGTGCGCCCTTGAAGACCGTCGCGTAGTCAAGCGAGCCGAAGTACGCGACGATGAGACCGAGTCCGAGTACGAAGCCGAAGTCGCCGACCCGATTGGCGAGAAATGCCTTGAGGCTGGCGTAGATCGCGGTCGGACGGGTATACCAGAAGCCGATCAGCAGGTACGACACCAGGCCGACACCCTCCCAGCCGAAAAACAGCTGCAGGAAGTTGTTCGCCATCACCAGCATCAGCATGCTGAACGTGAACGCGGAGATATAGGCGAAGAAGCGCGTGTAGCCCGGATCGTCGGCCATGTAGCCGATGGTGTAGACATGCACCATGAGCGACACGAAGCTCACCACCGTGATCATCAGGGCGGTCAGCGGGTCGATCAGGAAGCCGATGGCGAACTTGATGTCTCCCGACGTCATCCAGGTGTACACGTCGCCGTTGAACGTGTTGCCCTCGAGCACGTCGCGCAGGATCAGCGCCGACGCGGCGGTAGACACCGCGACGCCGAGGATGCAGAGCGAGTGCGCGGCGGCGCGACCCAGCTTCGGCCCCCACAGGCCCACGACGATCGCGCCGAGCAGCGGCGCGCCGGGGACGAGCAGGTAGAGCTCTTGCATGTTCATCCGCCCCTCACCCCTTGAGCTGGCCGAGATCCTCGACGTCGATCGAACCGACGTCGCGGAAGAGAAGCACCAGGATGGCGAGCCCGATCGCCGACTCCGCGGCGGCGACGGTCAGGATGAAGAACACGAAAATCTGTCCCGACGAGTCGCCGAGGAAGTGCGAGAACGCGATGAAGTTGAGATTGACCGCGAGCAGCATCAGCTCGATCGCCATCAGCATGATGAGGAGATTACGGCGATTGCGAAAAATGCCGATCACGCTGATCGCGAACAGGATCGCCCCGAGGACGAGGTAATGCGCCAGCGTCGGTTGCGACAAGTACGACACGTTGCCCCTCCCTGTTGCCCGGCGCTCCCTTCGCGCCGGTCATCTTTCAAGATCAGTCGCGCTTTTCGACCGGAATATCGAGGATACGCAGCCGGTCGTCGCGACGCACCCGTACCTGCTCGGCCGGATTCTGATGTTTTGTTTTGCGGCGTTGCCGATGGGTCAGAGCGATCGCCGCGATGATCGCCACCAGCAGGATCATGGCCGCGATCTCGAACGGGTAAGCGTAGTCGGTGTAGATCTGCAGGCCGAGCGTCTTGGTGTTGCTGTAGCCGGCGCCTGGCGCGACCGGCGGCGCGACGCTCTCGCCGACGTAGCCGCCGATGAGCACCAGCGCCATCTCGACCCCGACCAGGATGCCCACCGTCCAGGCCACCGGAATGTAGCTCTTGAACCGTTCGCGCAGCTTGTCGAAGTTGACATCGAGCATCATGACCACGAACAGGAACAGCACCATCACCGCGCCGACGTAGACCAGCACCAGTGCGATCGCCAGGAATTCGGCCTGCAGCAGCAGCCATATCCCGGCCGCGCTGAAGAAGGCGAGTACGAGCCACAGCGCGGCGTGCACGAGATTGCGGGAGGTAATCACGAGCAGCGCGGCCAATGTAAGCAGCGCGGCAAAGGCGTAGAAAACGGCGGTCTGAAACGTCATCGATACCTCGCGTCCGCGGCACGGTCGGCGGCGATTTCCGCCTCGTAGCGGTCGCCCACGGCGAGCAGCATTTCCTTGGTGTAGATCAGATCCCCGCGTTTCTCGCCGTGGTACTCGAGGATGCGCGTCTCGACTATCGCGTCGACCGGACAGCTTTCCTCGCAGAAGCCGCAGAAGATGCACTTGGTCAGATCGATGTCGTAGCGCGTCGTCCGCCGCGTGCCGTCGGCACGCTCTTCGGATTCGATCGTGATGGCGAGCGCCGGGCAGACCGCCTCGCACAGCTTGCAGGCGATGCAGCGTTCCTCGCCGTTGGGGTAGCGGCGCAGCGCGTGCAGGCCGCGGAAGCGCGGGCTCATCGGCGTCTTCTCCTCTGGATACTGCACGGTCACCTTGCGGGTGAACATCCGCCGCACCGTGAGCCAGAGTCCCCGGGCGAGTTCCAGGAGGAGGAAAGTGTTGAAGAAGTCCTTGATGCGCCGGAGCATTGCGGCCTCGCTTTAGTGAACCCAGTACGCCCAGCGCGTCTGCATCAGCGCGCCGATCAAAATGATCCACACCAGCGTGATCGGAATGAAGACTTTCCAGCCCAGGCGCATGATCTGGTCGTAGCGATAGCGCGGGAACGTCGCCCGGATCCACAGGAACATGAACAGCACCGCGCAGACCTTGGCGAAGAGCCAGCCGATGCTGTCACCGAATGGGTGCACGCCGCGAATTTCGATGTCGTTTAGAACCGGCAATGGCGACAGCCAGCCGCCGAGGAACAGGGTCGAGCAGAGCGTCGCGATGAGGATCATGTTCATGTACTCGGCCAGGAAGAACACCGCGAACGCCACGCCGGAGTACTCGACGTGAAAGCCCGCGACGATCTCCGACTCGCCCTCGGCGACGTCGAACGGATGGCGGTTGGTCTCGGCGATGCCGGAGACCAGGTAGACGACGAACAGTGGCAGCAGCGGCCAGAGGTACCAGTGCAAGATACCGCCCGCCTGGCCGCGGACGATATCGCTCAGGTTGAGGCTCGATGCGACCATCAGCACGCCGACGAGCGCAAAGCCCATTGCGATCTCGTAGGCCACGATCTGCGCCGCCGAGCGCAGTGCCCCGATAAAGGCGTATTTCGAGTTTGAGGCCCAACCGGCGAGGATGACGCCGTAGACGCCCATCGAGGTCAGCGCGAGCACGTAAAGGAGGCCGGCGTTGATATTCGACAGCACCAGGCTGTCTGCAAATGGGATCACCGCCCACGCCGCGAGCGCGGGACCGATGGACAGCAGCGGCGCGATGAAGAACAGGTAGCGGCTCGCGCCGGTCGGGACGATGATCTCCTTGAAGACCAGCTTGAAGACGTCGGCGAAGGGTTGCAGCAGGCCGAGCGGGCCGACGCGATTGGGGCCGATGCGCACCTGCATCCAGCCGATGATCTTGCGCTCGGCGAGCGTGAGGTAGGCCACGCCGATGATCAGCGGCAGCGCGATGGCCAAGATCTTGGCCAGCGTCCAGGCGCCGATCTGTAGCGCTTCCATCACACGCCTTCGACCGCGATCGGACCGAACATCGGCCCGAGCGTCCGTGTCGCCGGGTGCGCCGCCGCGACGCGCACGCAGCCATCCGGCACGCCGGGATCGAGCGCGGCGCTGAGCATCGCCTCGCCTGAGCCCTGGCGGACGGAAACGGCGGCCCCGTCGGCGAGTTTCAGCGCCGCGAGCGTCGCCGCATTCATGCGCGCGGTCGGCGGCCGCGCGTCGCGGGTTTTCTGCAGTGACGGCGCACGCCGCACCAGCGGATCGGCGGCGTAGATCGGCACCTCGGCGATGCGCTCGAGGCCGTTCGCTGCGGGCGGCGCCGGGGGTTCGAGCGCTGTCTGGGTCGCATTGGAGAGCCAGTTCCCGATCTCGTCGGCGCGTGGCAAGTCGTTCCGGACCGCCTCGATGCTTTCGTAGTCGAACCCGGGCAGCGACAGCAGCGACCCCAGCACGCGCAAGACCTTCCACGCCGGGCGCGTCTGGGCGTGCGGCGGCACCACGCCGCTGAATTCCTGCGAGCGCCCCTCGCAGTTGATAAACGTGCCGGCGGTCTCGGTGAACGGCGCGACGGGCAGCAGCACATTCGCGTGCGCGAGCGCGCCCGACTTGAACGGCGACAGCGCGACGACGAGTTCGGCGCTGGCGAGTGCGCTACAGGTGCGCGCCGGATCGGCGGTGTCGAGCTCCGGATCGGCGTGCAGCAACAGGTAGGCCTTGCGCGGGTCGGCAAGCATCGCTGCGGCATGGAGCCCGGCGTTGCGCGGATAGGCGCCGGCGACCGTGCCTCCCACGGAATTGGCCGCCTCCGTGAGAAAGCCCAGCCTGGCGCCGGTGAGTTCGGCGATGGTTTTGGCCAACGCGTGCAACTGCGCCGCCCGCGGATGCCAGTCCGCGAAGCTGCCCAGGAAGACGCCGCGAAGCTTGCCGCCCGCCACCGTGGCGGCGATCGCCTTCGCGCCCGGCGAGGGGTCGATGCCGGCGAGCGCGGCCGGCACGTCTGCGCCCGCGGCGCCAGCCGCCGCCACCGCGATCTCGGCGAGCAAGCGCGGCAGCGCGGACGGCGCGACGATCGCCTTGTGCGCCAGCTTGAGCAGCAGCTCGTCATCGGCGGTGTGAACGAGCGCGAGCTGCGCGCCTTTCTTGGCCATTTGGCGCAGCCGCTGGGCGAGCAGCGGATGGTCCTTGCGCAGGAAGCTGCCGATGACGAGCACGCGGTCGAGCGCGGCGAACTCCGCGATCGACATCCCGAGCCAGGTGGCGCCTTCGCGCTTGCCGTCGGTGCTGAAGTCGGACTGACGCAGGCGAAAGTCGATATTCTCGCTGCCGCAGCCGCGGACGAGCTTCTGCGCCAGATACATCTCCTCGAGGGTCGAATGCGGCGACACGAGCGCGCCGATGGCGGGCGCTCCGTAGCGCGCGCGGATGCGCTTGAGCTCCTGCGCGACGTGCTCGAGCGCCCTCTGCCAATCGGTCTCGATCCATTGGCCGTCGCGCTTGAGCATCGGCCGGGTCAGTCGGTCCTCCGAGTTGAGGCCCTCATAGGAAAAGCGATCCTTGTCGGACAGCCAGCATTCGTTGATCGCCTCGTTCTCCAGCGGCACGACGCGCATGACGCGCTCGTTCTTCGCCTGCACCACCAGATTGCTGCCGAGGCTGTCGTGCGGGCTTACCGAGCGACGTCGCGCCAGCTCCCAGGTTCGCGCCATGTAGCGGAACGGCTTGGATGTCAGCGCCCCGACCGGGCACAGATCGATCACGTTGCCGGAAAGCTCGGAATCGACGGTCTTGCCGACGAAGGTGATGATCTCGGCGTACTCGCCGCGGCCGATCATGCCGAGCTCCATGATGCCGGCGATCTCCTGCCCGAAACGCACGCAGCGCGTGCAGTGAATGCAGCGCGTCATGTCGGTTGCGATCAGGGGGCCCAGGTTCTTGTTCAGCACGACGCGCTTGGGTTCCTGATAGCGTGAATTGGACGCGCCATACCCCACCGCCAGATCCTGCAGCTGGCACTCGCCGCCCTGGTCGCAGATCGGACAGTCGAGCGGATGATTGATGAGCAGGAACTCCATCACGCCCTTCTGCGCCTCGACGGCCGCATCCGAGTGCGTCCACACCTTCATGCCCTCGGTGGCCGGCGTCGCGCACGCCGGCAGCGGCTTGGGCGCCTTCTCGACCTGCACCAGGCACATCCGGCAGTTGGCGGCGATCGAGAGTTTTTTGTGCCAGCAGAAGTGCGGGACGTAGATACCGAGCTGGTGCGCGGCGTCCATCACCGTGCTGCCGCCGGGGACCTGCACCGGCTTGCCGTCGACTTCGAGGTTGAGCGTCGTCATAGCCGGTCAGACGTAGTCCGGAACCAGGCAGCGTTTGTGATCGATGTGATACTGGAACTCGTCGCGGAAGTGCTTGATGAAGCTCTTTACCGGCAGCGCCGCCGCATCGCCGAGCGCGCAGATGGTCCGCCCGGCGATGTTGTCGGAGACCGACAGTAGCACGTCCAGATCCTCGTTCTTGCCCTCGCCGTGCTCGATGCGGTTGACGATGCGCCAGAGCCAGCCGGTGCCCTCGCGGCACGGCGTGCACTGGCCGCAGGACTCCTCGAAATAGAAATACGACAGCCGGAGCAACGAGCGGACCATGCACCGGCTGTCGTTCATGATGATCACCGCGCCGGAGCCGAGCATCGATCCCGCCTTGGCGATCGAGTCGTAGTCCATGTCGGTAGCAAGCATGATTGTGCCGGGCAGCACCGGCATCGACGAGCCGCCCGGAATGCACGCCTTCAGCGGACGCCCGCCGTGCATCCCGCCGGCCATCTCGAGCAGCTTGGCGAACGGCGTGCCGAGCCTGACCTCGTAGTTGCCCGGTCGCTCGACGTCGCCGGAAACCGAGAAGATCTTCGTGCCGCCGTTGTTCGGCCGGCCGAGATTGAGGAACGCCTCACCGCCGTTGTTGATGATCCAGGGAACCGCGGCGAAGGTTTCCGTGTTGTTGATCGTGGTCGGCTTGCCGTACAGACCAAAGCTCGCCGGGAACGGCGGCTTGAAACGCGGCAGGCCTTTCTTGCCTTCGAGCGACTCCAGGAGCGCGGTTTCCTCGCCGCAGATGTACGCGCCGTAGCCGTGGTGATTGTAGAGGTGGAAACTGAAGCCGCTGCCGAGGATGTCGTCGCCCAGGTAGCCTGCCTTGTAGGCCTCTTCGAGGGCTTCCTCGCAGCGCTCGTAAGCGTCCCAGATCTCGCCGTGGACATAGTTGTAGCCGCGCCGGCAGCCCATCGCGTACGCGGCGATGGCCATCCCCTCGAACAGGATGTGCGGGTTGTAGCGCAGGATGTCGCGGTCCTTGAACGTCCCCGGCTCGCCTTCGTCGGAATTGCAGACAAGATACTTCGCGCCGGTATATTGCTGCGGCATGAAGCTCCATTTGAGCCCGGTCGGAAAGCCTGCGCCACCGCGGCCGCGCAGCGCCGATTTCTTGACCTCCGCGATAACGTTCGCCGCCGGAATCTTCTCGGATAGAATCTTCCGCAGCGCGCCGTAGCCGCCGCGCGCCACGTAGTCGGCCAGCCGCCAGTTCCGGCCATTGAGCCCCGCCATGATGATGCTGTCGGGACCGTAATCGAGGAATTCGGCCGGCGCGTTCATCGTCCGCCTTCCGCTGCGAGCTCGGCGAGCAGGCGGTCAACCGCCTCGGGGCGCATCCAGCTGCACATGCGCTTGTTGTTGACCAGCAGCACCGGCGCGTCGCCGCACGCGCCGAGGCACTCACCTTCCTTGAGCGTGAACATTCCGTCGGGCGTGGTTTCGCCGAAGCCGATGCCGAGTTTTTGCTTCAGGTGCGCCGCCGCCTTCGCCGCATCCTGCAGTGCGCAGGGAAGATTGGTGCACAGCGTCAGCTTGTACTTGCCCGTGGGTGCCGTGTTGTACATCTCGTAGAACGTGGCGACCTCGTAGACAGCGATCGGCGGCATGCCCAAATAGTCCGCGACAAAGTCCATCGTCTCGGTCGAGAGCCAGCCATTTTCGTCCTGCGCAATGGTGAGCGCCGCCATCACCGCCGATTGCTTCTGGCCGTCCGGATACTTCGCGATTTCGCGATCGATCTTGCGCAGCGCCGCGTCGGTCAACACGCTCTACTCTCCATGCCAGTATTCGACGTCGGCGCCTTCGGGAACGAACTTGGCGGCGAAGGTCGCCGCGCTGAGCGAACGACCGAACTCCCGGCCGCCTACGGCGCCGAACTTGCCCGAATCCGGATACTGGAAGATATCGGTATCGATCATGGTACTCACTGCGACGTAACGCAGCTCACCGCTCCCCGTGTTGATGAGCTGGTGCGCCACCTCGGGTCCCCCGCAAGGGCAGCAGATGAAGTGACCCTTGCGCACCGGATATTCGGCGCTGCCGAAGCGCAGCGTTCCCTCGCCTTCGAGAATGAAGAACATTTCCTCGTTGGCGTGATGATTGTGGAACGGGAACGCGCGTTTGCCCGGCGGGACCGCGGTGACGTTGTAGCCGAGCTTGCGCGCTCCGATCGCCGGCGCTACCGGCGCGAGCTTCGCCTCGAAGCGTTCGCCGTGCCGCGTATCGCGCGTGAATTCCAGCTCATCGAGGTGGACGATCGGAGCGCTCATCGGTCGATCTCCCCGCACCCGCGTGTCGCACGCATTGCCGCCTGCCTGCCACCGGGTGACATTTGGGTTCCCGCGTGACGGGTCTTGCCAAGGGTATGGGCGCAGCGCATGGCGTCTAGCGTATGAAGTAGCCGGCAATGCGAAAGACGCCGTCGGACTCCAGCTTCCAGGTGAGCTGTTCGAGCGCGCTCTTGCCGCCGGCGAATGTCGATTCGTACTCGACGATCGCGTAATCACCTTGCGGCGCGTCGGGCAGCGTATGCGTGCGTGCAAACCGGCTCGGCGTTCGCGAGACAAGCTTGCCGTACGGCTTGCGGATCTCGCTTACGCCACCGACCCAATCGTTGCGCGTCACGGCGGATTTCAGGGACGCGGCGGTGTGGTCCCAGGCCTCGCCGGTTTTGCCCGCGTCAATGAGCTCGAGCCATTTCTTGCCCCCGTCGATCGTGGCCTGATCGTCACCCCGCGTGGGCTGTTCCGCCGCTTGGCTCGCCGCGTCGCCGGTGGCGGGGGCAGTGGGCTGCGCACCCGCAGCCAGCGGCCAGCCCAGCGCGAGGACGGTCAACGGCAGGGCCAGACGACAAGCCGCGTTCATCGATCGATCTCACCGAAGACGATATCCTGCGTGCCGATGATGGCCACGACGTCGGCAATCATGTGGCCGCGTGCCATCTCGTCGAGCGCCGCGAGATGCGGAAAGCCGGCCGCGCGGATCTTGAGCCGGTAGGGCTTGTTCGCGCCGTCGGAAATGATGTAGATGCCGAATTCACCCTTCGGATGCTCCACCGCCGCGTACGCCTCGCCGGGCGGCACGTGCATACCCTCGGTGAAGAGCTTGAAGTGGTGGATCAGCTCCTCCATGTTCGTCTTCATCTCCTCGCGCGACGGCGGCGCGATCTTGTGGTTGGCGACGATCACCGGCCCCGGGTTCTCACGCAGCCACGTGGTGCACTGCCGGACTATCTTGTTCGCCTCGCGCATCTCCTGGACTCGGACCAGGTAGCGGTCGTAGCAGTCGCCGTTGGTGCCGACCGGGATGTTGAACTGCATCCGGTCATAAGCGGCGTACGGCTGCTTCTTGCGCAGGTCCCAGGGCACGCCCGAACCGCGCAGCATCGGCCCGGTGAAGCCGAGTGCGAGCGCCCGTTCCGGGGCCACGACGCCAATGCCGACCGTACGCTGCTTCCAGATGCGGTTGTCGGTGAGCAGCGTCTCGTATTCGTCGACGTTGCCGGGGAAGTGCGTGGTGAAATCGTCGATGAAGTCGAGGAGGCTCCCCTGCCGCGCCTGGTTCATCCGTGCGATGGCCTTGGCGTTATGGATGGGCGACACCTGGTACTGCGGCATCCGCTCGGGCAGATCGCGGTAGACGCCGCCCGGGCGGTAATACGCCGCGTGCAGCCGCGCCCCCGAGACCGCTTCATAGCAGTCCATCAGGGCCTCGCGCTCGCGGAAGCAGTACAGAAACGGCGTCATCGCGCCGACGTCGAGCGCGTGCGCCCCCAGCCAGAGCAGGTGGTTCAGGATGCGCGTGATTTCGTCGAACATGACCCGGATGTATTGCGCCCGGATCGGCACCTCGATGTCGAGCAGTTTCTCGATGGCCAGGCAATAGGCGTGCTCGTTCGACATCATCGAAACGTAGTCGAGGCGGTCCATGTAGGGCAGCGACTGCACATACGTCTTGTACTCGGCCAGCTTCTCGGTCGCGCGATGCAGCAACCCGATGTGCGGATCGGCGCGCTGGATCACCTCGCCGTCGAGTTCGAGCACCAGCCGCAGCACGCCGTGCGCGGCCGGGTGCTGGGGCCCGAAATTCATCGTGTAGTTGCGGATCTCCGCCATGTCGTCAGCCCTTGCGGAAGCCCTCGGTTTCCGCGTAGTTCGACTCGCGGATGATGCGCGGGGTGACCTCGCGCGGCTCGATGGAAACCGGCTGATAGATCACCCGCGCCTGCTCGGGGTCGTAGCGCATCTCCACATGCCCGGAAAGCGGGAAGTCCTTGCGGAACGGATGGCCGACAAAGCCGTAGTCGGTGAGGATCCGGCGCAGGTCCGGGTGACCGGCAAACATGATGCCGAAGAAGTCGAAGGCTTCCCGCTCGTACCAGTTGGCGGACGGCCAGATATCAAGCATCGACGGCAGCACCGGAAAATCGTCATCCGGAGCGTACGAGCGCACACGCAAGCGCCAGTTGTTGGCGAGCGAGAGGAGGTGATAAACGGCGGCAAAGCGGCAGCCGCGGGGCCGCGGGACCCGATGCTCCGGAGGTGTCGCGTCCGACACGAAGTCGGCCAGGTCGCGAGCCTCGCCGGCGAAGGCCGAGTAGTCCACACCGCAGATATCGAGCAGCGTTGCGAACCCCAGCTCAGGCCGGTCGCGCAGCGCGCGCATTGCGGCCATCAACCCTGGCGCGGCGATGACCGCCGTGACCTCACCGTGCGCGATCGTGAGCCTCTGCAGAGCATCGCCGAGCGCGGCGGGCAGCGCGGCGGCGAGCGTCTCAATCTTCGTCGCCATCAACGTGCGATCGTGTTGGTCCGCCAGATCTTGTTCTGCAGCTGGATAATGCCGTAGAGCAGTGCCTCGGCGGTCGGCGGACAGCCGGGAACGTAGATGTCGACCGGGACGATGCGGTCACAGCCGCGCACGACCGAGTACGAATAGTGGTAGTAGCCGCCGCCGTTGGCGCAGGAGCCCATCGAAATCACCCAGCGCGGTTCGGCCATCTGATCGTAGACCTTGCGCAGCGCCGGTGCCATCTTGTTGCAAAGTGTGCCGGCGACGATCATCACGTCGGACTGTCGCGGGCTCGGGCGAAAGACCACCCCGAAGCGGTCGAGGTCGTAGCGCGACGCGCCCGCGTGCATCATCTCCACGGCGCAGCACGCGAGGCCGAACGTCATCGGCCACATCGACCCGTTGCGCGCCCAATTGATCAGCGCGTCGAGCGAGGTCGTGACAAAGCCTTTTTCGAGGATGCCTTCAATGGGCATGAGTCGTCTCCGCTGCCGCAGGCGCCGCTCGCCGCGCCGCCGCATGGGCTCCTGGCCTGGTTCCCTGCCCGCCCGCGCGTCCGGCTATTCCCATTCCAGCGCACCCTTCTTCCATTCGTAGACGAAACCGACGATGAGGATCGCCAGGAAGATCATCATCGACCAGAACCCGAAGCTCCCGATGTCGCGGAGGACGACTGCCCAGGGGAAAAGAAAGGCGATCTCGAGGTCGAAGAGGATGAACAGGATCGCGATCAGGTAGTAACGCACGTCGAACCTCATCCGTGCGTCCTCGAAGGCCTCGAACCCGCATTCGTAGGGGGAGAGCTTTTCCGGGTCGGGTCGATTCGGCGCAACGAAGCGACCGACGGTCAACAACACCATGCCCATGCCGACGCCGACGATGATGAAAAGCAGGATCGGGAAGTACTGTTCCAGCATGATCGACTCAATCCTACCCCTCAATTCGCCGGCTGCCTTGGATTCGCAGCCGGCCGTTTCCAGTCGTCGCGCGAGTCGAGCGCCGCGCGCCCTTCCTGTTCTGGTGCCGACGGTGAGACTCGAACTCACACGGCTTACGCCACTGCCCCCTCAAGACAGCGTGTCTACCAATTCCACCACGTCGGCGCGTGCTCCAATCACTTTGGTACATCCACCGGCTTCGAATCGGCGTCGCGCGCGGGCGCGGTGGGTGCAGCCGGCGCGGCGCCTTGCGGTACGTCGGTCGCCTGGTTTGCCTTCACCGGGGGCGCCGGCGCGGTTGGCGCTGCGCCCTGCTTCATGATGTCCGCCGGTGCGCTGCGAGTGGCCCCGAAATAGGTCAGGCCAAGACTCGACAGGAAGAACGCGGTGGCCAGAATGGCGGTGGTGCGGGAAAGGAAGTTCGCCGACCCCGCCGCGCCGAAGAGGCTCCCCGAAGAGCCGCTGCCGAACGCCGCGCCCATGTCCGCGCCCTTGCCGTGCTGCAGGAGCACGAAGCCAACCAGGGCGACCGCAACCAGCAAATGCACTCCCACCAGAACCGTTTCCCAAACCATTGGCTCAATCCCTTCGGCGGCGCCCAATCCAATTAGGCATGAGCGATCGCTAAAAATTCATCTGCCTTGAGTGACGCACCGCCGACCAAAGCGCCGTCGATGTCCGGACACGCGAACAACGCCCGTGCGTTGTCCGACTTGACGCTGCCGCCGTAGAGCAGGCGCACGTTCGCGGCCGCGGCGGCGATGCTCTCGAGGCGCCCGCGCAGCGTTCGGTGCACCGCCTGCGCCTGGTCCGGGCTCGCCGTGCGGCCGGTGCCGATTGCCCAGACCGGCTCATACGCGACCACGATCGCCGCGACCCGATCGCCGAGCCGGGCCGCAACCACGTCGAGCTGGCGCAACACAACCGCAGCGGTCGTTCCTGCTTCCCGCTCCGCGAGCGTCTCGCCGACACAAACCACCGGCGTCAATCCTGCCCCCAGCGCCGCAGCAGCCTTGGCCGCAACGGTCGCGTCGTTCTCTCCGCAGTGCGCGCGTCGTTCGGAATGGCCGACGATCGCGTAGCGGCAGCCGAATTCCGCCACCATGCCGGCGGAAACCTCGCCGGTGTGGGCCCCGCCGGCGTGCTCACTAACGTCCTGCGCTCCCCAAGCGATCGCCGATCCCGACAATGCCGCCTGCGCCTGCCACAAATACGGATAGGGAACGCAAACCGCCAGCTCCTCGCCTTCGGGAGCCACCCACCCGGCACGCAGATCGGCCAGCAACCCGTCGTTTTGCCGCAGGCCGCCGTTCATTTTCCAATTGCCGACGACGAGCTTGCCGCGCATTGCGCACCCGAACGGACCATGGCCCGCGGCTTGGATGGCGGGCACCCGTGCAAACCGTGGGATTTTACCCCGCCCGCTCGGAATGGGTCAACGTGCTGCAGCGCAGCAACGCGGCGCCTTGCCGTCACTCCGCCGGCTGGTTGAGGTAGCACGCGGACCACCGTCCCGGCGCGATTTCCGCCAACTCCGGGGGAACTACTGTGCAGCGCGGCATCGCGTACGGGCAGCGGGGATGGAAATGACAGCCCGAGGGCGGTGCCAGCGGCGAGGGGATTTCACCCCGGATCGGGACGAAAGTGCGCTTTTTGGCCTCGAGCCCACCCACCTCGTCGAGCAGCGCCTGGGTGTAAGGATGGTTCGGGGCCGCGAAGAGCTCGCCCGCGGGACCGGACTCGACGATCCGGCCGAGGTACATGATGACCACCCGATCGCTGAGGTGGCGCACGACGCGCAGATCGTGACTGATGAACAGATAGGTGAGATCGAGCGCCGCGCGCAGGTCCATGAACAGGTTGAGCACCTGCGCCTGGATTGAAACGTCGAGCGCGGCCACCGCTTCGTCGCAGACCAGGAACTCCGGCTTGACCGCGAGAGCGCGCGCAATGCCGATCCGGGCGCGCTGGCCGCCGGAGAACTGGTGCGGAAACCGCCGCATGAGCGTCGGATCGAGCCCGACGCGATTGAGCTGCAGGCCGACGTACTCGATCTGCTGCCGCGCGCCGATCAGCCCGTGCACGACGGGAGCCTCGCCGACGATGTCGACCACGCGCATCCGCGGATTGAGCGCCGCGTAAGGGTCCTGGAAGATCATCTGCATCTTGAGCTGCTGCGCTAGCGCAGCGTCCGCATCGAGTTCCATACACGACATGCCGCGCCAATACCGCTCGCCTGATGACGGCAGCAACAGCCCGACCGCCAGCCGTCCCAGGGTCGATTTGCCGCAACCCGACTCGCCGACCAGGCCGACGACCTCGCCTTCGCCGATTGCCAGATCCACCCACTCGACGGCGTGCACCACTTCCTCCTGCACGCCGGCTCCAGCCAGATTGGCGATCCGGGTCGCGAGGTCGAGCGGCCGGACAAAGCGCTTCGACACCGCCTTGAGCTCGAGCAAGGGCACGGCGTTATTCGGGGGGGCGGCTGCCCTCATCGCGCTATGCGGGTCGCGACAGTGGATGAAAGCAGCGAATCGTCTGGCCGATCGCTCCGAATGAGCGCATCTCCGGCGTCTGCGCGCATTCGGCGGTTGCATACAGGCAGCGGGGCCGAAACGCGC
>DASZIB010000014.1:0-1501 GCA_035937415.1 Edaphobacterium sp. (SeqCode) | reverse complement strand
ATTTCATGACGGCGCACTGGGCGCGCCTGCCGTACGAGTTTCTCGATCATGTCTCGCGGCGCATCGTCAACGAGGTCGCCGGCATCTCACGCGTCGTGTACGACATCTCCGGCAAGCCACCGGCGACGATCGAGTGGGAATAGATCGACGCTAGCGAATGCCCACCTGTCCGCGTACGGCTTCAATCAGTCGCTGCGGGTCGTACCCCAGACCGTCCTTGAACACGACTTCGACGTTTTCCATGTCTTCGATGCGCGCGGCCGGATCGCCATGCACCAGTATGAGATCGGCGCGCTTGCCCTCTGCGATCGTGCCGATGTCGCGCTCCCGGCCCAGGAAGCGGGCGCCGTTTTGCGTCCCGATCTCGATCGCCTGCGGCGCAGTGAAGCCCGCTTCTACCAGTAACTCAATCTCTCGTTGATTCCCGA
This sequence comes from Edaphobacterium sp. (SeqCode), assembly GCA_035937415.1. Lineage (GTDB taxonomy): Bacteria > Pseudomonadota > Gammaproteobacteria > Burkholderiales > Casimicrobiaceae > PALSA-1003. Next base: position 1,073 of record DASZIB010000014.1, on the reverse strand, counting down.
ACCCGGGCAGCACGCCTCCGGCGCCGGTCGGGTCGGACCCGGCCAGCAGCAGACCCCCGGCCGCTGCAAAAGCATGCTCAAAGTCCATTTCCATCCGAAATAGCTTGGCTGGCGTGGTATTCGCTGGATCAAGGAGCGCCCGGTATGTCAGGTAGCTGTCGCGCGCCGCGCTCGACATGGCAATGAGTGCCCGGCTCTGCGCGGGCGCCCGACCGGGGACCTCGAGTTCAAAGACGGGCAAGGTGGATGTCACCGCGATGTGGTGCTCGACCAGCGTGTGAATCAAGCGGGCGATGTCCGGATCGGCTGCTCGCTTGCCGCTCCAGGATCCCTCCAACGCTGCCCTGTTGGGGCACCGATCGGGCTGTCGGTCTGCGACGAATTCGCTGTCGGTGTAGACCGGTCCGTGCTCAAAATCATCTATGCCCGCCGCGATGGCTTCAGGCCAGCTCACCGAGCACAGATGTCCCGTGATTCGAAGTCCGTGCCGATGTGCGGCCGCCGCCGCCGCCGCGAGCTCGGCGCGCGTGATGTTCATATAGGCCTTGAACGAGTTCATGCCGGTCGCGGTCCAGTAGTCCACAAATTTTCCCGCCTCCTCGGGTCCCGCGAGCTCGTGCATCTGCGCAAAGAACGTCCCCTGACCTTCAAGGTAGGGGGCCGTCAGCTCCAGATGCGGGCCCGGCATTGCCCCCGCCTCGATGCGCGAGCGCACCCTGAGGTCGGTGTAGGGCTCGATGCTTCCGGTAGTGCGCAAGGTCGTCACGCCGGCAGCGAGATACAGGCGTGGGGCCGAGTAAGGGATTTCATTGACTACAAAGCCGGGTTCCACGCCAGCGGTCGAATTGCGCTGCGTCTCTCGCGACGCGGTGTAGAAGAGATGATCATGCATACCCACGAGCCCCGGCAGCACTGTGTACCCGGCATAATCGCGCACCACCGCATCACTCGGGATTGGCGTGCTGGCAGCGGGGCCAACGGCTGCGATTCTGCCGTTGCTGATGAGCAGTGTTTGATCGGTGCGCGGGGCTGCGCCGGTGCCGTCGATTATCTCCACGTGCCGCAGCGCCACG
>DASZIB010000013.1:0-1680 GCA_035937415.1 Edaphobacterium sp. (SeqCode) | reverse complement strand
GTTGTTCTCGATGCTGTCGTGGTCGTAGAGATAGTTGACCATGATGCCGAAGGATTCCTGGATCGCACGGAGCTCGGTGTTGCCGAGCCAGTTGATCCGCTCGAGCCGCGCGCCGTTGCCGAGGTGAAAACGCGCTACCGGATCGATGCGGTTTCCGGGCGACGGCCGTCGCGTCAGGTAGGTCGCACAAAGCCGCATTAAGGCTGCGCGCAGCGGTTCGCTTTGCTCTGGATCGTGCCACCAGCCGTCGCGCGCGAGCTTCGGCAGCAACGCGGCATCGGGGTTGCTTTCCTCTGCAAGCTGTTGCGTGAGCCAGCGCCGGAAGCCCGGCACCGGCGACAGCGTCGAAAACCGCCTGAGCTGCGGAAATTCGCTCCACCTGCTTGATTAGGAAGTTGCCGAACGAGACACCGCGCAGCCCGTCCTGACAGTTGGAGATCGAATAGAAGATCGCGGTGTCCGCGCCCGCCGCCTGCGCCCGCGCCGTGTCCTCCTCCACATCCCGCGACAACAAGGGCGGCATCGACGTGGCCAGTCCCTCGACCAGAGCAACCTCGACGAAAATCAGCGGCTCACCTGGAAGTGCCGGATGGAAGAAGGCGAAGCAGCGCCGGTCGGGTGCAAGCCGTCGCCGCAGATCGTCCCAGTCCTTGATCTCGTGCACCGCTTCATAGGCGATCAGCTTTTCCAGCACCGCCGCCGGAGACTGCCAATCAATCCGCCGCAGCTCGAGAAAGCCGCGGTTGAACCAGGATGCGAACAGATGCTTGAGGTCGGCATCGAGCAGCTTCAGTTCCGGTTCGCTGCGCAGGTATGAGGCAATCTCACTGCGCATCGCGATCAGCGCGCCGGTGCCCCCGGGCGCCATGTTCATTCGTCGCAGCAATTCCTGGCGGGGCGGATCGGCGGCCTGCGCGAGACCGGCCGCGGCTTCCGCCGTGCCGTCGGCGAGATAGCGCTCTGCCGCCGCGCGCAGCGCCGCTCTGTCGGGCTGGAACCCCGTGGCGAGATAGCGCTGGAAGCCGTGCCGATCGCTGGCGTCGAGAGCGGCCAGCACATCGCGCAATTGGCGCGCGACCAGCGCCCCCGACGTCTCACCGCGTTCCGACAGCAGCGTTGTTGCGAGCTGCTTCACGCGGTCGAGGGGCGCCGGTTTAGTGTCGGACAGGTCGCGGGAAGTCAGGCTGACCGGGGTCATTATTACCTCCGTCTCAACTGTGAGCAACGACGGTGCGGCGAAATTTTGCCGGTGGGATGTAGAGCCCGCCTGAGGCGGTCACGAGGTCGTCGATTGATTTGGCCGCGAGCCAGTCGCGGGTCGCCGTTCCGGTGTCGATGCCGAGATCGGAAGGTGACATCACGATGCCGCGGCGGCGCAGGCTGTCGGCGGTTTCCGGTGACTGCCGCTTGCCGAAATCGGTGTCGCCGGCCACCGCACGCAACGCGGCTTCGCGTTCTTGCGGGGACCGGCAGCGCAGCAGGTTGGCCACGCCTCGCTCTGTGATGACGTGGGTCACGTCGTCGCCGTAGATCATGATCGGCGGCAGCGCGAAGCCGGCGGAGGCAGCAAAATCGAACGCATCTAGACGCTCGACAAAGCTGGGCGCGCCGTTCGGCTGATGGGTCTGGACCATCTGCACCACGAGCTTGCGTCCGCGCAGGCTCTCGCCCGCTTCCTGG
>DASZIB010000012.1:0-17788 GCA_035937415.1 Edaphobacterium sp. (SeqCode) | reverse complement strand
CTGCGGCCAGCCGCCGGAGAGGATCTCGCTGCCGTCGCCGACCTGGTACTTGTGCACCTTGCCGTCCAGGCCGTAGCTGTAGACGTAGAGCCGGTTCGGATCGAGCGCCGGCGAGGCGGTCGTGTAGCAGGTGCTGCCGTTACTGTCGGTGCAGCCGTTCGGCCCAGTGGCCTGGCTCCAGACAGTCGTCCCGGTGTGCGCATCGAGCGCCACGATCACGCCGTCGGTCGTGGTGAGGTAGAGCACATCCCGGACCCCGCCGGCGGTGGTCACAGCCTGCAGCAACACCGGCGCGCCGTCCGCGGTATTGGGCAGGGTCACCTGGAACTTCTGCGTGAGCGATGCCACGTTGCCCACACCAAGGATCCTCTCGGCGCTGTTGTTGCCGCTGTGCGCCGCATCGCCGTTGAATTGCAGCCAGTCGTAGGCCGCCGCCGGCGTCGCCGCGACAGCCGCGGCCAGCGTCGCCATGACGAGGCCTGAACGGAAGAGGCGGCAACTTAGTGCGTGCCGGCAGCGCGCGGCCCAGCGGCCGATCCCAGGCATTACCACAGCTCTCCGCGCGCGTGCATTTGCCGTAATCAAGGATTGCCTTTTGCTTCGCCGATCCGCGCCGGCGCCGCGAGCGACGTCCGCCCGCGCGCCGCGCACCGGCCCAAGTGCGAGTGGTGCTGATGCAACCGGCATGCCGGTCGCGCCCTAGGGGCAGTTCATTTTATGACGTCAGCATAGCATGGACGCGATCCGCGTCGCCGGCGCGCTCCTTGGACGCACGACGTAACCTCATGCTCAATCGAGATTAGCGCTTTAACGAATTGATTTATCTATCTCTAAGACTGCTCGCGTCTTGTCATCGCGTGGCATGAGGGCCCGCAAAGGAGACTTGTCCAGAGGAGTTCGCCTTTAAGCCTGCGGTCCTCCGCGCGAGTCGCCTGACGCGGCAGCTTGGCTCCCTCGCTGCGGCACATTCGGCCTCGAAACGCCCCGCCTTAAGGCGCGCGCGCACCTCAGTCGCCGTGCAGCAAGTCGCGCGTATGTTGCGCGATCATTCGCTCTTCGTCTGTCGCAATGACCCATGCCGCAACCGCCGACCCGGAAGCGGAGATGCGCGGTCCATTGCGCAGGTTGGCGGCGGGATCGAACGCGACGCCAAGCCAGCCGGCGTCGCGGCACACCCGTTCCCGTATCGCCGCGGCGTTCTCGCCGATGCCGGCGGTGAAGACCAGCGCATCGAGGCCACCCAGCGCGGCCGCGAGCGAACCGAGTTCACGCCCGATGCGATAGCAAAATAGCGCGACCGCTTCGCGCGCGTGCGCAGCGTTCGATTGCAGCAGCTCGCGCATATCGCTCGACAGGCCCGACACGCCAAGAAGTCCCGAGCGCTTGTAGATCAGCGTCTCGATCGCCCGCGCGTCCATGTCCCGTTCGTCGAGCAGATACAGCAGCACCCCGGGATCGAGGCTGCCGGTGCGGGTACCCATCGGCAGTCCGTCGACGGGCGTGAATCCCATCGTCGTCGCCACGCTCTTCCCCTCGCGCAGCGCGCACATGCTCGCGCCATTGCCGAGGTGCAGGACGATGGTCCTCCCGGCGGCGGCGCGCGCATCGTACTGCGGCAATACCGAGGCGATGTATTCGTACGACAAGCCGTGGAAGCCGTAGCGGCGAACGCCCGCGTCGGAGAGCTCGCGCGGCAGCGCGAAGAGCTGCGCGACAGGCGGCTGGGTGCGATGAAAGGCGGTATCGAAACAGGCAACCTGGGGCAGATCCGGCATGCGCGCGGCGAGTATCCGGATCGGCAGTAGGTTATGCGGCTGATGCAATGGCGCGAGTGGGATCAGGCGCTCGAGCGCAGCGATGACCGTCGGGGTGACGAGCACCGGTGCGGTGTAGTCGACGCCGCCGTGGACGACGCGATGACCGATGGCGCAGAGCCGGTCGGCTCCCAATCGCGCCTGCAGCCAATCGAGCAGGAACGCGATCGCGCCATCGTGGCCCAACGCAGGGGCATCCGGCCACGTCCGCTGCGCGACGACGGCACCCGCCGCATCCTTGGCGAGGAACCGGGCGTGACCCTGCAATTCCTCGAGGTTGCCGGAAACCTGCACCGCCAGATCGGTGTCGGCTGCGAATACCGAAAACTTCAGGCTCGATGAGCCGGCATTGAGCACCAGGATCGCATCGGGCATGACGCTAAGGGCCGCCGGATTGCCGCAGCCGTGCCCGTGCGAGCAGCACCATGACGGCGGCCGACGCCTCGCGGGTGCGCGCGCTGTCGGCGCGGCTGGTGAGCACGATCGGAACGCGCGCCCCCAGGACGACCCCGGCAGACTCCGCCGCCGCGAGGTAGGAGAGCTGCTTGACGAGGATGTTGCCGGCCTCCAGATCGGGCACGACCAGAATGTCGGGGTCGCCCGCGACCGCGGAGTCGATCGCCTTGATCTTGGCTGCCGCCGCGCTGATCGCGTCGTCGAACGCGAGCGGACCGTCGAGCACGCCGCCCTTGATCTGCCCGCGCTCGGCCATCTTGCACAGCGCGGCGGCGTCGACGCTGCCCTTGATCTTCGAATTCACGGTCTCGACCGCGGACAGTATGGCGACTTTCGGTTGCACGATGCCCAGCACCTGCGCCAGATCGATCGCGTTCTGGACAATGTCGCGCTTGGTGTCGAGGTCGGGGTAGATGTTGATCGCGGCATCGGTGATGAGCAACGGCTTTGGATAGGTCGGCACGTCCATCACGAAGACGTGGCTGATGCGGCGGTCGGTGCGCAGCCCGCTGCCGTCGGCTACGACGGCGGCCATCAACTCGTCGGTGTGAAGGCTGCCCTTCATCAGCGCCTGGACCTCGCCCGCGCGCGCCATCGCCACCGCCCTGTCCGCCGCGGCGTGACTGTGTTCGGTGGCAACGATCTTCACGTCGGTAAGGACGACCCCGGCGGCGGTGGCAGCGGCGCGAATCTTTGCCTCGGGCCCGACCAGCACCGGAATGATCAGTCCCTTCTGCGCTGCTTCCAGCGCGCCCAGCAGCGATTCGCGGTCACAGGGATGGACGACCGCGGTGCAAACCGGTGGCTTGCCTGCGGCGTGTTCGAAGATCGCCTTGAACCCGTTGTAGCGATGAAAGGCGACCTCGACTTCGCCGAGGCGCTGCACGCTTTGCCGCTCCGCTGGGCAGTCGACGAGCAAGGTCCCCTCGGCGACGGCATCGCCTGTCTGGTTGGTGCACTTCGCGTCGAGCAGCAATTGCCGTTCAGCCGCGCGCTTCTCCCGCACCACCACGTTCGCGCTCAGCACATCGCCAGCCGTCACCCGGCCGCTGAAGCGCAGCGATTGGGCAGCGATGCTCGCTCCGGGGCCGGGCAACTGGGTGCCGACCGCGGTGGCGAGCAGGATCGCCCCGCCGATGGCATGCGTCGACGCGGCGCCTGCCGGCCGGTGGTCGCGCGGCTCGCCGCCGATGCGGTCGCCGGTAAGCATCGCCAACAGCTCGATGTCGGCCGCATCCAGGGTGCGCGAATAGCTCGCGCTCGCCCCGATCTCGATTTCGTCAAAGAGGCGCGTGGTCCAGAGGGTCATCGCAGCAGTCTACGCGTCCGGGCGCGCAAGGACCGGTGGGTCGAGCGTTCGCATCCGGTTGCCCCGAGACAAGGGCGAGTAACCTAATGGACGCGCTCCGGGGCGTCAATCGCGCGCCCGTAGCGCCCGCGGTGGCCGAGTCGCCGGTGCGGCTCGTGGCAGCGCAGGCCGGCGCCGTTGACCCGCAATTTCTTGAGGCGTAGATTGCAAGCGTTACGGTCGATTGTGCGACCCAGGACGGTGACGCCATGGCACCCTGCCCTGTCTGCGCAGAGAAGCTGCGGCTGCGGTTGCTTGCCAGCGGGAGATTCAGCTGCCCGCGCTGCCGTGCCCCGCTGCAGTCCAATGCGCTGTTTGCCTTGAATCTCGCGGGCGCGATTTCCGGTTCGCCCGCGGTGCTGCTGTCGCTGGTATGTGAGAACTTTATGTGGCCGCACGTGACTTTCGTTGCCGTTTTCGCCGCCCTTGCGGGTTCGCTCTTCGTGCTGCTCACGCACGCCCGGCGCAGCCGCGACTATGTCTAGCCGGCTAGCCCGCGCGTGGCCGGCGCTGGTTGTCGCGACGCTCGCCATCGCCCCGGCCTGGGGCGCGAACGCGCCCATCTACAAGTGCTTCGACAGTCACCTAAGCCTCGTCTATACCGACATTCCGTGCAAGGACGGCGAGCAGCTCGACATCCGTGCCGGTGACGCCGATCCCGTGGCCGTGGCGCGGCTGGAACGCGCGCGCGACCAACTCGACCAGAGTGCGGCGCAGCGCATGCTCGATGAGCGCCGCGCGGCGGAAAGGCGGGCCGCGGTGGTGCCAGCGCCACAATACCCGAGCCTGGCGCAAAACGACTACGAGCCGTTGGACTACGGCTATGCGGTTTATCCCGCCTTCGTGCGGCCGCCGCACCGGCATCCGCGCCCGCAGGCTCTGCACGAACGCCCGGGCTTCGCGCCCCGCCCGCCCTTCATCGTTCCCCGGCCGTAGTCGCCGTCACGCACCCGCCAGGCTGGCATCGGGGCCGTGAATTTTCGGCGCCCGCCCGACACCGCGTACCTGCCCAAAAAAAAGGAGGCACCATGAGCATGCTGTCCCCCGAGGAGCTCGACCGACTCGTTCCGGCCGAATCGCTCTTCCCGTCGCCGATTCCGGTGCAGTCGATCGCCAGCGACGAATTCATGCCGGGGCTGCAAACGGCCAAGCAGCGCGAGTTCGAAGCGCGGGTCAAGGCCCTTGGGACAGAGATTGCCAAGCACCTCGGCGTGAGTCGGCGCCGTTTCTTTCAAAGCGCCGCCGGCATGGCGGCCGCATTCCTCGCCATGAACGACACCTACGGCCCGCTGTTCGGCGTCTCCAAGGCGGAAGCGGCCGAGCCGGAGCGCGCGGATGAACGGGCGAAGCAGCTCTCCGGCCAGTTCATCATGGATATGCACACGCACTTCCTGCGTCCGGGCACGAAGATCATGACCTTCGTGAACCAGCGCAACGCAGTGGGCAAGGCCGGGTGGAACCCGGCCCTGCGCGGCAAGGAGCAGACCATCGACGACCTGATGTTCACCAATTACCTCAAGGAGATCTACCTCGACAGCGACACCAAGGTCGCCTGCATCAGCGGCGCACCCTCCGAGGTTCCCGAGGATTGGTTCCTGACCAACGAGATGAAGGCCCAGGCGCGTGCGGACGTCAACGGCTTGGCGGGCAGCAAACGCATGTTCGCGCATGCCATCTTCACCCCGGGTTACGACGGCTGGATGGAACAGGTCGACCACGCCATCAACGATCTGAAGCCCGACTCGATGAAGGGCTACACGATCGGCGACAACACCAACAAGAACCTGTCCAAGCATCCGTGGCGCATGGACGACGAGAAGCTCGTCTACCCGGCCTACGCCAAGTTTCTCAAAGCCGGCCTGAAGAACGTCTGCGTGCACAAGGGCCTGTTTCCACCGTCGGTCGAGAAGCAGTTTCCGAATCTGCTCGCCTACTCCGATGTGCGCGATGTCGCCAAGGCGGCGCGGGACTGGCCGCAGCTCAACTTCATCATCTATCACGGTGGCTACCGCTTCGCCGGGGGCGGCGCGGTCGAGGACGCGTGGGCGCAGCTGGACCGCAGCGGTCGCGTGGAATGGGTCACCGATCTGTCCGAAATCCCCGCCCAATACGGCGTGACCAATGTCTACGCCGACGTCGGCCAACTGTTCGCCCAATCGACCCTCGCCGATCCGCGGGTGTCCGCCGTCATGCTGGGCCAGCTCATCAAGGGCATGGGTGCGGATCACATCTGCTGGGGCACCGACGCCATCTGGACCGGCTCGCCGCAATGGCAGATCGAGGCCCTGCGGCGGCTGGAGATTCCCGAGGATTTGCAGAAAAAATACGCCCTGCAACCCATCGGACCGGCCGAAGGGCCGATCAAGACGGCGATTTTCGGGGGCAACAACGCGCGGCTCTACGATTTCCATCCGCAGCAGCGCGCCGCCCTCGAGAACGACCAGCTCGCCCGCTACCGGGCGCTGTACGAAAAGCACGGCGCCGGCCGGACCAACCTGGCTTACGGCTACGCCCTGAAGCCGCAGGCGTGACCGGCCGCGGCGACGCCGTGCATCGCGCCGATTTCGCGGCGCTGTCGCGCCGGGAGTTTATCGTCGCGGCGGCGGCGGCCGGCATGACGGCGGCGGTGCCCGGCGCGCAGGCGGGCAGCAGCGAGCCGGGCCAGCCAGGCGCTCTCGCCCCGGTCGAGGGCAGCGAGCACTGGACCCGCAAACGCGCGGGCGCGGACAGCGTCCGGCTGTTCCTGTGGCGCAAGCAGTTGCAGGACCGCGGCGCCGGGGCCCCCGCGCCCGGCACCATCCTTTTCGTGCACGGCTCCTCGGTGTCGGCGACGCCGGTCTTCGACCTGCAGATTCCCGGCAAGCCCGACGCGTCGACCATGGACTGGTTCGCGCGCCGTGGCTACGACACCTGGTGCGTCGACTGCGAAGGCTACGGCCGCTCCGACAAGACGCGTCCGGTGAACGCCGATATCTCCTGCGGCGCGGACGATCTCGCCGCGGCTTCGGCGTACATCCTGGAGCGAAGCCGGGCGCCGCAACTGCTCGTCTATGGCGGCTCCTCCGGGGCACTGCGGGCCGGGCTGTTTGCGCAGCGGCATCCGCAGCGCGTGGCTCGGCTCGCGCTCGACGCGCTGGTCTGGACCGGCGAGGGCAGCCCGACGCTCGCGGAACGAAAGAAGCGCCTGGCGGAGTACCGCGCCAGCAACCGGCGGCCGATCGACCGCGATTTTGTGCGCAGCATCTTCACGCGCGACCATCCGGGCACCAGCGACCTCACGGTCGTCGAGGCATTCGCCGATGCGGTGCTCGCGCTGGATAGCTCGGTTCCGACCGGGACCTACATCGACATGTCGGCCAATCTGCCCGTCATCGACCCGGAACAGATCCGGGTGCCGACCCTGATCATGCGCGGGCAGTGGGACGGGATTGCCTCGTTCCAGGACCTCGCCAATTTCTTCGCCCGGCTGCCGAACCCGGACAAGCAGTTCATCGTCATGCCCGGGATCGCCCACTCCAGCACGCGGGCGAAGAATTACGCGCTCGTCTATCACCTGCTCGACGCCTACTTCAGTCAGCCCGCGCCGGTTTACGTCGGCTGAAATCGGCGTGGCGCAGGAGATCTAATTCCGCCCGTCTGATCGCCTGCACCCCGAGGTAGGTATTGAGTCAGAGCAGCCGCCTGCGGAGCCGGTTGCTGATCCAGTCCGCCGCCCAGACGAGGACGATGATGGCGAGTATGCAGGCAGCGGTCTGGTGATACTTGAACAGCTTCATGGTCGTGATCAGCGAGAAGCCAAGCCCGCCCGCACCGACCAGTCCCAATACTGTCGCCGAACGGATGCTCACGTCGAAGCGATAGAGGATGTAGCCGACCGCCGCCGGGAGCACTTGCGGGATGATGCCGAACAGGATGACCTGAATTCGATTCGCGCCTGCCGCCTGGAGCGCCTCGATCTGCCCGCGGTCAGCGTGCTCCATTTCATCAGCCCAGAACTTGGCCAGCATGCCGGTCGCGTGGAGCGCGATCGCCAGCACGCCGGGAAAGGGTCCGAGCCCCACGGCGCTCACAAAAATGAGCGCGTAGATGAGCTCGTTGATGCTCCGCAGGAGATTGAGAAAAACGCGCGTGGCGCCATAGAACACCACGTTTGGCGACGTGTTTCGGGCAGCGAGCAGCGCGAGCGGGATCGACAACACGACCGCAAGCACCGTGCCCCATGCGGCAATCTGCACGGTCTCGATGGCCGGGGTCCAGAGCAGGGAAAAATAGCTTAGCTGCGGCGGGAACATCCGGCCGAGAAAGTCGATCATGTGCGGCAGCCCGTCGGCCAGTCCGATGAGGCTCAACTTGATCCGTGCAGCGCTCCACCCGAGCACGACCACGAGCGGCAGAAGCCAAAAGAGCATGCCGCGGGCGCGGCCAATCCTCCACGCCGTCTCGCGGCGGAGCGCGGCGTCGAGCCCAGTGTCGCCAAGCTCAGCCATGCCCGCTCTCCCGCTGCTCCCCGTAAATGTGGCGCAGGACGTCGTCGGTAAGCTTGTCGACCGGGCCGTCGAATACAATCTTTCCGTGCGCGAGGCCGACGATCCGCTCGGCGTACTCGCGCGCGTAGTCGATCTGGTGCAGGTTGCAGATGACGCTGATGCCGAGTTCCGCCGCGACCTGCTTGAGGCACTGGAGTACCTGTCGGGCGTTTTTGGGGTCGAGGCTCGCAACCGGCTCGTCGGCGAGGATCAGGTTCGGCTTCTGCGCCAGCGCGCGGGCGATGGCGACCCGCTGCTGTTCCCCGCCGCTTAAGGTGTCGGCGCGCTGGAAGGTTTTGCTCTCAAGCCCAACCTGGGCGAGTGCCGCGAGTGCGATGGCGCGATCCTCGCGCGTGAAGCTGTAGAAGAGGCTCCGCCACGTCGAGCGATGGGAGAGGCGCCCGCACAGCACATTGGTTATCACCGGCAGGCGTTTCACGAGATTGAACTGCTGGAAGATCATGCCGATCTGGCCGCGCGCACGGCGCAGTTCCCTTTTGCGGTCGGTGATCTCCTGACCGTTCAGGAATACCTGGCCGCGCGTCGGTACCGCGAGGCGGTTGATTGAGCGCATCAGCGTCGATTTGCCGGCGCCGCTTGGGCCCAGGATCACCACGAACTCGCCGCGGGCGACGTCGAACGAGACCTCGCTCAGCGCCGCAACGTTGTCGGCGTAGGTCTTCGAAATGCCGACGAGCGAAACCGTCGGTACGCCGCTTGCGGAGGTCGCGGCCGACCCGACACGCTTGCCATCTTCCCCGGGGCGGAGAACGCCGGCGGAGCTCATTTCACGATCCGCCCGCGAATGAAGCCCGAGGCGAGGTCGATCAAGCTGACCAAGACCAGGATGACCAGGAGAATCGCAGAGGTCTCTCGGAACTCGTACAGGCGAATCGTGGTCACCAGCTCGAACCCGATGCCGCCGGCGCCGATCATCCCGAGCACGGTGGCCGACCTCACCCCGACCTCGAACCAGTAGAGATTGTAAGAAACGATCTGTGGCAATACCTGCGGGAGCACCGCAAAGACGATGACCTGCACCGGTCCCGCACCGGTCGCGCGCAGGGCTTCGAGGGGACCGGCGTCGACGTTCTCGATCGCCTCCGCGTAGAGCCGCCCGAGGATGCCGCCAAAGTTGACGCCGAGCGCGAGCGCACCGGGAAAGGGGCCGAGCCCCACCGCGGAGACAAAAAATAACGCCCAGATCAGCTCGGAGATACTGCGCAGCGTGTTGAGGATGAGCAGCGCGGAGCTCCTCAAAGCGACTGAACCGGTGAGGTTTCGCGCCGCCATCGCTCCCAATGGCAAGCCGATGATGGTGGCGATCGTGGTTCCCCAGAGGGCAATGCAGATCGTATCGAGCGTGGGGCCCCACAAGCCTTCGGTCGCCGCCCACCTCGGCGGGATCATCTTGGCCAAGTACCCACCGATCACCGGCAGCGCGTCGAGGAACTCGCCCGGACGCATTTCGACGCCGTTGGCGCTCCAGGCAAGGAAGGCTCCCCCGACGACCAGATAAGCAAGGAAGCGCAGGCGCCCCGCCAGACGAGGCGCCGCGAACCCGCCGGGAGCCAAGCTCGGAAACGTCACTCCACGACCCTTGGTCGTGAACGCTTAGCCGCCCGCTCTTTCGCTTACTTGACCTTGGTCAGATCCAGGTTGAGGATCGTCGCGATCTTGCGGATGATGTTGTAGTCGGCGTCCGTTGCCGGATCGAATCGCGCCACGGTCCCCATTTCGCCGAAGGTCAGGTTCTGAATGCCGTAGAACGCCTCGCGGATCTTCTTCTTCAGATCCTCAGGCAGGTTCTTCCGATACAGCACCGGGTCATTGGGGATCGCCTCCGAGGTCCAGATGATCTTGATCTTGTCGCAGTCGACGAGTTTCTTGTCACAGGCGCCGGCGAAGATGCGATCGGCGACCGAAGCCGCCTCGACCTTGCCTTCGGCGACGGCGATGATGCTGGCATCGTGGCCGCCCGAGTACATCACCTTCTTCAAGTCCTTCTCCGGCACGATGTTCTTCTCGCGCATCGCCGCGCTCGGCATGAGCGAGCCCGACGTGGAGCCCGGATCGACGAAAGCGAAGGTGTGACCCTTGAGCGAATCGAGCGAAGTTAGGCCGCTATCCTTCTTGGCGATGATGATGGAATGGTAGCTTGGCGACATGGTCTTGGCCGTGACGGTCACGGCGAAGGCCTCCACCGGAGCCTGGGTAGTCGCCAGCACGTAAGAGAAGGGTCCGAGCAACGCGACTTCAATCTTGTTGCTGCGCAGCGCCTCGATGGTCGCGTTGTAGTCGGAGCCCACGAAGGCTTCGACCTTCAGCCCGGTCGCGGCGCCCAGCCTGTCCATGACCGCCTGCGACTGCCGAACCATTGCCCGAGAATCCTCGGCCGGTATGAAGCCGACCTTCAACACGCCCGGCTCGCTCGGCCCCATCGTCTGGGCGTGAGCGGCTGGCGGCAGCGCTCCGAACAGCAGCGCAGAAAGCAAGATCCCTAGCTTGTGCATTGGCTTCCTCCCTAATGGGGTTGTCGGATCAATCGTAACCGTGCGATTCATCTCTCGTGACAGTTAGGAGCGTTGGTGGAATCCCGCGCCCACGAAGAGCCCTCGGTCACCAGCGCATGTTGACGTTCTTGATCTGCGTGTAGCTCAGCAACTCGTCGAAGCACTCCTCCTGGCCGAGGCCGCTCTGCTTTGCCCCGCCATAGGGGGCGCCCAAATAGCGGCCGGTCGAATTGATCCACACATAGCCGGCCTCCACGCGCTCTGCGGTTTCCATGGCCCGGCCGAGGTCATTGGTGACGATCGCTGCGGTGAGCCCGTACTCAAGCGCGTTGGCGTCCTCCAGCATTGCATCGACGTCCGTCCAGGCGAGCACCGACATGACGGGACCAAAGATTTCTTCGCGCGCGATGCGCATCGCCGAGGTCACCTGGTCGAATACCGTCGGCGCAATGAAATATCCTTTATGCAGACTCGGGTCGTGCGGCCTGCCGCCGCCGGTAAGCAGCTTCGCTCCCTCGGTTCGCGCCGAATCGATGTAGCCGATGATGCGATCGAACTGCTTCTGCGAGACGATGGGGCCCACCTCGTTGTGCTCGAGCCATGGGAAGCCGACTGCAAGCGCCTCGCTCCGGCGCACGAGCTCCGCCACCACCTCGTCATGCAGCGAGCGATGCACGAATACCCGCGAGGTGGAGCTGCATGACTGCCCCTGCCGGTTCATGTTCATACCCTTGACCGCGGCGGCCGCGGCTTTCTTTGGATCCGCATCGGGGAAGATGATGATTGGGTTCTTGCCGCCAAGCTCGAGGGTCACCCGCTTCAGACCCTCCGCAGCGTCGCGGGCAATGGCGCGACCGGTGGGCACGGAGCCGACGAAGCCGACGCGCCGCACGTAGGGATGACGGACGAGCGCCGAGCCCACCCGGCCGTCGCCGGTGATGATGTTGACCACGCCCGCGGGAAAGATACCGTCGCAGAGCTCACCCAGCACGAGTCCGGAGATGGGCGCCTGCTCCGAACCCTTGATCACGACGCAGTTGCCGGCGGCAAGCGGCGCCGCAGCCTTTTCGGCGCAGAAGCGGAACGGGTGATTGAAGGGGTTGATTTTGGCAACCACGCCATAGGGCTGACGCCGGGTGAAGTTGAGGTGACGCGGTTCCTGCGAGGACGTCTCACCCTTGATCTCGGTAATGAGCCCGGCAAAATACCTGAGGCTCTCCGCCGTCCACACCATGTCGTCGCGCATACCGGTGATGGCATTGCCGGAATCCACCGCGTCGATCAGTGCCAGCCTGTCCTTGTGGTCGAGGATGCGCTGGGCGAGAAGCTCGAGGCAGCGGGCGCGCTCCTTGATGGGGACGCGGCTCCACTCGCCAAAGGCGCTCTTCGCCGCGCGGCAGGCGCGATCGACATCGGTCTCGCTCGCTTCGGGAATCTCGGCGAGCTTCTCCCCGGTCGACGGGTTGAGGGCCGCAAAGGTCCCGCCCGAATGCGGCGCGACCCAGCGGCCCCCGATGTAGAGGCCCTTCGCCTTGAAATCGAGGCTCGGCGCGGTCATGACCGGGCCGCCTTCGCGCTCCGCGTTCACGGGACGATCGCCGCCCGCAGCACAGTCCGCTCGGACGCCCTCTTGAACGCGAGGTCGAGTTCCTGCAGCGAGAATTTCGAATCCACGATCTCATGGAACGGAAACCTGCGCCGGTTCGACAGCACGAAATCGAGGGCCTGGACGAGGTGACGCGGGTGGTAGTTATGGATGCCGCGCAAGGTGATCCATTTCTTCACCAGCAGGTTGGCGTCGAGGGTGACCTGGGCGTCGGGGTTGACGAGGCCCGCCAGGGTGTAACGGCCGCCCACGCGAAGCATTTGCAATCCTTGCGGGATGACGTCGGGCACCCCGCACACCTCGATGCAAACGTCCGCCCCGTCGGGCTTGCATGCATCGCGCACCATGGCGACGATCTCGCTTGCGCTGTGTCGGCTCACGTCGAGTACGAGGTCGGCGCCGAATCGTTTCGCCGTCTCGAGCCGGGCGGCGACGGAGTCGAGGCCGATGACGAACCTCGCGCCACGCGCCTTGGCGAGCGCGAGGCCATAGAGGCCGAGCAGTCCCAGGCCCTGCACGACCACGGTGTCGCCGATAGTGATCGCCGAGGCCTCGGTAACCGCGACCATGGTCGCGACCCCGCAATTGAGCGGCGTCGCTTCCTCATCGCTCAGTTCGTCGGGGAGCTTCAGGATCCAGGTGCCGGGAACGATGTAGCAGTATTCGGCGAACCCGCCAAGAAAGTGCGGGTCGACATCGGCGCGATCGTGCCCGTACTTGCGGACGCCGTTGCACTTCTGCGGCATGTCGTGGATCTCGCGGTAGTAGCAGTCGCCGTCAAAGAAGTACTCGCTCCAGGTGATGCGGTCGCCGCGCCGCAGCGGATCGCCGCGCATGTCGCGCTCGATGCCGGACCCCAATTCCTCGATGATGCCGATGATCTCGTGGCCGAGAATTCCCGGCACGGGGTTCGGCCGGCGACCTTCGTAGGAGTGGATGTCCGAGCGGCAGATGGTCGACATCTTCACCCGCACCAGGACCTCGCGGGCTTGCACCGGGCGCAGCGGGTACTCCCTGATGACGAAGGGCGTGTTCGGCGCCTCGTAGATGGCGGCCTTGGCGGTGCGCATCAGTCAAGCCTCCCGTAGCTGCCGATTCGAAGCCGGGCCCGCGCTTCGGTGTGGGCCCGCTCAGGCGCTCTCGAGGCCATTGAGGGCGAAGTCGAAAATGCTGTGGCTCTTAAGCCCTCCCGCCCGCGCTCGCTCGGCGTAGGCCGGGGTCAGCGGGCGGTTGAAAATGAAGGGCACGTGGCTCTCGGACACTCCACCGTGCGTGCGCAGACGATGCCCCGCGAGGCCGGACAGATCGTGCTCCGCCTCCGCCCCCCCGATGCAGGTACCCCTGTCGCTGATGACGACGACGTCGCCTTCCCGGTCGAGCGGCAGCTCGAAGCGCCGCGCCGCGTCCTCTTTCTCGAGCACGGCCTCGATTCCCGGCAGAGTGGCGATGACCCGCATCACGTCGCCCCGGGTTGTGCCATTGCGGCAATAGACGCGCACAAACCCACCGAGCGCGCCATGGTGGCCGACGAACCGGTCGGTGATCGGACAGATGACTGTCGTCGTACCCCGCCCCAGGCTCGCGTCGAGGTGATCCTGCAGCCAGATGACGTTGGGTGATCCATCGGGCTTCGACTTGTCGTTCATGCCGTGATCGGCGGTGAGCGCCACCACCGCGCCCGATGCGTCAAGGCGCGCGAACATGTCATCGAGAGCCTGGTAGAACCGGTTTGCTTCCGGCTCTCCCGGCGCGTACTTGTGTTGCACGTAGTCGGAGAGCGACAGGTACATGAGATCGGGTCGCTGTTTCTCGAGCAGCCGCGCGCCGGCTTCCAGCACGAACAGCGACAGCTCCATCGAGTACATGTCCGGAAGCGGCATGCCGACCAAGCCCAGCACGTTCTCGATCCCGTGCTCGTCCGGACGGCATTCATCGGCGCACTGCGAGGAAAAGTTGCTGCTGCCATGGCTCAGGTCGAAATCTTTGCCGAGCTGCTGGCGCAGCTTGTCCTTGGCGGTGATCGATACGACTCGCGCGCCACTGCGTGAGAATCCGCCGAGGATCGTGCCCGAGCGGAGCAACTCGGGCCCGGTCATGACGACCGCCTCACCGGTTTCCGGGTCCAGATAGAAATTACCGGAGATGCCGTGCACCGAGGCCGGAGCGCCGGTCGCAATCGACATGTTATTGGGGCAGGTGAAGCTCGGAACGGTCCCCTCCGCCGTCGCCGAGAAGCCGGTGCGGATGAAGCGATCGACGGTCGGGATGATGCCATCGCGCTGCCCGCGCTCGAAGTAGGCGTGATCGCCTCCATCGATGCAGACCACGACCACCGGGTGCGTCGGCCATCGATAGGTTATGCCATTGAGCCTTACGTCCGCTCGCGCCATGCCTTCGTTCCCTGGAAAATGCCTTCGGCCGCTTCAGGCGGCCTGCGTCGAGATCCACGCCCGCGCGGCGCTTCGCCTGCCTACGGAGCGCCAAGTCTCCGCCACGGGCCAGCCTACGGGCAGCTCATAACACCGGTGTGACACGGGGCAGGCCTTGATCGGGAAGTCTCTTTTTTCGCTGCGGGAACCGCGCGCTACTTCGCGCGCGGCCAGGCCACGCCCTGCTCGCCCGCGGCGACCGCACCGATGCCCTTGTAGACGAATTTCTGCAGGCGCTTGCCTTCGTAGGTCTCGGTCGTGTAGATGTTGCCCTTCGAATCGGTGGCGATGCTGTGCACGCCGAAGAACTGGCCGGGCTGGCGACCGCCGTCGCCGAAGTTGGTCAGCTCCTCGAGCGTTTCGCGCAGCACGACGCGCACCTTTTCGTTGGTGCCGTCGGCCATGAAGATGTAGCGCTGCTGCGGGTCCTTCGAAAACGCGATGTCCCACGCCGATCCGGATCCGAGCGTGTTCTTGGCATAGAACGCTTCCTTGACGAAGGTGCCGTCGGCGCGAAAGACCTGCACCCGGTCGGCCTGGCGGTCGCACACGTACACCAGTCCGTCGTTGGCGCGCTCAACGCAGTGCACCGGATTGCGGAACTGCTGCGCCGGCGACGCACCGGGATCGTATTTGCCGAGGTCCTTGTCATCGGGCCTGTTGCCATACGCACCCCAGTAGCGCTTGATCTTGCCGGTGTCGGCGTCGAGCACCGCCACGCGCTTGTTGAGATAGCCGTCGGCGACATAGGCCTCGTTGGTCTGCGGATCGACCCAGATCTTTGCCACCCGCCCGAAATTTTCCAGGTCGTTGCTGCCGGCGTTCTTGCCGTAGTGCCCCACCTGCATGAGAAACTTGCCGTCCTTGGTGAATTTGAGGATCTGCGCATCCTTCGCGCCGTTGCCGCCGATCCACACGTTGCCCTTGTAGTCGACGTGAATGCCGTGATTCGATTCCGGCCATTCGTAACCCGGGCCCGGTCCGCCCCAGGAGCGGATCAGGTTCCCCGCGGGATCGAATTCGAGCACCGGCGGCGCAGCCGCGCAGCACTCGCCGACCTTGAGAGCGAGGGCTTTTTCGTTGTCGTTGAGGGTCGCGGCGCCGCGGTGAATGATCCAGACGTTGTCCTGGTCGTCCACCCATACGCCGATGGTCGACCCGAGCAGCCAGTGATTTGGCAGCGGCTTCGGCCACAGCGGGTCCACCTCGAATAGCGGCGCCTGAACCGTGCGCGCCTGCGCGTCCACCCGTTCCTGCAGCAGCGCCTGACCCACGGCCAGCGCAACAGCGAGCGCCAGAACGGTCGCGACTGCCAGGAAGGGACGTGCCTGCCGGATGCTTTTCATGCGCCTCCCCGCCATGAAAGTCTCGGCTCATTGTACGCTCGCTCTCCCTTGTCAGTCACCGCTCGCGCGCTCTACCCTATGTCGATGCCGGGCAACCGCGCTACCTTGAGCGCTTTCACACACCCGCGCTGGGTGCGGCAGCTTGCGACGCGGTCCGGGTTGGTCGCGCTGCTGGCGCTGGCGCTACCGCAGCTGGCGCCCGCGCACGATGTTCCCAACGACGTCAGGGTGCAGGCGTTCGTCAAACCCGCCGGGCAGCATCTGCAATTGCTGGTCCGTGTCCCGCTCGCCGCTATGACCGAAGTCGATTTCCCGCGGCGCGGCCCTGGTTATCTCGATCTCGCCCGCGCCGAACCCGCATTGCGCCAGGCGGCGACCCTGTGGATCGCCGACAACGTGGATCTCTACGAAGGCCAGTCGCGCCTCGAATACCCACGTGTCGTCCAGGTCAGGGTATCGCTGCCGTCGGACCGCTCCTTCGCGTCGTTTGAACAGGCGCTCGCCCACGTCACCGGTGCGCGGCTGCCCGACGAGATGGAGCTCTATTGGAACCAGCAATTGCTCGATGTGTTCTTTGACTATGCGATCGCTTCGGATCACTCCGACTTCTCGATTCTGCCGCGATGGTCGCGACTGGGCCAGAACGTCCTCATCGGGCTGCAGTTCCTGCCGCCGGGCGGCGCCTCGCGCGCGTTCGAGTTCCAGGGCAATCCGGGCCTCATCCGGCTCGATCCGCGCTGGTACCAGGCGGCGCTGCGCTTCGTCGAACTGGGATTTCTGCACATTCTCGAGGGGACGGACCATCTGTTGTTCATCCTCTGCCTGGTCATCCCTTTCCGCCGCTGGCGCCCTCTCATCCTGATCATCACTTCGTTCACGGTTGCGCACTCGATCACGCTGGTCGCCTCCGCCCTGGGACTGGCCCCGGACGTCCTCTGGTTTGCCCCGCTCATCGAAATGCTTATCGCGCTGACGATCATCTACATGGCGCTCGAGAATGTCGTCGGCAGCAACGTGCAGCGCCGCTGGCTGATCACCTTCGCGTTCGGCCTGGTGCATGGCTTCGGCTTCTCGTTCGTGCTGCGCGAATTATTTCAGTTTGCCGGCTCGCACCTCATCACGTCCTTGCTGGCGTTCAACGTCGGCGTCGAGCTCGGGCAGCTGCTGGTGATCCTGCTGCTCGTTCCGGCGCTCGATCTGCTGTTCCGGTACGTGCCCGAGCGCATCGGGACGATCATCCTTTCCGCGCTGGTGGCGCACACGGCGTGGCACTGGATGCTCGAGCGCGGCGAGCGCTTGCGCCAGTTTCCGTGGCCGACGCTCGATGCCGAGTTCCTCGCCGGCGCGATGCGCTGGCTCCTGCTCCTGCTGCTCGTGGGCTGCGCACTGTGGCTCGTTAACGCGCTCCTACGCCGGACCGGCTGGCTCGCCGGGACGAGCAAGGCAAGCGGTGAACGCAACCGGCCTTGAAGCCTCGCCACAGAGCGAGCCTGCCCGCGCTGATGCGGCGCGCGACGCCGCAGAGCTGTGCGACTTCGTCGACCGGCACGCGTGGTTGTTCGTGCTGTCGGGGGCGGGCGTCAGCACCGACTCGGGCATCCCCGGCTACCGCGATGCGGAAGGCCGCTGGCAGCGGCCGCCGCCGGTCCTGGCGCAGGACTTTCTTCGCTCGGAGGCGGTGCGGCGGCGCTATTGGGCGCGCAGCATGGTCGGCTGGCCCATCGTCGCCGGAGCGCATCCGAACGGCGCG
>DASZIB010000011.1:0-210190 GCA_035937415.1 Edaphobacterium sp. (SeqCode) | reverse complement strand
GTCTTGTCAACAAAGAAAGAGCGTCCGCGGAAACCCTCGCCCTCGTAGAACGTGACTTGCGCCGCCGCTTGCGTGGCAAGCACGCACCCCGCCACGGCCAGCAGGGTTTTGATCGTCGTTTGCATAGAACCCTCCAAGTTCCTTTCGCACCCAATGCGAGACTGCACGATATTAGCGTGCCAGGGCCGCCGCTGCTATCAGCAATTTGCAACAACCGCTGTAGGACACGGTCCGACATCTAGGCCGAGTCCGGTAAACTATGCGCGCGCTCGATGCGCCAGACTACCCGGGGGAAGCACAGCATGAAACGAATGCGCATGGCGATGGCGCTAGCCTTGGTCGGCCTGGTGCAGGCGGCGAGCTTGGGCGCCCAGGGCGCGAGCCCGTCCGAACTGTCCAACCGTGCGGAGCGCGCGATTGCTGCGGGCAATGTCGTGCCCGAGCGCGATCTCGGCCCGCTGGTCAATGTCCTGCGCAGACCGCCCTCGGATGTCGAGGATGTGCGAACTGCAATCGACAGGATCGAGACGCTCGGCGATGCGAACGGCTCGAGCCCTGCGGCGGTCAAGCACTATCTGCTCGAGCAAGCGACGCCGCTGCTGTTGAAAATCGCCGTGGATGGCCGCACCGCCTTCGCCCGCGGCGACGCGGTGATGGCGCTGCGCAACATGGGTGCCTCGCGCGGCGTACTGGAGCAGGCCGCAACGATTGCGGAACAAGATCGCGATTCCTACGTGCAGAGCCGCGGCGAGATTCTGCGCAATTTCATCAAGTCGATGCCGGCCGAAGGCGCGGCGGCGCAGGTCAAGTCCGGCGGCCCGCGGGAGCAGCAGGCGATCGCCACGCTGAAAGCGCGCAACCTCGGTGTTTCCGCAGATCAGCTGCGCCGCTCTTCGCTTGAGGGCAACGCCGCCGATGTCCAGGCGCTGCTCGATGCCGGTGTCAACGTCAATAGTGGTTCCGGCTTGACCGACAGCGCGCTCTACTTCGCCGTCTTTTCGGGCTGTGGCGCCAAGCAGGGCGAAACCGAGAACCTGCTCAAAACCGTCAACGTTCTCGTCGGCGCCGGCGCCGACGTCAAACGCAAGGACGACAACGGCAACAATATTTTGCTGAGCGCGGCACAGATGTGCGGTCCGAGGATCGTTACCGCTTTGATCGAGGCGGGCGCGGACATGAAGGTCGCCAACGGCAGCGGCATGACGCCGCTGGCGATGTCCCTGCTGATGCGGCATCCAGACTCGGCCGAGGTTCTGGTGAGCAAAGGCGCACGGCTTGCCCCGAGCCAAGTGCAGATGCTTAGCGCGTCGGTAACCGATCCGCGCAGCAAGGTGATCATTCAACGCGCGGCGACAAAGTAACCATGCACCCGGAACCGTCCTTCTCCACCCACTCTACACAAACCGACCCCACGATGGACCCGACCGCTTTGCTTTCCTCCATCTCGACCCATTGGGATACCGAAATCGTTCCTCAGCTCACCGACTATGTGCGCATCCCGGCGAAATCGCCGCATTTCGATCCGCAGTGGGAAGCCAACGGTCACATCGAGCGCGTGATCTGTCTGGCGGAGGCCTGGGCGAAGAAGCAGCCCGTGCATGGGCTCAAGGTCGAGATTGTGCGCTTGCCTGGCCGCACACCGCTGCTCTATTTCGACGTTCCCGCAAACGGCAGAAGTGGCAATGGCACGGTCCTGCTCTATGGCCATCTCGACAAGCAGCCGGAGATGAGTGGGTGGCGCGATGGCTACGGGCCGTGGACTCCGTTGCTCGAGGAGGGCAAGCTCTACGGGCGCGGCGGTGCGGACGACGGTTATGCCGTTTTCGCTGCGCTTTCCGCAATCGGCGCGTTGCAGGCGCAAGGCATCGCCCATTCCCGTTGCGCCGGCATGATTGAAACCTGCGAGGAATCCGGCAGCTACGATCTCCCGGCGTATCTCGCGGCGCTCGCCCCAAGGCTGGGGCCGGTCGAGTTCGTGATCGGCCTGGATTCCGGCTGCGGCGACTATGTGCGGCTGTGGGACACGACATCGCTGCGCGGCCTGGCGGGCGGGCGCCTGACCGTCGAGGTGTTGACCGAGGGTGTGCACTCGGGCGACGCCAGCGGTGTCGTGCCGTCGTCGTTCCGGATCGCGCGCAAACTCCTCGATCGGTTGGAAGATGCGACGACCGGGCGCGTGCTGCCGCCTGAGTTTCATGCGCCGATCCCAGCGGAGCGCGTCGAGCAGGCGCGCGGTGCCGCAAAAATTCTCGGCGATATGGTGGTGAGCCGGTTTCCCTTTGCCGGATCGACCAAGCCCGTGGTAACGGACCGCACCGAGGCCATACTCAATCGCACCTGGCGGCCGGCATTGTCGATTACCGGCGCGGACGGCCTGATGCCGATTGCCAGCGCCGGCAACGTGCTGCGCCCGCTGACAGCGCTCAAACTCTCGCTCCGGCTGCCGCCGATTATCGACGGTGCAAAGGCAACGGCTACGCTCAAACGCCTGCTCGAGAGCGCGCCGCCCTACGGCGCGACCGTGCGCTTCGACGTGGAGCAAGGCGCTACCGGCTGGAACGCGCCGCCGACCGCAGCCTGGCTCAAGGAGGCCATTGACGCAGCATCGCTGCAGTTCTATGACAAGCCCGCGGCCGCGGTTGGCGAGGGCGGCACGATCCCGTTCATGGCGATGCTTGGCGAGCATTTCCCATCCGCACAATTCCTGATCACAGGCGTCCTCGGTCCGCATGCCAACGCCCACGGGCCCAACGAGTTCCTGCACGTGCCGTACGCAAAGAAACTGACCGCATGTGTGGCGTTCGTTATCGCGGCACACGCGAAGAGGAACTAGACTCGGTTCACTGGCGCGCGGCGAACTCACAGGTCATTCTCCCGGCACGCGCACGGTCCTAACGGCGAGCTGAGTTGCCCCCATGGCCTTCCGCATCGTTGTCCTTGGTGGTTATGGGCAATTCGGTGCGCGCATCGTCCGGGCGCTGGTAGGCGAACCGCAGATTGACTTGATCGTCGCCGGTCGGGATCACGCCCAGGCCGCCGATCTGTGCGCCAAAGTCGGCTCCAGCGCCGCGCACTGTGAACCGCTGGCCCTGGATCATAACGCGAGCGACTTTGCGTCAAGCTTGCGCGCGCTACAGCCGAATCTCGTCATTCACACCTCCGGGCCGTTCCAGGACCAGTCCTACCACGTCGCGCGCGCGACAATCGATGTCGGCGCACACTACCTCGATCTCGCCGATGGCCGAACATTTGTTGCCGGCATTGCGCGCCTGCAAGACGCCGCATACGAACGCAGGGTCGTGGTCGCCACGGGGGCAAGCACACTACCCGCCGTCTCGAGTGCCGTCGTCGAGCATCTCCGGCCCGCGTTCGCGCGCATGGAGACGGTCACGATTGGCATCGCGCCAGGCCAGAGAACGCCGCGGGGACTCGCGACCATGGAGTCGATACTCTCCTACTGCGGCCGGGCGTTTCCGGAGTGGCGTGCCGGCTCCTGGCGCCGCGTTCATGGCTGGCAGGGCCTCCACCGGGTGCGTTATCGCGACCTGGGCTGGCGTTGGGCGGCGTGCTGCGACGTACCTGACCTGGAGCTGTTGCCCGCCTCGTATCCCGAGCTGCACACGGTGCGATTCGCTGCGTCACTCGAACTCGGGACCGCGCATTTCGGACTGTGGCTGATAGCGTGGCTGGTGCGCGGCGGAATGATGCGTCGTCCCTGGGCAAGGGCGGCGACAATCCTGCGTCTGGCACGAATACTTGACCGTTGCGGCAGCGACGTGGGTGGCATGCGCGTGAGGGTCACCGGCGTCGACGCCAACGGCAAGGGGCTGTGGCGCGAGTGGGCGCTCAGAGCGGGCAGCGGTCACGGCGTCGAGATCCCTTGCATCCCCGCCGTGGTCATCGCCCGGAAGCTCGCGCGCGGCGAGCCCATCGTGCCCGGGGCACGCCCCTGTCGTGGCATGATGGCCGTGGAAGAATTTGACGCAGCGGTGCGGCACCTGGACATCTGCTGGCACGTCTATGAACACTAACCCATGACCATTTATGCGGCGGTCAAGATCGCCCACATCCTAGGAACCGTGCTGCTCTTCGGCACCGGCTTGGGAACGGCGTTCTTCCTGCTCGCGGCGTATCGCAGCGGAGACATCGACGCGCTACGCGTCACCGCCCGCAATGTCGTCATCGCGGATTGGCTGTTCACGATGCCGGCGGTCGTTCTGCAGCCTATCACGGGCCTACTGCTCATGGATCAGATCGGGCGCCGCTACGACACGGTCTGGTTCGCCGCGACTGCACTGCTGTACGCCTTGACGGGCGGGTGCTGGATCCGGGTTCTTTTTCTCCAGTACCGCCTGCGCGATCTCGCACGCTCGGCGCAGAGCTTCGCGGCGCTGCCACCCGAGTTTCACCACCTGATGCGGCGCTGGATCAGGCTCGGAATTCCCGCGTTCACGGCCGTGTTGGTCATTGTGGTGCTGATGGTGACCGGGCTTGGCGCGGCGACGCAGATCGCCCACACCGCGTACTAGCGCTGCCCGCTACATTCGGCCGAACCAGCGCAGCGATAGCGCCAGCGCAGCGATCAGCAGTACTGCCGCGAGCGCCGCGAACAGGAAAGCGATCTCGGTGTCCTTCTTCTCCAGTACGAGCTGCGTCGTCAGCCGCTTGTACACTTTGTTCAGATCCTCCGCCGTGCCGGCGTAGAAGTACTCCCCGCGCGTCAAGTCGGCCACCGCCTTGAGCGTCTCCTCGTCGAGGCGAACATACACCGACCAGCCCTCGAAGCCGATGGCTCCGCCCTGCTCGGTGCCGAAGCCGACGGTGAAGATGCGCACACCGCGGTCGGCGGCCATCCTGGCGGCGTCGAGCGGATCGGGGCCGGTCGTGCGGCGACCGTCGCTCAAGAGGACTATCACGGCCGATGGGTAGGATCCGGGCGCAACGGGCTTGAATGCTTTCGCCTCACCCTTGGCGACTCCATCCAGCGATTTTCCGCGCGCGCCGTTCGGCGAGAGCCCGCCCCGGAAAACCAGCGACTCGAGATCGATGCCCGCATCAGGAAACAGCGTCTGCAACGCAACGTAGAGCGCGCTGCCGGTTGCGGTGCCGCGCTGCAACTGGAATCGCTCGATGGCGGCGAGCAGAGCGTCGCGGTTCTGCGTCGGCGGCTGAACCAGCGACGCGGTCGCCCCGAAGGCGACAATGCCGATGCTGACGTCGGGCGGGCGTTCCTGCACGAAAGCCTTCGCCGCCGCCTGGGCGGCGGTAATTCGGTTCGGATCGACGTCGCGCGCGCCCATGCTGAGCGACACGTCCATCGCCAGGATGATGGTCTTGCGCTCGTAGGGTAGCGTGACGACGGCAGTCGGACCGGCACAGGCGACGATCAGTGCGATCTCGGCTAAGAGGAACAGCAGCGGCGGGATGTGCCGGCGCAAGCGTTGGCGCGGCCCCATCGCCGCCTTGGCCACGCCAAAACTCGCATAGCGTATGACGTCCTTGCGCTTGCGCCGGAGCAACGCCACGTACACTGCGACCAGCACCGGCGTGAGGAGCAGCAACCAGAGGACCTGCGGGTACTGAAATTTCATGGACTTGCCGAGCGTGAATTGCCCTGCTTCCGGCAGGAGACTCGACCCCGGTTCCGGCGATCGATTGGTGCCGCCCCGTAACCCTGCCGCATAACGCTCGTTGGCGCGGGTCTCCGGTCGGCAATTGATCTGGATCGGGCACTTGCGCCGCGGCACCGTCCCGAACCGGTCCGGGCAGTGGCGCCGCCCGCCACAGCGGGCCGCACTCCGAGCGCCGGCGTGACCACGCCGGCATACCAATCGACGACCATGCAAACTCCATTATAGTATTCGCCAACGCCTGATTCCGACGGGAATGGCGGGTCAATGAATAGGCGATGAATACCGGTGCATTTCTCTGGGCGAGCGTCGTGTTCGCCTTCGTCGTCATCATCGCGGTCGCGACGATACGGACCAAGTCACGGCAGCGCAACATCCGCCGGGCGCTCGGCCTTCCGCTGCGAATGGGAACCTCGAGTGCCGAGGCACAGGCCCGGCAAGCAGTGCGGGTTTTTGAGCAAACCAACCTGCGTCTGACGACGACAGCGCGACGACTGTCGAAGGATGAACGGCGCAGCATGGCCACGGCGATCGTCAAGGAAAAGGGATTGCTGCCCAAGGTGCGGCGCGATAAAGCAGAGAAATGATTGCCTGCGCAGCGTCGGTCCCGGTTGCGCCGGAACGATCGACCGCCTAGCGCGCCGCGCAGCATGCGGCAGACGCGCGACTGCGCCCTGCCGCATCGAACCCGACCGGCCACTGGCGTCGCGTGCCGCAGCGGCGCGCCGGTGACAGCGTTGCTAGCTCAGTCCCGTGCCAGCGCTCGGCGCGAGCACCTGCCGCGGGCTGGACGCCGGCAATAGCGAGCGCTGCGGCTGCTCGTCGGCATCGAGCCGCTTTACATCGCCGCTGAGTTCACCGCCCTCGGCCACGATCAGCTTGCCGTAACGGATCGTGCCGGAGACCCGGCCCGTGCCGTGGACTACGAGTCGCGTGCGCGCCGTGAGCTCGCCTGCAAACTCCCCGTGAATCTCGGCGACATCGATGAGCGCGGTGCCGTGCAAGGTACCCGGACGCGCGATCTGCATGAGCTTGCTGTGGACGGTCGCATCCACCTGGCCCTCTATCACGAGCACATCGCAATCGGAGACTTCCACGCCTTTGAGCTTGATGTTGACACCGATGAAGAGCTTGCTTCCTGGCACATCGGTCAGAACGGGAACGGCGGATTCGGCTGCTGGCACAGGGGCGTCATGGGGTACCGCCTCCGCGCCGGATCGGCCATCGCGCACCGCGGCGGGCGCGGGCGCCGCCGCGCGCGACGGCAAGTTGGCTCCCGGCGCGGTCTTGGCCTGCGCCCCCGGCGGATCGTAGAGGGCAGGCTTGAGGACCGATTTGCCACCGTCCCTCAGGTCGGTCGAACGATTAAAACCGAGCATGGCGCCTCCTTCGAGCTCGCTGAGCGATCTATGACAACGTCATTATCGTCCGGGGTGCCACTTTACGCAATACCTCGTTGCGCGATAATGGCCCACCCCGCGACGAGCAAGCGCCATGGCACGACGCATCCTCATCATCCTCGGCCATCCGGACTCGCGCCCCGAGCGTTTCTGCCGCGCGCTTGCCGCCGCGTACCATGGCGGCGCGATCGAAGCAGGGCACGAAGTGAGGGTCGTCGACGTGACGCGGCTCGACTTTGCGTCGTTGAAGAGCCGCCTCGAGTGGGAGGGCCCCGTGCCGGAAGCACTGCGCGAGTCCCAGGAGGCAATCGGTTGGGCTGAACACCTGCTCATCGTCTTTCCGATCTGGCTCGGCACGATGCCGGCACTGCTCAAGGCGTTCTTCGAGCAGGTGCTGCGCCCGGGTTTCGCCATCGCACAGACAAGCCCCGGTCGCTGGCAGAAGCTGTTGAGCGGCCGCTCCGCACGCCTGGCCGTCACGATGGGCATGCCCTCGTTCATCTACCGCTGGTACTTTCGCGCGCACGGTATCAAGAGCTTCGAGCGCAATGTGCTCGATTTCGTCGGCATCGGACCGATTCACGAAACGCTGATCGGGATGGTCGAAGAGCGGGATCCAGCCACCCGCGAGCGCTGGCTCGCCAAACTCGCCGAACTGGGGCGGCGCGGCGATTGACCGCTTCGCTGTTTGCTCGGCAGCGCGGCTGGCGCGTGGCCGCGGCGGCGCTCGCTGCCGCCGCGCTCTGCAGCTGCGCCACCGTCGTCGTGCCCACGCAGGTTCGCTTCCCGTCGCTCAGGCCCGGCCCCGACCGGGTACAGATGTTCGACACGCGTCCCGCCCAGGCGCGTGAATATCGCGAAGAGGGTCAGGGCCCTGCGTTCAAGTTTCTGGGCGACGATGGCATCGAGCCCAGCCCGGTCGGCCTGGTGGCTTCCTGCATCGCCGAGGCGCTGCCCGCCGCGCAGCGCGGCCGTCCCATCGAGCTGCGGCGCCTCGACATCGGCTTTCTCGTCGCGCCGCGCTCGCTGCTACCCAGCGGCTCCGGTACCAGCATATCCATTGCATCCGGTACCCCTGCCGCCGCGATCGCCGCCGGCCTGCTGCTGGTCTATGGGATGATTTCCAGCTTCACCCATGGGCGCGCGGACCCGAGCGGCGTCGCCTACATCGAAGTGTGGATCGGGACCGAGTCGCTGCGCACGGCGCAGACGGTCGCGGTGGCCAGGAATGGCAGTGCGTCGGAGGCAGTCGAAGCCGCTCTCGCCACTGCGCTCGACGACTTGGCGGAGCAAGCGCGCGCCTTGGGATCGCGCGCACAAGGGTTGCCCTAGGCGAGCGCAGTTGCCTCGCCGGTCCCCATCCGGCTGGTGCCGCCCGCCCCACCTTACCGAAGGAGACCCCGCCACCGGCGGCATCGACAAGACTCTGCGCGAGAGCGCGTTTCGCGCGCGCGATTGAGCAGCAGCCGCGCCGCGCCGTGCTTACCCCGCAGGATTGGGAAAGTGCGCCTGGATCGCGGCGATCTCTGCGAGCGTCGCGGCGTCGAGCTCGAACTCTGCCGCCGCGATGTCCTCCTCGAGTTGCGCCAGCGTGGTCGCGCCGACGATCGGCGCACTGACGAACCAGCGGCTTCTGACGTAACCCAGGGCGAGCTCTACGAGCGAGATACCGCGCTGCTTGGCGAGCGCGGCATAGGCGTCGATCGCCGCGCGCACCATGGGTTTGCGAAACCTCACGCCGAGAGTATCGAACAGGCTGAAGCGCGACCGGGGCGGCTGGCCGGCGTTCAGATACTTGCCCGAAAGCATGCCGCCGGCGAGAGGGCTGTACGCGAGCAGCGACATGCCCTCGCGATAGAGCACTTCGGCAAGATCGTTGTCCACGCTGCGCGATACCAGGCTATAGCTGTTCTGGATCGTGACCGGCCCCGGAACGCCAAGCTCATTCGCGACCCGCCGGAATTCGCAGACGCCCCATGCCGTCTCATTCGACAGGCCGTAATGGCGGATCTTGCCCGCGTCGATCAGCGCCGCCATGCCCTGGACCTGTTCGCGGATCGATGGTCCGCCTTTCTCCTTCGTCGGATCGAACTCCACTGCGCCGAACATCGGCACGTTCCGCTGCGGCCAGTGGATCTGATAGAGGTCGATGCGGTCGATTTGCAGTCGCGTGAGGCTCGCATCCACGGCCTCGGCAATCACCTCTCGCGTCAGGTCCGTGCGCCCGTTGCGGATCCAGTCACGGCGGCCCGGACCGGCGACCTTGGTCGCGATGACGAGGCCGCCGCGCGGGCGCCGGGCCAGCCAGCGGCCGAGATAGGTCTCGGTGCGTCCCTGCGTGGTTGCATTGGGCGGCACCGGGTACATTTCCGCGGTGTCGATGAAATTGATACCCCGCGCCACGGCGCAGTCGAGCTGCGCGTGCGCCTCGGCCTCGCTGTTCTGCTCGCCCCAGGTCATGGTGCCGAGGCAGACCGCGGAGACATTGAGCTCGGTGCCAGGAAGCGTGTGGTATTTCAAGCTGACGCCGTGCTGACGAGGAATGGCCCACGCCATTATCGCGGCAAAAGTCATCTGCCGACAAATTGGCTGGATTGCAGCCTGTGTTCGGCAAACGCTCCCACCGCGCGCTGGGTTGCTGCGCCACAGCGGTGGCGGCCGCCGCCCCTAACACCCGCGCTCCGGTCAGCGGCCCGGTTGCCGTTTCGCCGGAGGCGCGCGCTGGTTAGAATGTCGCTTGAGGCGACGAACATGATGCGGAGAAGGTTGATGCGCATACGCGCGCTTGGCCGTTGTGGAATCGCGCTGCTACCGCTGCTCACGCTCGCCCCTGCGGGAGACGCCATCGCGCAATTGCTGCAGCACAAGGACCTGAGCTACGGCATTGCCAAGACGATCGCGGAAACCGCAGTCGAGGATTGCCGGGTGCGGGGCTACGCCGTCGCGGCGGTCGTAGTCGATCGAGGCGGCGACACGATGGTGGCGCTCCGCGCGGACAACGCCGCGCCGCATACCATGGAAAACGCGCGGCGCAAGGCCTACACGGCGCGCACCTTCCGCATGACCACGGAGGAGTTTGCCAGGCGCATGGCCACCGAGCCGGTGCGGCGCGAGCAGACGACGCTGCCAAACGTGATCGCCATCCCCGGCGGCGTGCCCGTACGCGCCGGCGACGATGTCATCGGCGGTGTCGGCGTGTCCGGTTCGCCCGGCGTCGACGAGCAATGCGTCATGGCCGGGATCGACAAGGTCCGGGAGCAGCTGAAGTGAGGCGCCCGGCGCCGGTCTTCATTCTCGCCGCGACGTTAACTGCCTGTTCGACCCTGCCCATGAGCCCTCCTCCCGCCACCGTCGCGGCGCTCGCGCCGACCGGCACCCTGCGTGCAGCGATCAATCTGGGCAATCCGGTGCTCGCGCGCCGCGATGCGGCGACCGGCGAGGCCCGCGGCGTGTCGGTTGACCTTTCGCGCGAGCTCGCCCGACGTCTCGGCGTCCCGCTCACGCTCGTGACCGTGACCACCGCCGCGAACTCGGTGGCCGCGATCAAGTCCGCAGTCTGCGACGTGGCTTTCGTCGCCATCGACCCGGCGCGGGCGGTCGATCTCGACTATACGCCGCCCTACGTGTTGATCGAAGGCGGCTATCTCGTGCCGCAGGAGTCCGTGATTCAGGTTAACGCGGACGTCGATCACCCGGGAGTGCGGGTGGTCGTCGGCGCGGCAAGCGCCTACGACCTCTACCTCTCGCGCGAGCTCAAGCAGGCGCAGATCGTGCGCGTAACGACATCGGAAGAGGTCGTGCCGGCGATGCTCGCGCGGCACCTGGAGGTCGCTGCCGGCGTGAAGCAGCAGCTGGTCGCCGACGCGAAGCGCGTAGGTGGCGTGCGCCTGCTCGATGGCCGCTTCATGGTCATCAACCAGGCGATGGCCATGACGAGGGGCCGCGCGGCCGGTGCAGCCTACCTCGGCGCATTCATTGAGGAAATGAAGGCGTCCGGATTCGTCGCGCGCGCGTTGCTGCAAAACGGCATCGACGGCGCGGTCGTGGCGCCGCCGGCTGCGAACTAGCGTCGCGGCAGGCGCGCGGGAGTGGCGCATGGACGAGCTGCGCTTCTACCTGCGCGACGCCGGCTTCATTCCGAGCGTTGCGCTGGTCATCGTGTGCTACGCGCTGTTGCGCGGCGCGCGCGCGTCGATGTGGCGCGTGGCGTTGCTGTCCTTCCCCGGTACGGCCGCGCACGAGCTCGCGCATTTTATCGTCGGTTTGCTGCTGCGGGCCAAGCCGCACGGCCTCTCGCTCTGGCCGCGAGCGGATGGACGTGGCTGGAGGCTGGGTTCGGTCAGCTTTGGCCGTATCGGGCTTTTCAACGGCGCCTGGATCGCACTCGCGCCACTGCTGCTCCTGCCGCTGGCTTGGCTGGGTCTGTTCCACGCCCTCTTGCCGTTGTGGGCCGAAGGCCGCTGGGGATGGTGGCTATTTGCCGGCTACCTGACCGCGACGGCGCTGTTCGCGGCCCTGCCTTCCTTCCAGGACCTCAAGCTCGGCTGGCGATCGCTGCTGTTCTATACACTACTGGGCGCGCTCGCCGGGCTCGTTTTCTACACGCAACGCTAGCGCAAGCGACCCGGGAACGGCCCGCATTCCGCGTCGTATAATCGGCCGCGCATGAAGGTCCTGGCCCGGATCGGCTGTATCGCACTCATCGCCTGCTGCGGGGTCGGCGGCGCCTGCGCCGACACGCCACTCGCGCGCGATCTGCCGCCGGGCCTGCATGTCCCTGCCGCCGCGCAGCCCGGTTCGCAGTTCGACGCCGACCGCGCCACCGAGGCCTGGCTGGGACTGCTCTCCCCCGCGCAGCAGGCGCAGTCCGACGCGTATTTCGAAGGCGGCTACTGGCTCCAACTCTGGTCGCTGCTCTACGGGCTGGCGGTGATGACGATCCTGCTCGGGACGGGCCTCAGCCGGCGCCTACGGGGCTGGGCGGAGCGACTCGGCCGCCGGCCGTGGCTCAGCGCCGCGGTTTACGGCGCGGCATTCATCCTCGCCGCCTACCTCCTCAACCTCCCGTTCTCGGTCTACGAGGGATTCGTGCGCGAGCACCAATACGGCCTGTCGAATCTGTCCTTCCCGGGATGGCTGCGCGAGGGGCTGATCGACCTTGCAGTGACGCTCGTCCTGGGTTCGGTGGCGATCGCGTTTGTCTATGCGTTCCTGCGCCGCGCCGGGCGGGGCTGGTGGATATGGGCGACCGGGTTCGCATTTGTCTTTTCGCTATTCCTCGATTTGATGGAGCCGGTCTTCATCGCGCCGCTGTTCAACGACTACCGACCGCTGCCGGAGGGAGCAACGCGTGAGGCGGTGCTGGCATTGGCAAGGGCGAACGAGATTCCGACCGATCGTCTCACGTGGTTCGATGCGTCGAAACAGACCACGCGCATCAGCGCCAATGTCGCCGGAATCGCCGGCGTGGTGCGCATCAATCTCAACGACAACCTCGTCAACAACACGTCCCTGCCCGAGATCCGGGCCGTGCTTGGGCACGAGATGGGTCACTACGTGCTCAATCACGTGCTGAAGCTCGCGGTCTATTTCACGCTGCTCTACGGCATCGCCTTCGCCGTCGTCGCCTGGGCGTTCGAACGCGCCCTTGCCAAGTGGGGTGCCGCGCTCGGCCTGCGCGACCGCGCCGACCCCGCCGCGCTGCCGCTGCTGTTCGCCACGTTTTCGATCGTCTGGTTCGTGCTGACGCCATTCACCAACAGCGTGGTGCGCAGCGTCGAAGCCGAGGCCGACGCATTTGGCTTGAACGCCGCGCGCGAACCGGAGGGCTTCGCCATGGCGGCGCTGCGCCTGTCAACCTATCGCAAGCTGCGCCCGGGCCCGGTCGAGGAATTCATTTTCTACGACCACCCCAGCGGCTACGACCGCGTGCACCGTGCGATGATCTGGCTCAACGAAAACCAGAATTTGCCGCCGTCGCTGCCGCCGGCGAAGGCGCAGTAGCCGGCCGCGCGCCCAGGCACGCGGCCGGGCGTGCCGCGCTCAGCGCAGGATGATTTCCTGCAGATTCCTCGAGCCGAGGATCTCGCGCACATCGCTGCGCTTGACCATCATTTCGGTCTGCTTCGTTTCCGAACCGACCAGCTTCTCGACCAGGGCATCGAACTTGTCGTCCGCACCGTCGAAGGCGGCCCAGTTCTTCGACTCGACGAGCAGAATCAGGTTCCAGTCGTTGCGGTTCCCGGGATCGCCGCCGAGAATCTTGTACGAAACGATGAGCTGCTGCTTGCGCGCCTCGTCCATCACCTGCTTCCAGCTGCTGGCGAGGTCACGCAAATACGTGTTACCCATGCCCGGCTTGACGCGGACGAAGGTGGCCGTCCACACCGAGCCGTCCGTATAGGGTCGCTCGGCTGCCCAGCAGGCGCCGGTGACGAGCCAGGCGCCGCACAGCATCCACACCACAAACGTACGCAAATGATCCATGTTTCCTCCAGATGGCTGATGGCAGGGTCTCGCGGCACCCCGCAGCGGCGGTGCCGGGACCGCGCCAATCTAGCAGCGCCGGGCGGTCGTGCATCGGCACGCGATGGAATGCGGCAACGACAGACAGCATGCCGCGGACGGCGACGAGTCAGAGCGGCTCGGCAATGGCTGCGGCGCCTGACCCTGGTGCGTTGCCGCCGGGCGCGCGAAGACCCTAACGTCGAGCCGACGTTGGGGTCGCCCCCGGCCGCGCGCCGCGGTAAGATCGAAAAAAACGAGGTCACTCACTATGCACCGCGTGCATTGGGTCGCGCCCGTTACGCTGCTTCTTGCGGCGTGTGCGAGCACGCCCGGCGTCCAGGAATCGCCCGCACGCGCCACTCCCGCGCAGGCGGCGGTCGCTCCCGTGGTGCGCACGCCGCTGACAACCCAGCCGTTGCCGCCTACGGCGCCGGAGACGGGGACCCCCAAGGCTGTCGCCCCGGTCGTCGTTCCCCCGAACACGCTTTATGTGTGCGTGGTCGACACGCAGGGTGTCCGGCAGCAGACCGCGATCGAGTTTACGGCAAAGGTGGGCGCGCTCTGTCGGCAGCACCCGGAAATGGGGCCCTGCAAATATGAGCGCAACGCCTGCCGTCGCGGCGGCGGCCGTGTGTTTGCCGCCAACGGCGTGGAAATCACGCCGCTCATCGAAGCGGATTACGACAAGCGGGTGCTGCGGGTCATACTGCGCGCGGATTGAAGCGCGCTGAGCAATGAAAGGCCCCGCCGCGGCGGGGCTTGGTCTACGCAAACCGGGACAAGGGAGTTACGCGGGCGTGGGCTCGCGCGCCTCGACGCGCGGCTTCGGCCCAGCAGGCTTGGGGTCCGACGCCGGCTGAAGCGGGGGCGATGCTCGCTCGGTTTGCGGCTGTTGCTGGCGCGCTTTTTCGTCGCGCGGCTTCGTGAACCAGGCGCTGAATTCGTAGCACATAATCGGCTCCTTGGTTTCAAGCCATCGCTGCTGCGACGGCTTGCAACGATGTTACCCCCGGCGGCGGCGGCGCGCAAACGGCGTCGCCGCGGTGGCCTTCAGCGGCGCGTCGCGACGCCGGCCCGCAATGCGCGCAGTTCCGCTTGCAGCTCGTCGATGCGCGCGAGGAAGCGCATCACGACCGCCAGTGCGTGCGCGTCGAGATCGAGTTCCCGGCGCAGGCGGCCGGCGGTGCGTGCGACCACGACCGAGCGCGCTTGAAAACGCCACGCTGTTCCCTCTTGCCCGACCGGGGCCAAGGCGCCGTCGTCAACCAACTCGCGCAACTCGGCGTCCGTCAGGCCCGAGAGCTCGATTAGTTGTGTCCAGCTGATCTCGCCACGCTCATCGATGGTGAGCGCCTCGCAGGTTTCAATGTTCATGGGCTGCCTCCTGCTCGAAGTGGGCCCGCGGGTTGAAGTTCGATGTCTCTGCGAGCTGCTTGTACAGCGCCCGCTCGCGCTCGTCGACGACCGACGGCACGACGATCTGCGCGATCGCGTACAGGTGGCCCGCGTTGCTGCCGGCGCGCGCGAGCCCGCGTCCGGCGAGGCGCAGCTGCTGTCCGGCGCGCGTGCCTGGCGGAACCTTGAGCGTGACCGCGCCGGCGGGAGTGGGCAGGCGTACCGTTGTCCCGAGCACCGCTTCCCAGGGCGCGAGCGGCAGATCGAGATAGATATCCTGCCCGCTGACCCGGTACAACGGGTGCGACTCGACCGCGATGTCGAGATACAGATCGCCGTCGCGTCCGCCCTCTGCCCCCTTGCCGCCTTTGCCCGGGATGCGCAGCTGCTGGCCGTCGGCGACGCCCTTGGGTATCCGCGCCTTGATGCGCCGGGGCACGCGGTGGACGCGGCCCTCCGCGTCGGCTTCGAGAACGCTCAAGTCGAGCTCGATCTCGGTGCCGTGGAATGCCTGGTCGAAGGTGAGTCGCACCGCGGCTTCGTAGTCGCGACCGGAATTAAATGCGCTCGCCCCGCGCCCGCCGGCGCGTTGCCGTCCCGCGAGGCCGGCGAAGAGGTCGGCGAGATCGATGTCGTCGAAGATGTTTTGCGCACCGGCGAATTGCTGCCCCCAGTCCGGCGGCGGCTGGAAGTCCTGTCCCGCGGCGTGCCGGCCCAGCTGATCGTAGGCAGCGCGCTTTTCCGGCTCCTTCAGCGTTTCGTAGGCCTCTGCCATCTCCTTGAATTTCTCTTCCGCGTTGGGCTCCTTCGAGACGTCGGGATGGTATTTGCGCGCGAGCTTGCGATAGGCCTTCTTGATCTCCTCCGCGCTGGCGCCACGGTCGACGCCCAGAATGGCGTAATAGTCCTTGTATTTCATCGCTCGACTCCCGCCTCACTCCGCTAGCAGATAACCGCGGCTGTCCTCAAGAAAATGCGGGCCGTCGTCGGACCGCACCGCCGTCCCGACGCCTTCGGCGGTCAGCACTTCGAGCAGTAGTGCGCTGGGCACGCCGCCGTCGATGATGTGTACCGAGCGCACGCCCTCGCGCACCGCCTGCAGCGCCGCCGTGACGCGCGGCCGTATCCCACCTTCGATCACGCCGTCCCGCAGCAGCGCCTCCACCTCGCTCGCCGTCAGAATGTAGGCGAGCTTGCCGGCGCGATCGCGAACGCCCGGCGCATTGGTCATCAGAATCAGCTTCTCCGCCTCCAGCGTGCGCGCCAGCCGGCCGGCCAGCAGATCGGAGTTGATGTGATAGGCCGTTCCGTCCGTGCCTACGCCGATGGGCATGATCACCGGCGTGAAATTGCGCGACAGCAAAAGCTGAATGAGATCGGTATCGATGCTTTCGATGGCGCCGACGAAACCCAGATCCGGCGCGCCGTCCTGGCGCTCGTCCGGTAGTAACGTCATCTTCCGGGCGTGGAT
Organism: Edaphobacterium sp. (SeqCode); assembly: GCA_035937415.1. Taxonomy (GTDB): domain Bacteria; phylum Pseudomonadota; class Gammaproteobacteria; order Burkholderiales; family Casimicrobiaceae; genus PALSA-1003. The sequence goes on along the minus strand of DASZIB010000011.1, from coordinate 193,787 downwards.
GAAGCGACCATCCTGCCCGTTGAGGCCGACCGCCCTGCCGCCGTGCGTGTTGATGAGCCCGGTCAATTCCTGATTGAGCTCGTCGAGGGCCATCTCGACAACGGTCAGCGTGCGCTCGTCGGTCACGCGCACACCGCGGTGCCGCTGACTTTGCATGCCCATCTGCCGCATCAGCTCGTCAATCCGCCAGCCACCGCCGTGCACGATGATCGGTTTCATCCCCACCGAACGGAGCAAGGCGACGTCGCGCGCAAACCCGGCCTTGAGCGTCGGATCGGCCATCGCGTGGCCCCCGAAGCGGATGACGAGCGTCTTGCCGTGATAGGCGCGGATGTACGGCAGTGCTTCGGCCAGAATGCGGGCCTTGGGATTGGCGGCCATGGACGGTTTGGCGCAGATGTTAACCCGCCGCGCGGTAGAAGCGTAACGCTGCCGCACGCCTTCCGTTCGCTTGTGGCGCGTACCGCTTACGGGCGGCCGCGGCCATTGCGGCGCCGCGGGCGTGCAACCGTCGCCGATGTCGCACCGGTGCCGCGGTAACCAGCGTTCGTTGCAGCCGCTTCCATGGGGGTTCCGCGGTGGGAAATTGTATGCTATTGTCATAGAACCGATCGCCAAGCGCCCATGAAAGTACGCACCCTTATCACCCAACGGCTCTACTTCGGCCTCGATGCGCTCGCCCTGCGCGCCGCGACTGCGCGGGTCCTGGCGCGCGTGGTCGGGCTGCCGCCGGCGCGGGCTCGGATCAGCATGCGCAACCTGTGTCAGGATTTCGGTGTCGATGCAATGCGCGGACAGGCTCTCGTCGACGAGCTGGTCCACGAGCGTCTCCTCGACCCGCCCGAAGAGATGCAATCCGATTACGGCCTCACCGCGCGTTTTCTGGAGTTTGCGGGCGCGCGCGTGGTCGAGCCGCTACCGCGGGAGCGTGCCCGGCAGCTACTCGCCCAAGCCTGCACCCTGGCCACACGCGTCAACGAGCAGTGGACCCACAATCCGCTCGAGATCGAGGCGCTGGTGCCCTTCGGCAGCTACATGACCCGCGACCACCACCTGGCCGAACTCTCTCTCGGCATCGTCGTCCGGACGCGCGCAGCCGAACACCGCGCGCGCTGGGGACGGATGAAGACCAAGAGCGACGGAGCACGCGAGATCCGGGCCGAATTCCGCGAGCTCTCCTCGTTCATCCAGCTGCGCATGGTCAACGAGACGCGGTCGCTACCGCGCCCGTTTGCCATCGCCTTCCACGCCGATACACCGGTTCTCCTGGTGGGCACGTAGCGGGCCTTCCGGCGATGCGGTAACCGGCGCCCGCTCGGCGCCGCGGTAGAATCCGAAGACGCACTGCGATCTTCCGGCCGGACGGCCGGAGCGCTGCTGCGCTCGCCAATCGAGGCTCGCCATGTCGTCCCCTGGTGCATGATCTACCATCTGCACAACGTGCTGACGCCCGACGAGCTGCGCGAATTGCGCGCGCTCGCCGGCCGCGTGCGCTGGGATGATGGGCGCAAGACGGCGGGCGCGATCGCGGCGCCGCACAAGCACAATACCGAAGCGCCGCGCGAAAGCTCTGAGGCGCAGGCTGCCGCTGAAATAACGCTGCGCGCGATCCGGCGCCACCCACAGTTCTTCAGTGCCGCATTGCCCGCGATCCTGAGCCCGCCGATGATGAATCGCTACATCGAGGGTATGGACTACGGCGACCACTGCGACGCCGCGATACTCGGCGGCGGGACGCCGATGCGCGCTGATCTGTCGGCCACGCTGTTCATTTCCGATCCGGCGGACTACGACGGCGGGGAACTGGTCACCGACGTCACGCCAGGCGGTTACGCGGCGAAGCTGCCAGCCGGCGACCTGATCCTGTATCAGGCGAACAGCGTGCACCATGTTGCGAAGGTCACTCGCGGCAGCCGCATCGCGATGATCTTCTGGACGCAGAGCATGGTGCGCGACGCGCAGCAGCGCGCACTGCTGCACAGCATGTTCCAGACGCTCGAGGCCCTCGAGCGGCCCCTCGCTGGCAGTAAGGAGCTTACGCAGCTCTACACCTACTACTACAATCTGCTCCGGATGTGGGCTGAGACCTGAGGCGGCGGGCTACGGCGCCGCGGTCGGCGCCGCGACCGCAGCGAGGTTTCCGAGTTCGGCGCGGATGTGCTCCAGTTGGCCGAACTCGCTCGCTTTGCCCTCGCGCAGCGTCTGGCGCATCGCGGCCAGATCCAAGGTCGTGCCGCTGCGGGTCGACACCTGCTGCGGATCGGCGCCCTGCTCCTCCACCGCCGCGATACTCGTGTCCAGCGCAACGATAGCCGCGTCGATCGCTTGCGCTGCGGCAGCTTGCTGGGCATCGAGCGTCGCCAGCACCCGACCCGTGTCCGCGGCGTTGAAGGCGGGCACGCTGACGGTGAGCGTCCTTTCGGTCCAGGTCCAGTGCGGAACGTTGATGCGCAGCGTCCGCTCCTCCCACACCCACCGGGCTTCATCGAAGTCGACGTGGTTGCGCTCCATCGTTAATGCCGGCAGATCGGCATACACGTTGCGCCATACCGTGCGGCATTGTTGGGGTAATTGCCAGTCCATGTACTTGCAACTGAACTCCGCGACCTGCCCGAGCTTGTAGCGCTCGCTCTTCAAGCCGGGCAGCTCGTAGTCCAAGCGCCGCGACCGCACGTGCGGCGCGAGCACGCGCGTGACCACATCGACGCGCTCGATCGTCAGCACCGGAACCAGGAACGTCCAGACGAATTCCCGCGTGCCCGCATAAGCGGTAGCCGGGGACCCAAACCCCGGCGCGGGCCGCGCCGCCTGCGCCGCGCTCGTCTCGGGCTCCGGCACGTTCTGCGCCGAGGCGATGGTGGCGCCGAGGGCGAGCAGCAACCCGCAGCCTGCCCGCAACGAGAGTTTGTCTGTACGCATGCGTTCTCCGCTCCTTGGACCGCCGCCGCCGCAGGTAGCGGCTACTGCAGTTTGATCTCGCCGTCGAAGGTGACGTTGACCTTCAATCCGGGAATCTCCAGTCGCACCTGCACCGGGAAGGATTCCGTGCCCGCAATCTCCTTGCTGCCGGTCATTTTGCCGACCGCCTGCTCGATCTCGCGCTGCGAGTTGATGCCCACCATCTTGAGAAACTTGCGGATGCTGAGATTGAAGGTCTCCTGATTCATCGACGTCTCCTCGATTGAGCACTGCGACAACCATCGGCCTGCGCTGCGATCAATGCCATGCGGCCACTGCGGCCCGCGCCACGTCATTCAACGGCCGCGCGAGCAATCCGGTCGGTGAAACCGAGACCTCATAGGCCGCGCCATCGGCCATCGGCAGATAGGTCGCACTGCCGTAGAAGGCGTCGGCCCAAGGCATGTACTTATGCCACGTGCCCAGCAGCGTCCACACGTCGACGCGCTCGGGCGCATGCAGCGCATAGACGGTACGCGCTGCCGTGCGCTCGCGGTCGATGTCGCGATAACGGCCGCTGAGGCGCTCCAGCCGATACACGCTGTCAAAACCGAGTACGCTGGCCATGCCCCGCCATTTGAGGACCCGCGCATCGATTTCCCATTCATCGCCGCGCAGAACGTAGCCCCGCACTTCGCCCGACGGATAGGTGAGCGTGGCGTTGTACTGCAGCTCCCCCGCCTGCGCGAAGCGTGCGCTGACCGCCAGCTGCTCGCGCGTGAGCCGGTCGTAGGTCAGCAAATTGAGCCCGAGCAGCGCGATCGCGGCCGCGGCGAGGAAGAATACCAGCGCGGACAGGCCGTGCAGCGCGCACGCCCCGTAGCGCCGCCGGCGCAGGCGACGGGCGCTGGCGAAGAGAAGCAGCAGCCCGCCAAGGCCGCACACGGCGACCATGGCAACCACGATCAGCGACGAGGAATTGAAAGGCATACGAAAGAGAATTATCCCACGCTGCCGCACCCGCGCGGCGGGCGGTCACAAGGCGCCCGGCGTGCAAGCGAGCCAACTGCTGGTATGGGCGCAACCGCAAGAGCCGTGAGCGCGTCGGCTGGTGCCGCTTCGCCGACAGGGTGGACGAGCTCGCGTATGCAAGTTGCCGCCGCGCGGCCTGGATCAATCACGGCAGCGCGCAGAGCGCCTTGATCGCGCACGCGCCGCAGTACGTGCCGTAGCCGCCGCCGCTATGCCTTCCGTGCATGCGGTCGGCGCCGCGCACGCCGGGTCAGTTCTTGGCGAGCAGTGCGGCGCGCTTGAGATCGGCGAGCATGGCGCGCCGCAGCTCGTCCTTCTGCTCGAGCGCCGGCGCGCGCAGCACTGCAGCGGGATGATAGGTCGCGATGACCCGGGTCCCGTCGGGACTCACCAGCGTGCGCTCGCGCGCGGCGACGATGGCGAGCTTTTCGCCGATCACCGCCTTGAGCGCCGTGGTGCCGAGCGTCACGATGACATGAGGCTGCGTGCGCTCGATCTCCTTGCGCAGCCACAGGTTGCACGCTTCGAGCTCAACCTGCGAGGGCGTCTTGTGCAGCCGCCGCTTGCCGCGAAATTCAAAGCGAAAATGCTTTACCGCGTTGGTCAGGAACACAGTCGCGGGATCGATCCCCGCGTCGCTGAGAAGGAGCCGCAACAGCCGGCCCGCGGGGCCGACGAACGGGCGGCCGGCACGGTCTTCCTCATCGCCAGGCTGCTCGCCGACGAGCATCAGGGCCGCGCGCGGCGGGCCTTCGCCTGCGACCGCTTGCGTCGCCCTCTTCCACAGCTCGCAGCGGCGACATGACTCGAGCGTGTCAGCGCTGCGACCGGCAGGAGCGCCAGCGATCTTCATGCTGCCGGCCCGCTCGTCCGCCGCACCGCCCGAACATTGCGCTGGCGCCGGCCCAGAAAGGATTTCTCATGCATGCCGCTCGATAGGCATGCAAACGACGTGCCCACGGCAAGGCACTATCCGCGACCCCAGCCACGCGGGCAACACGCCGCTGGTGGCGGCGTACCCACGCGGCCCGACATTCACGCTTGCAAAGCACCGCTTGTAAATAAGTCCATGCCGAGCCGCGCCGCAACCGGGGCGGCGTCGGACAATCTCCTACACGGGCCTCGCAACGACGTGTCCGAACGGACCCGCGGGAGCGCGCGCTCCTGGCAGAGCTTTAGCGGCGGAAGCCGACCGGCGTGCTGCGCCAGTAGCGGAGCATGATGAAGCCGCCAACGAGGCCGCCGAGATGCGCGAAGTGCGCAACGCCTTCTTCGGTGCCGGTCACGCCAAGAAACAGCTCCACGGCGGCATAGACGACGACAAAGACGCGCGCGGGCATCGGGATCGGTGGAAAAATGAGCATGACGCGGCTGTGCGGGAAGTAGATCGCATACGCGAGCAGCAGGCCGAACACGGCGCCGGACGCACCGACCGTGGGATACACGGCTCCGGTCAGCGCCGCCGTAAGCAACTGCGCAATCGCGGCGGACAGCGCGCATACCAGGTAATAGATCAGATAGCGGCGCGGGCCGAAGACGCGTTCGACCGGTCTGCCGAACATGTACAGCGCGAACATGTTGAAGGCGATGTGCAGCAAACTGCCATGCAGAAACGCGTAGGTCAGCAGTTGCCAGGGCTGGAAGCCGGCTCCAACCGGCCACAGCGCGAACGCATTCACCAGCGCGGGCGCGCCCTGCGAAAGCAGGAAGATGGCCGCGTTGGCGACGATCAAGACGGTGGTGATCGGAAGCATTTCTGCCAGTTGGGGGCGAAACGGGCCTATCCAATAGCCATCGCAGGCCAGGGGGTGATGGTGCGGTTGCTGGCACGCGTTACACGCCGATGGCCGCCTTGACGCGCCCCGGCGTGAGCGGCAGCTCGCGCAGGCGCGCGCCGGTCGCATTGGCCAGCGCGTTGGCGAGCGCGGCCGCAGTCGGCCCCTGCGCGGCCTCGCCGGTGCCCAGGAAGGGCTGTCCGGGCCGATCGATGACGTGGACCTCGACGTTGTCGGGAATATCCGGAAAACGCAGTATCGGATAGCTGCTCCAGTCGGCGCTGGTGATCCGCGTCGCGTCGAAGCTGACCGCCTCGCGCAGTGTCCAGCTCGACGCTTGCACGATGCCGCCCTCGATCTGGTTGCGGATACCGTCGGGATTGACCGCCTGCCCGCTGTCGACTGCTGCAACCGCGCGCACAAGCCGCGTCCGGCCCGTCTCGCGTTCGACCTCGACCTCCACCGCGAGCGCCAGATAGGCGCCCAGATTCTTGTAGCGCGCAAAGGCGATGCCCTTGCCGCGACCGCGCGCACGCGGTCGCGCCGACCAGCCGAAGCGCGTCGCCGCTGCCGTGATGACGTCGCGTGCCCGCGGATCGTCGAGGTGGCGGAGCCTGAATTCGACCGCATCGGCGCCGGCCGAGAGCGCGAGCTCGTCGATGAAGCTCTCGATGGAGAAAACGTTCATGTACGCGCCGAGTGCGCGCAGCGCCGAGACGCGCACCGGCATCGTCGGGACGAAATGGTGCACGATCCGCGCGCTTGGCAGCACGTAGAGCGGGAGCGCGTTGCGGTCGCCGCCGCCCTCGGGCAGCGGTATCGGCTGCGGCTCAGGCGGTGGGAATGGCGCGGCAAGATGCCACGCCGGCAGGAGGCTGCCGGCGGTGCCCGGACGCGTGCTGTGGGTGTTGCTCCAAACGTCATACTGCCAGTCGATGATGTTGCCGCCGGCGTCGAGCGCAGCTTTCGCTTCGGTCAGCATTGCGGGCCCATACGGCTCCCAGAGGTGCTCCTGCTCGCGCATCCACTGCACCCGGATCGGCCGATCGGGCAGCCGGTATGCGAGAAGCGCGGCGTCGGCCGCCGCGTCGTCCGCGCCGTTGTGGCCGTAGCAACCCGAGCCCTCGACGTGAACGCAGCGTACGCGCTCCAGCGGCATGGCGAGCATTTCGGCGATGGCCTTGCGCAGCGGATACACGCCCTGGCTGTGCGTCCAGACGGTGAGCGCGCCGTCCTTGAGCCAGCCGACGGCGCAGGATGGTCCGATCGCGCCGTGCATCTGATACGGCCGTCGGTAGCTTGCCTCGAGCGTGCGCGCCGCCGGCGCGGTGGTCGCACGCCGGTCGAGGTCGACGATCTCCCGCGCCGGGGCGCGCCGCAGAAATTCATAGATCGATGCCGACGCCGGCAAGCGCGCGGACTCGTCCCAGGTTGCCGCCGCGGAGAGCGCGCGCATGGCGAGTATCGCCTGATATTCGCGTTCGGCGACGACGGCGAGGTAGCTGCCGTCGCGGACGACCTTGACCACGCCGGGGAGTTTTTCGACAGCGTCGCTCGCCGCGGCGCGCAAGCGCGCGCCGTAGCTTGGCGGGCGGACGACGCGGGCGTGCACCATGCCAGGCAGGCGCAGGTCCTGCACATAGGCGATCCCGCCACTGACCTTGGCCGGGATGTCAACGCGCGGCAGCGGCTTGCCCATCACGGTGTACGTACGTGGGTCCTTGAGTTTCGATTGCGGTTGCGCGCGGACCCGGCTCAGCTGCTCGGAGACCAGGTCACCAAAGGGCACGCGTCGCCCGTCGGGGGCGAGCACCGCGCCGTTGACCGCGGTCAGCCGGTCACTCGCGACATCGAGCCGCTGCGACGCGCGCGCGAGCAGAATCTCGCGCACCTGCGCGGCGGCGTGCATGATCGCCGTGCCGCTGTCCTGCATCGAGTGACTGCCGGAGGTGAAGCCCTCGTCGGGGGTGCGAGCGGTGTCGGCCGTAACCAGCCGCAGGCGCGAGGGCTCGATGCCTATCTGCTCGGCCGCAATCTGGATCAGCGCGGTCTTGATGCCTTGGCCGAGCTCGGCCTTGCCGGTGAAGACGGTGACGCTGCTGTCGGCGTCGACGCGGATCCACGCGTCGAGCAACGGCGTGTTGCCGAGGCTGCCCGGGAGCCTCGGCGCGTCAGGTGCCTGCTGCGCCGCGAGCCGCGCCGCGGGCAGCAGGGAGAAGGCGACGATGAGCCCGCCACCGGCGGCGAGAAAGCCGCGCCGCGACACCGGGAACCCGAGGCCGATGTCGCTCATGACGTCCGCGGTCCCGCGTCGGGCGCGCCGGCCGCGCGCATCTCGGCGGCGGCGCGGCCCACCGCCCGCAGAATGCGCAGGTGCGTGCCGCAACGACACAGGTTGGGCATCATGTGCCGCCGCACCTCGGCGTCGGAGGGCGCCGGATTTTTTTCCAGCAACGCCTGCGCCCGCATGATCATTCCGGCAATGCAGTAGCCGCATTGCGCGGCCTGTTCCGCGACGAACGCGCGCTGCAGCGGCCCGGGCTGCTCGGGCGTGCCCAGGCCCTCGATCGTCTTGATCTTGCGGCCAGGCAGCACCGAGATCGGCGTGATGCACGAAAACGTCGCCTGGCCGTCGACCATGACTGTGCACGCGCCGCATTGTCCCAGTCCGCAGCCGAACTTTGCGCCGGCGAGAGCCAGATGATCACGCAGCACGTACAGCAGCGGCGTGTTCGGGTCCGCGTCGATGGCGTGCGTGCGGCCGTTGATGTCGAGATCGATCATCGCGCGTCCTTCATCGCCGCGCGGATTTCCCGGACCCGTTTCGGCACGTCGGTCCATGCCGGCTTGTCGGTGAAATGCGCGCGCAGATAATCTACCAGAGAGGCGACCTGCGGGTCGGTGAGCTCGCCCGCGAAGCCGGGCATCAAGGCGCCCGGTTCACCCGATTCCGGCCATAAGCCTTCGAGGGTGATATGAATCGCGTTGCGCGGATCCGGGGCGTTGATCGAGGTCGTGAGCCCGAGCGCGACCGGCGCTCGCTCGGTCGCGGTCGGAGCGGCGGTGTGGCAGCTGGCGCACGCGCCGGCAAAGAGCCCCGCGCCGTCGGGCGCGATAGCATCGCGCGCTGGCGCGACCGCCAACTCGGCTGCCGGTGCCGCCTGCGCCCGGCCCTGAGCGTCTTGTCCCTGTGGCCGCATCCGCGAAGCGACGTAGATGGCGATCGCGCGTACGTCCTCGGGCGCCACGCCCGCCAGATTGCGGACCACCGGTGCCATCGGGCCCGCCGCGATGCCGTGCTTTGCTTCGTGGCCCGTGCGCAGGTAGTCGAAGAGCGCTTCGACAGTCCACGGCACCGGCGCGGGCGAGTCCTCCGCGAGCGACGAGGCGTGCCAACCCTCGGCCTCGCCGCCGCGAAACGCGCGCTTCGTCTCCTCGGCGCCGAGCGCGTTGCGCGGCGTGTGGCAGGCGCCGCAATGGCCGAGTCCCTCGGCGAGGTAGGCGCCGCGATTCCATTCCGCGCTGCGTGCCGGATCGGGTCGATAGACCCCGGGGTGAAAGTACAGCGCCTTCCACGCGGCGATTCCGGGCCGGAAGCCGGCGGGAAAGCGGAGTTGGTTCGCCGGAATCTGCGCACTCTCGGGATCGCGCGTCATGACGAAGGCGTAGATCGCGCTGATGTCGGCATCGGTCACGCGCGTGAAATGGTCGTAGGGAAAGGCGGGATAAAGATGCTGTCCGGACCGATCGATACCTTCCTGCATGGCACGCCGAAAGTCCTCGCCGCTCCAATGACCCATGCCGCTCGCGTCCGGCGTGATGTTGGTCGAATAGATTGTGCCGAATGGCGTTTCCAGCGGCAGGCCGCCCGCGAAGGGCTTGCCGCCTGGTCGGGTATGGCAGGTCGCGCAATTGCCGATCGCGGCCAGACGCGCGCCCTGTGCGACGACGGCCGCGGCGAACACCCCCGGTTCGGCTGCCAGGCTCGCCGCCGCCGCAAGATACGCTGCCGACCCGAACAGCACGGCGGCGACGCGCGGGATCGCTTTTGAATTCATTCTACCGGTTGTGACCCGTGCAGCTGCGCGGCGTTCCCGTCAGTGCGGTGCCGGCGGCGCTGGAGGATTGCGGTTGGCATTGGCGCACTCGAGCGTCTTTTGCCAGTAGAAGCTGTTGGGGCCGTAAAAGGCGGCAAGCCGCGTCTCGACCGCAAAGCCGGCGCGGCCGGCGGCGCGCATCGCCTTCAGCCCGACGCAGTTGGCGACGAACTCATCACGGGTGGGAACGGTCGCGTGCGCACACTCGTGAAAGAAAATGAAGTCGTGCACGTCGGGCGGGAGACGGCCGAGTTTGGCCGCGTTCCAGGTGATGCGGTAACCGGAACCGTTTGGCTGGGTGATGCCGGTATGGTCGCGCAGGACCAGCGGGTCATCCGGTGCCGCGTCGTACTCCTCGACCCGTTCGCCGCGGGCGATACACTGCAGCGCCGTGCCATCGCTGAAGGTGAACGCGGCTGCGCCGCCTGCGGCGGCGAGCGCGGTGCCAAACAGCGTGATACGGAGCAGGCGCATCGCGGGCTACGGCGGCGGCGCGAATCCGTTCTTGGCGACGGTGACCCGTTCGGCGAGCGGCGATCCGTCCGGCTGTGTTGCAGCGAATTCGATCACGTGCGCGCCCGGCGCCAGCTGCGATCGGTCGGCAGGCTCGACCATGACGATCGGCACGTTGACCTCCTTTTCTCCGCCCTAGTAGGTGAGCGTCAGCCTGCGTTCGTCGTGCTCGGGGCGGACCGGACCGCCGACGCTGGCGTCAATCTCCTGTTGCGGTGCAAGAAGCCACGGTTTGCAGCGGCAGGCACGATTATAAGCAAGCAACCGCGCCGCCTGGTACTCAATGCGCCGTGTGCGCGTGCTGTATCATCTGCCGACCCCTTCAATTCATCCGCCTGCAACATGCACCGCCTTTTCGTTTGCCTGTTCGCCCTGCTGCTGCCGCTGCCCGCGCTCGCCCAGGGATCGGTCCAGCCGCTCGTGTTCGGCATCAACGAAGGCGTGACCTATCGAATCTCGCCCTCCGAGGTTCGCGAGCGGTACAAGGAAATCGGCGACGACCTGGCGAAACTGCTGCGGCGTCCGGTGCGGGTCGAGTCCATGGACGATTACGTGCAGATGGGCAAGGATCTGGAGGCGGCCCGCTATGACCTCGCCTACGTGCATCCGGCGCACTACGCGATTCGAGCCATCGACAAGGCGCACTACCGCCTGGTCGCGGTAACCAAGGGTTACATCGAATACAAGGCAAGCTTCCTGGTGCGCGGCGACGCCCCGTTCAAGTCCTTGGCCGACCCGGGCATCCGCGCGATCGGCATGCCCGACGCGGACTCGATCACCGCCTGGATCGTGCGCGCGACGCTGCGCGATACCCTCGGCGCGAGCGCGAAGAAGCTGCGCTTGCGTTATACCCGCTACCAGGATGCGGTGCCGTTCATGGTCGAATACGGCTTTGCCGAAGTGGGTGCGACGGCGGCCGGAGCCGTGATCAAGCAGTTCACCGAGAAAGGGGGTCGGGTTCTGGTCCAAAGCAGGCCGGTCCCGATCAAGGATTTGATTGCCAGCCCGACTCTTCCGCCGCAGGACTTTATGCACATTCAACAATACTTCCTGAGCCTGGATCTGACCGAGGAAGGCCAGCGGCGGTTGACCAAGCTCGGGTACAAGGGATTTGCCGACTACGATGAGCGTGCATTCATCAACATCGGCACCTGGCTGGAGGCCGAGCGCTGACGCGCCGGGGACGCCGCGGCCCCGCCCCATGACCAATCCGGCACGCATTCCTCCCTCTCCTACACGGAAATCGGACGGCGGCTGATTCCAAAGCCATCGCGGCCGTTCGACAATGCGCTTCATGCAGGATTCCGACGAGGGCAACCGCGCTGGCCGACTCCCAGGCATGCCCACCGCCATCAGAATCCGTGCAGAATCGTGCGCCGCAGGCGTACGCCGGGATGCGGGCCAAGTGCATTGGCCCGCGTCCTTCCTTTCTTTCTTGGCGATCGTTCGAATCTCGAGGCAGACCATGCACATCGCTCACCGTTTATTTCCAGCCGCCCTGGCATTCGCCGGACTTGCCGGCGCATCCGTAGCGCAGGAACAGGCCGGCTTCCCGCCGCCGGAGCGCGTGCAGGGGTCCGTGTCGTACGTTTCCGGAGGCATCGGCTCCGACGAGGCTGCGACGTTGCGAGAGGCCGCGGCGGCGTATCCGCTCACGCTCGAGTTCACTGCCCCGAGCGGGGGTTTGCGCGGCGAATACGTGTCGGACGCCAAGGTCGAGATCCGCGACCGGCAGGGCCGCCCGGTCCTGTCGACCACCGCCGAGGGACCCCTGGTCCTGGTCCGCCTGCCTTCAGGAACCTATGCCGTCGAGGTCGCGTGGAATGGCGCGGTCAAGCGCAAGACGGTTGCGATCACCAGCGGCAAGCGGCTGCACGTCGTCTTCGAATTTCCGCCGGACAACGCCCCGCGGTGAGGCGCGGCGAAGCCGCTGGTCGTGCTCGAGCCGATCGCTGGACGCGGGCATCGCGTCCGCCCCGCGAATTCGTCGCAAAACCCTGGCCTGGAGCATCGCGATGTATAGCGGAAGCTGCCATTGCGGCCGCATCGCCTTCGACGTCGAAGGCGAATGCCTGGAAGCCAATGAGTGCAACTGTTCGCACTGTAGCCGCAAGGGCTATCTGCTCTGGTTCATTCCCCGCGGCCAGCTTCGGCTCAAGTCGCCCGAGGCGAGCCTGTCGACCTACCAGTTCAACAAGCACGTCATCAATCATCACTTCTGCCCCAACTGCGGCTGCGCGCCGTTTGCCACCGGCGCGGGAAAATCCGGGGCGGCGATGGCCGCGGTCAATGTGCGCTGTCTGGCGGATTTCGACCTTGCCGGCATCAAGCGGATCCCGGTTGATGGGCGCAGTCACTGACTAGCCGGCCCGCTTAGCGCGTCGGCAGCGCCGGCGTTGCGGCGTCGATCTGGCTTGCGTCAATTCGCGGCGTAGCGATCGGGAAATTGCAGCTTGAGCTGGGCCAGCTTCGGCAGATCGTGCATCACAATGTACGGCTGCGTACGATGCAGCGCCAGATAGTTCTGGTGATAACCCTCGGCGGGATAGAACGCCGGCAGCGCCACCACCTCGGTTACGATCGGGTCCGCAAAGACCTTGGCGCGGTCGAGCTGCTCGATGTACGCCTGCGCGACGCGCTTCTGTTCGGCGTTGCTGACAAAGATCACCGAGCGATACTGCGTGCCGACGTCGGGACCCTGCCGATTGAGCTGCGTCGGGTCGTGGGCGACGCTAAAGAAGATGCGCAGCAATTCGCCATAGGAGACTTGCGCCGGGTCGTAGGTAACCTGCACGGACTCGGCGTGGCCGGTGATGCCGGTACTCACGAGCTCGTAGTCAGCCGTCTTCGCGCCGCCGCCCGCGTATCCGGATACGGCCTTGCTAACACCCCTGACGTGGCGGAAGACCGCCTCGACGCCCCAGAAACATCCCCCGGCGAATACCGCGGTCTGCGCGCCTTGCACCGAGGCTGCCGGAATGTCCACCGCCGGTGCCGGCAGCGGGGCCCCCGCCGCTCCCATGACCGTTCCGACCGCGATTGCGAGCAGGAGCCAGCGTCCGCTCGCAGCAATTTCCCGTGATGAATGAAACATGGTCAATCTCCATGGTTGTGACTGTATAGTCGCCCGCGCTCGGCAATCCTTGCAACGGCAGCGTCTCCCCGAGGGAACGTCGGTTCCGGCGTGGCCCGGTGCCGGACCGGGGGATCGCCGCGGCCGGTTCGCACCGCTCCAGCGCGGCGCCGCCCGGGTGTCCCGTGCAACGGCCGCCGCTGAAGCCACCCGACAGCGACAAGAGTATATTCGGCAACCGTCCCGCAGGAACGTTCCGATGCCGCTGCTTGTCGCCGGCCTGGTTCTTTTTATCGGCGTGCATCTCCTGCCGGTGCTGCCGCGGGGCCGCCTTGCAGTCGTCGGGCGCCTCGGCGAAAAACGCTACAAGGGCGCCTTCACCCTGATGTCGTTCGCGGGACTCGCGCTCATCGTCGGCGGCTACGCTGCGGCTGCGCCGGGTGCGCGCCTGTTTGCGCCGTCGCGCGCGGTGATCGCGATCGCACCGTACGCCATGACGCTGTCGTTGATCCTGTTTGCTGCGGCGAACCTGCGCAGCCATATTCGGCAGTTCCTCAAGCACCCGATGCTGCTCGGCCTCGGCATCTGGGCGTCGGTTCACCTTCTGGCCAACGGCGACACGCGGGGCACGGTGCTGTTCGGGAGTTTTCTCGCCTTCTCGGTGGTCGATCTTCTTTCCGCCGTGCAGCGGCATACGGCCAAGCCGTTCACACCGAGCGCGCGCCACGATTTGATCGCCGTCGCCGCCGGCACACTCGCGGCATTGCTGGTGATGGTTCTGCATCCGTTCCTGTTCGGGGTCGCGGTCCTCGGCTGATGCGGTTAGAGGACGACCTCGCCGCAAGTTGGTATCATGCTCGAGCGCGACGATTCCCGGAACGGGTAGGCCGGCGAAACCGGCGGCGGCAAATCGGAAAAGGAGAGCACATCATGGCCAAGAAAGGATCGAGCGACGGCGTGTACCGCGTTATCGACGTGATCGGCACCAGCAGCACGTCGTGGGAGGATGCGGCCAAGACGGCGGTGTCGACCGCGAGCAAGTCGCTGCGCGACCTGCGCATTGCCGAAGTCTCGAAGCTCGACATGAAGGTCGAGGGCGGTAAGGTTGTCGCCTACCGCGCGCGCGTCCAGCTGTCGTTCAAGTACCAGGGCTGACCCGGCCGCGACCAACCCCACGGTGCCCCGGCTTGCCGGCACCGCGCTTGGGATTTCTCGCCGCAGCGTTACGCGGCGCGGCAGTGCGCGCCTTGCCCGGCGAATGCGGGCTGGCTCTTCGGGCGCGCGCGGGTGCGCGCGGCCTTGCGCGCCGCAGCGCTACGCCCTAGCGGTCCCTTGGTCCGCACCGCCCTCTTCGCGGACGCTGCGCGCGCGCCGGCAGTGCGTTTCTGCGCGGCTGACACGCAAGCCACGTGTCATTTGCGCAAGGCTCAAGTCAGGCCCGAACGCCAAGCAACACGCTCGCGGTAGAACGGATCGAGCGAGAAGCCTGCTATCGGCGTCCACCGTGGATCCAGCCCGGGAATGAAGTGAACCGGTCGTTACGCACGCGCTGCTGCATTGTCGGCGGAGGGCCTGCCGGCATGATGCTGGGGCTCTTGCTTGCGCGCGCCGGGATCGGCGTGGTGGTGCTGGAAAAGCACCGCGACTTTCTGCGCGATTTCAGGGGGGACACGATCCATCCGTCCACACTGCAGATCATGCACGAACTGGGTCTGCTCGAACGGTTCCTGGCGTTACCGCACAACGAGGTGCGCGAGATCGCCGGCTACGTCGGTGGCGCGCGCGTTCCGCTCGCGGATTTCACGCGCCTGCCGACCCAGTGCCGCTTCCTGATGCTGATGCCGCAGTGGGACTTTCTCAATTTCCTCGCCGCCGAGGCACGGCGTTACGCGGGCTTCGAGCTGCTGCTGCAGGCCGAAGCGGCGGACCTCGTCTTAGGTGCGGGCGAAATTCAGGGCGTGGTCGCGACGACCGCGGCAGGACGTCTTGAAGTGCACGCGGAGCTGACCATCGGCGCCGATGGCAGGCATTCGACCGTGCGCAAGCGGGCCGGTCTCGCGGTTGACGAGTATGGGGCGCCGATCGACGTGCTCTGGTTCCGGCTGCCGCGGCGCGCCGGGCAGGCCGCCGCGACCGCAGGCTATGTCGGCGCCGGTCAGATCCTGGTCATGCTCGATCGCGACAGCTATTGGCAGTGCGGCTTTGTCATCGCCAAGGGATCCTATGCGCGGCTCAGGGCGGAAGGACTGCCGGCGTTCCGCGAGCGCATCGGCGCGCTCGCCCCGATCACCGCGGAAACCGTGCAGGAATTGGCCGACTGGGACGCGCTCAAGTTGCTCACGGTGCAGGTTGATCGCCTGCGGCAATGGTGCCGGCCGGGACTGTTGTGCATCGGCGATGCCGCCCATGCCATGTCGCCGATCGGCGGCGTGGGCATCAATCTCGCGATCCAGGATGCGGTTGCGACCGGCAATCTCTTGACGCGTGCGCTGCGCGCCGGACGGCCCGCGCTCGCGCAGTTGCGGCAGGTTCAGCGCCGACGCGAACTGCCCACGCGAATTACCCAGCGCTTCCAGATCGAGATTCAGAATCGCGTCATCGCGCGTGTTCTTGCCGGCGCCGGCGCCGCCGGTGGCGCGCTGCCATGGCCGTTGCGCCTGCTGCAGCGGTATCCGCGCCTGCGGGGCATACCGGCGCGCCTGCTCGGGCTCGGGTTTCGGCCGGAGCACGTGCGACGCGAGCAGCGCGGCGCCGCCGCCGGCACCGCCGCCGGAGCCGGCAGTGCGGGGCATACGCCCTAGCGGGAGCGCAGGCGGGAGAGGCCTTCGAAGAGACCTCGCCCGGCGCGCGCGAACAGCGCACTCAAGTAGGCGCGCCGCAGCGCGCGTGCCTCGCGCTCGAGCATGAAAAGGTCATACGCGGTCCAGTAGCGTGAATCGGCTGGCTGGTTGTTCACCAAGTCCTGTGTGCGTTGCAACAAATATGCGTTATCATGGCTCGCATCGGTGACCGCGGTCGAGGCTCGCAGAAGGGGGCCTTGAAGCGGAAATCCGGCCCGGTCGGGCGTGTCAAGCAATGGCGATTGCATTGAAGTAGTCCTTGTAACAAATTAAAATAAATGACTTTTCTATAGTCAAGCGCATACGATAGTCGGCGGGGGGCAGTCGGTCCAATCGCTTTTGATGATGCTGCGCATCGCCCTCGGTGATCGCACTACGTCTTATGATGCAATGCACCAAAACGGACCGCAAAAAGGCCCGAAGTAAGTGATGACCTACGCATGGAACTCAGCCAGCTGCGCGCGTTTGTCGC
The DNA here is from genome assembly GCA_035937415.1 of Edaphobacterium sp. (SeqCode). Classification (GTDB taxonomy): domain Bacteria; phylum Pseudomonadota; class Gammaproteobacteria; order Burkholderiales; family Casimicrobiaceae; genus PALSA-1003. The sequence goes on along the minus strand of DASZIB010000011.1, from coordinate 177,087 downwards.
GATCGCCAAGTCCGGGCAACTGACCCGCGCCGCCGAGAAGCTGCACCTGAGCCAGCCCGCGCTGTCCGGGCAAATCAAGGCGCTCGAGGAAGCGCTGGGCATCAGCCTGTTCGCGCGCACGTCGAGCGGCATGATGCTGACCCCGGGCGGACGCACCCTGCTCGGCGAGGCCGAACGCATCCTGGGGTCGATCCAGCAGCTCAAGCAGGTCGCCCAGCACCTCCAGGGACGCCCGGCGGGGAGGCTTAGCCTTGGCACCGTGCTCGACCCGGCGACGCTGCGGCTCGGCGACTTCCTCAGTCGCGCGATCGAAACCCATCCGCTTATCGACATCGAGCTGCATCAGGTCTTTTCCGGTGCGGCGCTCGAAGGGGTGCGCGACGGGACGCTCGATGCGAGCTTTTTCTTCGGCGCCGTCGACGACCCGGCGCTGCACGCCGAGCCGCTGTGCCCGCTCATCTACCGCGTCGCGGTGCCCGCGGATTGGTACCCGAGACGCCGGGACATCAACTGGCAGGAGATTGCGGCGCGGCCGTGGATTCTCGCGCCCCCGACCAGCTCGCACCGCCAGCTGGCGATGGAACTTTTTCACAGTCGCGGCGATGCGCCGCAGCAGGTGATCGAAGCCGACAACGAATCGGTGATCCTGAATCTCGTCGCATCCGGCGTCGGCGCGAGCATCGCCCGGGAAGGGCTCGCGCTCGCGTCCGTGCAGGCGGGGCGGATCGCCGTCTGGCCGGGCGCCGAACTCTCGACGCGGCTGTGGTTCATCTTTGCCGCGGCCCGCGCCGACGATCCGCTGGTCGAAGCGGTGTGCGCGATCCTGCGCGACGTGTGGCGGCACGAGGCGCTGGCGCCGGCGCGAACTTAGCGCCGGCTTCTGCTGCACGGCGAAGTGCGCGCAGCGTCAGTGCGCCGGCACCATCACCAGCCGGTCGTTGCCCGATTCCGCGCCCCACACCTCGCCGGCGCGGCCGAGCATCTGCCGCACATTGGCCTGGTCGCGATTCGACGGGAAACTCGCGAATTTTTCGGTCACCGGATCGAACTTGACGATGGCATTGGTCGACCAGTCGGTGAGCCAGACGTTGTCGCGGTCATCGACCCATACCGCGTAGGCGTGCGCGTTTCCCGGCAGCTTCCACTCGCGCCAGGCCTTGGTCGCGGGATCGTATCGGCCGACCTGCCCGGTGTTCCAGTAGCTCACCCAGATGCGGCCGTGCGAGTCGGACCACACGCGCCGTGCGCCCTGGCGCTTGGTCGGCGGCTCGATCACGGTAGCCGCACCGGTGTCAACGTCGATGTGCGCGATATGATTGCCCGCCAGCGACGCGTAGTACACCTCGCCCGCCGGCGTGGTGGTCATGCCATAAGGTCCGCTGCCGTGCGGGGCCGGCCACACCTTCACTTCGCCGCTGGCGGGATCGAGCCGACCGTAAAAGCCGCTCTGCCCGGTAAACCAGACGCGGCCCTTGCGATCGAACGTAGGCGTGTTCAGATTGGCGTAGCCGGTGTCTGCCGGCAGCGGCCACACCTTGACGGCGTGAGTGCTCGCGTCGACGCGCACGATGGCGTTCTGGCCGCCGTCGGTGATCCACGCGGCGCCGTCCGGGCCGACGATTACGCCGTGCGGCGCGGAATGCGGCCCGAGAGCGATCTCCTCGATCTTGCCGCTGGCCGGATCGAGAATACCGAGCTTGCCCGTCATCTGCGCCGTGTAATATACGGGCGCCCCGGGTCCGGGTGCCGCGGCGACATCGTGCGGATGCGCGCCGCGCGACACCTCGAAGTACGCCGGCGCTGCCGCGCCAGTGAGAGGCGCCAGCGTCGCGGCAAAAGCGAACAGCGCGAATTGCAACAGTCGAAGGATCGCCATCGTGGGCCCCGTTCTCGCCAACCGAGCGGTAAATAGTGTACGGTGGAAAACGACCGTGCGCGAACCGTAACCCCGCGACCCAAGATGCCGCGTTGGATTGCCGCGAGAACACGAGGTCGGCGTTGAGTCGAGCGCAAGCGCTGGCGCATGCGGCTGCCTATTTCGACTGCGGCGCCTTTCGCACCGACCTTGCCCGGCGCGTGGCGTTTCGCACGGAAAGTCAGGTGCCGGAGCAGCACGCCGTGCTTGGACGCTACCTGACCGATGAGCTTCTGCCGTCAGCGACGCACCTTGGCTTCACCGGCCGCGTCGTCGACAATCCGGTGCCCGGCCGCGGGCCGTTCCTGATCGCGCAGCGCACCGAAGGCCGCGGCTTGCCGACCGTCCTCATCTACGCGCATGGCGACGTGGTCCGTGGCTACGACGCGCAATGGCGGGCACCGCTTACGCCGTGGTCGATCGTCGTTGAAGGCGATCGCTGGTATGGGCGCGGCACGGCCGACAACAAGGGGCAGCATACGATTAATCTCGGTGCGCTCGCGTCCGCGCTCGCGGCGCGCGATGACCGCCTCGGATTTAACGTCACGCTGTTAGTCGAGACCGGCGAGGAAGTGGGCTCGCCGGGACTGCACGCGCTGTGCGCGGCGCGACGCGAGGAACTGGCGGCGGACGTGCTGATCGCTTCGGATGGCCCGCGCTTGAGCGCGGAGCGACCGACGGTCTTCCTGGGCTCGCGCGGTTCAGTCAACTTCACGCTTCGTTTGCGTTTGCGCGACGGGGCCCACCACTCGGGCAACTGGGGCGGCTTGCTTGCCAATCCGGCCGTCATTCTTGCGCACGCCATCGCGAGCATGGTAAGCGAGCACGGCGTCGTGCGCGTCGCCGGCCTGCGGCCGCCGGACATTCCCGCTTCCGTGCGGCACGCGCTTTCCGATATTGCCGTCGGCGGCGGCCCGGGCGATCCGGCCGTCGACGCGGGCTGGGGCGAGCCCGGACTTACGCCTGCCGAGCGCGTCTTCGGCTGGAATTGCCTCGAGGTGCTCGCGTTCACCGCCGGCAATCCGGCGCAACCGGTCAACGCGATCCCGCCTGCCGCGAGCGCGTATTGCCAGTTGCGGTTTGTTGTCGGCACCGACTGGACGAACATAGCCGAGCACCTGCGCCGCCACTTCGATGCGCACGACTTGGCGCAGGTCGAAGTCGACGTCGAACCCGGCAACGCCGCCACGCGCCTGAACCCCGATGATCCGTGGGCTGCATGGGCGCTCGCTTCGCTTGAGCGCACGACCGGCAAGAAGCCAGCGCTGCTGCCCAATTTCGGTGGCGCATTGCCCAACGACGCCTTCGCGGAGGTGCTGCAATTGCCGACCATCTGGATCCCCCACTCGTATCCGGCTTGTGCGCAGCACGCGGTCGGCGAGCACCTCCTGGGAGCGGTAGCGCGGGAAGGGCTGCAGATGATGGCGGGACTGTTCTGGGATTTGGGTGAGGGCGCGCCCGCGCCCGGGCGGAGGCGGGCATGAGGGCGACACTCGCGGCGGGCCTTGCGAGTCTCGTCGCTTTTTGCGTTTGCGACTTCCTCTGGCTCGGCTGGGTCGCCCGGGATTTCTACGGGTCGCGTCTGGGGGCGCTGTTGCGACCGGAGCCCAACTGGGTGGCCGCGCTGCTCTTCTACCCGCTCTACGTCTGCGGGCTGCTCGTGTTCTGCGTGCTGCCCGCGCGCAACGCGCGAAGCTGGCGCAAGGCACTTAGCCTGGGCGCGCTCTTCGGAGTGGTCGCGTACGCGACCTACGATCTGAGCAATCTCGCGACGCTCGCGGGCTGGCCGGTGGCCGTCACGGTTGCCGACATTGCGTGGGGCGCATTGGTCAGCGGCATCGCGGCGCTCGCCGGCTTCGCGGCGGCGGCGGGCGCAGCGCGTTGAGCGCGGCCGCGGTGCCAAACCCCGCGGATGCATGCGCCGATGCCGCTTTTTTATCGCCCCGCTGTTGCTGCCGTGATGCTGCTCGTCGCCTTGGCGCTCGCGGCCTACGCCATCGCCCTCGGCCTGCTCTATCTGACGCAGGAGCGGCTCATCTTTCGCGGCACGCCGCTGCCGTCCGATTACCGTTTTGCATTCGAGCAGCGCTTCGCGGAGATCCAGGTCGCGGTCCCTGGGGGTTCGCTCGACGCGCTGCATTTCATGCAGCCCCACCCGCGCGGCCTGGTCTTCTTCATTCACGGCAATGCCGGCAATCTGGCGACGTGGACCACCGGTCTCGACTTCTACCGTCGCATCAACTACGACCTGTTCATTTTCGATTTCCGCGGTTACGGCAAGAGCACCGGGCGCATCGACAGCGAGGCGCAGCTTGGCGCCGACGTGCGTGCGGCCTGGGACGCGATCGCGCCGGCCTACCGCGACCAGCCCATCGTCATCTACGGACGCTCGCTGGGCGCCGCGCTGGCGGCGCGGCTGGCGCGCGACGTCAATCCGCGCCTGCTCGTGCTCGTGACTCCGTTTACAAGCCTTGCGGCCATCGGCAGGCGCGAATACCCGTTCGCGCCCGAATGGCTGCTGAAATATCCCTTGCGCACTGATGCCCTGATCGGCGACATCCGCAGCCCGATCCTGTTCGTGCACGGGACGAACGACCCGCTGATACCGCTCGCCGAGAGCGAACGGTTGCGGCAGTTGGCGCGGGCACCGACGGAATTGCTGGCCGTCGCCGGCGCCGGCCACAACGACATCCAAAGCTTTCCTGCGTACCTGGACGGGCTCGCCACGCGGCTCATCGCGGCTGCGGGCGGCTGATGCAGAAGCGCGCCGCAAAGCCCACTTCGTCCCGCAACCGCGACCCAGCGCGTCTAAACTGGCGCGATGGCTGAGCCTTCGCCGCCCGCCAACGCGCCGCCGCTGCCTGCCGACGCATTGCGCGCGGCCTTCCGCCGCGTGTTTCCCGGGGTCATGTTCGCGATGTTCCTGGCCGCAGTCGACCAGACGATCCTGGCGAGCGCGCTGCCGGCGATTGTCGCCTCGCTCGGCGGGTTCGCTGACCTGTCCTGGGTCGTCGTCGCGTATCTGCTGGCCGCGACCGTCGCCGCGCCGTTGTACGGCAGCATCGGCGACCGCTTTGGCCGACGCCCGACCCTACTCGCCGCGTTGATCGTATTCACGGTCGCATCACTGGGCTGCGCCCTCGCGCCGACGCTGCCACTGCTCATTCTGGCGCGCGCCGTTCAGGGGCTGGGGGGCGGCGGCTTGATGACGCTGTCGCAGGCGCTGATCAGTGAAAACGTGCCGCCGCGCCAACGCGCACAATTCCAAGGTTACTTCGCCGGCGTGTTTGCGGCCTCGAGCACGCTCGGCCCGCTGTTGGGCGCGCTGTTGACCGAGCACTTGAGCTGGCGGGCGGTATTCTTCATCAACCTGCCGCTGGGCGTGGTTGCCGCGGTGCTCGCGCTGCGCATTCCGCGCCACGCGCCGCCGGCGCGCGCGCGCTTCCGCCCCGACGTGGTCGGCACGCTGCTCTTCGGCACCGGCACGTTGGCGCTGTTGTTTGCGCTCTCCTCCGCCGGCAACCGTTTCGGCTGGCTGGACTGGCGGCTCTACGCAGTGCTCGCGCTTGCCGCCGGCTGCCTGGCCGCACTCGTGGTCTGGGAAGTGCACACGCCGGATCCGGTGATCCCGGTGCGGCTGCTGGCCTCGCCGGTGATCTGGCGCTCCAACCTCGTCGTCGCCTGCTTCGCCGCCGCATTGTTCGGCTCGGTGCTCTATCTGCCGCTCTATCTGCAGCTCGGACGCGGCTTCGGCATCGGGACATCGGGCCTGCTGCTGCTGCCGATCACCCTGTCGCTGGCGGCCTCCTCGGCGCTGACCGGCAGGAGCATCGCGCGCACCGGCAAGCTCACGGCGTATCCGAAGCTTGGATTGGCCGTCTCGACCGTCGCCTTCCTCGCCCTGGCCGCGACCGTCACCTTCGCGCCGACGCCGGTCGTGCTGGGGCTGACGCTGCTCGCCGGCGCTGGACTCGGCACGACGATGCCACCCACGCAGATCATCGTGCAGAGCGCTGGGGGCAGCGCGTCGCTGGCCTCGGCAGTCGCTTCGGTGTCCGTGTCGCGCTCGATCGGCGGTGCGCTGGGGGTCGCGATCGTCGGCGCGGTGCTGTTCATTCTGGTCGGGCGTGAAGACACCCTGCTCGCGTCGGTGTTGCCGCAGATAGCCGAATCGCGCGGCGCGTTTCTGGCCACCCTCCCCGACGCGCAGCGACTGGCGATCACCACGCATCTGGGTAGCGCCTTTCGCGTCATCTTCTTCGTCCTCGCGGCGTTCACCCTCATCGGCGCCTGGGCCGCGGCGAAGGTGCCGGTGCAGCGGCTCTGACGGCGTGTGGAGGGACCGCGCCTAGGCGACGAATAGCCAGTACAGCAGCGCGCCGATCAAGGTGTATTTGACGATTCGGAACAGGGTGCGGTTCTTGCGCTTGAGCCGGGTGAGCAGATCGCTGCCGCGACCAAACAGCGCGTAGATGCGGTTGAAGGCGCCGACCTGCTCGGTCTCGACGTTCTGCGTCGCGGAGGCGTGGATGATGTGGCGCGACACCCAGCGGTTGAACGCGGCCATCCAGCGCGTTCGCAGCGGGCGCTCGACGTCGCAGAACAGAATGATCCGCGTCACGTCGGTCTTGTTCTCGGCGGAGTGAATGAAGGTCTCGTCGAAGAGCACGTCCTGGCCGTCGCGCCAGGAATAGGGCTCGCCGTCGATGTAGATGCGGCACTCGTCGGAGTTCGGAGTGACGAGCCCCAGGTGATAGCGCAGCGAGCCGGCGAACGGGTCGCGGTGGCGATTGAGCTTACCGCCGGGCGGCAGCAGCGCGAACATCGCCGCATTGACCGAGGGCAGCGACTCGACCAGCGCCACCGTTTTCGGGCATAGCGCCTGCGCCGAGGGCAGCGGCGCGCCGTACCACTTGAGGTAGAAGCGCTTCCAGCCTTCCTTGAAGAAGGAATTGAAGCCGAGGTCGTTGTGGCCGGTGGCGGCGCGAATCTGTCCGTCGCCCATCAGCGCGAGCGCCTCGTCGCGCATCACCTGCCAGTTGTCGCGAAGCGTCGCGAGCTCCGGCAGCCGCGCCACGTCGACGAACGGTTTCGACGGCACCGCCGAGAACAGGTACATGAGGGTGTTGTACGGCGCCATGATGGTCGAGTGGTCCTTGAACTGCCGGACCAGGCTGTGCCGGACGCGGCCGCGAAAATGCACGTACAGTGCGGACGCGACGAACACGTACACGACGATGAACTTGGGCGCGAGAAGCGCCCATAAAGACTGCGTCAAAACGGACTCCTTTGCCGGCTGCCCGGACGGCGCGCGCTCGAGGCGGTGCGCGCAGCGCCCCGCGGACGGCCAAGCTCGTAATTATACTGCGCGAGGCTTGCCCGCCGCGGCCGCAGGCGGCACTGCCGCGCTGCCGGTACAATGGCGCAGCGCGACCCGCGACCGCCATGACGATTGCCACGCCAACCCTCGTTGAGCTCAAGCGGCGCGCGCGCGCGGCTGCGCAGCACGCCTATGCACCCTACAGCGGCTTTGCTGTCGGTGCCGCCGTCCTGGCTGCGAACGGCGCGATTCACGCTGGCGCCAACGTCGAGAACGCCTCCTTCGGCCTGACGATCTGCGCCGAACGCAACGCCGTTTTTCAGGCGGTCGCCCAGGGGGTGCGCAGCATCGAGGCGGTGGTCCTGTACACACCGACGCCCAGCGCCGCCACTCCGTGCGGCGCCTGCCGCCAGGTTCTGCACGAGTTCGGCCCCGAGGCATTGATTGTCTGCTGCACCGACGACGCCGCGGCCGAACGGCGCTATTCGCTCGCCGAGTTGCTGCCTGACGCATTCGGCCCCGACGCGACGGGCGGCCGCCGGTAGCGGCATGCGCGACAGATCGCCGCGATCAGCATTGCGCGAGTGTGGGTCGGCGCAACGGCGCCGTCGCTTGCGCCTGTCCGACGCGATCCACAGGCGAAGGTTCGCTAATACCAAGGAGTAATTGCTCATGGCCACTCAAGGCAGGATCGCCATTGTTACCGGAGCCGGCACCGGCATCGGCAAGGCCACAGCGCTCGCGTTGCTCCGTGAAGGGTATCGCGTCGTGCTCGCCGGCCGGCGCCAGGAGCTGCTCGCGCAAGTCATCGTCGAAGCCGGTGCGGGAGCCGGCAGCGCCATTGCCGTCGCCACCGACGTGAGCGATCCCGCTTCGGTGCGCGCGCTGTTTGCGCGGACGAAGGAGACCTTCGGGCGTCTGGACCTGCTGTTCAACAATGCCGGCGTGGGCGCACCGGGAATCAACCTCGAAGACCTTTCCTACGAGCAGTGGAAGACCGTCGTCGACATCAACCTCTCCGGCGCATTTCTGTGCATCCAGGAAGCATTTCGGCTGATGAAGAGCCAGGATCCGCGCGGCGGGCGCATCGTCAACAACGGCTCGATCTCGGCGCACGCACCGCGACCCAATTCCGCTCCTTACACGGCGACCAAGCACGCGATCACCGGCCTCACCAAATCGGCTTCGCTCGATGGGCGCAAGTACGACATAGCCTGCGGGCAGATCGACATCGGCAACGCCGCGACGGATCTGGCGGCGAGGATGGCCAAGGGTGTGCCACAGGCGAACGGCAGCATTGCCGTGGAGCCGCTGATGGATGTGCAGCACGTCGCCAGCGCCGTCTGCTACATGGCTAGCCTGCCGCTCGAAGCCAACGTGCAGTTCCTGACCGTAATGGCAACGAAGATGCCGTTCGTTGGCCGCGGCTAGAAATTACCGCCCTGCGCGCGATGGGGTTGCCGGGAGGCGGACTAGCTCCCGTGATCGGTCGGCCCGATGGGGCACTGCGGGACGAGGCCCCAATGCTCCGGGCAGTATTGCAGGCGCAGCCGTTGTTCGCAGGTCGCGCGCCCGGACCAGTCCTCGCCGGCGCAGCGCGACAAGCCCTCGTTCATGGCCTGCCAGGGATCCCGCGGCGGCGCGGCGACCTGCGGCGGGGGACGCGGCGCCGGCGCCGGCTCCGCCTTCGGTGCAGCCGCCGGCTCCGCGGAACGGGGAAGCTCGACCTTCGGCGCCGGCTTGCGCAGGCGCGTTTTGGGTGCGGCATCCTTGTTGGCCGCGGCGCCGTCCGCAGCTGCGGCGTCGGGCCGAGCGGGCGCACTGCGCGCACTCGCCGCGGGCACCGGCAACGGCTCAACCGCCGGCGCGGGGGCGGCAGGCGCCGCGACTGCGCTGGCGCTATCGCTCGGCGGCAGCGCGTCGCTGCTCTCGCCGTGATTCCCGGCCAGCAAGCGTATGAGCAAGTACACGACCGCGGTGGCGATGGCCAGGGCGAGCCACAACCACTTCACGCCGAGGCTCCGGGGGGCGACCGTGTCGTCCAGCGCCGAGGCTGCGATCGCGGCCTCGGAGCGCGCCGCCGTCGCCGCTTGGGGTTTGCGGCTGATGCGTTGCTTGGGCCGGGGAGCGAACCGCCCGTGGCTGACGCTCGACGCGCCCGCGGCGGCGAACAGCGGCTGCGTGACTGTAGCGGCGAATGCCCGCTTGCGCGCGGCGGCGCAGTCACGGCAAAGCTTTGCCCCTGGCGGGCACTCGCTGGCGCAAATGCGGCACTTCATCCTGCCCTACCCCTCCGCGATGAAGAACGGGGCTGTCCTCGGGACTGCCCCTCGATGCCCGTTATGATAGCGGCAGGCGTCCGCTCCGCACCATAGCCCCGGGCCCGGGTCGAAAGTCACCCAAGCAAGGCTTGTGCCGCACTAGCGCGGCAGGTTGGCAATCGCCCGCGCGGCTCCGGTCAGTTCGAGAACGTGCACGCCGGTATTGGCCCGATCGACCACGTAGATATAACCGCGGTCGTCGACCTCGACGTTGTTCGTCTGGATTGCCACCTTGCAGCGGTCGGTGCCACCGACGCGGATGCAGCGCGGCTCGGTGTGGGCCGTGATCGCCGGAATGAAATAGGCGACCTCGCGCGGGTGCAACGGGTCGCGGATGTCGACCGCGCGCACGCCGGCATTGAAATGCGCCAGAAAGAGAATGCGTTTGTAGTAGATCGGCGTGAAGCTTTCGTTCGACGAGTGCGTGCCGAAGCGCCCGCCGCGAGTGCAGAAGTCGCCACTTGCTTCCGGCACGGTAAATGTCGCCACGCCAAACGGCCGTGCTTCGGTCGTGATGTCGGCGATCCAGAGCATCTGCCGCGCCTCCTGGCATTCGTTCACCAGGGCCTCGTCGACAATCGCGACGAAGTCGCGCCGGCTGCCTTCGCGGTCGTGCGCGAATTCGGCAACGTCCATTTGCAGCAACGGAAAAGCCGTGTGTGCGCCGACGTTGGGCGGCAGAACGACGCGTCCGACTTCCGGATAGAGCAGATTCGCCGGCGTGGGCTGCGCCGGACCTTCGAGCAGCTTTTTCCGATCCACGATCTGCACCATCCCTGCCTCGTTCGTACCGTAACCAAAGTAAATGCGGTTGCCCGCAGGCCCGGTCGAGATGGGGCCGTGCAGCTCGACGGGCACCGCGCCGGTGGCGCCAGGTTCCTGGCCCGGCAGGCCGAAGTTGCGGATGAACACCGGCTTGGCCGGATTGGAGAGGTCGTAGACCTGCGTCATGCGCCGCGCGCGCCAGCCGGGGACACCCGACACCAGATAGGCGATACCGGTATCGCACTCCCACCAGTTCTTGTGCGTGTCGCGCAGCGGACCCAGTCGGGTGACCAGGCGGGGCCGCGCCGGATCGCCGACGTCCCAGATTTCGTGCCAGGTATTGCCGAAGGTCCGCAGCAGATAGAAGCGTGTCGGGTCGGCGTGAGGCAGCTCCTTGCCGGAGCACACGCGCACCATCTGCGCCCCGCCGGCCTCGCCGACCCCTTCCTGGCCCGGGATGTGCGCGAGGTAGCGCGGCGCACGTGGATCGGTGACGTCGATGATCGACGTGCCGTTGAATTCTGCGTTGCCGGTCAGGGGATTGACCGGCTCGGGCGCGCGTTCGGTGCCGCCGTGATGGCCGACATAGAGAATCCAGCGGCCGTTTTGTTCGCGCACCAGTGGCTGATACGCGCTGCGGGCCTGCAGCTCATCGAAGCCGACGAGCCCCATGTCCTTCGCTTCCGGCGCATCGCCTAACTGCGGCGCGGCGAGCGCGCTGCCGCAGATTGCGAGAGCGAGAAAGCTCGCCCACACCATGCGTTTCATGACGCGGCTATGTAGAGGGCGAGGAATTTCGGCGCGAGCAGGTTTTCGAGCATCGGCGATCGTCGCGATTGCGCCGCCGGCTTCCCGCTGCGGACGCCGGTGCGAAGAAGTGGGTTACGACCCGTGCTCCCGGATCGCCGTGCCGGGGCACTGCGGAACCGTTCCCCAGTAACCTTCGCAGTAGTGCCAGCGTTCCCGTTGCTCGCAGCCGAGGCGGGAGAAGAAGTCCAGGCGCTCGCATTGCGCCATGGCGTCGGCGAACATCTGCCAGCGATCCGGTGCCGGTGCCGGCACCGCCGCTTGCGCAGTTGCCTTGGCGCCGGGTAAGGCGCCGGCCTGCTGCCCAGGCTGCCCCTTGGCTGGCGTTTCGGTCCCGGTGGCGGACTTCGGCGTCTTAGCCCGCGGGGCCTTGAGCGTTCCCGACGCTGGCGATTCCGCAGCCGGCCCCGCGCCGGCCTTCGCATTCGCATCCGGCGTAGTCGGTGCCGGGGACTCCGCCGTCGCCGTGGATGGCGGCGGCTCCGCCGCCGCCGCCGGCGCTGCGGCCTCCGGTGCTGACGGTGCCGGCGTCTCGTTGGTCGACGGCGCAGGTGCGGAAGCGGCGGGGATTTCCGCCGGCTTGGCCGGTTCGACTGCAGCCACCGTTTCCTTGCCGTTTGCGCCGAGCAGGCGATAGCCGAAATAGCCGCCCGCAACGAGCACGATCAGGACGGCGATGCCGCCGACAATGAGCCCCGCCTTCGATGCGGCTGGCGCTGCCGCGGCCGGCAGGGGTGCGGTCGGCGGGAGCGCCGCCGCCGCAGCGGGTTGGGCGGGTGCGCTGACAGGCGCGGGGCGCGCCACTGTGGGCGGCGGCATTGGCGCCGGCTGCGCCGGTGCGGGGGAACGCGGCGGGGGCGGCGGCATTGGCGCCGGCTGCACCGGTGCGGGGGGACGCGGTGGGGGCGGCGCAGCGGCGGCGGGCGCGACGCTTGCCGGGGGAGCCGCCGCCGCAGGCGCGACTGCCGGCGCTGCGGCAGCGCTTATGACGACGCCGCAATGCACGCAGAACTTCGCCCCGGGCTGATTCTCGTTCCCACAAGCGATGCACTTCATCGTCGGTCCTCCATCGCGAATCGGGCCGGTAGCGAACGCGCGCCATGCGGCGCTCTGCAGCACACGAGCGGCCGGCGCTCCGGCACCTCCAAGGCAGTGCTCATTATGGCCCCATCGTCGTTCGGCTGTCACTTCGACGCCCGCGGCGCGAGCTCCTGTAGTCCACCGTCCCGCGGCCGAGCTCCCCCTTCACTTTGACCCGCGTGGATGCCACCATAGCGGCCGCTCATCGGCGCGGCTCGACTCGCTGTTCCGCACCGGCTAGCTTGAGACTTTTGAAGCGCCATGTCCGATCCGGTTGCGCCACCAACCTCCCCGCCGGCTACCGACAGCGACGGCAAGCTGCTGCTCACGCCTGACGAAGCGCGGGCGCTGCTGCGGGAGTGTTGCGCGCAATTCCTGTCCGGATTGATCGACGTCGTCACCAGCTCGATCGAGGGCACCAACGATCTGTTTGAGCAGAACAAGTTCGTCACCGACGTCGAAGTCGTCGATTTCCGCACCAAGCGCCAGGAATGGACGAAGCGCTTCGAGCAGACGCTCAAGGAGCTGTTCGAAAAACGGCTCAAGGGCCATCATCGCCAGGGCCGCCGTCCCGACGCGGACCGCTCCGTCGCGTCGCTACGCGTGCTCAACGCCTTCGATCATGAAAAGCAGGCTGCACTGACGACGGCGACGCAGTTTCTGCGGCGCCTGACCCGGCGCGAGGTCGACGCGCTGGACCTGCGCGTGGGCGTGCTGCTCGGCGAAACGCTGACGCGGGAGATCGACAACCCATTCGCGCCGGATTACATCCTCGATGCGCTCGGTATGACTTCGCGCGCGTTGCTGCCCAATCCGCGCGTGTGGCGGCCGCTGATGGAGCGGCTGCTCGCCGACATCACCCCGGCGACAACCAAGACCTATATCCGCCTCAACCGTCTGCTCGCCGATCGCCACGTTTTGCCGGAGATCAAGGCGGAACTGCGCGCGCGCAGCGACTTGCGCCCCGCCGACGACGGCGAGTTGCTGCCGCTGTTCGGACGGCTGATCAAGGAGGTCGCCCCCCCGACCCTCGGGCTCGATGTCGCCGTGCCGGTCGCGTCGGCGGCAACCGGGGTGCAGCCGCCTGCCGCGGCGAGCGCGGCCTCGCTCCCGGCCTCCCCGAGTGCGGCCGCGCCCCCTCCGGCCGCTGCTTCCACTGCACCGGCGGTGACGCCGAGTGCACCCGAAGTCGCCGCGCCGGCTGCCGGGGTTCTCGTCGCCGTGGCGCCGCCGCCTCCCGGGTCGATCAATCCGTACGCCGCCGAACTGGCGCGCGCGGCGCCGCTGCTCGCCGCGGCCGGCGTACCGGCGACGCCATTCGGCCTGCCGCAACTCGATCCCTTGCTGGCGCTCGGTTCGCTATCCGCGGTCGTCGCGGCGCTTGATCGCTGGCAACTCCTGGATCCCGGCGCGGTCGCCGCGGCGTCGCCGGCAGCGGGGGAGTCCGGCGAGGCCACGGCGACGGTGGTGCCGCTCAACCGCATTCCCCTGATTCGCGCCGCCGTCGCCGACAAGGTGGTCAACCCGACGGACAAGATCACCATCGACGTCATCGCGTTGCTGTTCGACTACATCTTCCGCGATCCATCGATTCCCGAATCGTTGCGCAGCATGTTCGAGCGGCTGCAGGTGCCGACCCTCAAATCGGCGTTGCTCGATCGGACGTTCTTTTCCGACAAGAAGCATCCCACCCGGCGCTTGCTCGATCATCTCGCGGCGGCGGCGATCGGCGCGACCGGCGACGAAGGCTATCGCGCCGGGTTCGAGCTGGTCGCTGCCGGCGTCATCGACGAGGTCTGCCAGTCCTTCAAAGTCGACGTCGGCGTCTTCGCATCGGCCGACGCGAAGCTGCAGGAATTCATTGAAGCCGAGCAGCGCAAGGCCGCGGCGCTGCTCGACGGAGACGTCGCCGCGGCGCTGGTCGCCGAGGAGGCCGAGGCCGACCGTTCGCAGGTACGCGCGCTGATCCGCGACAAGCTCACCGGCATCAAGGTCCCGTTCGAGGTGCGCGGGTTTGCCGAGACGATCTGGGTCGACTATCTCACCTTGGTGCGCGAGCGCGAGGGCGCGGACAGCGAAGGCTGGCACGGCGGCGTCAAGACGCTTGACGATCTTCTCTGGAGCATCGCCGCGAAGGAGCGCAATGCGCAAAAGTCGCGCCTGACCAAGATGGTCCCCAATCTGGTCCGGTGTCTGCGTTCGGGCGGCGCCGCCGTGCAGGTGCGCGATGACCGCATGCAACCGTTTCTGGAAGCGGTTTACAAACTGCACATCGCCGCGATCCGACCGAAGGCGGAGCAGCCCGCCCTGGAGCTTACCGACCCCGAAACGGCCAATGTGCCCACGCTGACCAAGATCACCAACGTTCACGACTTCGTCGGCGAGATGGTGGTCGGCACCTGGCTCTCCTTCGATGACGAAGGCCGGATCGTGAATGCCCGGCTGTCGTGGATCAGCCCGCTGCGTACGAAATACATCTTCACCACCCGCTCCCGCGGCCACGCGCTCGCGGTGTCGCCCGAAGAACTGGCCTGGCAGCTGCGCGACGGCACGGCGCGGTTAATCGTCGAGCCGGTACCGTTGTTCGATCGCGCGGTGAGTTCCGCGCTCGACGAGCTGGCGGCCCAGAAGCCCGGCCAGGCGGCGGCCGATTAGGCGCCCGTGCCGGTGCAGCGCTAGAGCGCGAGCTCCCAGGTTTCAGCGACGAGTTGCTTGCCGAAGCTCGCGTGCGGTTCCTCGCCCACCTGCCGCAATCCGGCCTGCGCGTAGAGGTGCCGCGCGGCGTCGAGTTCACTCTGGGTCCAGAGCGTGAGCTTTTGGTAAGCGGCGGCGCGGGCGAAGCCGATGCACTCGTCGATGAGTCGCCGGCCGATTCCCAACCCGCGGGCGCGAGGCTCGACCAGCAGCAGCCGTAGCTTGGCCACGGTCTTGGTCTTGCGCACCAGAAACACCGAGCCGACGATCTCCCCCTGCCGCTCCGCGATCCAGCAGCGTTCGCGCGCGGCATCGAAGCGCTGCACGAACTGCGCGACGACCTCCGCCACCAGCGCCTCGAAGCGCTGGTCGTAGCCATATTCCCGTGCGTAGAGCGCACCGTGGCGATGGATGACCCATCCCATGTCGCCCGGCTGCGGCGGGCGCAGGACGTAGGGCTCCGGCGCACGCTCTCCGCCGGGCGCTGCGCCGAGAAGTCCGCCGACCGCCTGCATTGCGGCGACCAGCCGCGCCTGCCCCGCTGCGGAGAGCTGCGCCAGCATCGTGCCGATCTCTGCCTGCGAGCGCGCGTCGAGTTGCGCGAATTGCCGCCGGCCGCGGCCGGTTAGGCGCAGCGCTTTGCGCCTTCCGTCCGCGACGGAGCGCTGCTTGCGCACGAGGCCCTGCTGCTCGAAGGCGCGCAGAATGCGGCTCAGATACCCCGCGTCGAGCGCGAGCCGTCCGGCGAGCACTGTCGCATTGGGCGGATCGCCGCGCGCCGGCCAATGCGCCAGCTCGTAGAGCACGCGCGAACCGGTCAGTGAGAACGCGCTGTCCAGCAGATGCTCGCGCAGCACGCCGATGCGCTGCGTGTAAAAGCGGTTGAAGCGGCGCACGGCGGCGATGCGTTGCTCGAAACCCTGGTCCGTCTGCGTCGGCATGGCGTTGCGGTGCCTGGCCAATTCCATGCCAATGTCAACCTTTTAGTTGCTTCTGTCAACTAATTGGCGGCGCGCCGGCGCCGCTGGCGCCGCGGACTCAGCCGACATTCTGGCGCAGAAAGGCGAGCGTTCGGTCGCGCGCCAGCCGCGCCGCGTCCGGATCGTAGCTGGGACGCTGATCGTTGCTGAAGGCGTGCCCGGCGGGGTAGAGATTGACCTGAACCTCGGGATGCGCCGTGGCGAGCTGTTTCACACCGGCCAGGGGAATGGACGCATCGCGCTCCCCGAAGTGAGCAAGGACCGGACACTGCGGTTGCTCGGCAATCGCTTCGGTCATGCCTGTGCCGTAGTACGCGATGGCGCAGGCCAGGCCCCGGACCCGGGCGGCACTGATCCAGGCGATGAAGCCGCCCCAGCAGTAACCGACAATGCCCACTCGGCCGGCGCTCATGACCACTTCGCGTGCCGCGGCAATGTCGCGCAGCGCCGCGTCGGCATTGGCGCGTGCCTTGAGCTCCCGGCCGCGGGCGACGTCTTCGGGCGTGTAGCCGATGTCGACGTTGCGCTGGTAGCGGTCGAAGAGCGCGGGCGCGATCGCCACGTAGCCATCCGCCGCGAACGCGTCGCAGACGGCGCGGATGTGGCTGTTTACGCCGAAGATCTCTTGCGCCACGATGAGGCCGCCGCGCGGCTGCGCCGGCGGATTGGCGCGGTATGCTGAGAGCCCGGCGCCGTCGGTTGCAGTCAGGTTCAACCATTGACCCATCTTCCCAACTCCTCTGGCCATGGAAAGTCGCGGCATTATGGTACCGCGCGTCGCCTTCGGCTGCGCTCGCCATGGGATAATTTGCGGGCCTTGGCGGCGGGCATCGCGCCGTCGCGGCGGGAGAACGCATGAACGCGCACAAAGTCGAAACGCTCGTCCACGAGTTGCTGCTTGAAATCGGCGAGGATCCGCAACGAGAGGGCCTGCTCAAGACGCCGCAGCGGGTCGCTGCGGCACTGCAATTCCTCACCTCCGGCTATCGCACCGATGCCGCCAAGCTTGTCAACGGCGCGATTTTCACGCAGCGGACCAACAGCATGGTGATCGTCAAGAACATCGAGGTGTACAGCCTCTGCGAACACCACATGCTGCCATTCTATGGGCGCTGCCACATCGGTTACATTCCCAACGGTCGCGTCTTCGGCGTCTCCAAGCTCGCCCGGCTCGTCGACATGTACGCGCGGCGGCTGCAACTGCAGGAGCGGCTGACCGAGCAGATTTCCCAGGAAGTCATGGATGCGGTCGACGCCATCGGCGTCGGCGTCATGATCGAGGCGCGGCATCTGTGCATGATGATGCGTGGCGTGGAAAAGCAAAACTCGGTGATGGTCACCTCCTCGGTGCTGGGAACCTTCCGCGAATCGGTCGCCACGCGCGAGGAATTCCTGGCGCTGATCGGCAGCCAGCACATCTAGGGCGCGCATCTCGCAGCGCACGCCCGGCCGATGACGATGCGAGGCAAGGCCGCATCCCGTGCGCGCGGGCCCAGGCCCGCCGACGCCCTTGCGC
The DNA here is from genome assembly GCA_035937415.1 of Edaphobacterium sp. (SeqCode). Taxonomy (GTDB): domain Bacteria; phylum Pseudomonadota; class Gammaproteobacteria; order Burkholderiales; family Casimicrobiaceae; genus PALSA-1003. The sequence continues at coordinate 159,689 of DASZIB010000011.1, read as the reverse complement.
GCGGCGATACCCTGGTCGCCGAAGCGCGCAAGCTGGCGCGCACCGGTGCGGGGCAGCGCGCGCTCGCGCTGGCAGAACAGGCCGCGACGCTTGCCCAGGGCGGCGTCGATATGCGACGGCTGGCCGAGGCGACCGAAGCCCTCGCCGACGCGCGCTATGCGCTGTCGACGTATCCCGAAGCGCTGGCCCATTACTTTGCCGCGCTCGGGAACTGGCGGCGGCAACGCGATCGCGCCGGCCAGATCCGCTGCCTGCAGGGCATCGCCACCGTCGAGATCGAGATCGGTGACTATGCGCCGGCGATGGGCCGGCTCGAGGAGGCACTGCGCCTGCTTCGCGATGCGGGCGACGCGCCCGCGGAAGCGGCCGTTTACCACCGTCTGGGCATGGTCTACGCCAGGCTCGGCGATCTCGTCCGCGCGCGCGAATTCTACGAGGCCGCGCTCGAGCGGCGCCGTGCCCACGGCGACCAAGTCGCGATCGCCGCGAGCCTCAACAGCCTGGGGGTGCTGTTTCTGCGCACCGGACAACAGCGCCCAAGCGCCGCCGATCTGCGGCGCGCCCAGTCGCTGTTCGAGGAAGCCGTCACGATCGCCGAGGCCACGGGCGACCTGCATTTGAAGGCGCTCGCGGTCGGCAACGTCGGCAGCGCCGTTGCGGCCGCGGGCGAACTCGAGCAGGCCCTGACGCTGTTCACCGTGCAGCTCGACGCGCTGCGCGCGATGCACGCCCGCCACGACGAAGCCCTGTGCCTCACCAACATCGGCGAGGCACTGCGCAAATCCGGGCGCGCCGCTGAAGCGCTCGCGCCGCTTCTCGCCGCGCTGAAGATCGGCAAGCAGCTGAAGTCGAAGGAGCGCATGAAATTCGCCTGGCACGAGTTATCGCAATGCCAGGAAGCGCTCGGCACCGCGGGCGCCGCACTCGAAAGCTACAAGCAGTATCACCGCCTCGACCAGGAGCTGCGTTCCGAAGAAGCCGCGAACAAGGCGCGCAATCTGGTCGTGCAGTTTGCGGTGAAGAAGGTGCGCGACGAGGCCGACTCGTATCGTGCGGAGCGCGATCGCCTGGCCGCAGCCAATGTGCTCCTGAGCGCCGAAGCCCGGGAAGACGCGCTGACCGGACTCGCCAACCGTCGCCACTTCGACGCCGGCCTGGAACTGCTGTTTGCGCAAGCACGCGCGGAGCAAAGGCCGCTCCATCTCGCAGTGGCCGATATCGATCATTTCAAGGCGATCAATGATCAGTATTCGCATGCCGTCGGCGACGAGGTGTTGCGCAGCGTCGGCCGCATCCTGCGCTCGGCGTGCCGGCCGACCGATCTGGCGGGGCGTTACGGCGGCGAAGAATTCGTCCTGGCGCTTTTCGATACGCCCGCCGACGGCGCGCGGGCGGCGTGCGAACGCCTGCGCGCGAGCGTCGCCAACCATGCGTGGGAGCAGCTGCGCCCCGGGCTCAAGCTGACGATCAGCATCGGGCTCGCCGACGCCGCGGCCCATCCGACGAGCGCCGCGACCCTTGCCGCCGCCGATGCGCGGCTCTACGAGGCAAAGCGGGCCGGCCGCAACCGCGTGCGCTGACCTGCCGCAACCCGGATGCAGGCATTCGCGCGCATCGTCGCCCTCACTGCGCCGCTGTTCCTGCTCGTGCTGCTTGGCTACGCCCTGACGCGCTGGGGACGCTGGCCGAAGGCGGTTGCCGACGCACTCACGCGCTTCGTCTTCGCCGTGGCGATTCCGGCGCTGCTGTTCCGGCTGATGAGCGATTTCTCCAAGCTGCCGCGGGTCGATGCGCGGTTGCTCATCGCCTACTTTGGCGCGTGCCTCGTCGTGTTTCTGCTCGGTCGCTTCATCGCGGCACGGTTCTTCCGGATGGACGGCGTCGCGCAGTCCGTATTCGCGCTGGGCGGTATCTTCGCCAACAACGTGCTGCTCGGCATCCCGCTGGCCAAGGTCACCCTGGGCGAGGCCTCGCTGCCCGTCATCTCGCTGGTGCTGGTTTTCAACGCGCTGCTGCTCTGGACGCTGGTGACCGTGTCGGTCGAATGGGCACGCCACCGCGCGCTGTCATGGTCCGGCTATGTGCAGGCGGCCAAGGCCGTGTTCCGTAACCCCATCGTGGCGAGCATCCTGGCCGGAACCGCATGGGGTCTCGTGGCGCTGCCCTTGCCCGACGTGATCGACCGGACGCTCGGGCTCATCGGCGAGGCGGCGGTGCCCCTGTCATTGATCGCGCTCGGCATGGGGCTCGCGGCCTACCGCATTCGCGAGGGCTGGCGCGTGAGCGTGACCATCACGCTGCTCAAGCTCGCGCTGCAGCCCGCGGTCGTGTGGCTTCTGGCGTGGGCGCTTGCGCTGCCGCCGCTGGAGACGCAGGCCATCGTCATGCTCGCGTCGCTGCCGGTCGGCGCGAACGTCTATCTGATGTCGCGCCAGTTCGACACGCTCGGCGGCCCGGTCGCGGCGAGCCTGGTGCTTTCGACCGCGCTCGCGGCGGTGACGACGCCGCTCATCCTTACCCTGATCGGGTCTGCGCCGAATTAGGTCACTGCCCAATCACCGCTGACTGAAAATTGCCTCCAGCTGCGAGTTGGCATCGAACACAACTGGGCCCCAAAGGGTGAGCGTCATAACAACTCCGACCGAACATTCACGCCGGGCGCAACCTCCGTCATTGGGGCAGCGCAGAGCAAGCCACCTTGCGCGCGGCTTGCTGAAGATTCCTATCCCGCGCTCCGCCGCATCCCGGCGCTGCGCCGCTGCAGCCAACCAACTACGATCATCAGCAGCAGCGAAATCGCGATCAGCATTGTTGCGGCAGCGGCGATGGTCAGGCTGATATTGTCGTTTATGCCTGCGAACATCTGCCGCGGGAGCGTGCGCTGGCCGGGTCCGGCCATCAGTAGCGCGACAACCACCTCGTCGAACGACGCGGCAAACGCGAATACAGCACCGGAGGCCACGCCCGGCAGGATCAGCGGCAGCGTGACATGGCGGAACGTGGTGATCTGCGAAGCGCCTAGACTCTCCGCCGCGCGGACCAGCGTGCGATCGAAACTCGATAACGTCGCGAGAACCGTTATGACGACAAACGGCACACCGAGCGTCGCGTGCGCGAGGATCAGGCCCAGGTAGCCGTCGGTGAGCCCGAGCGGCGCGAACGCGAAATAGGCACCGACAGCAACAATGACCACCGGCACGACCATCGGCGAGATCAGAATCGCCAGGACCAGCGCCTGCGCCGGAAAGCGCGCGCGCCAGATTCCGAGCGCCGCCAACGTGCCTAGCACCGTGGCCAGTCCTGTCGCCGAGACGCCGATGATCAGGCTGTTCTTCAGCGAGTTCAGCCAGAACGACGAGGTGAAGAAGTCTTCGTACCAGCGCAGGCTGAATCCCGGCAGCGGGTAGTAGAAGAACGATCCCGAGGAGAACGACAGCGGCACGATGGTGAGGATCGGCGCAACCAGGAATACCAGCACGGCCCCCGTCAGCACCGCGAGGCCGATGCGGGTGAGGCGTTCACCCGCGGTTTCGGTCCCGGTCCTCATCCGAGCCGCATCCGCTCGACACCGACGAGGCGGTTGTACACCACGTAGAGCGCGAGCGTGGCCGCCAGCAACATGATCGACAAGGCGGCGGCCATGCCCCAGTTGACGGTCTTGCTGGCGTAGAAGGCGATGAAGTAGCTGATCATCTGATCGTCTGCACCCCCAACCAGCGCCGGCGTAATGTAGTAGCCCAGCGCCTGGATGAACACCATCAGGCAGCCAGCGCCGATACCGGGCAGCGTCTGCGGCACATACACTCGCCGGAACGCAGTCGACGGCCGAGCGCCCAGCGACGACGCTGCCCGCACATACGAAGGTGGAATGCCGCGCATCACGCTGTAGAGCGGCAGCACCATGAATGGCAACAGCACGTGCACCATCGCTACGTACACGGCGAAGCGGTTGAAGATCATCTTCAGCGGCTCATGCAGCAGGCCGAGCGACAGGAACAGGCTGTTCAGCACGCCCTCCTTTTGCAGCAGCACGACCCACGCCGCGGTGCGCACAAGAAGCGAGGTCCAGAACGGCAGCAGCACCAGGAACAGCAGCACGCCGGCGCGGCCTGGCGGCTGTGCGGCGATCACATACGCGACGGGATAGCCGAGCGCAAGGCAGATCAACGTCACCATTCCAGAAATCCATAGCGTGCGCGCCAGCACGTCGCGAAAGACTCGCTGCTCCGGCGGCGCGCCGACAATCGAATTGTCGGCATCGCGCCGCAGATCGAGCGCGCCCAGCAGGTAGAAGTCGGTGACCGGGCCTCCGGCACGGCGGATCGCGGCCCAGGTCTCGCGCTCGCCCCACTTCGGATCGATGCGGCGCAGTGTATCGTGAGCCGAGTCCACCAGCGCGGCTGGTAATTGCCGACTGGTGGTGAAGAGTAGCGTGCGAAATCCGGGAACGTCGTAGTTGAGCCGCGTCGCCGCGCTGGCCAGCGTGCCCGCTTCGCTTGCCGCGCGAACGTCGGCGATCATCGCCGCGAAGCTGGCCTCCGGCGGCAGGTCGCGCCCGTCCCAATGCTTCAGCGCGGCGGTGACGCCGGGGAAGATGCGAGCGATGTCGGCATCGATCACGCCGCGCGAGAGCATTGCGCCGATCGGCACGACAAAGCATGCCGCGAGAAAAACGAAGAGCGGCAGCACCAATGCCGCCGCCCGAAGCTGCTCGCGGCGGCGGCTCTTTCTTAGTGCGCGGCGCAGGCTGGCGGCGTCGTTGTCGCCGCTCGCCAGCGCTGCGTGGAGCGACGCCGCCGCACCGCGTAGCATCGCTCCCTCGCGCGCCTTTCAGGCGTCTATTTGGCGACCCAGGCGTTGAAACGCTGCGAGAGCTTGTCCAGGTTCTCCAGCCAGAACTTGTCGTTGATGTACAGCGCCGACGCGATGTTCTGGGGCGCGGTCGCGAGGTTCGGCAGCACGCTCTTGTCGATCAGCGCCGTCGAAGCGATGGTGGTCGGGCCATAGGGAATCTTCGGCGGGAGGTTCTTCTGGTTCTGCGGGTCGTTGACGAACTGGAGGTACGTCTCGGCCTGCGCCTTGTTCGGCGAGCCTTTCATGATGACCCACGAGTCGATCGTATAGAGATTGTTGGTCCACACGATCTTGAAGTTCTTTTTGTCCTTGTCATTCGCCGCTGCGATGCGCCCATTGTAGGCGTCGGTCATCGCCACCTCGCCGGCCGCCAGCAGCTGTGGCGGCTGCGAGCCTTTTTCCCACCACACCAGGTTTGCCTTGAGCTGATCGAGCTTCTTAAACGCGCGCTCGACGCCGTCGCTAGTCCCGAGAGTCTTGTAGACGTCTTTCGGCGCGACGCCGTCGGCCAGGAGCGCGATCTCCAGCGTCGTCTTTGGTCCTTTCCGTAAGGCGCGCTTGCCCGGCCATTTCTGCACGTTCCAGAAGTCGGCCCAGGACTTCGGCGTGTCACCCTTGATCTTGTCACCGTCGTAGGCGAGGATGAAGCTGTACACGATGGCGCCCACGCCACAGTCGTTGACCGCGTCGGGCATGTACTTGTCCTTGCCTCCGAGCTTGGCCCAGTCGAGCTTTTCGTAGAGCCCTTCCTCACAGCCGATCAGGAGCTCTTCCGATTCGACCTGGACCACGTCCCAGTTGTTGTTGCCACCCTGGACTTTGGCGCGCAGCGTGCCGACGCCGCCGTCCCAGTTCTCCTCGGCCAGTTTGATCTTGGTCTTTTCCATGAACGGCTTGAAATAGACCTCGCGTTGCGCGTCCTGGTAGGCGCCGCCCCACGAAACGACCGTCAGGTCCCGCGCCGGCGCCGCCGCGGACAGCACGAACGCCACCGCTGCCAGTACACTCATGCAGATGCTCTTGGTTTGCATGTTGCCCTCCTCCGATAAGACGTGAATCAGCGCCAGCGCACTAGCTCTCTTGGGCAAACGCGCGGCAATGTTCGGGCGTCCAGAACACCTCCACCGCAGCACCGATTTGCGGCAAGGTGTGCGCCTCCGAAATCGGGCGCTTCACCATGAACTCCTCGTTCCCTGACAGCGCGACGCGCGCCCGGACGTGGTCGCCCAAATAAATGATCTCCCGCAGCGACCCCGCCAGACGGCAACCAGGCTGCCCGTCGATTGTATGTCCGGCAGCGCGGATTTGCACTCGTTCCGGCCGCAGCGATACGGTGACCGCGTCGCCATCTCTTACCGGCTCGGCCAACGTACCGTCGATCCGGGAACCGCCGGCAGCAATGCGGATGGTGCAGCGGCCGCCGGCATTGGTCTCGAGGCTGCCGTCGAAACGATTGTTCTCGCCGATGAACCGGGCGACGAAGGCGTTTTTCGGGCTTTCATACATCTGTTCAGGGGTATCGAGTTGCTGAATCTTGCCGCGGTGGAACACCGCGATACGATCCGACATCGTGAGCGCCTCGGCCTGGTCGTGCGTAACGTAGACCATGGTCACGCCGAGCCGTTGGTGCAAGCGACGGATCTCGAGCTGCATCTGCTCACGCAGCTGCTTGTCCAGCGCCCCGAGCGGCTCGTCCATCAGGATGAGCTTCGGTTCGAATACCAGCGCGCGGGCGACCGCGACGCGCTGCTGCTGACCCCCGGACAGCTGCGCCGGCCGCCGCTGGCTGAAGCCGCGGAGTTGTACCATGTCCAGGGCGCGCTCGACGCGCAGGGCTATGTCGGCGGCGGGCGCGCCGCGCACCGATAGCGGGAAGCCGATGTTCTCCGCGATGGTCATGTGCGGAAACAGCGCGTAATTCTGGAACACCATGCCGATGTTGCGCTGATACGGCGGCACGCGCGACAGCGCCCTGCCCTCAAGCAGGATTTCGCCCGCGGTCGGCGTCTCGAAGCCGGCGAGCAGCATCAGCGTAGTCGTCTTACCCGAGCCAGAGGGCCCGAGCAGGGTCAGGAATTCACCCCGTTCAACGTCGAGGTGGAGGTCGTCGACGACGCGAGTCACGCCATCGTAGGTCTTGCCTATGCCAACGAAGCGAACGATGGGCTCAGAGTCTCTCATGCGTTCCCTGTGTGCGAGTTCGTAGCGCTCATGTTAGCCGCTTTTCCCTCACCATCGCCCACGTATCGTCGAGCGCCCTACCGAAACAGCCCATCATCTCATCGATTTCGGCCTCGCTGATTATCAACGGCGGGCTGAAGGCAACGTTGTCGCCGGGCATGTTGCGCAGAATCGCCCCGTAGTGCTGCGCGCGGCGCACCAGATACGCGGCGACGCCGGCTTTGGCGTCGAAGCTTTGCTTGGTCGCCTTATCGCGGACGAGCTCCACAGCACCGATCAGCCCGATGCCGCGCGCCTCCCCGATCAGCGGATGGTCGGCGTAGCTGCGGATGCCCGCCTGCATGCGCGGGCCGACCCGCCGCACCTGGGCGACGATGTCGCGCTCTTCGTAGATTTTCAGTGTCTCGAGCGCAACCGCGGCAGGCACCGGATGCGCCGAGTACGTGTAGCCGTGACCGAAGCTGCCGAGCTTGTCACTTTGCGAGACCAGAATTTCGTAGAGCTCGTTCGTTAGGAGATTGGCCGAGATCGGCTGGTATCCGGCGGACAGCGCCTTCGCCAAAGTCATGATGTCGGGCTGCAAATTGAAAGTCTGCGTACCGAACATATTTCCGATGCGGCCGAAGCCGCAGATTACTTCGTCGACGACGAACAGGATCTCGTATTTCTTCAGGATCGGCTGAATCTGATCGAAATAGGTCAGCGGCGGGAGGATGACGCCGCCCGCGCCCATCACGGGCTCGGCGAAGAAGGCGGCGACGGTGTCGGGGCCCTCATGCAGGATCAGCTGCTCCAGGTTGGCGGCGAGGCGCGACGCGAAGGCTTCCTCGCTTTCGCCCGGCTGCGCGCCGCGGAAATAATGCGGGCAGTCCGTGTGCAAGATACGCGCGATCGGCAGATCGAAATCGTCGTGCGCGAAGGCGAGCCCGGTCAGGCTCGCGCTGGCGATCGTCACACCGTGGTATGCGCGCTGCCGCGAAATGATCTTTTTCTTCCGCGGTCGGCCGAGCGCGTTGTTGACGTACCACGCCAGCTTGATCGCCGTGTCGTTAGCCTCAGAACCCGAGTTCGCGAACAGCACCTTGCCCATCGCCGCTGGAGCGATCCGGATCAGCCGCTCCGCGAGCTCCGTGACGATTGCCGGGACCTTCCCTGTAAAACTGTGGTAGAACGGCAGCTCGCACATTTGCCGGTACGCAGCGTCCGCGAGCCGCCGCTCGGAAAAGCCGAGTGACGCGCACCACAAACCAGCCATGCCTTCGAGATAGCGCCGACCTTCGTCGTCGTAGACATAGACGCCCTCGCCGCGCGTGATGACGAGCGGCCCGTCTTTCTGCACTGCCCTCAGGTTGGTCGCAGGGTGAATGTGGAATGACTGGTCGCGACGTGCGGCGGGCGTGTTCAGTGACATCGGGATATTCTCTCGGAGATGGGGCCGGCTGGCGCCTCGCCGCAACAGCGATTGTTTCCGACAGGCGCGGTCGCGTCAATGGTCGCGAGCGGTGATTGCGTGCTGCCGATGCAACGAGATAGTCCGCGCCACGCCACGGCTTGAGGCTATAGGCGCGGCGGCCGCTAGCGCAAGCTGTAAGATCGAGACCGCAACCGCTGACTAAGGCAGCGATCTGTGCATTCAGAGCCTCAATGCCGTCGCCGACTCACGTCATCCCCGCTCAGTCATATTGCCCGGCACGGGTCGGCCCGCCGGCGCAGGGTAAAGCAGCTGAACCGGTCTTCACGCTTTGAAGGAACGCTCATGAAGCTCGCGGAAGTCCTGCGTTTGTCCTCGATGCCGCTGGCCTCGCCATCGTATCCCCGCGGTCCGTACCGTTTCATCGACCGCGAGTACCTGACGATCATCTACGAATCCGATCCCGATGCCATCCGCGCAGCGTTGCCGGAGCCGCTGGAACCCGATGGCAGCAACACGGTACTCTACGAATTCATCCGCATGCCTGATTCGGCGGGATTCGGCGACTACACCGAATCGGGCGTCGTCATCCCGGCGCGCTTCCGCGCCGAGCCCGTCAACTTCACCGCCCAGATGTATCTCGACGACGAACCGCCGATCGCCGGCGGCCGCGAAATCTGGGGCTTTCCCAAGAAGCGCGGTGCGCCGAAGCTCGAGATCGTGCACGATACGCTGACCGGCACCCTCGGTTATGCCGGTGTGCTGGTCGCCGTCGGCACCATGGGTTACAAGCATCAGCACCTGCTCTACGACGTTGCCGACCGCAAGGCGTGGTCGCCGGACGCAATCGTCGACAAGCTGAGCAAAACGCAGGTCAACCTGAAGCTCATACCTGGAGTGGACGGCGAGCTCGCGCTCGCGCAGCTCGTCGCGTACAACCTCACCGACATCCAGGTCAAGGGTGCGTGGTCGGGGCCGGCGCGCCTGCATCTGGTGCCGCACGTCAACGCGCCGGTAGCCGATCTTCCGGTCAAGCAGGTCGTGGGCGGCTTGCATTGCATCGCCGACCTGACGTTGCCCTACGGCCGCGTCCTGTTCGACTATAGGGCGCCATGACACGCGCAGCCGTGAAACCGACCGCCCGGCGCAAGCCGGCGCGCCGCAGCCGCGCCGCGGCCACGCCCGTGCCTAGGGCAACGCTGCCCGGCCAGGTGGTGCTCGTGTTGCAGGGTGGTGGCGCGCTGGGCGCGTATCAGGTCGGCGTGTACGAGGCATTGCACGAGGCGGGCCACGAGCCCGACTGGGTGATCGGCACCTCGATCGGCGCGATCAACGCCGCGATCATTGCCGGCAACGCGCCGCGGGAGCGCGTCGCGCGGCTCGCCGCTTTCTGGGCCGGTGTCGAGCAGCGCGCCTACGCCACGCTGCCGCAGTGGGGGCCAGCCGCCGCGACTTTCCTGGCGAATCTCGCCACCATGGCGCAAGGCATCGAGCCGTTTTTCAAGCCCAATCCGGCATCGTGGATCTCGCCGCACTTACCGCTCGGTGTCGACGCCGCCGCGTACTACAGCACCGCGCCGCTTGCCGCCACGCTCGCGGCGCTGGTCGATATCGACTACATCAACAGTCGCCGGGTTCGCCTCACGGTGGGCGCGGTCAACGTCAACGACGGCGAGATGCGCTACTTCGACTCCCGCGCCGAGCGGCTCGGTCTCGAGCACATCATGGCCTCCGGCGCGCTGCCCCCGGCTTTTCCGGCGGTGCGCATCGCCGGCGTGCCCTATTGGGATGGCGGTATTTACTCCAACACGCCGATCGAGGCGGTGCTCGACGACAGGCCGCGGAAGGATTCCCTCATCTTCGCCGTCCACATGTGGAATCCCGAGGGCCCGGAGCCGGACACGTTGTGGAAAGTTCTGGGTCGACACAAGGACATCCAGTACGCGAGCCGCTCCAAGAGCCACATCGCACGGCAGAAGCAGATCCACCACCTGCGGCACATTATCCGCGAACTCTGCAAGCATATTCCCGACGGCGCGCGCAGTTCGGCGCAGGTGGATGAACTGGCCGGCTGGGGGTGTGGCACGACGATGCACGTCGCACGACTGGTCGCACCGCGCCTGGATGGCGAGGACCACACCAAGGACATCGACTTCACCGCGGCGGGCATTCGCTCTCGCCGGCAGGCCGGTTACGCTGACGCCCGCCGCATGCTGGAGCGCGCACCCTGGACGCGCCCCGTGGACCCGATGGAGGGCGTGATCGTCCATGAATTATCCGCGCGACGCGGCTGACGCCGGCGCCGCTTGCAGCGTAGCATAGGCCGGCGTCCACTTTGGCGGAGGTTCCCATGTCCGACACACTGCGGCGTGTCGCAATCGTCGGCAGCGCACGCATTCCGTTTGCCCGCAGCAATACTGCCTATGCCGAGGCCTCGAATCAGGACATGCTCACGGCGGCGCTGTCGGCAGTGGTCGACAAGTTCAGCCTGCGCGGGGAAAAACTCGGCGAAGTTGCTGCCGGCGCAGTCATCAAACACTCCCGCGACTGGGACCTCACGCGCGAGGCGACGCTCGGCTCCGGGCTGCATCCGCACACCCCGGCCTACGACCTGCAGCGCGCCTGCGGCACGAGCCTGACGACGACCGTGCAGCTCGCGCAGCGGATCGCCCGCAGCGAGATCGAAGTGGGGATCGCCGGCGGTGTCGACACGACCAGCGACGCGCCGATCGTCTACAGCCGCGAACTCGCTCGCATCGTGCGCGACAGCGTTCGCGGCAGGACGCTCGGCGCGCGCCTGCGTCCCTGGCTGCGCGTGCGGCCGCGCGACTTCAAGCCGGCGGCACCCCAGGTTGGCGAACCGCGCACCGGTCTGTCGATGGGCGAACACTGCGAACTGATGGCCAAGGAGTGGCAGATCAGCCGCCCGGAACAGGACGAGCTTGCCTACCAGAGCCACCTCAAGGCGGCGCAGGCGTGGCGCGAGGGGTTCTACGCCGACCTGGTCACCCCCTTCGCCGGGCTCGCGACCGACAACAACGTGCGCAATGACACGAGCGTAGAGAAGCTCGCCGCGTTAAAACCGGTCTACGATCGCAGTGCCACGGGCACGCTGACGGCCGGCAACAGCACGCCGCTGACCGATGGCGCGGCGTGCGTCCTGCTCGCCTCCGAGGCTTGGGCGCGCGAGCGCGGGATACCGGTGCAGGCGTACCTCACGCATTCCGCGGTCGCGGCCGTCGATTTCGCCGGAATGGCCGGACCGCGCGAAGGGCTGTTGATGGCGCCCACGTATGCGGTCCCGACAATGCTCGACCGCGCCGGAATCAGCTTGCAGGATTTTGCCATCTATGAAATCCACGAGGCTTTTGCGGCGCAAGTGCTCTGCACCCTGAAAGCCTGGGAGTCGGAGGATTATTGCCGCAGCAAATTAAAACGGGGCGCGCTGGGCGCGATTGACCGCACCAAGCTCAACCTGCGAGGCGGCAGCGTCGCACTCGGCCATCCCTTCGCCGCAACCGGCGCACGCATCGTCGCCACGCTGGCGAAACAGCTCGCGCAACGCGGTGCCGGCCGCGGCTTGATCTCGATCTGCACCGCCGGCGGCATGGGCGTCGCAGCAATCCTGGAGCGCTGAAGGGCGGCCACGCCATGAACCGACTGCCACCCGGTCGGTCATAATGGCGGGCGTGCGGCATGATCGTTGCGTCCGCGAAGGTCGGATGACGCAGCGTGAGCTGGCCGCACCTGGCCGGTTGCGCCGCCGGATCGCGCTCTTCCCTGTGCCGCTGCGAGCCACGGATTTCATTGTAATTTTTACCGGTGATTGCGACAAAGACGGGTAAACCACCCGCAGGCCGGGAACCGGAGTACCCATGAGCGCTCAGGACCGCCTCCGCTCGATCCGTTTGTCGCTGCGGTTCATCGCCCCGCTGGTGGTGACCCTTGCCCTGCTCGCGTACGCGTTGGTGCCGCTCGTCGACCGCCTGACGCTGCGCTGGTGGGTGAGTGACCTCGACACGCGCTCGCAGCTGATCGCCAATACGATGGAGGAGCAACTCGCCGACCTCGTCGAGGTGGGTGCAGCCTCGAAGATCAACGCGCTCTTCACCCGGGCGCTGCAGGATGAACGCCTGTACGCACTCGCATTCTGCGACGAGTCGGGCAAGCTGCGGTACCAGACGGCTACTTATCCGACGGCGCTCGGCTGCAAGCCGCCGGTGGGTACGGACGAGCAGCGCTCGGTCGTGCGCCTCCGGCAGGGCCCGCTGCACGTCGTGCAACGCCCGATCTATCAGGGCACCGAACCGGTCGGCTCGCTCATCCTCGTGCACGACATGAGCTTCGTCGAGCGGCGCAGCGCGGATACGCGCCGTTATCTCATTGGCCTGTTCGTGGTACTGGGCGTGGTCATCTCCCTGGTGACGGTGTTCATCGCGCACCTGTCGTGGCGCGGCTGGGTCGCCGGGGTGCGCGCGCTGCTGCGCGGCGAAGGCATCGTGCAGCCCTTCGCGCAACCGGCGACGGGCGACCTGCATCCCCTGGCGAGCGATCTGCGGGCGATGCTGCGGGACCTCGATCTCTCCCGCCGCAGCCCCGACCGGAGCGCGACGTGGAGCCCGGAGATGTTGCGCGGCGTCCTGCGCGAAAAGCTGCTCGGCGACGAGATCCTCGTGGTCTCCAATCGCGAGCCATTCCTGCACGTGTACGCGGATCAGGGCATCAAGCTGCAGCGGCCGGCCAGCGGGCTGGTTACCGCGTTGGAACCGGTCATGCGCGCTTGTTCCGGGACCTGGATCGCCCACGGCAGCGGCAGCGCTGACCGCGAGACCGTCGACGAGCACGATCGGCTGCGCGTGCCGCCGGAGAAACCGAGCTACACGCTGCGGCGAGTCTGGCTGAACCCCGAGGAGGAGCAAGGCTACTACTACGGCTTCGCCAACGGCGGGCTATGGCCGCTGTGCCACATCGCGCATGTGCGGCCGGTCTTCCGTACGCCCGACTGGGCGCAATACGTACGCGTGAACCGGCGCTTCGCCGATGCCGTCCGGGCCGAGGCGCGCACCGACGACCCGGTAGTGCTGATCCAGGACTACCATTTCGCCCTGCTGCCGCGGCTGGTCCGCGAGCGCCTGCCGAAAGCGACGATCATCACGTTCTGGCACATCCCCTGGCCGAATCCGGAGTCGTTCGGCATCTGTCCGTGGCGCGAGGAGCTGCTCGATGGCATGCTCGGCAGCACGATCCTCGGTTTCCACACCCGCTTTCACTGCCAGAACTTCGTCGAGACGGTGGACCGTTATCTCGAAGCGCGCATCGAGCGCGAGTCGTCGACGATCACCCACGGCGGCCATTTGACCCAGGTCGAGCACTACCCGATCTCGATCCAGTGGCCGCCGGAGTGGGTCGAGTCGCAGCTCTCGGTCCCGCTGTGCCGCGCCAAGGTGCAGCGCGTCGAGCAGTTGCGCGACGACGCGCTGATCGGCATCGGTGTGGACCGCATGGACTACACCAAGGGCATCATCGAGCGCTTCCTCGCCGTCGAGCGCATGCTCGAGCTGCATCCGGAATACATCGGCCGGCTGGTGTTCATCCAGATTGCGGCTCCCTCGCGCTCCTCGCTCGACGAGTATCAAAACTTCGAGGCGCGCGTGCGCGCGCTCGCCGGACGCGTCAATGCGCGCTTCGGCCGCGGGGGCTGGGAGCCGATCCGGCTCAAGGTCGAGCATCACGAGCCGCCCATCGTCAATGAATATTATCGCGCCGCGGACGTATGCGTCGTGACCAGTCTGCATGACGGCATGAACCTGGTGGCCAAGGAGTTCATCGCCTCGCGCGACGACGAACAGGGGGTGCTCGTGCTGTCGCAGTTCACGGGTGCGGCGCGCGAACTGCACGACGCGCTGCAGGTCAATCCCTACCACAGCGAGCAGTGCGCCCATGCGCTCTATCGCGCGTTGACGATGCCGTCCGACGAGCAACGGGTGCGCATGCGCAGCATGCGGCGGCTGGTGCAGGAATTCAACGTCTATCGCTGGGCCGGCACCATGCTCCTCGACGCGGCACGGCTGCGGCAGCGACAGCGCGTTTCCGAGCGCATCTATGCGCACCAACGGACCGAGGGCGCCGAACTGAAGTGAAATACGCGCTGACAGCGGCCGGACTGGCGCGAATTGCGGCGTTCCTGACCGGCAGAACGCTGCTCGCGTTCGATATCGACGGGACGCTCGCGCCGATCGTCGCCCGACCGTGGGACGCGCGCGTGCCGGACGCGGTGCAGCGGGGTCTGGGCGTGCTCGCCGAGCGCGCCACCGTGGCGATCATCACCGGCCGCGCGATCGAGGATGCGCGCCCGATGTTCGCATTTGCCCCGCGCTACCTCGTCGGCAACCACGGCGCCGAGGGCGTCCCGGGCTTTGACCAGGCATCGGCGCACTGCGCTGGCGTCTGCCGCGGCTGGCTCGACGCGCTTTTGGCGCCGGCGGAACCCTGGCGCGCCATCCCGGGCATCGCGCTCGAAGACAAGACCTACTCGCTGACGTTCCACTTCCGGCACGCGCCCGACCGCCGCGCCGCCGAACAGCTGCTCGTCGCCCGTGCCGGCCATCTCGTGCCTTCGCCGACACTGCTGGAGGGCAAGTTCGTGCTCAACCTGCTGCCTTCGGGCGCACCGCACAAGGGCGAGGCGCTCGCCGCCCTGCTCGCGCAATCGCAGTGCGACCGCGCGCTCTACGTTGGCGACGACGCTTCCGACGAGTCGGTATTCCGCATGCGCTCGCCGGCCGTCCTCTCAGTGCGCGTGGAGCGCGACCCGGCAAGCGCGGCCAACCTGTACTTGCGCGGACAGAAGGACGTCGCGCGCTTCGTGCGCGAGCTGGTGCGCATGCTTCCCGGCGCCGCGGCCCCGTCGCCGGCGGAGTCCCGGCGGAGCGCCGGGGCATGAACGCCGGCGAAGAGCGCAACCTTGCGCTCGGCGTTATCGGCAACTGCGCCTTCAACGCGCTGATCGACGGGCGCGGGCGCATCGTCTGGTGCTGCCTTCCGCGCCCGGATGGCGATCCGGTGTTCAGCGCCTTGCTCGCCGACAGCGGGGCGACGCGCGGCTCATTTGCAGTCGAGCTCGAGGGCCTCGCCGAGGCGCGCCAAACCTATGTTGCCAATACGGCGATCCTGCAGACCGAACTGGTCGACGTCCAGGGCAACGCGGTGCGCATCACCGACTTTGCGCCGCGCTTTTATGACCGCGGGCGGATGTTCCGGCCGTTGCTGTTGGTGCGGCGGATCGTCCCGATCGCGGGGCGCCCGCAGATCCGCATCGTGCTCTCGCCCACCTTCGCCTACGGTGCAACCGAGCCGGTGCTCACGCGGGGCAGCAACCACGTCCGCTACGTGCATGCGACGCAGGCTCTGCGGCTGACCAGCGACACGCCGCTGACCTATGTCCTCGATGCGACCTCGCATCTGCTCGACCGGCCCGCGAACCTCCTGTTCGGTGTCGACGAGACGCTGGGCAGCGGCATTGGCGAGACCGCTCGCGACTTCGAGGAACGCACCGCGCACTATTGGCAGCATTGGGTGCGGGCTCTGGCGGTTCCGCTGGAATGGCAGGACGCGGTGATCCGCGCCGCCATCACCCTCAAGCTGTGCACCTACGAAGAGACCGGCGCCATCCTGGCGGCGATGACGAGCAGCATCCCCGAGGCGCCGGGGACGGAGCGCACCTGGGACTATCGCTACTGCTGGTTGCGCGACGCGTTCTTCGTGATCCGCGCCTTGAACGGCATCTCGGAAGTCGCGACGATGGAAAGCTACCTGCGCTATCTTTTCAATGTCGTGCATACCGCGACGGCCCAGGGGCATTTACAGCCGGTGTACGGCATCGGCCTGGATGCCGATCTCGGCGAGCGCAGCGTCGCCGCGCTGCCGGGCTACCGTGGCATCGGCCCGGTACGCATCGGCAATCAGGCCTATGAGCATCGCCAGCACGACGTGTACGGCCACGCCGTGCTCGCCTCCACCCAGGCATTCTTCGACCGCCGCCTGCTGCGGCCGGCGGGTCACGACGATTTCGCGCGGCTCGAGTGGCTGGGCGAGCAGGCCTTCGCGCTGTTCGATCAGCCCGACGCCGGCATCTGGGAACTGCGCACCCGCTCCGATGTGCACACCTCCTCGGCGATTATGTGCTGGGCCGCGTGCGACCGCCTGGCGAAGATCGCGGCGCATCTCGGGCTCACCCAGCGAGCGAGCACCTGGTCGGCGCGCGGCGACGCGTTGCGCGCCGCCATTCTCGAGCGCGCGTGGAGCGAAAAGCGCCGCGCCTTTGTGGCCACGTTCGGCGGCAACGCGCTCGACGCGAGCGTGCTGTTGATGAGCGAGGTCAACTTGGTCTCCCCCGACGATCCGCGCTGGCGGCAGACGCTCAACGCGATCCGGGACGAGCTGAAGCACGGCGATCATCTGTTCCGCTATCGCAGTGCGGACGACTTCGGCATACCCAAGATGGCGTTCACAGCCTGCACGTTCTGGTACGTCGATGCGCTCGTCCGTGCCGGCGCGACCGAGGAGGCGCGGGACCTCTTCGAAGGGCTCATCGAGTCGCGCAACCCGCTTGGCCTGCTCTCCGAACACATCGATCCGGTAACCAGGGAGTTGTGGGGCAATTTTCCGCAGACGTATTCGATGGTCGGCATCATCAACGGCGCGACGCGCCTGACGCGGCGCTGGGAGACCGTGCTGTAGCCTGCGCCGCCGGTGCGGCGGGCGTACCCGTAACAAAGGGGGAATTCATGTCTGAGCGCTTCGACGCCATAGTCATTGGCGCCGGCCAGGCTGGGCCGCCGCTCGCGGTGCGGCTCGCCCGCAGCGGGCGCACGACCGCAATCATCGAACGCAAAATCCTCGGGGGCACGTGCGTGAACAACGGCTGCATCCCGACCAAGACGCTGATCGCGAGTGCGCGGTCCGCCCACGTCGCGCGCCGTGGCGGCGACTACGGGGTGACAATCGAGGGGCCGATCCGCGTCGACATGGCGCAGGTGAAGCGGCGCAAGGATTCGGTCGTGCGTGATTCCGTGGAGGGGCTCACGGGCTGGATCAGTGGCACGGCGGGGCTCACCTTGATCCACGGTCACGCGCGCTTCGAGAGCCCGAAACTGGTGCGCGTGGGCGAGCGGCTGCTCGAAGCCGAGGCGTTCTTCATCAATGTCGGCGCCCGCGCGTGGGTCCCCGAGATGCCCGGGCTTGCCGAGGTTCCCTATCTCACCAACTCGACGATGATGCACGTGGATTTTCTGCCGGAGCACCTGGTCATCGTCGGTGGCAGTTACATCGGCCTCGAGTTCGCGCAAACGTACCGGCGCTTCGGTAGCCGCGTCACCGTCATCGAGATGGCGCCACGGCTGATCGGCCGCGAAGATGATGACGTGGCAGCGGCGATCCAGGCGATACTCGAAGCCGAGGGCATTGCCTTTCGCCTGAGCGCGAAATGCGTCGCCGTCGCAGCGCGGGGTGGCGGGGTCGCCGTGCACATGAGCTGCGAGGAAGATCCCCGCGAAATCGCGGGATCGCACGTCCTGCTTGCGGTCGGCCGCGTGCCCAATACCGCCGATCTCGGCCTGGACCGGGCGGGCGTCGCGACCGACGCCCGCGGCTACATTGGCGTCGACGACCAGCTGCGCACCAACGTGCCGGGCATCTGGGCGCTTGGCGAGGCGAACGGCCGTGGCGCGTTCACGCACACGTCGTTCAACGACTACGAGATCGTCGCAGCCAATTTGCTCGATGGCGAATCGCGCCGCGTGACCGAGCGCATTGCGACCTATGCGCTGTTCATCGACCCGCCGCTGGGCCGTGCCGGAATGACCGAGAAGGAGGTCCGGGCCTCCGGCAGGCCGGCGCTGGTCGCGACCATGCCGATGACGCGTGTGGGCCGCGCGCGCGAGCGCGGCGAGACGCAGGGTTTCATGCGCGTGCTGGTCGACGCGAAGACGGAGCGTCTGCTGGGCGCTTCGCTGCTTGGCATCGAAGGCGACGAAGTGGTGCAGTCGCTGCTCGACGCGATGTACGCGGACGCGCCGTACACCGTGCTGCGGCGCGCGATGCACATCCATCCGACGGTCACCGAGCTCATCCCGACGCTGCTCGGCGAGCTCCGCCCGCTAACTTAGCTGGGCTGACCCGCCATCCGGTCGACGCAGGACTTGAGGAACAGCCGCCGATGGTTCGCTGGCGCGCCCGGATGGGCGAACACGTCACGGGCAGCCGCAAGCAGGAACGCTTCGTCATCCGGGTCGTGCACGAACCAGCGCAATTCGCTGGGGAAAGCCCGGATCGCCTCGAAGTCCTGTTGCATGCGGCCGAGGAACGCTTGCGACGACATGCCGGCGTCGCGCGCCAGCGCTGCGTTGGCGATGAAATCGGAGCCCTCGAAGCATTCGGCGAGCGAAGGTCGGCCCGCCGTGGCGATGTTGGAGCAGAGCAAGGCGCACACGGCCGTGGCGGCCGCGAGATACCCGGATACCTTGGTCATTGTTACCTCCTTACCCCCTCCCCGAGTGCTGGCTAGCAGGGTTCATGCTAGCGCTTGAATTGGCCTGGCTCAAGCCTCGCGAAACGGTCGCGCTACAATGCCGCTGCGCCTCACCCCCGGGGGGATCCGATGTCCATCAAGCGCTTCACCGGCAAAGCCGGGACGCTCGTCGTTCTACAGCACGAATCGAAGGTGCTGAGGGACAACCTCCTCGGCGATCCCCATATTCGCAAGCTCGCCGTTTGGCTGCCGCCGCAATACGATGAGCGCGCCCGGGCAGGGCGCAGTGCACCCGGCCAGCGATTTCCGGTGCTGTTCGATCTGGTGGGGTTCTCCGGCTCGGGCATGGCGCATACCGGCTGGCGTCCTTTTTCCGACAACGTCCCCGAGCGCGTCGCGCGGCTGATCCACAGTCGCAGAATGGGACCGACGATCCTCGTGTTCCCCGATTGCTTTACCGCGCTCGGCGGCAATCAGTACATCAACTCGTCGGCAATCGGCAATTACGCGGACTACCTGACGCGCGAGCTCATTCCCTTTGTCGATCGCGAGTTTCGCACCTCCGCCTCGCGCGAGCACCGCGGCTGTTTCGGCAAGTCCTCAGGTGGCTACGGCGCGATCATCCACGGCATGAAGTACGCTCAGCACTGGGGCGCGTTCGCGAGTCATTCAGGTGACTCCTACTTCGACTTCGTCTACTGGCACGACTGGCCCAACACCCTTAACGAGCTGACCAAGTACCGGGTGCCCAAGCGGCGCGCCGGCCGTTACGACGCGCTCGCAGCTAGCCGGCGCAAAGGGCTGCCTGAAGGCCTCGACGACGGGCGGGTAAAGCGCTTCCTCGACAGCGTCTGGGGCAAGGAAAAGCTCTCCGCCGCGGAAGGCCATTGCATCATGAACGTGTGCATGGCGGCGACCTACGACCCGGATCCGAAAGCGCCGCTCGGCTTTCGCTTGCCCTTCAATCTCGAAACTGGCGAACTGATCAAGGAACGCTGGAGGCGCTGGCTTGAGCACGATCCTATCCTGCTCGTAGACCGCTACAAATCCAACCTCAAATCGCTCAAGGGCGTCTACGTCGACTGCGGCTGGCGCGACCAGTACCATATCCACTATGGCGCGCGGGTACTGTCCAAGCGCCTGGCCCAGGCTGGCGTTCGGCACACCTACGAAGAGTTCGACGACAACCACTCCGATATCGATTACCGGATGGACGTGAGCCTGCCGTTTCTGTACCGCGCGCTCAAACCTTAGGCAGCATGGCCGACGACTGCAACGTGCTTGGCGGCCGCCTCGAGCCCTGCTCGGCCGAGCCGCGCACCGGCTTCTATCGCGACGGCTGCTGCA
Source organism: Edaphobacterium sp. (SeqCode) (assembly GCA_035937415.1). Taxonomy (GTDB): domain Bacteria; phylum Pseudomonadota; class Gammaproteobacteria; order Burkholderiales; family Casimicrobiaceae; genus PALSA-1003. The sequence goes on along the minus strand of DASZIB010000011.1, from coordinate 139,368 downwards.
ACACCGGAGCCGAGGATCTCGGGCTGCACGTGATCTGCGCGCGGATGACCGCGGCGTTCCTCAACTTTTCTGCCGAGCGCGGCAACGATCTGTCCACGCCGCAGCCGGAAGCCGGTTTCCGGGGATTGAAGCCGGGCGATCGGTGGTGCATTTGTGCCGGACGCTGGCGCGAGGCACTCGACGCCGGAGTAGCGCCCCCGGTAGTGCTTTCGGCGACGCACGAGGAGGCCCTCGCGGTGGTCGCGCTGGAGGATTTGCAACGCCATGCGCTCGATTCGAACTAGTGCAAGGGGGGTGCGATGGACCTAGCGAACGCAACCGTCGGCCAGCTTCTGGTGCCGGTCGAGAACCTCGAGGCTGCGGTGTCGTTCTATCGTGACATCCTCGGTCTGCAGCATCTGTTTTCGGCTCCGCCGCAGATGGCTTTTTTTCAATGTGGCCAAATCCGCCTGCTGGTCGGTGTGCTACCCGCGGGGCAAACAGCGCAACGTGGTGCCGCAATCTATTTTCAGGTGTCCGACATCCTCGCCGTGTTTCAGACGCTCAGCGAGAAAGACGTCAAATTCGTCGCCGCGCCGCACGTCGTGCAGCGCACACCGAGCTCCGAGCAGTGGCTGGCTGAATTCACCGATCCGGACGGCAATCAGCTGGCGCTGATGAGTCAGACGACAACCAGCGCCGGGCCGGTGCACTGACTCGCTCTAGCACTTGTCTGCAGCGCTGGACTGCGTTTGTTTAGGCGCCGCTCGGCAGCGGTTTTGTTCGCGCGCGTCTGAGGTCTGCTAACGACCTTAAGCGAGGCTCGCGTCGCTCCATTGCGGTCGCTCAAAGGCAGGTAAGGTGACCTTCGGTATTCTACTTCGAGGTTTGGCGGTCGCAGAGCGACTCACGTCCCCCTCCAACGATTTTTAGGACGCAGATAGCGCACTGATCGTGACATAGTATCCATCCGGATCTCGGAGCGAGAACTCCTTCGTTCGAGTGTTCGGATTGATGTGAGGCTCCTCTTCAAGCCGGGCGACGAGAGTGCGTGCCCTTTGGAGGGCCAAGTCGAAATCATCAACACGAAAGAACAAAAGAAGGCCATTGCCAGGTGTCCCACGATCGGGACTCATCAATGAGGGATGCTCGTGGGCGCCCCACTCGTGGAGGCAGAGCAAGACCGTTCCGTCTGAATCGAGTATTTGCCCAAAGTCATCATGGGCAGGAAGCGTCTCCGGCTGACCGAACAGCGCCTGGTACCATCTGAAGCTGCCCAGCACATCGCTTACCCCGATGATCGTCCACGTACGCTTCATGAGGCTACCTTCTGCGGCCTAACTCGATTTAGACTTCCGCTGTTTGACGCATAACATCGTGACTACACGATAAGATGGTGTTGCATGTGAGGCTAAGTTGCTGATCCGCGAGTACGAATGGTTGATAGAGGAGCGCCACGTACCGCACAAGCGCAGGCACCGCCTGGGTCATGATACAGGCGGTTGCAAGTCGCGATGGCGCGCAATGCGACGACTCTTTGCCGATTTCAGCCGCCGGCCCGAGTCTCACTCTTCCGCATACACGGTGTAGCGAACGAAGTCGCTATGCGGCGTGAACTTGTCATATAGGCCCCGCGCGCGGTAGTTGTTCAGCCTGGTATGCCAATAAAGCCTGGACCAGCCCTCGCGCTTCATTTCGGCCACTAGCCAGCCGATCAGATGCTCGCCGACCCCGGCCGCGCGTTGTGCGGGATCGACGAACAGGTCGCCCAGGTAGCAGGCTGGGGTGAGACCCAGCGTGTGTTCGTGGATGACGTAGTTGGCGATACCGATGACGCCATCGTTTCGCTTTTCGGCGACGATCGCATGGATAGGCGACGCGTCGTCCATGATGCGCTCCCAAGTGTGGCGGGTGAGCGACTCCGAGGGGGTGCGCTTGTAGAAGATGCAGTAGCCGTCGAACAACTCGCGCCAGCGCTTCTCGTCTCGCGCTGCGGCGCGGCGAATAATCACCTTGGAATGAAGAGCTTCCGGCATAAGTGTCTAAGCGCCTGAGTCTTTTGTCTCTAGTACGTCAATTCCGACATTCTACTTCCCGTCTTGGCATGTCTGGTTTTGGCCGCGAGCGCAGCTCAAGATTCATGTAACGGACCCGAAATCAACCAACTGCACTTTTCTGCGCCAACCCCTCATTGCGTGCCGTTTGCCCTCCGGCAGCCTAATCGCGCGGCGGCGATTGGGCTGCCGCGTCAGGGACGTTGACGGAAAGCAACGTTCCTCCCAGAATCGCCGGGACATTTCACTAGGGGAGAGTGTCATGGTCGGACTGGACGCACTATGGCTGCCGATACTACTGTCGTCAGTACTCGTTTTCATCGCGAGTTCCGTCATTCACATGGTGCTGCCGTGGTGGCATCAGAGCGACTACCCGAAGCTGGCGAACGAAGACAAGGTAATGGACGCGCTGCGCCCGCTCGCTCTTCCCGCAGGCGACTATTTTGTCCCCCGACCGGCCAATGCGCAGGAAATGCGTACGCCAGAGTTTTGTGCAAAAATGCAAAAGGGTCCCGTGCTAGTGGTCACGGTGATGCCGAACGGCCCGGTGCAGATGGGGAGGAACCTCGTATTATGGTTCCTTTACTCGGTTGTCATGGGTGTTTTCTGCGCCTACATCGTGGGTCGCGCGCTGCCGGCCGGCACCGACTACCTGCGCGTCTTCCAGTTGACCGGCGCCACTGCCTTCATTGGCTACTCCGGCGCGCTCTGGCAGATGTCGATCTGGTATCGCCGCTCCTGGAGCACGACGCTCAGGTTCACCGTGGACGGGCTGATCTACGCGCTGCTGATCGCCGGCACGTTTGGCTGGCTCTGGCCGCGCTAGCTTGGACGCATTTTGACCGTTACCTGGCGGTCGCTCGATTCTCGGGACGCTTGGCGACCGACCGTTGCGGCGTGAGATGAACAATCTCCCGAATCGGGTCCCACTCGAGCAGCGCTATTTCGAGGACTACCCTCAAGGCGCTGTGTTCGAATGCGGACCGGTCGTCGTCGAAGAATCCGAGATCATCGCATTTGCCAAGCGCTATGATCCGCAATCCTTTCACACCGATCCCGAAGCCGCGGCCCACGGCGCCTATGGCGGATTGATCGCAAGCGGCTGGCATACGGCGGCAATGACCATGCGCCTGCTCGTGGAGCAATACCTGTCGAGCGTGGCCAGCCTCGGTTCGCCCGGCATCGACGAACTGCGCTGGATCAAACCGGTACGCCCCGCAGACGCGCTGAGCGTTCGGGTCACCGTCCTCGAGGCGAAGCGCTCACGCAGCAAGCCCGACCGCGGCATCATTCGCTCGCTCATCGAGGTCGGCAATCAACGCGGCGAGCTGGTCATGAGCATGAAAGCGATCAATCTGCTGCTCTGTCGGGAGGCGCTCGGCGCCGCAGCCGAGGCATCTGCGTAACCAGCGTACAGCTGCCATCCGGATGGATCGTGTCGGCCGCGATGCGAGCGTGGGGACTGCGGCGGCCATGCAAGCGCAATCCGGAGCTACCGGCGGACTGGCCCATCACCTATGATAGCGGGAATGGATCGTTCCGCCGCCGCGGCGCCCGAGCGCATCAGCGCCCCGCGGCTTTTTTTGGGGTTCCTCAAAATCGGCCTCTCCGGATTCGGTGGCGTGTTGCCATTCGCGCGGCGCATGCTCGTCGAGAAGCAACGCTGGCTCTCCGAGCTTGAATTTCTCGATGTGCTGTCGTTGTCGCAGTTCCTGCCCGGCCCCAACATCGTCAACGTTTCCATCATCGTCGGTCGCCGCTTTAGCGGCGTCGCCGGTGCGGCGGCGGCGTGCGCGGGCTTGTTGCTGATGCCGCTGGCCATCGTGCTCGCGCTGGCGACGGTCTACGCGCAGTTCTCACAGGTCGAAGCGGTACGCGGCGCATGCAGCGGCGTTTCGGCGTCCGCATCCGGGCTGATTGCAGCCACCGCGCTCAAACTTGCGCGGCCGCTAAAGGGCTCGGCGTGGCAGGTTGCCGTCTGCGTCGCCGCATTCGTCGGCATCGCGTTGCTGCGCGTGCCGCTGTTGTGGATGCTCGCCGCCCTGTGTCCGGTATCGATCGCTCTGGCGTGGTGGAAACGCGCATGATCCCGCCGTTACTGTTCGAGATCGGCTTGCAGTTCTTCGTCCTGTCGCTGCTTTCGATTGGCGGCGCCAACGCGGTGCTCCCGGAGATCCAACGGCGTGTGGTCGAGACGCAGCATTGGATGAGCGACGCGGACTTCGCGCAGCTCTTCGCGCTGTCGCAGGCTGCGCCGGGGCCCAACGTGCTGATCGTAAGCCTCGTCGGCTGGAAGATTGCCGGCGTGATCGGCGGCGTGGTGGCGATGCTCGCGATGTCCGGTCCTTCATCGGTGCTGACCTACGCCGTCGCGCATGCCTGGGAGCGCTGGCGCGATGCACCGTGGAGGCTTGCCATCCAGGTCGCACTCGCGCCGGTGACGGTCGGGCTAATCCTCGCGTCGGGCTACGTACTGACACGCGCGGCCGATCACACGTGGAGCACCTACGCGATCACCGGCGTCACGCTTCTTCTCTCGCTGACCACGCGGCTGCACCCGCTGTGGATGCTCGGCGTCGCCGCGGGACTGGGCATGCTGGGTATCGTCTAGCGGGCCGGGTCCTGTAGCGCATGCCGGAACTGCCCGACGTCACCGTCTACGTCGAGAGTCTCGAGCGGCGCATCGTGCAGCAGCGGCTCGAGCACGTGCGCCTGATGAGTCCCTTCGTGCTGCGCAGCGTGGAGCCGCCACTGGCCGCGGCCGAAGGGCGCCGCGTCGCGGGCGTGCGGCGCCTCGGCAAGCGCATCGTGCTCGCTCTCGAAGGCGAGCTCTTTCTCGTGTTGCATCTGATGATCGCGGGCCGGCTGCGGTGGTTGAGGCGCGGCGACAAGCCCCCGGCGCGCATTGTCCTGGCGCTGTTCGAGTTTCCCGACGGCATGCTGGTGTTCACCGAGGCCGGTACCAAAAAGCGCGCCTCGCTGCACGTCGTGCAGGGCGAGAACGCGCTCGCCGCGTTCGACATGGGTGGTATCGAGGTCGCCGCCGCTGACCTGCCCGCGTTCCGCTCGCGCCTTCTGCAGGAGAACCATACGCTCAAGCGTGCGCTGACCGACCCGCGGCTGTTCAGCGGCATCGGCAACGCCTATGCAGATGAAATTCTGCATCGCGCCCGGCTTTCGCCGATCGCGCTGACATACAAGCTTGCGGCCGAAGAAGTCGAGCGCCTCCACGTGGCGGCGCGCGACGTGCTGGCCGAATGGACGACGCGGCTTCGCGCCGAAGCGGGGATGGATTTTCCGACCCGGGTAACCGCGTTCCGGCCAGGTATGGCAGTGCATGGTCGCTTCGGCGAGCCCTGTCCGGTCTGCGGCGCGCCGGTACAGCGCATCGTCTACGCCGAAAATGAAACCAACTACTGTGCGCGCTGCCAGACAGGAGGCGTGATTCTCGCCGACCGTGCGCTGTCGCGGCTGTTGAAAGCGAGCTGGCCAAGGTCGATTGACGAACTCGGTTAGCTCCTCGCCCCGGTCGTCCTGCAGCGAGGGATGCGGGCAGCCTGGAGAGGCTCCGGCCAAGCCAGGGCGCGCGGTGGGTGGGGATGGCGCCGAGGGTCGCCGGCCCGGGCAAACGGCCTTGTGGCCGCCGGTCTTTGCCGCTATAGTGAAATGGCCGAAAGGAGGAAACCATGCAGCGAATCCTTGCCCCCTTGTGTGGCCTGGTACTCGTGGCTGGCTGCTCGACGGTGCCGATGCAGACGACACAGCCGGTGACACAGGTCCAGAGCACTTGCGACTACGCGCTGATGGACCGGATAGACCGCGCGCGACAGCCAGTCCTGCTGGCACGGTATTGGGTGAATTGCCCGCAGCTCCACGAGAACGCCAAGTCATAGTCCTGATCCCGGCCACTCCCCGCTGCGCGACAGGGTGTAACGAACAGCGGCGGGGCGCCGGGTGAACTGCCCCGGCTGCGAGGCAGCCATGCAGCCACTTGAGTTCGAGCGGCTGTGGGGCGGATCTGTTGCCGTTGAATTCTGCTTTTCGTGCCAGGTCATCTGGTTCGAGCCGCTCCAAAGCGAGCAGCTCAGCCCGGGTGGCGTTCTCGGGGTATTCAAGGCGCTGCACGAACAGCACGCAGCGACGCGCAATACCTTGCCGGCGCTTCTTTCCTGCCCCCGCTGTCAGGCGCGCCTGTCGCTGACGCACGACGTGCAGCGCACGACCCACTTCACGTATTTCCGCTGCCAGTTCGGTCACGGGCGTCTGACGCCGTTCTTCCAGTTCATGCTCGAGAAGAATTTCATTCGCCCCGTGACGGGCGCCGAGCTGGCCGCTCTGAGGGCCAAGGTGAAAACGGTGCAGTGCTCCAACTGCGGCGCGCCGGTCGATCTCGAACATGACTCCGCGTGCAAATACTGTGGCTCGCCAATCTCGATCCTTGATCCCGATGCGGTGAGCCACACGGTGCAGCAGCTCGCGGCAGCCCAGCAACGGCCGCTGCAGCCGGTCGATGTCGATCGACTCGCCGCGGCACTCATGGCAACGCCTCCACCGGATGCCGAAACGCCCTACATCGTCGGCGATCTCGTGATGGCAGGTCTTGCGACGCTTACGGCACTTCTCGCCGCCCGCTAACTCGCCGACTGCGCGGACCCGTGCCTCGCCGCCAGAAGCGCTAGATCACTGCGTACTCCGCGTCGGCGCTGGCTGCTTGCCCGGGGAGTTTGAGCGGGGCGTCGTTACCGTCACTGCAGAGAGCGGCCAACTACAGCGATAGCCTGCGGAGCATGCGGGAGATTTTCGATTCGACGCATAATAGTCACCAATCCGGCTTGGGAAAGGTTTTAAGAAATGAGCGACACCAATGACGTCGTTGAGGTGCGCAATCTGCTGATGGGTTTCGTCGTTTCACGCGCTCTGCAGGTCGCGGCGGAGCTGGGTGTGGCAGACGCGCTGGCAGGTGGTCCGAAGGATCGTGATACATTGGCCCGAGAGGTTGGCGCCCACGCCGACACGCTGCATCGTTTGCTACGTGCATTGGCAAGCTTTGGGGTTTTCGATCAGCTTTCCGACGGACGCTTCGCCAACTCGCCTCGCTCCGAATACCTTCGGAGTGATGCGCCAGGGTCGTTGCGCGGACTCGCTCGCATGCATGGCGACCCCGCTCTGTGGCAAGCCTGGGTGGGGCTGGAACACAGCGTTCATTCCGGCAAGCCGAGCTTTAGCCACGTTCACGGATCACCGATGTTTGACTACCTCGCGGCACATCCCGAGTCTGCGCGTCGCTTCGACCAAGGCATGGTCACCTCATCGCGCTTGATGAACGAAGCCCTTGTCGAGGCTTATGAATGGGGCCAGTTCGGCACGCTGGTCGACGTGGCGGGCGGTTTGGGAAGCACGCTGGCGGCGATTCTCGAGGCGAATCCACGCCTTCAAGGGGTGCTTTTCGATCTTCCACACGTCATCGAGCGCGGTCGCGATTATTTGGGCACGCAAGGTGTGGCGGCGCGGTGCCGGATGGAGACCGGAAGCTTTTTCGATGCGGTTCCGGCCGGCGCAGAAGCCTATTTCATGAAGCACATCCTTCATGATTGGGACGACGAGGGCTGCCTCCGTATCCTGCGCAATTGCAGGGCAGCGATGTCCGACCGCGCCAAGTTGCTGGTCTGCGAAAAGCTGATCCCGCCGGGTAACGTGCCGAGCCCTGCAAAGACAATCGACCTGGTCATGCTAGTCCTGACCGATGGCGGCAGGGAGCGCACCGAGCAGGAGTTCCGGGAGCTGTTCGGCCGCGCGGGTTTGCGCCTCGTGCGGGTGGTGCCCACCCGGGTCGACAACAGTATCCTGGAGGTGACCAAGTGAATATCGCCCGATGCGAATTCCAGTCAACTTTGCCGGTGCCGCCGATCGGAGAAAGCTGTCACTCACGCCAACCCCGTTTCCGCTCCTCTGTGGTCCTTTTGGCGGCAACCATCTTTGCCGCGGATCACGCATCCGGCAACGGCGGATACTCGTCATGGGCGTGACTGCGGACGAAGCGCGCGGGCGGGCGGCAAAAACATACAACGCCGCGGCCGATGCCTTTGATGATCCGGCAAACTCCTTTTGGGAGCGGTTCGGTCGCAGGACGATCGAGCGTCTGCAACTCCGCAAGGGCGCCGCTGTCCTCGATGTCTGCTGCGGCAGCGGCGCATCCGCTCTGCCGGCGGCGGAGATCGTGGGGCCCTCCGGATCGGTGCTCGGCGTCGATCTTGCGGATCGCCTCCTCGAAAATGCCCGTGCAAAGGCGCAGGCGCGTGCGCTGCTCAACGTTCAGTTTCGCGTGGGCGATCTGCTCGATTTGCGGTTGGCGAATCAATTCGACGCCGTTGTCTGCGTGTTCGGAATCTTCTTTGTGCCGGATATGCCGCTGGCGCTGCAGCTACTCTGGGAGCGCGTTCGCTCCGGCGGAAAGTTGGCGATCACGACGTGGGGACCGCGGTTTTTCGAGCCGGCTACATCTGCATTCTGGGACTCCATCCGGAAGGAGCGGCCGGACCTCTACAAGGGCTTCAATCCATGGGATCGTATCTGCGATCCGCCGTCCCTGAGGTCATTGTTCGCCGAGGCGGGAATCGCCGACCCCGATGTGACGGCTGAATCGGGGCACCACTCGATTTCTTCTCCAGAGGCTTGGTGGGTCGCCGTGCTTGGAACCGGCTACCGGGGCACGGTCGACCAACTGGACGCCGCGGCCCGCGATCGAGTTCGTGCCGCCAACTTCGAATACATCCGCAATTCCGGCATCAAGTCCGTCGAGGCAAACGTGGTCTATGCGATCGCCGAAAAGACCTAGTGTCCAAACTTACCGCCTTGGCTCGTTTTTCGGGCGATAACGAGCGCCTCATCTCGGCCATCGGCCCATCAGCCATAACGCAATGCGATTGGCGGAGTCGTCTTGGCCTTGAGGAAACGTCCTCGGTTGCGTAAGGAGCGCGGGGTCCGCAGAATGCGTTTCCTGGACCCATCGGGTGCCCTGCCCTCATGAGTGCAACCCCTCGCGCCGACACCTTGCTACCGATCGGCACGGTCACGTTCTTGGTCACCGACGTGGAGGGCAGCACGCGGCTATGGGAAGCGCATCGCGCGGCGATGCAGCTGGCGCTCGCCCGCCACGATGCGTTATTGCGGCAATGCATTGAAGGACACGGCGGCCACGTGGTGAAGTCCGTTGGCGACGGAGTTTGCGCCGCTTTCGTCTCGGCAACCGATGCGCTGGAAGCCTCGGTAGACGCGCAGCACGCGCTGGCCACCGAGCCCTGGCCGGAACCGATCCGGATTCGCGTGCGGATGGCTTTGCACAGCGGCCCGGCGGAATTGCGCGACGGCGATTACTTTGGTCCGACACTCAATCGGGTCGCGCGGCTTGTTGCTTTGGGTCGTGGCGGGCAAACCTTGGTATCGGCAATCACCTATGATCTTTGTCGCCACTACCTGCCGGAGAAGGTGTCGCTGCGGAGCCTTGGTCAGCACACCCTCAAAGACCTCGATCGGCCGGAAGCGGTGTTCGAGGTGACTGATGATCGGTCGCCCAAGGTTGTTCCGCAGCCGCAGGCGCCACTCGCTGCCTCGCAAGTGAATCCGCCCTCGATCGCGGTGCTGCCTTTCGTCAACCTGAGCGGCGACGAGGAGAACGAGTATTTCGCCGACGGACTCGCCGAGGAGCTGCTGAATGTGCTCTCGAAGATCCGCGGACTGCGCGTTGCGTCGCGTACGTCGGCGTTCTACTTCAAGGGTAAGGACATCGACATTCCGACGGTCGCGCGGAAGCTCAACGTCGCGACGATCCTCGAGGGCAGCGTGCGCAAGTCGGGCAAGCGGGTACGCATCAGCGCGCAGCTCATCCAAGTGGCCACCGACTCGCACCTGTGGGCGGAGACCTATGATCGGGAGTTGGACGATATCTTTGCGGTACAGGACGACATCGCACAATCGGTCGTCAAAGAGCTGCGCGCGGCGCTATTGGCCGAGAAGCCCGACCCTTTGGCTAGTGCGGCCGTGAAGGCCGAAGTGAACGCGGCCGCGAAGGGGCGTAGCGAGAATGCCGAGGCGTATCGGCTATACCTGCAAGGACGGTTCTTGGTCGATCGCCGGACGCGGAAAGACATGGCGCAAGGACTCAAATACCTGCGGCACGCGATAGAGCTCGATTCGGAATATGCGTTGGCGTGGGCCGCGCTGGCGTATGCCCAGGCGATCGAGGCCGGAGTAGGTTGGACGAGCTACGAAAAGGGGTATAGGCACGCTCGCGACGCCGCAGAACGCGCCTTAGCGTTGGAGCCGGACCTCGCAGAGGGACACGTGGTGCTCGGGCACGTTCGGATGGGGTACGACTGGGATTGGAAGGGGGCGGACGCATCGTCGCGGCGAGCGCTGGAGTTGGCGCCGAGGAACGCGGATGTTGTGCTCGCCGCGGCTTTTGTGGCCGGGAGTCTTGGCCGCTTGGACGAATCGATCGTACTTTCCCGGCGAGTGATTGTGCTTGATCCACTCAACGTGCAAGGCCATCGCTATCTCGGGATGTTTTCTCTGTTCGCCGGTTTTCTGGAGCAGGCGGAAGCGGCGCTGAAGGAGGCACTCGAGCTCAATCCTCTTGGTGGGATGACATACGAGCATCTAGGCGAGGTCTATCTAGCGCAGGGTCGGTTTGCAGAGGCGCTCGCAGTATTCAAGAAGGAATCGTTTAAGGAACTTCGCCTGCTGGGGATGTCAGTGGCTTATCACGCGCTGGGGCGCGAGGCCCAATCATCCGCCTCGCTTGAGCAACTAAGCGAACTCCCCTTGCACGCCATTGCGATCGCTCGGGGAAATGCCTACCGCGGCAATGTCGACCAGGCCTTCGAATGGCTGGAGCGCGCGTACACGCAACGTAACGCGGGCCTATGCCAAATCAAGGTTCAGCCCCTGCTGCGCAACCTCCACAGTGACCCTCGCTGGCAGCCGTTCCTGGAGAAGATGGGACTCGCCCGCTAAACCTCCGGTGGCCGAGCAACCCACCAACTTCGAGTGGGTGATCGACCGCAAACCCGCGAAGGCAGCTCGAAACCTACGATCCGATGAAAACGGTTGTCTACCAGTCCTATCGAACGCGAGATGTTCCTGCGTGGATGAACCGGTGCATGCAATCGGCCAGGGCGTGGGCGGACGCACAGAGATTCGACTATCACTTTATCGACGACCGTTTGTTTGACTACGTTCCGGAATGGTACCGACGCGGCGCCGGAACCAACGTCCAAGTCATCACGAATTTGGCGCGAATTCTCGTTGCCCGCGAATTGCTCGCTGCCGGTTACGAGCGGACGATTTGGATCGACGCCGACATCCTTGTCTTCGACCGGGAGGCGTTTCGCATCGAAGTGACCAGTGATTTCGCCTTTTGCCATCAGATCTGGGTCGAGACGCGATGGGGTGCGCTTGTCAAGTCGGTTGGTGTCAACAATTCCGTAAGCGTGTTCGTCCGCGGAAACTCCTTCCTCGATTTCTGCATTTGGGCGCACGAGGATCTGGTGCGGCGCGGGACGCAGATTCTGCCGCACGGTACGACCACGCGCCTGCTTACCGCGCTTCATCAGGCAGTGCCGTTTCCGCTCCTTACCAATGTCGGCGTACTGAGTCCCGTCGTTGCGCATGACATTCGCAGCGGAGTCAACCGGCGTGCGCAGGAATACGCTGCCTTGCATGGTGCGCCGATCCACGCGATCAACCTCGGCGGATCACTCTGCGGCAAATCCGTCGGAGGTCATGTGTTGGGCAATGACGACTACGACGCGATCGCCGACGCGATGGAGCGTACGCGAGGTGCGATGTTCGGGAATGGCGCTCGGGCCTAGTTCCGCCAACGCAGCTTCATGCGGGTCAGCGCTGCCTGTCCTTCACCGAGGACAGGAAATCAGCAATACGACCCCGCGTATCGGGCCTTGGTCGGGCGGGTCAACGCTGCGCTTCGGCGCCACCTTACGTGGAGCGTTGAATGGCTGCCCTGGAGAACGCCGGATGACTGCTGTCGGGAGATGTCTCATGAGATGGCGCTTCGCGTCGAGCAGTGAAGCGAAGACCTGGGCCTCACAGAGTGCGCCCACGCTCACACCCGTTGTAAAGGAATCGGATTATGGCAGCTATCAATAAAGGCTCTTGCCTCTGCGGCCGGGTTGCTTTCGTGGTGACAGGAGAACTAAAGCCTCCCGACGCGTGCCACTGCGCCCAGTGCAGGAAACACTCAGGCCATTACTTCGCCTCGACGGACGTGCCCAAGGCAGCGGTCACGATCACGGGGCAGGAGAACCTAACCTGGTACCACTCGTCAACGAAAGTACGACGGGGGTTCTGCTCCACGTGTGGATCTTCCTTGTTCTTTGATCCGCCGGCGCGAGACTGGATCGGCATCGCGATGGGGGCATTCGACACGCCCACTTCCACTCACTTGGAGATGCACATCTTCGTGGCAGAGAAGGGTGATTACTATGAGATCGCTGACGGCCTGCCGCAGAACCAACATTGAGCGGCATGCCGGGTCTTCTATGCGGCACTCCTCATTCAGGTGGTCGCGCAGGCTATCTCCTGGCGTGGGTGCTCTTTCACTCTAGGTCCGATCACTCGCGCGGGGCCGAACGACCGTTTCCGAAAAGTCCGACCGTCTGCCATAAAGGGTCGAAAGCGGCCGAGCCGGCAACGCCTGACCGCCGTGGTCGGACCTGCCGCGAGGCCCGGGCGCTTTCCCCGCGCCGCGGCCAGGCATAGAATGCGCATTTTTCTCGCCGTCCGAGGCTCCTCGATGATTTCACGCTCGTTGCTGATCCCCCCGCTTGCCCTGCTGGTCGCCGCTTTGCCGGTACTGGCGCAAGCGCAGTCACGCTACCCGTCCGCCGCCCCGGCACCCATACCCGCCCCCCCGGCCCCGGCGCGCGCCGCAGCCCCGGCACCCGCCGCAACCCCGGCGCCCGCCGCAACCCCGGCGACGACCGCGGCACTGCCGGTGATTCCAGCCCACACTTGCGTCGCCCCAACGTTCCCGCCCAAGGACGCTGCGAACGCGAAAATCGTCGCTTTTAATGCCGATTACAAGATTTACGGCGACTGCATCAAGAAATACGTCGATGACAACCGAACCTGGATCAACGCCGTGGTCGAAAGCAACAACAAGGCGATCGACGAATACAACAAGTACAACGAGAATCTGAAGCAGCAAATCGAGGCAGCGAAGAAGGACTAGCCCCGCCGCGGGCGAGGCCAGCATGGCGCCACGTCTTCAGCGGACTATGGTGCGGTCGACGCCTTCCACTCTCCCGTTGGCGCAGACGATGCGCGTGCGCGTGGGACTCTCGCTGCCGGCGGGTTCATAGAAGTATTCGGTCGTCGGTCCGCTCGCGCTGTCGAAGGCGGGCACCTCGCGCTGGCGACTTGGCGTACCGAGTTCGGCGAGCGCCTGCTTGCAATCCTGGCCGCGTGCGACGCCATGCGTTGACTCGCTGATCCTCGGGCTTACCTGCGCCGAGGGCGAAATTTCGGGCGCCGGTCGCGGCGTATCCGGGATGGCGCGCGCGGTATCCGGGAGGGAGCGCGGAGCAGCCGGCGTGGTCAGCGACACTTCCGGCGCGGCGCGCGGCGCATCCGGTAGGACACGCGGGCCAGCTGGCGCAGTCGGCGGAATATCCGGCGCGGGGCGCGGCGCATCCGGGGCGGCACGCGGGGCATCCGACGCTGCCGCCGCGGCCCCCGGCGCGGCGTGCTGCGCTCCGACTGCCGTGCGATCGAACTCGGTCGCGGCGCGCGTCAACGAACCGATCACCGGCGTTTCCCGGAACCAGAGCACCTGATCGGCGAGAATCCCGACCTGCACGCTGCGCTCGGGAAAATTGTACAGCCATACTTCCTTGGCCCCGGCGGTCGCCGTATCGCGGACCTCTGTGGGCTCGCCCAGCGCTTCGCGGACCCAGCGCTGCGGCATGCCGGCGACGACGTGGTGCTCGGCGGCGGTCCGCCGCCACTGCGCGTCTTTCTCCACGCGATCGGCCGTCCAGCTGTTGTCGAAGAGGTCGACGCGCTCGGCCTTGGCGTTCTTCGGGCATGGCTCGTTCTGATAGGTGACGTTGCCCGAGTCGACAATGCACTTGAAGATCTGCGCTCCGGCCGGAGTTGTGGCCAGCGCTGCGAGCGGCCAGACGCCGAGCACCAGCCGCAGCAGGCGTGCCCGGCCGGTCGCCGACGATGAAGGCGCAGTAGCGTCCATGCTGCTGTTACTTTACGCCGGCGCGGCGGCAGCGTCACGCGTCGTCGCGCGGTCGGCGAGGCGCGAGTAAACTCTCCCCTCGCGAACGAGCCTCGATGCTGCCCATGGCGAGCCCGCTGCACCCCTCCCCACGCCCACGGCCGGTCGACGTGTCCGCCGTCCGCGAGCCAGCCGCCATCGCCCAGGCAACGCTCGAGGGCTTCAACCGCCACTACGCGTTGTTTCGCGACTGCGCCACCGTCGCCAAGAGCCATTTCGAGGCCGGCAACTGGCTCGCCATCGCTCACACCTCGCAGGATCGCATCGACTTCTACGATCGCCGCGTCCTGGAAACCGTCGCGCGGCTGGAGCGCGAGTTCGGCTGCGACCGGATCGACGAGGTCCACTGGGAGGCGGTCAAGCGCCACTACATCGGGCTGCTCATCGATCACAAGCAGCCGGAATGTGCGGAGACGTTCTTCAATTCCGTCTCTTGCAAGATCCTGCACCGGACGTATTTCCACAACCGCTGCCTGTTCGTGCGCCCCGCCATGTCGACGGAGCACATCGATGCCGATCCGCCGTCGTACCGGTCGTACTATCCGCGTCAGCACGGCTTGCGGCAGGCGCTGATCGATGTCGTCCTCGACTTCCGGCTGGAGCGCCGTTTCGCGGATTTCCGTGGCGACCTGCGCAATCTGCTCCGGACGTTCCGCTCGCGCTTCCCGCGCCCATTCGTCCTCGAGGCCAACCACCAGCTGCAGGTGCTCTCGTCGCTGTTCTTCCGTAACCGCACCGCCTATATCGTCGGCCGCATCGTCAACGGATTTCACGTCTACCCCTTCGTCGTGCCGATCAAGCACGATGCGGAAGGCCGGCTCTATGTCGATGCGCTGCTCATGGACGCCGAGCAGATCGCGCTCCTGTTCTCGGCCAACCGGGCGTACTTCCTGGTGGATATGGAAGTGCCATCGGCCTATGTCGGCTTCCTGCACAGCATGGTGCCGGTGCGCACCGAAGCGGAGCTTTATACGATGGTCGGCCTGCAGAAGCAGGGCAAAACGCTCTTCTTTCGAGATTTCCTGCATCACCTCAAGCACTCGACCGACGAGTTCACCCTCGCGCCCGGTATCAAGGGGCTGGTGATGACCGTCTTCACGCTGCCTTCGTATCCGTACGTGTTCAAGGTGATCCGCGACCGGATCGCAGTGTCGAAGGAGACGACCCGCGAAAAGGTCAAGGTAAAGTATCTGCTGGTCAAGCACCATGACCGCGTCGGGCGGATGGCGGACACGCTCGAATACTCCGACGTCGCCTTTCCGCGCGCGCGCTTCACGCCGGAGCTGATCGCCGAGCTCACCAGTGTTGCGGCCTCCGCCATCGAGGACGACGGCGAGATGATCATCGTCAAGCACCTCTACATCGAGCGGCGGATGACGCCGCTCAACCTGTTCCTCAAAACGGCGACGCCGGCGCAGCGCGAGCGCGCAATCCGCGACTACGGCGACGCGCTCAAGCAGCTCGCCGCGGTCAACATCTTCGCCGGCGACCTGCTGTTCAAGAACTTCGGCGTGACCCGGTTCGGCCGGATCGTCTTCTACGACTACGACGAGATCGAATACATCACCGATTGCAGCTTCCGGCGCATTCCGCCGGTGCCTGAGGGCTACGACGAAATGGACAACGAGGTGTGGTATCCGGTCGCGGCCAATGATGTCTTTCCCGAGGAATTCGCGACGTTCCTGCTGACCGACCCGGGGCTGCGCGCCGACTTTCTGGCACACCACGCCGATTTGCTGGACGCCGCGTGGTGGCAGGCGGCGCAGCGGCGACTGGTCGGCGGCGCGCTGCCCGAAGTGCTGTCTTATCCGGACCGCATCCGCTTCCCCGCCCCGTCCGCGGTACGCTAAGCCCGCGGGTCCGCTGGCTTATCGCGGCACGTTGCCGGCCTCGACCAGGCGGCGCGCAACGTCCTTTGCCTGCGCCGCCGCGCCGACATCGCCCTGCCGGGCAGCCTGCACGTACCACTCGAGCGCGCGGCGCAGATCCTGGGGCACACCGTCGCCGTGTTCGTAGAAGCTCGCGATGATGTACTGCGCGCCGGGGTCGCCCTTCTCGGCCGCGGCCTCGTACCACCTCGCGGCGAGCTTCCAGTCCTTGGGCGCGCCGCGACCCAGAAAATACTGGGTCGCGAGCTGCACCTGCGCTTCGGTGTGGCCTTGCTCGGCGGCTTTCTGCCACCACTGCGTTGCCGAGGTGAGTGACCGTTCCACGCCGATGCCGCTTTCAGCGAGCAGGCCAAGGTTGTACTGCGCCTGCGGCATGCCCGCGTCGGCGGCCTTGGTAAGCCAACCCACCCCCGCGGCGAGGTCGACAGGCTTGCCCTCGCCGCGCAGCAGCATCATGGCCACATTGTATTGCGCGAGCCGGTCGCCCTTTCGGGCCCCGGCTTCGTACCAGGCGAGCGCCGCCGCGTAGTCGCCGCGCTGATAGGCCTGCCACCCGGCGTCCGCCGCCTGGCCGGCGATCGGGGCGCCGCTCGCCGCCAGCGCAAGGTACGCGGCCAATGCAACGCCGCTCACCCATCGCCAGTATGCTTTCATCGGCTGCACCAGAGTATGATCATTGATTCAGTCTACCATCGCGCTTGCCGTCGTCCAGCCTGGGGCGGAAGAGCCGCGCATCAACGCAATGTTCATCAGCGTATTTGATTTGTTCAAGATCGGGCTCGGACCGTCGAGTTCGCACACTGTCGGGCCCATGCGCGCGGCGCATCGGTTCGTCCACGAGCTCGCAGCCGACGGCAAGCTCGGCCTCACCACGCAGGTTGTCGTCGATCTCTACGGCTCGTTGGCGCTGACCGGTCGCGGCCATAGCACCGACCGGGCGATCCTGCTCGGGCTCTCCGGCGAGACGCCCGACGGCATCGATCCCGATCAGGTCGAACCGAAAGTGCGCCGCATCCTGCAACAGCGCACGCTCGCGCTCGACGGACGGCACGAGATCCGCTTCGTGGAGCAGGATCACTTGCGCTTCCGCATCGACAAGGCGCTCGCGTTTCACAGCAACGGCATGCGCTTCACGGCCTACGACGCTGCGGACGCGATCATTGCCCGCAAGATCTTCTTTTCGGTCGGTGGCGGTTTTGTGGTTACGGAAGCCGAGGCGCAAAAGCTCGCGGAGCCCGCAGCCGGCCCGCGCGTGCCGTATCCGTTCGCCACGGCCGCAGAATTGCTCTCCTACGGGAATGTAGCCGGCAAGCGCATTGCGGAAATGATGCGCGCCAACGAGCTCACGCTGCGCAGTCCAACCGAGCTGCGTTCCGGACTGCTACAACGCTGGGTGGTGATGAACGACAGCATCGAGCGCGGCATGAACCACGGCGGCATGCTGCCGGGCGGGTTGAATGTTCGCCGTCGGGCGAAGGGCCTGCGCGAGTCGCTGCTGGCGCGCCGGGAGCGCAAGGAGCAAAGCCCAAGCGAGGCGACCGACTGGGCAAGCGTGTATGCGATCGCGGTCAACGAGGAGAACGCCGCGGGTGGGCGCGTCGTCACCGCGCCGACCAACGGCGCAGCCGGCATCATCCCCGCGGTCATCCGCTACTACCGCGAGTTTTATCCGGAAAGCAACGAAGACGGCATCATCGCCTTCCTGCTGACGGCGGCCGCGATCGGCGGGCTGTGCAAGCGCAACGCGTCGCTCTCCGGCGCCGAGGTCGGCTGCCAGGGGGAAGTCGGCGTCGCCTGCTCGATGGCCGCCGGCGGACTCGCCGCCGCCCTGGGGGGCAGCAATGCGCAAATCGAGAACGCCGCCGAGATCGGCATCGAGCACCACCTGGGCATGAGCTGCGATCCGGTCGGGGGGCTGGTGCAGATTCCCTGCATCGAGCGCAACGCGATGGGCGCGGTGAAGGCGATCAATGCGGCGTCGCTGGCGCTGCGCGGCGACGGCACGCACCGGGTCACGCTCGACACCGTCATCAAGACCATGTTCGACACCGGCCGTGACATGATGGCGAAATACAAGGAGACCTCGCTCGGCGGTCTCGCCGTCAACGTCGTCGATTGCTAGCCCTGGAGCCGCCCCGGGACGGCCCCGCGTCGAGCGCGGCCGCGCCAAGCCACCCGCGCAAGCCGCGTCGCGCTAGTCCACCTGCAAGCGATAGCCGACGCCCGCCTCCGTGCGCAGAAAACGGGGATTGGTCGGATCGGCCTCCAGCTTGTGCCGCAGCTGCGCCATGTAGATCCGCAGGTAGTGTCCGTGCTCGACGTGCGACGGGCCCCAGACCTCCGCGAGCAGCTGCCGGTGCGTGCAGACCTTGCCGGCATAGCGGATCAGGACCGCCAGCAGCCGGTACTCGTTGGGGGTGAGATGCACGTCGTTGCCGCCACGCTGCACCCGGCGCGCGGCCAGATCGATGCGAATATCATCGAATTCGAAAGTGCTCTCGGCGGCGACGCCGTCGTCGCGCGCGGCCCGCCGCAGCGCGGCGCGAATCCGCGCCAGCAGCTCGCCGATGCCGAATGGCTTCGTCAGGTAATCGTCGGCGCCGGCGTCAAGCGCCTTGATCTTTTCCTGCTCGTTGCTGCGTGCCGACAGGATGATGATCGGGCGCGTATACCATGCGCGCAGCTCCGCCACGACGTCGACGCCGTCGAGATCAGGCAGGCCGAGGTCGAGAATCACCAGATCGGGTTTGCGCGTCGCGGCCTCGACCAGGCCGGCCCGGCCGGTCTCGGCTTCGAAGATCCGGAACGGCTCCGCAGACAGGCCGGTACGCAGGAAGCGGCGAATCTGCGGATCATCCTCGATGACGACCAGCGTCGCGGCTCCGGTATTCACGGCGTGGTTCCAGTGGCAGCTCGCGTCTCCACTTCCGGCTCCATGCCCGGCGGCTCACCGGCCGGCAACTCGAAACGAAACACGGCGCCACCGCCGGGCCGGTTGGCGGCACTGATCGTTCCGCCGTGGGCGGCGACGATCGCCTTGCAAATCGCCAGGCCAAGACCCACGCCGCGTTGCGCGGCCTCGCGCTGCAGACGATAGAACTTGTCGAAGAGCTTCGCCTCCTCGCCGGCCGGGATGCCGGGCCCGCGATCGGCCACCTCGACCCGGATGCGCCCTGGGACCGCCTGCGCGGAGATTTCGATCGGCGTTCCCGCCGGGGTGTACTTGCAGGCATTCTCGAGCAGATTCGCGAACAATTGCTCGAGGAGCACGGGATCGACGTGCAGCAGGGGCAAATCCGCGGGCAGGGCGACCTTGACCGGATGCGCAGCCAGCGCGTCGCGCAGCCGCCCGAGAACGCTGCCGACGATCTCTTCCAGCGGCGTCCATTCGCAGGCCAGGGCAATCGCTCCCGATTCGAGGCGCGCCATGTCGAGCAGGTTGTTGACCAGCGCCGTCATGCGGGTCGCTTCATCGTGCACGGTCGCCGCCAGTTCCAGCCGCGCCGCATCCGACAACCTATCGGCGTCGGTGATGAGACTCGACGAAGCGCCGACGAGAACCGCCAGCGGCGTGCGCAGATCGTGCGATATCGCGTTCAGCAGCGAATTGCGCAGGCTCTCGGTCTCCGCCTGGCGGGAAAGCTTCGCCGCGTCGGCGGCAAGCAACACGCGCTCGGCAGCGGCCGCGATCTGCGCGGCGAACGTTTCCAGCAAATGCCGCTGCTCGGGAGCCAGCAGCCGCTCGCGGCGCGAGGGCAGCACTGCCAGGACCCCGGCCAGCTTGTGTGCCGCGGCAAGTGGCAGATAGAGCGCGTCGGCGCCGGGAAGCGTATTCGTGTTCAGGCCGGCGGCAACGCGGTTGGCGTACACCCAGCGCGCGATTCCCAGATCCGCGCCGTGGTACGACCCGTAGATCCCGGGCGCCTGCGGGTAGGTGATCGTCCCGGCGGCGTCCGGGATCAGGACCACTGCCTGCGCTTCGAACACGCGCGCCACGTGCTGCACGGCGATCATCACCACTTCGTCGAGGCCGCTCGCGCGCGACAGCTCGCGGGTCATGGTGTACAGGGCCTCGGTGCGCGCCTGCCGGTGCTGCGCCACGCGGGCCTGCAGCCGGATGCTCGCCGTGAGACTGCTGATGGTCAGCCCGACCAGCAGCATCACGGCAAAGGTGAGCAGGTACTGCGTGTCGCTGACGGCGAAGCTGTAATACGGCGCCACGAACAGAAAATCGAACAGCAGCACCGAGAGCACGGAAGCGGCAATCGCCGGGCCACGGCCGAAGCGATACGCGATGAACAGCACGCCGACGAGGTACACCATGATCAGGTTGGTCGCCTCCAGGCGCCCAAAAAACACCCACGCGACGGAGGTCGCGACGCCGCAAATAGCTGCCGCCGCCGCGTACCCGGGCCAGCGCGGCTTGCCCGATTGGGGCTTGCTTTCGTCGATGCCAAGATGGGCCTTGGTCCGCGCGAGCTGGTCGGCAAATCCGGCGCTGTGAAGCCGGCCGCGATCGCGATCGCCGACGAGGTGCAGGTCGAGACCACGCAGTCGCGCCGTCACCGCATC
The DNA here is from genome assembly GCA_035937415.1 of Edaphobacterium sp. (SeqCode). Taxonomy (GTDB): domain Bacteria; phylum Pseudomonadota; class Gammaproteobacteria; order Burkholderiales; family Casimicrobiaceae; genus PALSA-1003. The sequence continues at coordinate 118,570 of DASZIB010000011.1, read as the reverse complement.
GATCACCGAGCCGAGCAGCCAGCGCCTCCAGCCGGATCGGGTCGGTCTGCCCATCACGAGCCGGGTCGCGTTCTGGTCGCCCGCGAACGCCAGCAGCTCGTCGGCGACGGTGGTCGCCGAGAGCACCGAGGTCTTCGCACCAAGCTGCTCGGCAAGCCGAAGGTAGCCCAGCACCCGGTTGCGCTCCGCCTGCGGCAGCCGCAGCAGGTGTGGCGTCTCGACGTAGACGGCGTGCCATTCCGCGTCGACCGAGTCGGCGAGACGTTTCGCGGCGCGCACGAGCTGCTCGCCGCGCGTGTCGGGCCCGATCGCGACCACGATTCGCTCGCCCGCCGCCCACACCGGGATGATCGCCTTCTCATCGCGGTACTCGCGCATCTGCGCGTCGACGCGGTCGGCTGTCTGCCGCAGCGCCATCTCCCGCAACGCGATCAGGTTGCCCTTCTTGAAGAAATTCGCCAGCGCACGCTCGGCCTGGTGGGGGACATACACCTTGCCCTCACGCAGACGCTTCAGCAGCTCGTCGGGCGAAAGGTCGATCAGCTCGACTTCGTCCGCCGTCTCGAAGAAGGTGTCGGGAAGTGTTTCGTTGACACGGATCCCAGTGATCTGGCCGATCACGTCGTTGAGGCTCTCGATGTGCTGCACGTTGAGCGTCGTGTACACATCGATGCCGGCGGCCAGCAACTCGTCGACGTCCTGCCAACGTTTAGGATGGCGCGCCCCGGGCGCATTGGTGTGGGCCAGCTCGTCGACCAGGAGCAGGGCCGGCCGGCGCTTCAACGCGGCATCGAGATCGAATTCCTTGACCATGGTCCCGCGCACGTCGAGCATCAGCGGCGGCAGGAGCTCGAGGCCCTCGAGCATGGCGGCGGTCTCGGCGCGGCCATGGGTTTCGAGCAGGCCGACGACGACATCGTTGCCGGCGCGGCGCAGCGCCTGCGCCGCGGCGAGCATCGAGAAGGTTTTGCCGACGCCAGCGGAAGCACCGAAGAAGATCTTCAACCGCCCGCGCTGCTCGCGCGCGGCGGCTGCCTTCAACTCGGCAAGCAGATGGTCAGGGTCGGGGCGTTCGCTGTTCATCACGCGCCGTCAGCAGGTGACGGCGCGTAGTGTACCGCGGCTAGCTGTGGCTTGCCGTCAGCGAGCGCGGTCGAGCTCGAGGTTCAATTCGAGCACATTGACCCGCGGCTCGCCGAGCAGGGCGAGCGTGCGCCCTTCCGTGTGCGCGGCGACGAGGGCCGTGACCTTGTCGATGGATAAGGCGCGCACGCGGGCCACACGCGGCGCCTGATACAACGCCGCGGCGATGCTGATATGCGGATCGAGCCCGCTGGCCGACGCGGTGACGAGATCGGCCGGTACCGGCGCGGTGTTGCCGGAATCGGCGTCGCGCAACGCCTTGACGCGGGCGGTCACCGCGTCGGCGAGTGCCGGGTTGCGCGTGCCCTGGTTCGACCCATTCGAAGCCATTGCGTTGTACGGCTGCGGCGACGTCGCTGATGGCCGGCTCCAGAAATACTTCGGGTCGTCGAAGGGTTGGCCAACCAACGTCGAGCCCACCGTCTTGCCGTCCGCGACGACGAGGCTGCCATTGGCGGGACCCGGAAACGCCAGCTGCGCGATGCCGGTGACGAGGAGCGGGTAGGCGACGCCGGTGAGTACCGACAGCACCAGCAGCAGGCGCACCGCGGGGACGACTTGAGCGAAGGCGAACATCGACGCTTCCTTCAGGCGAGGTTGACTGCAGCGAGCAGCATATCGATCAGCTTGATGCCAGCGAACGGCAGGAGGATGCCGCCGACGCCGTATATCAGCATATTGCGGCGCAGAATCGGCCCCGCCCCGACCGGGCGGTACTTGACGCCCTTGAGCGCAAGCGGGATCAGCGCCGGGATGATCAACGCGTTGAAGATGACCGCGGAGAGAATCGCGCTGTTCGGCGTGGCCAGATGCATGACGTTGAGGGCGTCGAGTACCGGATAGGTGCTGGCAAACGCCGCGGGAATGATGGCGAAATACTTGGCAACGTCGTTGGCGATCGAGAAGGTGGTGAGCGCCCCGCGCGTCATCAGCAGCTGCTTGCCGATCTCGACGATCTCGATCAACTTGGTCGGATTCGAGTCGAGGTCGACCATGTTGCCCGCTTCCTTCGCCGCCTGCGTGCCGCTGTTCATCACGACCGCGACGTCGGCCTGTGCCAGCGCCGGTGCATCATTGGTGCCGTCGCCCGTCATCGCGACGAGCTTGCCCTCGGCCTGGATGCCGCGAATGAGCTTGAGCTTCGCCTCCGGGTTGATTTCAGCCACGAAATCGTCGACACCGGCCTCGGCGGCAATCGACGCCGCGGTGAGCTTGTTGTCGCCGGTGACCATGATGGTGCGGATGCCCATCTTCCGCAGCTCGGCGAAGCGCTCCTTGATCTGCGTCTTGACGATGTCCTTGAGCTCCACGACACCGAGCACATGCCCGCCCTCCGCGACCACCAGCGGCGTCGAGCCGCGCCGCGCCACCTCTTCCACGCGGGCCGTGACCTCGGCGTCGATGCCGCCGCCCTGCGGCATTACCCAATTGCGCACCGCGTCGAGTGCACCTTTGCGCAGCTCGCGTCCCTGGTAGGTGACCCCGCTCATCCGCGTCTGGGCGGAGAACGCAACGATCACGAACTTGCCCGGCTCCAGCGCTGGCGGTGAGATGCCGTAGGCGCGCTTGACGTGCACGACGATGCTTTTGCCTTCCGGCGTCTCGTCGCCGAGGGAGGCGAGCAGCGTTGCCTCGGCGAGCTGCTGCGCGGTCACGCCCGCGATCGGGTAGAGCGCCGAAGCCTGGCGATTGCCGTGCGTGATCGTTCCGGTCTTGTCGAGCAGCAGCACGTCGCAGTCGCCGGCCGCTTCGACCGCGCGGCCCGAAGTAGCCACGACGTTGGCCCGCATCATGCGGCCCATACCGGCAACCCCGATGGCGGAGAGCAGCCCGCCGATCGTGGTCGGGATCAGGCACACCAGCAGCGCCACGAGCACCGTGATCGTCACCGGCGTCCCCGCCTTGGCAATCTCCACGCTGTAGAGCGAATACGGGAGCAGCGTCACGGTGGCGAACAGGAACACGAGCGTCATCGCCACCAGCAGGATGGTGAGCGCGATTTCGTTGGGCGTCTTCTGCCGCTTGGCGCCCTCGACCATGCTGATCATGCGGTCGAGAAAGGCTTCCCCGGGATTGACGTTGATGCGCACGATGATCCAATCGGAAAGCACGCGCGTGCCCCCGGTGACCGAGTCAAAGTCGCTGCCGGCGGCGCGGATCACCGGTGCGCTTTCGCCGGTGATCGCGGACTCGTCGATCGACGCCACGCCTTCGATCACGTCGCCGTCCCCCGGGACCAGGTCGCCCTGCTCGACCAGAACGACATCGCCCTTGCGGAGGTTCGACGACGGCGTCGGCGTCTGCGGCGCGTTTCTCTCGGCACGCAGCAGACGCTTGGCCGTTGTATCCTTGCGCGCGCTCTTGAGCGACGCCGCCTGCGCCTTGCTGCGGCCCTCGGCGATCGCCTCGGCAAAATTGGCGAACAGCAGTGTTACCCAAAGCCACAGTGTCACCGCGAGGATGAAACCGGCCGGGGCCTCGCCTTTGCCAACGAGCGCCTGGAACCAGAGGATCGTCGTCAGGATGCTGCCGATGTAGACGACGAACATGACCGGATTGCGCCACTGATAGCGAGGCGTAAGCCGGCGAAAGCTGTCGATTAGCGCGCCTCTTAGCAGACCGCGGCTCAGAAACCATGAAAGCGCGCTCGGTTGCGCAGTGACGGTGGTCATGTCGGAACCCTCTGCGAATCCTGTCTGGAGAATGCGACTAGTTGCCGGCGAAGAGCAGCAGGTGCTCGACGATAGGGCCAAGCGCCAGCGCCGGTACGAAGGTCAGCGCGCCCACCGTGATGACTGTGCCGATCAACACCACGATGAACAGCGGCGTATGCGTTGGCAGCGTGCCCGCCGACGGCGGCACGTGTTTGGCGGCGGCGAAGGCGCCGGCGAGCGCCAGCACCGGGATTGCGAGCCAGTAGCGGGCGAACAGCATGGTAATTCCCAGCGCGGTGTTGTAGAACGGCGTGTTGGCGTTCAAGCCGGCGAACGCGCTGCCGTTGTTGTTACCGGCAGAGGAGAAGCCGTAGAGGATCTCGCTGAACCCCTGGGCGCCGGGGTTCGACGCGCCCGCCTTCCCGGCGTCGAGCAGCACCGCCAGCGCGGTGCCGAACAGCACCAGAAACGGCGGCACCAGGATCGCGATCGATGCCATCTTGACTTCGAACGAGCCGATCTTCTTGCCCAGGTACTCCGGGGTGCGGCCGATCATCAGTCCGGCGATGAACACCGCCACGACGGCGTAGACGATCAGCCCGTACAGGCCCGAACCGACGCCGCCGAAGATGACCTCCGAGAGTTGGATGAGCCACATCGGGATCATCCCGCCCAAGGGCGTGAACGAGTCGTGCATCGAATTGACGCTGCCGTTCGACGCCGCCGTCGTTACGGTTGCCCAGAGGGCGGAATTGGCAACGCCAATGCGCACTTCCTTGCCCTCCATATTGCCGCCGATATTCGACGCGGTCGCGACCTGGTCGGCGCCGAGCTTGGTGAGGATCGGGTTGCCGTTCTGCTCGGCCAAGTAGGTACACGGCAGCAGCGCGGCGAGGACGATCGTCATCGCGGCGAGCAGCGCCCAACCCTGCCGCGTGTCGCCAATCATCCGGCCGAAGGTGTAGCAGAGCGCGGCCGGGATGAGCAGGATCGCCAGCATCTCCAGGAAATCGGTGAGCGGCGTCGGGTTCTCCAGCGGATGCGCCGAATTAACGTTGTAGTAGCCGCCGCCGTTGGTGCCGAGCTGCTTGATGGCGATTTGCGACGCGACCGGCCCCAGCGGAATCGTCTGCTCGGTGGCGGTCGCCTTCTCGGTGATCGGATTGCCTTTCTCGTCCTTGAGCGGCTGCCCGTCCGGGCCGTTCTTCGGGTTGTCGTAGGTCACCGGTTGCACCAGCGTGACCGTCGCCGCCCGGTCGAAGGTCTGCGGGATGCCGCGCGCGACGAGGAAGAGTGCGAAGACGATCGACAACGGCAACAGGATGTAGACGGTGGTGCGGGTGACATCGACCCAGAAGTTGCCGATGCCCTTCGCTTCCCGGCGCACGAAACTTCGCGTCAGCGCGACGAGCATCGCCATCCCGGTCGCGGCCGAGGCGAAGTTCTGCACGGCGAGCGCCAACATCTGCGTCAGGTAGCTCATCGTGTTCTCGCCGCCGTATCCCTGCCAGTTGGTGTTGGTGATGAAGCTCGTCGCGGTGTTGAACGAGGAATCGGGACTGACCGCCCCGAGCGCTTGCGGATTGAGTGGCAGCCAGACCTGCAGGCGCTGGATCGCGTAGACCGCGAGCGCGCCGGCGAGGTTGAACCACAGCATGGCCATGGCGTAGTCGACCCACCCCATGTCTTTGGCCGGGTCGACGCCGGCGCCGCGATAGATCAGCCGTTCCAGCCAACCGCCGACGCGCTGCGCCCCCGACGCGCGGCCCTCGTAGACGGCAGCCATGTAGGCGCCGAGCGGCTTGACCAGCAGCAGCAGCACGAGCAGATAGAGGCCGAGCTGCAGCCAGCCCTGCGTCTGGAATAGCGTCGTCATTCGAAGAGCTCCGGCTTGAACAGCGCCATGACGAGGTAAACGAATATGCCCAGCGCGGCAATGCCGCTCAACCAGTACACCCAGTTCATCCCCGCCTCCCCTGGTCCATGAGCTTCGCGCAGAAGCGGATCAAGCCGCCGCTCAAGGCGAAGAACGCAACCAGGACGCCCACGAAAACGAGATCCAGCACAAGGTCTGTCATATCGGCTCTCACAAGGGGTGCGACTCGCCAACCGATAACAATAGCTGGCGCCGTATCAAGAAACCGCAAAATGCGCCGCAGAGCGGCGTTAAGAGGCCGTAAAGAAACGCCTTCCCAGACGCGGCCGAACGGTTGGCCGCCGGACCCCGCTCGCGTCCCGCAGCAGTAGGCGCCTGGCGCGTGGCTGAGATGTCTTGGGTAACCGAAGCCGTGCAACACCTGGAATGCCGTGCGTTCCTGCGGACATCCACCGGTCCCCGGTTGCAACGCGCCGTCGCCCGCTCAGGCTGCGCGACGGTCTGACCCGGCGGCGCTCACCGGCCATTCCTGCGGGCCCGCGTCGACGCGAGGTCGGGGCCCCTGCTCGGGCTGACCCTCGCTCACGGCGTTCTGCGCTTCCGGCGCACCTCGGGTGAGGCGTTTCGAGTGCCGCGGCTGGCCGCGCCAGCGGGCGAGCAGCGCCAACACCAGCAGCGGCCCGGCGAGCACGAACACCAAGAGCGGCCGCAGCAGCAGCCAGTGTTGCCAGAGGTCGACGAGCATGACGTCTTCCTTTCGCTTGCAAGATTGGGTAACTCTATTGCGCGGCAAGGAACGACCGCGTCAATTCGGTCGCCTGCCGCGTAAGGAACGCGTAAGCAACCGCGGCTCTTTACAAGCCGTTTACGCCCGCTGGGATGAACCTGACGGCGAACTTACGTGCGGGCGATTACGCTTGGCAGTCAAATATGCAGCGCGCGTCCCGCGTGGCTGCGCCCGAACCATTGCGCAAACCCGATGACTCCATCGTTCGCTCCCATGGATTGCCGGCAGACGCCGTTTCCGCCGACACCCCCGCTGCGCCGCGGCGCCAATCTATCGATACACCGCCCACACCATGTTTGACACACACGCCGGTCTCCCCACAGGCTCCGTCGCCACGGCACGCGCCGCCGACGGATCGCAGCAAGATTCCGTTGCCGGTTTGCTCTCGCTCGAAGATATCCTGCTCGACGTCGACATCCCGACACGGGAGCGCGTATTTGCCCGCGTTGCCGCGCTGCTTGGGGCGCGCTACGGGTTGGCGGAGGAGGACATCGTCGCCGGTCTCTCCGAACGCGAGGCACTTGGCTCCACGGCGCTCGGCCAAGGGGTCGCCATTCCCCACGCCCGGCTCAAGGGCGTGGCGCACCCGATCACTGCATTCGTTCGCCTGCGCCAGGCGATCCCCTTCGACGCGCCCGATGGCAAACCGGTATCGTCTCTGCTCGTGCTGCTGGTGCCGGAGGGTGCAACCGACGCGCACCTCGTGCTGCTCGCCCGGGCCGCAAGCATGTTCTGCGACAGGGCCTTCCGCGATCGGCTGAACAGCTGCGTCGACGCCACGGAGATCCGCACCGCCTTGGCTGGCTTACGCCCAAGCTGAAGCCAACCACGCCCATGGATCCGGTGCTGGAACACGCGCTCTGCCCGCAGGAAATCGCGCTCGATCTGGACGTCCACGGCAGGACCGAATTGCTGGCCGCCGTCGCGAACGTACTCACCGGCTCGGGTCGCATCGCCGCGGAGCCGATCCGCCGCGCTCTGCTCCGCCGCGAACAGGCCGCTTCGACCGCGGTCGGTAGCGGGCTTGCCATCCCCCATGCGCGGGTCCCAGGCATCGCCGCGCCGGTGACGCTGTTCGCACGCACTCGGTCGCCGATCCCGTTCGGCGCCCCGGACGGAAAGCCGGTGGCCGAGTTCTTCGTCATTCTGGTCCCGGCCGAGGGCGCAACCGAAACACATCTGCAGCTGCTGCGCGCCGTGGCCGAACTGTTCTCCGATCGCGCCTTCCGCGCGATGTTGGGCGCGGCCCGAAGCGCCGCGGCCGTCGCCACCGTGTTCGCGTCTCGAATCGGCGCGACCGACGACGAAGAGCCCGAGGCACTCCAGGGCATCAGCTGATCGCGCCACCCGCGGGTCCGGCACGGGAGCCTGCTCGCTCACCGGCCGGGACCGTGGCATGATCCCCGCAGAAGTTTGCCTTGCCGCAGGCGCGACCGTCACCCTGCGGCAGGACGCGCCATGTGGATTGGGGATACAATCGGCGCGACGCCGCCGGGACCCTTCGCAATCGCGCAGCATCGAGGAGCGCATCCACGGCGGGTTCGATGCCGCGGCCGGCACCCAATCTGCGCCGACCGGCGCAATCGGCTGCAATGGCCTGGTTGGCGATAGTGATCCTGATTAGGGACCCATGCCCGCACTGCTTCACCTCGAGAGGATACGGGCGGCGTCCCGCCGGCGAATCGGCCTGGCCCTGGTTGCGTTGGCCGGGGCTGCGCCGGTGGTCGCGCTCACGCCGGTTGCCGACCTCGATCTGAATCGGTATTACGGCACGTGGTACGAGATCGCCGCGATTCCCGGTTTTCTGCAAAGCCGGTGTGCGCGCGACACGCGCTCGGAATATTCCGCCGCCGAGAATGGCGCGATCGCGACGAAGAGCAGCTGCCTGCGCGCGGACGGCACCGCGGAGTCGAACCACGGGCAGCAACGGGTCCTCGATCCGACGCAGCCCGCGGTCCTCAAAATAACCACGGTGCACTTGTTGGGCATCTGGTGGTATCCGTTCGGGCGCGAGTCAATCGTGATCGCGCTAAGCCCCGATTACCGCTGGCTGGCAACGGGGCACCCGTCGCTGCATTACGGTCGCATTCTCGCCCGCGAGCCGTCGTTGTCCGATGCGACGCTGCAGACCATCACCGCCGCGCTGGTCAAGGAAGGCTTCGATCCCTGCGCGTTCGTATTCACACCGCAGACCGGCGGCCGCAGCGTTGCCGCGCGGCTTTGTGACGCCATCCATTGAGTCGACAACCACCGCGGGGAACCGCCTGGCAGCGCACGGGATGCTATCCTCTGCGGTCGAGATGCAGCCTGCCACAGGGGGTTGGTTCATGCGCTTTGCCTACGTGCTTTTTATCGCGGCGCTTGTCGGTTGCGCCGACAAAGCAAACAAGGAAGAACAGGAGGCGGCCAAGAACACCTTCGTCTGCCTGCTCAACGGTGAGCGCCTGGTGATCCGTTTCGACATGGGCGAAGCGCGGATGCTGATGCCCAGCGGCGATCGGATTTCGCTCTATCAGATCCCCGCTTCGTCCGGGGGGGTCCGCTTCTCCAACGGCAACCTGGAACTGCGCGGCAAGGGAATCGAACTAACCCTGGTCGACAATGCGTCGCTGGTTGCGACCGAACTCAAGCAGTGCGCGCCGTATCCGCAGCCGAAGCAATGAATCCGCGGGCGCGGGGCGACTAGCGCTCGCGCTTGCTTTCGTCGAGGTCGAGGTATTTCCAGACGTCGGCGCGGATCGGGTGCGGCTTGTAGCCAATGACCCAGGGCTGGATCACATGATCCTCGAGCAGATGGTGGGTAAGCTTTAAAGGCGCGTACGCGATGACGATGTCGGTCATGCGGTCGAAGATTTGCGTGCGCTCCGGCGAGTCCGGCAGCATGCGGGCCTGTTCGTAGAGGCGGTTGAACTCGGGCAGGTTGAAGCGTGATTCATTCGCCTGGCCAACGTTCGGGCCGTAGAGCAGCTGCATGAAGTTCTCGGCGTCGGGATAGTCCGCATTCCAACCGTCCCGTCGCGTCTGCAGCTTGCCGGCGCGCGCCATCTTGCGCAGCTCCGGCTGCTGATCCTTCTTGAACACCGAGCGGATGCCGATCGCGTCCAGGTTCTTCTTCCACAACTCGTCGGCCTGCCGCTCGAACGAGGTCGGCCGCGACCAATACTCGATGATGAGCGGCTTGCCGTCGGGCAGCGAACGGTAGCCGTCGCCATCGCGGTCCTTGTAACCGAAGTGGTCGAGCAGAGCGCGCGCCGCCGCCGGATCGTACACTTGCGCCAGCGTCTTGTGCCCTGGGTCGTAACCGGCGATGTCGGGCGGTACCAGCCCTTGCGCGGGAACGGCGCGGCCGTGGAACAGCACCCGGATGAACTCCTCGGTGTTGAACGCCATGGCGATCGCGCGCCGCAGCGCAATCTTCTCCGGGGTGTAGCCGCCGACGAGTGGGTCTTCCATGTTGAAGTATGCCCACCACGTATTCGGCCGCAGCAGGAGTTCGTGTCGGATGCCCTTGGCGGCCAGTGCCGGCCGGAGGCTGCCGTTGACCAGCAGTTCGTCGACGAAATCGACCGGGAACGGTTGCAGATAATCGATTTCGCGCTTCAGAAACGCCAGCCAGCGCGGCTGTTGCTCCTCGATGACCGCGATCTCGATCCGGCCGATCGCAGGTAGCAGCTTGCCGTTGAGCGCGCGCGCTGTCGCCGCATCGGCCGGGTTGGCGGGCGCGGGTTCGTCGAATATGACCTTGCGAAATCCCGGATTGGCTTCGAGCACGATGCGGTGGCTGCGCTGGTACTCCTTGAGCAGATACGGTCCGGTGCCAACCGGGTGTGCGCCGAAGTCGTTGCCGTAGGCCTGGACCGCTTCGCGCGCAACCGCCGCCGCGGCGGGCATCGCCAGAATGTAGAGAAAGGTGTAATCGGGCTGCTTCAGGCGTATGCGCAGTGTGTACCGATCGACAACCTCGAGACCGCGCAGCGGCGCGTCGTAGTCGAGCCTGCCGCTCTTCTGCGCCGCGGCCTGCAGCTCGTCGCCGCCAACGAGCTTGCCTTCGACGATCCACGTCCATGGCGAGTGCAGCGCCGGATCGAGCAGGCGCTTGAGTGAATACGCGAAATCGGCGGCGACGAGCTCCCGCGGCTTGCCCTTGAACGCGGGATCCGCCGCAAAGAAAATGCCCTTGCGAACGCGGCACAGGTACGTCGCACCGCGATCGGACACCTCGGGCATGCGTTCGAGGGTCAGCGGCACGAGCTTCATGGGCCGCGTCAGGTACTCGTATTCGAGCATCGATTCCGAGATTTCTTCCACCACCGAATTCGAAGCCGCGTCATAGGCGAGGATGGGGTCGAAGCTGGTCTCGGCGATGGTGAATGCGGTGCGCAATACCTTGCCGGGATCGGCAGCGGCCGCGGCAAAGCTCAGGGCAAGCAGTGCGGCGGCGAAGGAAGGGGGAAAGCGCACGAATGCTCCGGCGGGTTGCAATTGGCCGTCGCGGCAGAGGACGGCGCTATAATCCTAGCATCCTGGCAAATTCGTAACGGAGACTGCGCATGGGCAAAGGTGACGTTCGCACGCGCCGCGGCAAGATCTTCAATGGGAGCTACGGCAAGAAGCGCCCGCACAAGCCGAAGCAGCGCAAGAAGCGCTGAGCGGAGCTCGCGCGGGTGGAAATGAAACGGCTCGCCGGCGGCAATCTGCGCGCGGCGGGTTACGACGATCGCAATCGAGTGCTCCGGGTGGAGCTAACGAGCGGGACCTTCGAATACTCGGGCATCACGCCTGACACCTGGCGGCGCTTTGTGGGTGCCTCGTCGCCGTGGAGTTTCTTCCGCGACAACATCGAGGAAGAGTACCCCGCGAAGCGGGTCCGATAGGCTATCCGCTTCGGGGGCCTTGCCGCGGATCAAGCCGGCCCGACGCGCGGCCGCGCCGCGCCCGGCCACGCAGTTTGGGAGACCGACGATGACCAAGCTCAGCTCTAAAGAGCGCGCCGAACTCGCCCAGCGGCTGGCGACGCGGCGGCAGGAGCTGCGTGCGGAAGTGCAGCGCGAGCTCCAAAACAGCGACGACCCGAGAGTCGTAGGGTTCAAGAATGAACTCGCCGCGACCGAGGACTGGGTTCTGGCCGATATCCTTGGCGACCTCGACATCGCCATGGTTACGCGCGACATCGCCGAGCTATCCGCGGTCGAGGCTGCGCTCATCCGCGTGACCGACGGCAGCTATGGCACCTGCAGCAACTGCGGCGAGCCGATCGGTTGGCCACGCCTGAACGCTCAGCCGACCGCGGAGCGCTGTATTGCCTGCCAGGAAAAGCTCGAGGTGCGAACCGGGCGCCCGGGTCATCCCACGCTCTAGGCGCGCGCTGCATGCAGCTGCGCTATCGCCGCCGGCATTGGCGGCGCGCAGCCGGGGCTACTTGCTCCGCCCGCCAGGCGGCGCGTAGCGCCGGATCCAGGCGAAGAATTCCCGGTACCACAGGCGCGAGTTCTGCGGCTTGAGGATCCAGTGGTTCTCGTCCGGAAAGTACAGCAGCCGTGCGGGAATCCCGCGTGCCTTGAGCGTGTGGTAGTACTGCAGCGCCTGCGTCGCCGGCACCCGGTAGTCGAGTTCGCCGTGAATGACCAGCGTCGGCGTCGCGAAGCGGCGCGCGTAGTGGTGCGGCGACTGCCTGCTTACCCGCGCCGGGTTGTCCCAGGGGAAGGCGCCGAGTTCCTTGGCGAAGAACTTGTAGCCGTCGGTGGCCATCATGCTCACCCAGTCGTAGCAGCCGGCGTGGCAGACGAACGCGTGGTAGCGGTCGGTGTGACCGTTCATGTAGGCGACCATGTAGCCGCCGTAGCTGCCGCCGCTCGCGACCAGGCGCGCGCGATCGATATAGCGTTGCCGGAGCAGAAAATCGGTCGCCGCTTCGACGTCCGCGTACTCGCGGGTGCCATAGTCGCCGGTGATCGTCTCCAGCCACCGCTGGCCGAAACCCGATGAACCGTGGTAATTGACGCCCACCACAACGTAGCCTTGAGCGGCGAACACTTGCGAATTCCAGCGGAAGTGCCAGCCGTCGATGCACGCCGCGTGCGGGCCGCCGTGAATCGAGTGCAGCAGCGGCCATTTTCTGTCCGCCGTGAAATGCGGCGGGTAGGTAACCCAGACCTGGACCGGTTCCCCGCCCCAGCCCTTGACGGTCAGCTCGCGCGTCGCACCCATGCGCACCCGGGCGAGTAGCGCGCGATTGGGGTTCGCCAGCGGCCGCTCGCCCCGGCCATCGCTGGCGATTGCGAAGAGCGCCGGAGGGTGCTGTTGCGTCGCCCGATCGAAAGCGATGCGCGTACCGTCGCGCGCGAGCGCGTAGCCCGTGATCACGCCACCGGACGCCACCGCCGTGGGCAGCGGGTCGCCGAGGCCTAGCCGGTAGAGGCCCTGCCGGCCGCGATCTTCGATGAGCGCGAAGAGCGCCGCCCCGTCGGGCGCCCACGCGTGCCGCGTCGTCGCCCGGTCGAGCCTGGGCACCAGGCGGCGCGTGCGGCTGCCCCGGCGGTCGTAGAGCGTAAGCCGCCCCTGGTCGTTGAACGCACGCTTGAGGTTGTACGAATTCCACGCGATGTAGCGGCCGTCGGGCGAATAGCGTGGCCCTGCGTCGCTGAGCCCGCTGTCCGCGGTCAGCGTGCGCTGCCGGCCGGTCGCGGTGCCGACGGCGACGATGTCGGTTTCGTTCATCATCCCCGGCTCGGGGTTGAGATCGACCGTCAGCGCGAGTTCGCGGCCGTCGGGGCTGATGTCGTACAGATCCGCCGCGGGTTCCCACGGCTGGAGCGCGAGACCCGTCCCGGCGAGCAGGTCGCGCGCGCGGCCGGTCGCGATTTCCGCCGCAAAAATGTGCGGTTCGCGACCATCGGTGAGCCAGTGATCCCAGAACCGGCACTCCGCGCGTTCGGAAATGTGCGCCTTGACCTTGGCCTCCTTGCGCTCCTTCCTGCGCTTGGCCTGCTCCGGGTCGGTCTTCAGATCCGGCCAGACCCAGGAGATGAACGCGATGCGCTTGCTGTCGGCGAACCAGCGCAGACCGGACGCGCCGCCGGCCACGGATACCAGGCGCCGCGCTTCGCCGCCATCCGGGGCAATCAGATAGACCTGCGGCTCCTCGTCGTCCTTGCGCTTGGCCGCGAACGCGATCCACTTGCCGTCCGGCGACCAGCACGGCTCGCTGTCCTTGTCGCCCGCCGTCAGGCGGCGTGCCTTCGCACCGTCGGTGGCAAACAGCCACAGCTCGGTGCGGCCCTCATTGTTGTCCATGTCGTACGCGGAAACCGCCGCGCACGCACTGCTGCCATCAGGCGCAAGGGTCGGCGCCCCAACGCGCTTGATCGACCATAAGTCCTCGACGCTCAACAGGCGATTGCTCTTCGGCATGAATGGTTCCGGACGCGAGCCCGCGGCGTGGGCGCAAGCCCGGCGCGCGCGCAAAGTTGCGATTGTACGTGCTCGGCCGCGGGATGGCGCGCTGCGATGCGGTAGAATTCCCCTTCGCCGCGTTCGCGACGACTCTTTCCCGATTCAAGGATACCGATGAACTATCGACGCCTCGGCGCTTCCGGGCTCAAAGTGAGCGCGCTTTCGCTCGGCTCATGGGTCACTTACGGCAACCAGATGGGCGACGACCAGGCGCGCGAGTCCATGGCAGCCGCGTACGCGGCCGGCGTGAACTTTTTCGACAACGCCGAGGTGTACGCGAAGGGCGCCTCCGAGCAGATCATGGGCAATGCGCTCAAGAAGCTCGGCTGGCGGCGCGCGTCGTACCTCGTCTCGACCAAGTTTTTCTGGGGGCTCAACGATGGGCCTAACGAAAGGAACACGCTCAATCGCAAGTACCTCCTGGCCGCGATCGACGGCTCGCTGCAGCGCCTGCAGCTCGACTACGTCGATCTGGTCTTCTGCCACCGCCCCGATCCGGAAACGCCGATCGAGGAGACGGTGTGGGCGATGCACGATATCGTCCGCTCCGGCAAGGCGCTTTACTGGGGCACGTCGGAATGGAGTGCCGCCGAGATCATGGCCGCGTGGCAGATCGCCGAGCGGCTGCATCTGGCCAAGCCGGTAATGGAGCAGCCCGAGTACAACCTGTTCCATCGCGAACGCGTGGAAAGCGAATATGCGCGGCTCTACCAGGACATCGGACTGGGAACGACGATCTGGAGTCCGCTCGCTTCCGGCCTGTTGACCGGCAAGTACAACGACGGAGTGCCGGCGGGTTCCCGAGCCGCCCTGAAGGGCTTCGAGTGGCTCGCCGAGCGCATCGTCGATCCGCGCAAAATCGCCATGGTCCGGCAGCTCGTGCCGATCGCCAAGGAACTGGGCTGCACGCTCGCGCAACTTGGCCTGGCGTGGTGCATGAAGAATCCCCATGTCAGCACGGTGATCACGGGGGCGAGCCGACCGGAGCAGGTTGTCGAGAACATGAAGGCTCAGGACGTGGTGCCGAAGCTCACGGCGGACGTCATGGCGAAGATCGACACGGTGGTGGGCACTCCCGACTGAGGCTCGGCCAGCGATGAGCAATCCCCTCGAAGCCTGGAGGGAGGAACAGCGTTCCGCCTTCCTCTACCGCATCTGCGCCGAAGCTGAAGCCGGCACGCCACGGGCGGATCTGTTCGCCCGCCTCGCCGGCGAGGCAGAGGCGCAAGCCGCGATCTGGCGCGCGCAGCTTACGGCGAGCGGCAAGCCCGCGCCGCAGCCGTATGCGCCGGACCTGCGCACGC
Source organism: Edaphobacterium sp. (SeqCode) (assembly GCA_035937415.1). Taxonomy (GTDB): domain Bacteria; phylum Pseudomonadota; class Gammaproteobacteria; order Burkholderiales; family Casimicrobiaceae; genus PALSA-1003. The sequence continues at coordinate 103,354 of DASZIB010000011.1, read as the reverse complement.
GACTGGTGGCGCGCCTGGTCGGACTGCTCGGCCCGCGGCGGTTGCGCGCCGTGCTGGCGGCGATGAAAGTGCGCGGCATGGCAATCTACAGCCGGCGCGAGCCCGGCGGCCACAGCGCACCGGTTGCGGGCAACATCGAGCATCGCCACCGGGGCCTCAGCGGCGGTGGCAACTTGCGCGCGGCGGTGTTCGGCATCAACGACGGCCTGGTGTCGAATGCAAGCCTGATCTTCGGCGTCGCCGGCGCGAGCTCCGACCCCGCAGTCGTCCTGCTGACCGGGGTGGCCGGTTTGACTGCCGGTGCCTTCGCCATGGCCACCGGCGAGTTTGTCTCGGTGCGCTCGCAGCGCGAGCTGTTTGAATACCAGATCGGGCTCGAACGCGACGAACTTGCCGAATATCCTGACGCCGAGGCGCAGGAGCTCGCCCTGATCTACAAGGCGAAAGGCCTGTCCGGCAGCGAAGCCGAGCGCATCGCGAAACAGCTTGTCGCCGACCCGGAGCATGCCCTCGATACGCTCGCGCGCGAGGAACTCGGACTCAATCCGGATGAACTCGGGTCACCGTGGGGCGCGGCATTCTCTTCGCTGTTTTCGTTCGCCGTCGGTGCGGCGGTACCGCTACTGCCCTTCGCGTTCGGCGCAGGCTCGCGCGCGCTGCCCGTCGCCGGCGCGTTGACTGCTGTGGCATTGTTTGCCGTCGGCGCCACGCTGTCACTGTTCACCGGCCGAGCCGCAATCGCTTCCGGCGCGCGCATGCTGCTGCTGGGCAGCCTCGCGGCCGCGGTGACGTTCCTGGTCGGGAAGCTGTTCGGCGTCGGCATTGCCTGAGGCGCCAGCGGTTGCCGCGACGCGCCCCGCCGCTCCGAGCCGACCCTACGCGCTCGCGCGCAATCGCCCGAGCCGCAAACAAAAACAAGGCGGCAACCGGATCGCTCCGGCGCCGCCTTGTAAGTGCGGCCGGGTGGGACAGGAGTTCCCCCGACCGTATTGTGCAACTCGCGGGCTAGCCTTTCATGCACTCCGAGCGCGCCTTGTCGCCCTCTTCCTTGCTCAGACCCTTGGCCTTGGCGTTGCACTCGGCCATCTTGCTCTTCGGCTTGGCCGGCGGCTTCGCCGACAGACAGGTCTTCATGAACGCCTTGCGGTCGTCCCCCTTCATTTCGCCCGCCTTGGCATTGCAATCCTTCATTTTGTCCTGCTGCGAATTCGTCGCGGCGGGCTTCGTCGCATCGGTCTTGGTGGCGTCGGCCTTGGTGTCGGCAGCGTACGCGCTGCCGCAGGCAAACAGGCCGGCCAATGCCAGTACGAGCAGAGGCTTCATCGAGTTCTCCCTGATGGTGGTTTGGGCGCGGACAGAACGGCAGCGGCGAGTCTACGGCATCGCCGCCGCGCGAAGCAACGTTTTACCGCCCGAGCGCGGCTCGGGTCGCGCCGGCTGTCGCAAAAAATCGATCGTGCAGTGCAGCATGGCGTATGTCAAAATCTTCCTTTCGGCCTAGCTTTGACCGGTAAAATGATGTTTTTGCACTGAAAAGCCTTTCCGCTTTCCGAAGGAAATTCCACCGTGCCCGCCCCTGCCACTCACCGTAAGGCGCCGGTCGCGCCCACTGCAGGCGCCCGCCTGCGCATCGACGATACGCGCATCCGCGAGATCATGGAGCTTGCGCCGCCGGCGCATCTGCTGCGCGAGTTTCCGGCCTCCGACATCGCCGCCGCGACGACCTACGAGGCCAGAACCGCGATTCATCGCGTGTTGCACGGCGCCGAGGATCGACTGCTCGTCGTAGTCGGCCCCTGCTCGATCCACGACTACGACGCTGCGATCGACTACGCGACACGCCTTGCGGCGGTGAAGCGCGAATTGTCCAGCGATCTCATCATCGTCATGCGCGTCTATTTCGAAAAGCCGCGCACGACAGTCGGTTGGAAGGGACTGATCAACGACCCCCGGCTTGACGACAGCTTTCGCATCAATGAGGGCTTGCGGCTGGCGCGGCGCATTCTGCTCGAGATCAACGAACTTGAGGTACCCGCCGGGACCGAGTACCTCGACATGATCACGCCGCAATACATCGCCGACCTCATCGCGTGGGGTGCGATCGGAGCCCGCACCACCGAGAGTCAGGTGCATCGGCAGCTCGCGTCGGGCCTATCGTGCCCGGTTGGATTCAAGAACGGCACCGATGGCGGGGTGAAGGTTGCGGTGGACGCGGTCAAGGCGGCCTCTGCACCGCATCATTTCCTGTCGGTAACCAAGGGCGGGCACTCGGCGATCGTCAGCACTGCGGGCAATGAGGATTGCCATATCATCCTGCGTGGCGGGCGCGCGCCGAATTACGATGCCGCAAGCGTCGACTCGGTCTGCGCCGAGCTCGGCCATGCCGCTCTCGCGGCGCGAGTGATGATCGATTGCTCGCACGCCAACAGCCAGAAGCAACATGAGCGGCAGATCGAGGTGGCCCGTGACGTCGCCGGCCAAGTTGCGCGCGGCGACGCTCGCATCATCGGCGTGATGCTCGAAAGCCACCTCAATCCCGGGCGGCAGGACCTGCTTCCCGGCCAGCCGCTCGAATACGGAGTCAGCATTACCGACGCGTGCATCGGCTGGGACGCGAGCGTCGGTGTACTGCGCGAGCTCGCCGACGCGGTACGCCGCCGGCGGGTGCTCTTGACCGACGCCTCCTAGCTTCGCACCAGCCTCGCGGCTGTCGCGAGCACGCCGATGGCCGAAGAAATCGAACTCAAGCTGAACGTGCCGGCAAACGCGTTCCCCAGGGTCCGGGCACACCCTGCGGTCGCTGCGGCCACGCACGGCCGCCTGCGCACGCGGCGAATCGTGAGCGCGTATTACGACACGTCCGACCGCGAACTCGCCGCCGCCGGCGTCGCGCTGCGCTTGCGCCGTGCCGGGGCGCGCTGGCTGCAGACCGTCAAGGGCGAGGGTAACGCCGCCGCGGGTGTGCACCGCCGCGCCGAGTTCGAGTGGCGGCTGCCAGCGCCGCGGCTCGACTTCGCCAAGCTCGCCCGGACACCGTGGCGCAAGCTTTTCGCGCGCACCGGCACCGCCTACCGGCGTGTGTTCGTCACCACGGTTCGGCGCAGCGAGCTGCCGCTCGCGTTTGCCGACGGCACGCGCGCGACAATGTGTTTTGACCTCGGCGAGATCCGTGCCGGCCGGCGCCGCGCCGCAATCAGCGAAATCGAAGTCGAGCTCGAGCATGGCGACCCGGTGCGTCTGTACGAACTCGCCGCGGCACTCGCCGCCGATCTGCCGGTGCGCATCCTGCGCGCCAGCAAGGCAGAGCGAGGCTACGCCCTCGCCGGCGATGCCCCGCCCAAGCCGCGGCGAGCCCGGGAAGTCGAGCTGGCCGCGGAGGCGACCCCGCAGGCAGCGCTCAAGGCGATCGCGATCGAATGCATCTCCCAGGTTGAAGCGAACGCCGACGGGATGCTGGAGCACGACGACGCCGAGTACCTGCATCAGCTGCGCGTCGGCTGGCGCCGCCTGCGTTCGCTGCTCAAGCTTGCGGCGCAGATCGTGCCGGCCGAGGCGATCGCTGCCCTCGAGCAGGAGCTCCGCTGGCTCGGTTCGAGCCTCGGCGCGGCGCGCGATTGGGATGTGTTCGCCGCGGAGACGCTGCCCGATGTCGCCGCCGAATTTCGCGGGCAGCGCGGCATTACCCGCCTGCGCGCGCGCGCTACGCGGCGGCGGCGGCAGCTGGCCGGCATTGCCCATGCGGCCATTGCCACGCCACGCTTCCAGCAGCTGCTGCTCGCGCTCGGCGCTTTTTTTGCGACGTTCGACCGGGCACCCGTGAACGCGCCGCTGCCGCCGCTGGCGCGGGATTGGATCGGGCCTGTGTTGCAGCGGCGGCACGACAGACTGTTGCGACGGGCGCGGCAGATTCATCGCGTCGCTGCTGCCGACCGGCACCGCGCGCGTGTCGCGGCGAAAAAACTCCGCTATGCGGCCGAGTTCTTTGCCCCGCTGTTCGCCAGCAAGCGCAGCGCCGCCTACATCGCTGCATTGTCCAGGCTGCAATCGATTCTCGGCCGCCTCAACGATCTGGAAATTGCAGGGGAGCTCCTGGACCAGATCGCGCCGCCCGAGGATGCGTTGCCCGGTGCCGCCTACGCGTCGGGGATCGTGCGCGGCTGGCTTGCCGCCAGCGTCGCGCCGCAGCTCAAGCGCCTGCGCCGTGCGCGGCGGGAGTTCGCCAGGCGCGCGCCTTTCTGGACCGCGTGAGGGGACGCACCATGCTCGAATCCGCCGAGATCGGCCACCGCGTTTCCAAACGGGTCTATGCACGCGAGGAGCCGAAGCTGCGTGAAGCGCTGCTCAACACCCAGTACGACCTGGCGCAATCCCGCCGCGGTCCGACGCTGTTGATCATCTCCGGTGTCGAGCGCGGCGGGCGCGGGGAAACCGCCAACAAGCTGACCGAATGGATGGACCCGCGCCATATTCGCGTGGTCGCGTTCGGCCCGCGGCTTCCCGAAGAGGCCGTGCGACCACCGGCATGGCGCTATTGGTGCAATCTGCCCCCGAAAGGCAGGATCGGCATCTTCATGAACGCCTGGTACGAGGAAGTGGTGCTCGCGCGCAGCCGCGGCAAGATCGACCTCGAGGCTATGCACGCGCACACGCGGGCGATCCGCGAACACGAGCAGATGCTGAGCGACGAGGGTTTCGTGCTGCTCAAGTTCTGGATCCATCTGTCCAAAGCGGCACAGAAGAAACGGCTGCAGGAACTCGAAGCCGACCCGCGTACCGCATGGCGGGTCACGCGCGAGGATTGGGACGCGTACCGCGTCTATAGCCGATCGCACGAGCGGTGGGAGGCACTGCTGCGGGAGACCTCCACCGGTGTCGCACCGTGGTATGTCGTTGAAGGGCAGGATGCGCGCTATCGCCACCTCACGATCGGCAAGATACTGCTCGACGCGATGCGGACCACGCTCGCGCCGCGGCCACGGGGTGTGAAGCATGCCATCACGCCGCCCGCGCCTTCGATCATCGACAACGTAAGACTCGTCCGCGAGCTCGACCTCTCGCAAAAGCTCACCGCGGATCAGTACGCTCGCGCGCTCGACAAGTATCAGGGCAGGCTCGCCCGGCTCACCCGGCGCAAGCGTTTCGCCAAACGTTCGCTGGTCATGGTCTTCGAGGGCGTCGATGCCGCCGGAAAGGGTAGCGCGATCCGCCGCGTCACCGGGGCACTCGATGCGCGGCAATACGTCACCGTGCCCGTCGCGGCGCCCACCGAGGAGGAGCGCCTGTTCCCCTACCTGTGGCGCTTCTGGAAAAACGTGCCCCGGTACGGCGGCATCACGATCTTCGACCGCTCATGGTATGGCCGGGTGCTCGTGGAGCGCGTCGAGGGGTACAGCAGCGTCTTCGACTGGATGCGCGCCTACGACGAAATCAATCAGTTCGAAGAGCAGCTGGTTCGCGGCGACGCGGTGGTCGTCAAGTTCTGGCTGCAAATCAGCAAGGCGGAGCAGTTGCGGCGCTTCAAGGCACGCGAGCACACGCCGTTCAAGCGCTTCAAGATCACCCCCGAAGACTGGCGCAACCGCAAGAAATGGAATGCGTACGAGCACGCTGTGTGCGACATGATCGATCGCACCAGCACTGAAATTGCGCCGTGGACGCTGGTCGAGGCCGAGGACAAGTCCTTCGCCCGAATCAAGGTGCTGAAGACGATTACCGAGCGGCTACAGCGGGCGCTCGAGCAATGAATCGAAGCAACGGCAGTTACGGCGCGCCGGCCTGGCTGCCCGGGGGGCACGCGCAGACCATCTACCCGGTCCTGATCCGCCGACCGCACGTGCACTATCGCCGGCAGCGCCTGGCTACGCCGGACGGCGATTTCATCGATTTCGACTGGGTCGACGCGCAGGAAGCAACCGCGGCGACGCCGCTGGTCGTGCTGTTTCACGGCCTCGAAGGCAATTCCTCGTCGCACTATGCGCTGTCATTGATGGCGCATCTCACCTCGATTGGCTGGCGCGGAGTCGTGCCGCATTTCCGCGGCTGCAGCGGCGAGCCGAATCGGCGTGCGCGCGCGTATCACTCGGGCGATTACACCGAGGTCGCGTGGATGCTGGCGATGATCCGGGAGCAGGCGCCGGCGGCACCGCTCTTCGCCGCCGGCGTATCGCTGGGAGGCAGCGCGCTGCTCAACTGGCTCGGCCGGGAGGGTCCTGGCGCGGGATCGCTGCTGCGCGCCGCGGCAGCGGTGTCGGCGCCGCTCGATCTGGCAGCCGCCGGAAAGGCGATCGATCTGGGTTTCAACCGGATCTATTCCAGACATTTTCTGCAGACGCTGGTGCCAAAAGCGCGGGCCATGGCGCGCCGCTTTCCCGGCGCCCTCGATCCCGCCGTCATCGAACGCGTCAATTCGATGTACAGCTTCGACGATGCCGTCACCGCACCGCTGCACGGCTTCACCGGCGCCGATGACTACTGGTCGCGGGCGAGCAGCAAGCCGTGGCTGCGCGCGGTCGCCGTGCACACCCTGGTACTCAACGCCAGGAACGATCCGTTCATTCCGGCCGCGTCGCTGCCCGATCGCGACGCGGTCAGCAGCGCGATTGCGCTGGAACAACCCGTGCATGGCGGCCATGCAGGATTCCTGGACGTGCCGTTTCCGGGCCGCTTCGAGTGGCTGCCGCGGCGACTGGTCGCATTTTTTTCCGCGGCAGGAACGGGAGGCTAGCTACCGATGCTCCTGCCAGCGGAAATTTTCAAGGCCTACGATATCCGCGGTGTCGTCGGCAAGACATTGACCGCGCCGATCGTGCGCAGCATCGGGCAGGCGCTGGGAACCCTTGCCCAGGAACGCGAACGGGATACCATCATCGTCGCCCGCGACGGCAGGACGTCGGGGCCTGAATTGGCTGGCGCGCTCGCCGCCGGCATCCAGAGCAGCGGCGCGAACGTGATCGATATCGGCATGGTCGCGACCCCGATGAGCTATTTCGCGGCGCATGAACTCAAGACCCAGTGCAGCGTCATGGTCACCGGGAGCCACAATCCGCCCGACTACAACGGCCTGAAGATGGTGATCGACGGCGATACCCTCTCCGGGGAGGCGATCCAGGCTCTGCGGACGCGCCTCGAATCGGGCGTCCTCAAGACCGGGACCGGCGGCAGCCGTAGCGCCGACATCGCTGCGGCCTATCTTGACCGCATCGGCGCGGACGTCCTGCTCGCACGACCGATGAAGATTGCCGTCGACTGCGGCAACGGCGTCGCCGGCGCGTTTGCGCCGACGCTGTTCCGTCGTCTCGGTTGCGAGGTCACCGAGCTCTTCTGCACTGTCGACGGCACGTTTCCGAATCACCATCCGGACCCGTCGCAACCGAAGAACCTGCAGGACCTCATCCGCTGTCTCGCAACAACCGAGAACGAGCTTGGACTTGCATTCGACGGCGACGGTGACCGCCTTGGCGTCGTCACCCGCGATGGGCGCATCATTTATCCCGACCGCCAGCTCATGCTCTTTGCCGCCGACATGCTCGCGCGCAGTCCGGAGGCGACGGTCATCTACGACGTCAAGTCGACGCGCAATCTGGCACCCTGGATCGTTCGGCATGGCGGCAGGCCGCTCTTGTGGAAGACCGGGCACTCGCTGATCAAGCAAAAGATGAAGGAAAGCGGCGCCCTGCTGGCTGGCGAGATGAGCGGGCATACCTTCTTCAAGGAACGCTGGTACGGATTCGATGACGGCATGTACGCGGGCGCGCGGCTACTCGAGATCCTGTCGCGCGACGCCGATCCGTCGGCAACGCTCAACGCGCTGCCGGACAGCGTCTCGACACCCGAGCTCAACGTCGACTGCGGCGCCGAGTCTCCGCACACGCTGATCGCAACGCTCGCTGCCACCGCCACATTCCCCGGCGCGGAGGTCATCCGCATCGACGGCCTGCGCGTCGAATATGCCGACGGGTTCGGTCTCGCGCGCGCTTCAAACACGACCCCGGTGCTCGTCCTGCGCTTCGAAGGCGAAACCGCCGCTGCGCTGTGCCGCATTCAGGCGGACTTCCGCCGCGTCTTCGCTGCCGCGGCTCCGGGGCTCGCGCTGCCCTTCTAGGGGCCGTCGAGTCGATCCCGCTGCTGCGGCTCAGCCTGCGTGCAGCTCTGCCGCGAGTGGCTACGCCAGCCAGGCCGAGCAATCCCATGCCAGCAGCCGCTCGAGCGCGCGGATCTCCGGCGTGAAGACGGCGACCAGGTACCGCTTCTCCTCCGCCGTCATGGCGCTGTCGTAGTCGCGCGCGTGCACCGTCTTGCCCGGCGCAGTCGGAAATGGCGCGATGCCGAGAAAAGCAGCGATGCCGGAAAGCACGGCGGCCGGCGTGGCAAGCAGCTCCTCGCTCTTGAAAACCAGCGTCTGTTGCCGCGGCAGGAAGCGCCACAGCCGCTCCAGTTGCCGACTATAGAAACCGCGATCGACGTAGGTGAAGCGCTTCGCCTGCTCCAGCGGCAGCGAGCGAGCGCGCTCGGGCTCCGCCTCGAGTGCCTGCAGAAACGCAAGGGGCTCGCGCTGCTTCTGACGCGACATGTTCCAATGCGAGTAGGCGCGCGTGATCGGGTTGCGCAGAACCACGATGAGCTTCATTGCCGGGTTGTAGCGCGCGATGCGTTCCGCCGCCGTCGGCCAGTACAGATACGCCGGCGTTACCTCGCCCAAGAGGCGCTGCCCCGGTTCGGGATTGAATGCGGCGTGGTACGGAGCGTAATCGACCGGCTCGCGGACAAAGTAGCGGTCGGTGTCGAAGAAATGCAGTTCCTTGCGCCGTGGCAGACACAGCTCGGCGTGCTCGCGCAGGTACAGATCGAGCGCCGAGGTGCCGCCCTTCTGTGCGCCGGCGACGATGAAGCTCGCCTTGTCGGGCCGCGCCATTCGCACTAGAACGCGATGCCCAGGCGGCGATAGACAAATCCCAGCAACCACGCGGGGCCGACCAGGAATGAGCGCACGTCCTCGAGGAATGACGGCCGGCTGCGCTCGATCGCATGGCCGACGAACTGGCCGATCCATGCGGCGACGAAGATCACTGCCGCCACGACGAGCGTGTGCTCGCCCAGCCAGGTTAACGCATAGAGCATCGCCGCGAGGACCGCCGCCATGCCGAGCGCGAGCGGTACCGACAGCCACAGATAGAAGCCGAGCGCGGCTGCAATGGCCACATACGCGGCCATGGGCGCCGCCGACCACAGCAGCCCCAGTACGCTCCAAACGATCAACGGCACGCAGACCCAGTGGATCGCCTTGTTGGCCCGATTGCGGTGGAATCCGCCGTAGCGGTCGAAGAGCAGATCGACGGGTCGCATAAGGAGTGTTCGCGGCGGATCCGGCTGGAATGTTGGCACGCTCGAGCACGGGCGTCCAGCCGCGGTCCGCGCACCGAGCCCGCCATCCGTCTCTGCAGGGAGGGCCGGAATCGCGCTCGGCGCGGCTACGATTGCCGAGCGGGAACTAGCCCGACCCCATGAGCTCCGGCTTGAGCGGTATACGCCGGTCGAGCGCGCTGACGTGCACCGGAAACTCGCCCAGCTTGCGGTCGAGAAAATAGTTGCGCAGCGTTCGGGTGATGGTGCGGAACGCGAGCTCGCTCCACGGGATGTCCGCTTCGTCGAACAGCCGGACCTCGAGGCTTTCCTCTCCCGGCCCGAAATCGAGATCGACCAGGCGGGCGCGAAACATGACGTAGACCTGGTTGATGTGGGGCAGGCTGATCATCGTGTACAGCGGTCCCACGTCGACCCGCGCGCGCGCCTCTTCGACGGTCTCGCGCTCGGCGCCGGCGAGGATCGTCTCGCCGTTCTCGAGAAAGCCCGCCGGCAGCGTCCACAGCCCCCGCCGCGGCTCGATGGCGCGCTTGCAGAGCAGCACCTGCTCGTTCCACACCGGCAGGCAGCCGACGACGACTTTCGGATTCTGATAGTGGATGGTGCCGCAGGCGGCGCACACGTGCCGGGGCAGCGTATCGCCGTCGGGGACGCGGAATTGAAGCGCGGGCGACCCGCAATGGCTGCAGAACTTCACGGGCTGATGAACTTGTCGCGGTAGTACTTGAGCTCGGCGATCGATTCGTAGACGTCGGCGAGCGCTTCGTGCTTGCCCTGCTTCACCCAGCCCTTGGCGACATCGGGCTTCCAGCGCCGGCACAGCTCCTTGAGCGTGGACACGTCGAGGTTGCGGTAATGGAAGTAGTCTTCGAGCGCCGGCATCCACCGGGCGAGGAAGCGCCGATCCTGGCAGATTGAACTGCCGCACATCGGCGAGGCGCGGGGCGCCACGTGCTCGTGCAGGAAGGCGAGCATGCGCTGCTCGACTTCGGCCTCGTCCAGCGTCGCGGTCTTGACCCGGTCGATCAACCCGGAACGGGCATGCGTCGCCTGGTTCCATGAATCCATCGCAGCCAGGGTGACGTCGTCCTGGTGCACGACGAGCACCGGCGCTTCGGCCACCGTCGTCAATGCGCCGTCGGTGACCACCAGGGCGACCTCGATGATTCGATCGGCCTCCGGCTTGAGCCCGGTCATCTCCATGTCGATCCAGATCAGATGATTGGCGTCCCGCGGCATGAGAGGTAGCGTAGAATATGGGCGTCGTGACGATGCCGTATTCTCGCACAACGCTCCATCCGATTGCATCGCTCCGGTTCGCCCCGCGCCGCCGCCGCTGTCATTTGTCCGCCTCAGATTCATGAATGCCGGCTTGTTCACCGCGCTGTTCGTGCTGGCACTCGCCGTGTCGCTTGCGCTGCAGCTCTGGCTCGCGTTCCGGCAGGTGCAGTACGTCCGCGCGCACCGCGCTGCGGTGCCGGCGCATTTTGCCGATCGGATCGGACTGCCCGCGCATCAGAAGGCGGCGGATTACACGGTGGCCCGCACACGTGTCGCGGTCCTCGATCTGCTCCTCGATACCGTCGTGCTGCTCGCGCTGACGCTCGGTGGCGGGCTGGCGCTGCTTGCCGGCTGGGCCGCCACCATTCCGGTCGCGCCGCTGGCTCGCGACGTCGCGCTCATTGTCGCCGTCGTGCTGCTGGCGGGTGTGCTGGCGTTGCCGCTCGCGTGGTATCGCACGTTCGTGATCGAGGAGCGCTTCGGCTTCAACCGCATGACGACGCGGCTTTGGCTAGTCGATATCGTCAAGACCGCGCTCCTTGGCGCCGCGCTCGGCATACCGCTGGTAAGCCTGATGCTGTGGCTGATGGCGCGAGCCGGCGCGCTGTGGTGGCTGTACGCGTGGCTGGCGTGGGTTGGGTTTCAGGTACTGATGCTCGCGCTCTACCCGACCGTGATCGCGCCGCTGTTCAACACCTTCGCGCCGCTGACCGACAGCGGCGTGAAGGAGCGCGTCGAGCAACTGCTGCGGCGCTGTGGCTTTGCGGCCCGGGGCCTGTTCGTCATGGACGGATCGAAGCGCTCGGCGCACGGCAATGCCTACTTCACCGGCTTCGGCGCCGCGCGCCGGATCGTATTCTTCGATACGCTGATCTCGCGCCTGTCGCCCGAGGAGATCGAGGCAGTGCTCGCGCACGAGCTCGGGCACTTCAAGCTCAAGCACGTTCTCAAGCGCATCGCCTGGTCGGCAGCGGCGAGTCTGGCGCTGCTGGCGTTGCTCGGTTGGCTGGTCGGCCAGCCGTGGTTCTATGCCGGCCTCGGCGTGCCCGGGGCGGCGCCGCGTTTCGGCGTCGCGCTGGTGCTATTCATCCTCGTGCTGCCCACGTTCACGTTCCTGGCCTCGCCTCTCGCCGCGATGTACTCCCGCCGGCACGAGTTCGCGGCCGATCAATACGCCGCGCGCAATGCGTCCGCACCGGCACTCATTACGGCCCTGGTCAAGCTCTACGAGGACAACGCCAACACGCTGACTCCGGACCCCTTGCATTCGGCGTTTTTCGATTCGCATCCGCCCGCCCCGGCGCGTATCGCGCGACTCGAGCTTGCCGGGCGCTAGACCGGTCCGGCGAAAGACAGCCCTGCCCATGACCCCTGAACTGGCGGCGCTCTCCACCCTCAACTGCCGCCCCGGCGCCCCGCTCCTCTCGGTGAGCGAGCTCTCGCAGCGTCTCAAGGCGCTGCCAGGATGGGAGTACGACGCCAACCGGCTTACCAAGACCTTTCGCTTCGCGAGCTATCTCGAGACGCTGGCGTTCGTCAATGCCGTGGCCTATATCGCGCACCGCCAGGATCATCATCCCGACCTGTCGGTGCATTACGACCGCGTGGTCGCGTCGTACTCGACGCACGATGCCCGCGGCGTGACGCTCAACGATTGCATCTGCGCTGCGAAGGTCGAAGCGCTGAACGCGTGAGCACCACGGCGGTGGGGCTCGTCACCGGGGCCTGGAGGCGCCACTTTGCCGTCAGGCTCGATGACGGGCGCACGATAACCTGCGTATTGCGCGGCCGGAGCCTCGGCGTGGCGTGCGGCGACCGCGTGCGGTTCGACCTGACGGCGGACGGCGCCGGCGCGATTACCGCGATCGAACCGCGCGGCACGGTGTTGTTTCGTTCCGACGCGTATCGCCAGAAACTGCTCGCCGCCAACGTCACCCAGGTACTCGGCATCGTCGCGCCGGTGCCCCCCTACGACGACGAACTGGTCCAACGCTGGATAATCGCCGCCGAGAGCAATGCCTGCCGGTTCGCGTTGATCGCCAACAAGCGCGACCTGCCCGGCTTCGCCGCGCTGGAGCCACGGCTCGCCGCGTGCCGCGAGCTCGGATACCCGGTCGTACCGCTGCACGCGCAGGGCGGGCCGATTGACTTAGCGCCGGTGCGCGACCTCGTCGCCGGCCAGCGGAGCCTTCTGGTCGGCCAGTCCGGAATGGGCAAGTCGACGCTGATCAACGCGCTCATTCCGGGCGCTCAGGCACGGGTCGGGGAAGTGTCGGAAGCGCTGGGCGCCGGGCGGCACACCACCTCGGAGACGACTCTGTACACGCTCGATGCGCAGAGCTGGATGATCGACTCGCCCGGAATGAAGGAGTTCGGCCTCGCGCATCTTTCCGCCGCAGCGATCGCCCAGGGATTCGTCGATCTGCGCCCATTCGTCGGACACTGCCGCTTCCGCGATTGCCGTCACGACGTCGAGCCGGGCTGCGCGGTGCGCGACGCGGTCGCGCGCGGCGCGGTCAAGCCCTGGCGGCTCGCGTTGCTGCACCGGCTCCTCGCCGAGCGCGAAGGCCCGCCGCGAGCGCGGTCGCGCTAAGGGGCCCAGTAGGCGAGCGTCAGGACTAGAATCAGCAGCAGCCACACCAGCAACGCGCGCCAGATCAGGCCGACTGCGCTCGGCATGAGGTCGGCGTCAGCCGGCTCGCCCACGCCCAGCTCCGGCCGGAACTCGGGTTCACCGGTCGGTCCAGTCAGCGTCCCGCCCAGCAGCGCCCCCAACGCGCCGGCGCCGCTCGCGAGCAGGATTCCCTCGTGCAGCGAAGGCCACGTCTTGGACTGCGCGCGCCAGCAAGAGATCGCGTCCTCAAAATCGCCGACGACGGCAAAGGTCAGCGCGGTCAGCCGTACCGGCACCCAGTCGAGCCAGAACAGCAGCCGCTGCACGGGTCGCCCGAACTCGCCGAGCTCGTGCCCCATTGGCGCGGCCGCGTCGACGGACCAGCGCTCGGCGAGCAGCACGGTGAGGCGGTAGAGGACCGCGCCCACAGGTCCGGGCAGGACGAGGAACCAGAACAGCGTGCCGAAGACGTGACGGTACGAGTCAATGAGGCCCTGCTCGATCGCGAGCTTCGGGATCTCCGCCGCCATCGCGCCGGCGGCTTCGACCCCGCGCCAGGCCGCGAGGTGGCGGCGCGCGGCGATGGCGTCGCCCGCCTTCAGGGCCGCGGCGACCGCGGTGAAGGCGTGGCTGAAGTGCCGAAAACCGACCAGCACGTAAAGCACGGCGATGTCCCACAGGAACGCGAGCAGCGGCAGCAAGGCGTCGAGCGCCCAGTACAGCGCGCCGGCGATCGCCACCGGCGCCAGCAGTGCCAGCGTGGCGGCGATCGCGCCTTGCCGTGCCGAGCCGGCGTTGAAGCGATGCTCCAACGCGCGCGCGCAGCGGAGGAATGCGTGTTGCAGGCTGCTGCGCCAGCGAAATGTCCGCCATTGCTCCAGCGCCAGCGCGATGACGATGGCCAATAGATTCATCGCGCAGGCGCAGCCGAGTCAGTCCTGCAATTCGTGGCGAGCCCGGAACTGCTCCAACGCCTCGGGGTTGGCGAGCGCCTCGACGTTCTTGACCGGTTCGCCATGAACGGTATTGCGCACCGCGAGCTCGACGATCTTGCCGCTCTTGGTGCGCGGGATATCGCTCACCTGGACGATCTTCGCGGGCACGTGCCGCGGAGTCGTGTTGGTGCGGATCTGTCGCCGAATGCGGTCGATCAATGCCTGGTCGAGCGTCAGGCCGTCGCGCAACCGCACAAACAACACGACGCGCACGTCGCCTAACTCGCCCGGCGGCCAGTTCTGGCCGATGACGATGCTCTCCAGGACTTCGTCGAGCTGCTCGACCTGGCGGTAGATTTCCGCTGTGCCAATGCGCACGCCGCCCGGATTGAGCGTCGCGTCGGAGCGGCCGTAGATAATCATGCCGTCATGCGCGGTGAGCTCGACCCAGTCGCCATGGCACCAGATGCCGGGGAAGCGCTCGAAGTACGCGGCCCGGTACTTCGCCCCGTCAGGATCGTTCCAGAAGCCGAGCGGCATCGATGGAAACGGCGCAGTACAGACGAGTTCGCCTTTCTGCTCGCGCACCGGCCTGCCATTCTCGTCGTAGACGTCGACGTTCATGCCCAGGCCGCGGCATTGCAGCTCGCCGCGCCAGACCGGCCGCGTCGGGCAGCCCAGCGCGAAACACGCGATGATGTCCGTGCCGCCGGAGATCGACGACAGACACACGTCCTCCTTGACGCACTGGTAGACATAGTCGAAGCCTTCGGGTGCAAGCGGGCTGCCGGTCGACAGCACCGCGCGCAGCGTTGCGAGGCCGTACTCCTGGCGCGGCACCAGCCCGGTCTTCTTGAGGGCATCGATGTACTTGGCCGACGTGCCCAGGTGCGTCATCCGCTCGGCATCGGCCAGGTCCCAGAGAATCCGGCCCTCGCGCACGAACGGGGACCCGTCGTAGAGCAGCAGTGTCGCCCCGGAAGCGAGCCCCGACGCAAGCCAGTTCCACATCATCCAGCCACAGGTCGTGAAAAAGAACAGCCGGTCGCCGCGCTTGATATCGCTGTGCAGCCGATGCTCCTTGACATGCTGCAGCAACGTGCCGCCCGCGCCGTGGATGATGCACTTCGGCACGCCGGTCGTGCCCGATGAATAGAGAATGAACAGCGGATGATCAAACGGCAGGCGCTCGGGCGCGAGCGCAGCCGGCGCGAAGGGGGCGACAAAGTCGTCCCAGGAAACCGCGCGCGCAATCCCGGACAGATCGGCTGCGCTGACGCCGTCCTGCAGGTAGGGAGTCACCACCACGCGCCGCAATGTGGGCAGGCGCTTGACGATCGCGGAGAGCTTGTCGAGGACCGGTTGCGGCTTGCCGTTGTACCAGTAGCCGTCGACGGAGAACAACAGCGTCGGCTCGATCTGGCCGAAGCGGTCGAGCACACCCTGCACGCCAAAATCCGGAGATGCCGATGACCAGATCGCGCCGATGCTGGCGGCGGCGAGCATGGCGATGATCGCTTCGGGCAGGTTCGGGGTGTACGCGGCAACGCGGTCGCCGCGTTTGACCCCCTCCGCGCGCATGCCCTGGGCGGCGCGCGACACGGCCGCGGCGAGCTCGGCGTTGGAAACGCGCCGCTTGACCTTGTCTTCGCCCCAGAACACCAGTGCGTCAGCGGCCGGGTCGGGCGGTCGATGTGCGAGCAGGTTTTCGGCGAAGTTGAGCCGTGCATCCGGAAACCAGCGCGCGCCCGGCATCTTGTTCGCGTCGACCAGCGTGCGCGACCCCGCTTCGCCGACGATACCCGCGTCTTTCCACAATTCGCGCCAGAACGCCTCCGGTTCGGCATTGGACCAGCGGTACAGCGCGGCGAAGTCGGGCAGCGCCAGCGCGTATTGGGCAGCGGCACGCGCTGCGAACGCCGTCAGGTTGGCGTGGGCGATTCGATCCGGCGAGGGTTGCCACAGCGGCGCGGTCATCGTCGCCTCAGCAGCATCGGCCGGCGCGCGCCGTGCGCGCACTGCGCTCTTGATTCATGGGAGTGCCGAAGGGGAAAGCTAATTATAATGGGTACAGTGCCAGAAAGCCCGGGGGAACGGTCCGTGCAGCGCGAAGTCATGGCGTACGACGTCGTCATCGTCGGCGGGGGCCCGGCGGGGCTCGCGGCAGCTATCCGCCTCAAGCAGCTTGCCGCCGAGGCCGGACGCGAACTTGGCGTCTGCGTCCTGGAAAAAGGTTCCGCGATCGGCGCGCATATTCTTTCCGGCGCCGTGATCGATCCGCGCGCGCTCACCGAATTGCTCCCCGACTGGCGCGCTCGAGGCGCGCCGCTGAACACGCCGGTGAGCGAAGACCGTTTCCTGGTGCTCACCGCGAAGAAGGCGTACCGCATTGCGAACTGGATGCTGCCGCCACTGATGAACAACCACGGCAACAACATCGTGAGCCTCGGCAACGTCTGCCGCTGGCTCGCCGCGCAGGCGGAGGCGCTCGGGGTCGAGGTTTACGCTGGATTTCCTGCCGCCGAAGTGCTTTACGACGAGCGCGGCGCGGTGCGCGGCGTCGCGACCGGCGACATGGGCGTCGCCAGGGACGGCACGCACAAGCCGGACTATCAGCCTGGCATGGAGCTGCACGCGAAATACACGCTGTTCGCCGAGGGTTGCCGCGGCTCGCTTTCGCAGGAGCTGATGGCACGGTTCAACTTGCGCGACGGTGTCGATGCGCAGAAATACGGCCTCGGCATCAAGGAGCTCTGGCAGGTCGCGCCGGAGCGGCACCAGCCGGGCCTGGTCGTCCACACGCAGGGCTGGCCGCTCGATGCGCGGACCGGTGGCGGCTCGTTCATGTATCACTTCGAGGAAGGGCTGGTCGCGGTCGGGTTTGTGGTGCACCTCGACTACGAGAATCCACACCTCTCACCCTACGATGAGTTCCAGCGCTTCAAGACCCATCCGGCGATCCGCGGCACCTTCGAAGGCGGGAAGCGCATCGGTTACGGCGCGCGTGCGATCAGCGAGGGTGGCTTGCAGTCGATTCCGAAACTCACCTTCCCCGGTGGCGCGCTGATCGGCGATGCCGCAGGGTTTCTCAACGTGCCCCGCATCAAGGGCACGCACAACGCGATGAAGACCGGAATGCTGGGTGCGGAGGCCGCTTTCGCGGCGCTGTCCGAAGGGCGGGCGCGCGACGAACTGACCGCGTATCCAGGGGGTTTCCGCCATTCATGGGTGTTCGAAGAGTTGCGCAAGGTGCGCAATGTCAAGCCGGGCTTCAGGTGGGGCCTCTGGCTCGGGACGCTGCACGGAGGGGTGCACATGTGGCTCAACGATATCGGACTGGGCGCCCTGGTCGGTTGGACCCTGCACCACCGCAAGGCCGATCATGAATCGCTCAAACCCGCGGCTGAAATGCCGCCGATCGAGTACCCGAAATACGATGGCGTGCTGACATTCGACAAGCTGTCCTCGGTCTTCCTTTCCAGCACCAATCACGAAGAGGACCAGCCAGTGCACCTGCAGCTGCGCGACGCCACCGTTCCCGTCCGCATCAATCTCCAGATCTACGCCGGACCTGAGCAGCGCTACTGTCCTGCCGCTGTGTATGAATTCGTCGCCGACGAAAACGCCGCGGGGGTGGCAAAGCGACTGCAGATCAACGCCCCGAATTGCGTCCACTGCAAGACCTGCGACATCAAGGATCCGCTGCA
Source organism: Edaphobacterium sp. (SeqCode) (assembly GCA_035937415.1). Taxonomy (GTDB): domain Bacteria; phylum Pseudomonadota; class Gammaproteobacteria; order Burkholderiales; family Casimicrobiaceae; genus PALSA-1003. Next base: position 85,457 of record DASZIB010000011.1, on the reverse strand, counting down.
GAACATCCACTGGGTAACGCCGGAAGGCGGTGGCGGCCCGAACTATTCGAACATGTGACGCACCGGGTCAACGGGCGGCGCCAAGCCATGCCGCCCCCCGCACTCCGCTGGAGTCGCCGTGCCGGTGGCGCAGCAGCCGCGTATCGACGCGGTCGGAAAAGACCCAGGGCGACCACAGCCGGGGCGTGTTGACGTAGACGCGCTCGACATTGGACATGCCGCCACCGAGGACGATCACGTCCGGATCGACGATGTTGATCACGTGGGCGAGCGCGCGAGCCAATCGCTCCTCGTAGCGCGCGAGCGTCGCCGCGCACGCCGCGTCACCGAGCCCTGCCCGTGCGGCGATTTCGTGCGCGGTGAGCGCTTCGCCATGGGCGCGCAGATGGTCGCGCTCGAGGCCCGGACCGGAGAGGAACGTCTCGATGCATCCGGAATGCCCTGCGAAGCAAGCGTAGCCCGGGCGCTCGGCGTCGGTGGGCCACGGCAACGGATTGTGCCCCCACTCGCCGGCGATCGCATTGACCCCGGTGACGACGTGCCCGCGCACCACCAGACCGCCGCCGACGCCGGTGCCGAGGATGACACCGAAAACGGTCTCGGCGCCCGCGCCCGCGCCATCGGTGGCTTCGGACAGCGCGAAACAGTTGGCGTCGTTGGTGATGCTGATGGCACGTCCGAGCAACGCTTCGAGGTCGGCTTTGATCGGCTTGCCGTTGAGGCACACCGAATTGGACCCCCGCAGGAATCCCGTCGCACGCGAGATCGATCCTGGCGTACCGATGCCGATGCTGCCGGTCGCTCCGAGCTCCGCCTCCGCGTCGCGCACCAGCGCGGCAACCACGCCGAGAATGCCGCGATAATCCTCGCGCGGTGTCGGGCGCCGGCGGCGCAGCAGCTCGCGACCGTCCGGCGCGAGCGCGATGATCTCGATCTTCGTACCGCCTAGATCGATGCCAATTCGCAGCATGCAGCCTTGCCGAATGTCGACATGATGCGCGGCAACCGCATCACGCGCTGCGCGCGCGGCCGAGATTGAAGACCAGGCCGAACGGGTCGCGGAGGTAGCAGCGGGGAAGCGAGGGATCTTCTTCTTCGACGCTGCAGCCAGCGGCGACCAGGCGCTCCTTCGCTGCTGCGACATCAGGCACAAGAAACTCGAAAACCGGCCCGGGGCGAGGACCCCGTTCCACGTACAGGCAGAACGCCCCGGTTTCAAAGCCGACGAGATTCGGGCTGCGGTGCACTACCGGTAGACCGAGCGTGTTCGCATAGAATCGCGTCGCTTCCTCCCACGCATCCGTTTGAATGATCACATCGCGCGAAGATTGCAACGGCTTGACCATGGATGCCTCCTCGAAGGCGGGAACAGGACGGCTCTACACCGGGACCGGCGCAGAAAGTATACCGCGGCGACTCAGGCATCCGCATCGACCGCAACGCCCTCCCAGTACTCCCGCGGCGCAGACTTGCGCTAGCTCTCGCCGAGCAGCTTCACGCTGACCCGGTCGGGTTCCGGGAAGATCGCCACGTCCTCGCTGCTCAGGGCTCGCCGACGCCGTTCTGGGCGCGGGCGGTGGCCACGCTCTGGCGCGCGACTCCGCAAGCGTTGGCTGCATACGTTCCGCCGATGCCAAGCCCCTGATCCATCCACACGTGCGGCAACCCCACCTCTTGGAGCCACGTGACCCCGCGATCTTCCATCAGCATCGCGATCGTCGTCGCACTGCCGGCAACGACGCACTCCTCCGCGGCGACCGAAACACCCGCGAGTCCGCGGACCGGCATGCCGGTCCGCGGCGAGAGGATGTGGCAATAACGCTTGCCGTCGATCTCGAGAAAACGCTCGTAGTCACCGCTGGTCGCGACCGCGCCGTAGGAGAGCTCGAGGGTTGCCATCACGGCGTTCGCGATGCGCGGATGCTGAATACCGATGCTCCACGGCGAAGCGTCGGGGTGCGGACCGATAATCTTGATGTCGCCGCCGAGATCGACCAGCCCGTGCCGGAGCCCGGCTTGCGCACAAAGCACCGCCGCACGATCGGCGGCGTACTCCTTGACCACGCCGCCGAAGTCGAGCTCCATGCCGGCCGTTCCGAAGGCAAGGCATGGTCGCTGCCAGCTAACCTTGCCCCAGCCCACGCGCGCGAGGATGCGGGTGAGTGTTTCTTCATCGGGCAGCGCTCGGCACTGCGCGCCCCAGACTGCGCGCAGAACACCCGAGGTCAGGTCGAACAACCCGTCGCTCTGCTCGTAACAGGTTGCGGCGTAGTCGAGCAGCGTCGCGGTTTCGTCATCGACCTGGGTCGCGCCGCCAGCCGCCGCGACGCGGTTGATCTGCGCGGTCACGCTCTCGTCGCGATAGCGCGAGTACTTCTCCTCCAACCGGCGCACGTCGGCGATCGCCGCCCGTGCCGCGCCAGCGGCGCGCTCCTCGTTGGCTGCGTAGAGACGGATCTCGCAGCGCGAGCCCATCGCCAGGAAGGGGTAGCGGTAGAGGGAGGGCATGCGTTGCGGATCGCGGCAAGGCGGGCTGGTCCGACGGCCGGACGATACTGGATTCCCGCCGCTGCGGGAATGCCGGCGCGAATGCGCCGCGCAGAGTCAGAAGCGGGCCTGCAGCGTAACCAGGAACAGCGTCCAGATGTAATTGTCGGCGTCGATGCCGACGCCGCCGGAGCGAAACGCCGCCCGACGATAGTCCCGCTCGGCGGCAAGCTGGACGCTGAAGTTCGGCGAGAACTGCTTGGTCACGCCGGCAAGCCAGGCGATCGATCCGAACCCCGCCAGTCGATAGTCGCTGCTGTGGGTGTCACCTGGAGGCGATAGATACAGTGGCGCATAGAAATCAGCGCTCGACTGGGTGTAGAAGCGTCCGCCGGCGCTGACCAGCCATTCGGCGGGCAGCTCCTTCTTCAACTGCAACTCGAACGCGCCCGAGTGAATACCCCAATTGTTGGTGCTGAGGGTAGCCGTCAGGTGCAGCGCCGAATCGATGCCGGGTAGGAAGGCAATGTACTTCGCGGTCGCCGCGAGTTGCCGTTCATGGCCCGGCCGCGTGTCGGGAAGGAGTCCGCCGCTTTGCACGAAGACGAGCTTGTAGGGGTCCGACAGGTAGCCGTTGGTGTAGGAATATTCGAGCGATGCGGCAACGAGCGAGCGCTCGCTTAAGACCTGCGTCACGCCCGCGTACAGGTCGCGCTTGATTCGCGTATGAAAGTCGTCGGGCGCGTCATGACTCGACACGCCGTCATCGGAGAACGCGAGACCAACGGCCAGCGTCGTGTCCTTCTGGTTGAAATCGCGTTTGCCTTCGAGGCTTGTCCAGGTCGACTTGTAGTCGTTCTCGTGCGACCAGCCTTGGCGCAACGTCAGCTGGTTGTTGTCAAAAAAGGCGCTGCCGCCGATGTCGCCGGCCTTGCGGTTGTCGCGTACCGACGCGCCGGTCAGCACTTGCTGCGGCTTGCCGCCGGGGCCGGGGGAGTTGAATATCGGCGACGCGCCGCTCATCAGATCCTGAATGCCGTTGGCCTTGAGCTGGAAGGTTTCCCCGATCGGCACATCGGCGCTGGCCTGATTCACCCGCACGTGCATGCGGCTGCCGCTTTCGCTGTATTCGACATGGGTTGCGTCGATGGCCCACGGGTTTTCGCCCGGCGCATCAGCGGCGCGCGCGTGCACGCCGGGCAATGCCATCGCCGCGGCGGTCAGCGCCGCCAGGCGTGGGCTCATGCGCCTAGTTACAGCCACAGCCGCCTCCCCCGACGCCCGTCGCCGCAGCTCCCCCTTCCTTGGCGCTGTAGGTGCGCTCCTTCTGCGTGGTCTCGTGCACGGGGTCGACGGGTGTCATCACCGGCCGGGCGAGCGTACCGCGCTCCCAGGGCTGGATGGTCGTACATCCGGCAAGCAGCGACAGCGCGAACCCGGCGCTGCAGATGAAGCAGCGACAGCGCAAAGCCGGCATTCAACGGCCCTCGCTCAACGCATCGAGCAGCCGCTGGCGTAAGTCGGCTTTGTCGCGATCGTGGAAGCCCACGAGCGTCGCCAGCACCGTACCGTCCCGGCCAATCAGGTACGAACTGGGCATCGCCTTGAGCCGGTATGCCGCCGGACAAGCGCCGGCCGTATCCAGAACCGTCGTGAACTCGGCCGGATACCGCGCCAGAAAACGACGCGCATCATCGGCGGTCTTGTCGACGCTGACAGCCACGATGTGCAAGCCCTTGCCGGCCAACTCGCGTTGCAACTGGTTCATGAAGGGGAACGATTCGCGGCACGGTCCGCACCACGACGCCCAGAAATCGAGGTAGACGACCTGCCCCTTGTAGTCGGCAAGGCTGAGCGCCCTGCCGGTGTCGAGCGCGGGCGCAGTGCAGGCCGGCGCGATCTCCCCCTGGGTCAGGGACCAGGCGGTGGCGCTCGCAAGCAAAGCGCTGCTGGCAAGCGCGGCGATCCCGAGGCAGGTTCGACGCCGCGCCGGGTCCATGCGTGGAGCGCGCGAAACATTTGCGGCAATAGCATCCATTCGAACCGTCCCGACCCTTGATTGACCACGACGTTTTATGACGTGAGCATAGCCGAAGCTGCGCGCGACCACAAACTTCTGCGTTGCGAGTGCCCGGAGTGGGGGAGCGTCGCGGGCAGTCCCCTCGCCAACACCCGGTTGCGTGGCGCTATTCCATCCTCCGGATTACGATTGACGCGCTGCGCGCCGATCGTCGATTATGGTCGCCACGCCAGCGGCGGGAACGTTCCCGGAGGCAACAATGCTTATGCGTAGAGCGCTCGCCGCGGCGATGCATGGACCGAGCGCGGCCGGATGAACGCGGCAGACATCGCTGAGCGTGCCAAGTTCGCTCAGCGGATCGCGCGCGAGGCGGGGGCGCTGGCGCTACGCTACTTCCGGCGCGAAATCGATTTCGCCGCCGAGAGCAAAGGCCCACAAGACTTCGTCACCGCGGCGGATCACGCGGTCGAGGCGTTGTTACGCGAACGGCTGCAGGGCGCGTTTCCGGACGACGCGATTCTCGGCGAGGAAGGTGGCGGCGAGCTCGGACGCAATCTATGGGTGATCGACCCGATCGACGGCACGCTCAACTTTGTGCACGGGGTGCGCTATTGGTGCGTCTCGATCGCGTTCATCGCCACCGGCGAGCGCAGGATCGGCGTCGTCTACGATCCGCCCCAGGACGAGTTGTTCTGGGCCACGCGCGGCAGCGGCGCCTGGTCCGACGCCACGCGCCTGCAGGCCGCGCCGCGTGATCGGCTCGACCACGCACTGGTCGGGGCGGGATACGTGCCCCGTCACCCTCTCGACGAACACCTCGCTCTGAAGCGACGCTTGCACGAGGCCGGCGCGGCGGTCAAGGACATGGGCGCCGGTGCGCTGATGCTCGCCCACGTCGCAGTCGGTCGGTTCGACGCGTTCCTGGAGCCGCACATGCATCCGTGGGACGCATCGGCTGGGCTGCTGCTGGTCGAGGAAGCCGGAGGCCGGATCCACCCCTATCCCGGTCCGGGAGGCCTTCTCGCCGGCGGTGCGGTCATCGCGGCCGCGCCGGGCATTTTCGATGCGCTGCAGGGGATCGCGCTCGCTCGCTAAAAGCGAGTCCAACAGCATGCACCGTTTCCTGCTGATCGGCATCGCGCTGGCGGCCTTCGGGGGCTGGCACTGGTGGACGAGCGAGCGAGCCGTGCACCGGCCCCCGGGGATCGTCGCGCCGGACGAACCGGTGCAGACGGACCTCGTTCCGCCGCCGCGCTTCGAGGCGAAGGGCTATACCTTCATCGAGCGCGCGAAGTTCGACATCACCGCCCGGGTCTTGCGCAAGGAGAACTATCACTTCGACGGCGGCGCGGGGCTCGCGCCGGTCGATCTCGGCGTTGGCTGGGGCCCACTGTCGGACAGCTCGATCATCGACCAACTCGAGTTCTCGCAGACGGGCCGGTTCTTCTACTGGCAGCCGCGCAATGCGATGTCCTTTCCGTTGCCGCCCGCGACGCTGATCACCCACATCACGCAAATGCACATGATCCCGGCGACCGCGGCTATCGAATCAAAACTGAAGAAGCTGCGTCCCGGCCAGGTGGTGACGGCGAGTGGCTATCTGGTCGACGTGCGCAGCCCAAGCGGTTTCGTCTGGAACACGGCGCTCACGCGGCACTTCGTTGGCGACGGCGCGTGCGAGGTGTTCTGGGTCGAAGCGCTCGAGACCGACTAAAGGCGGTCAGGGCGGCGCACAGAAAACGGTGCCCTCGAGCACCCACCCTTGCAACTGCATCACCAGCGTGTAGCTCTTGCTGGTGAGGAAGCGGTGGTTGGGCTGGCCGCCCATGCCGTTGTTGTAGAGGCGAAACACCGGCACCCGGTCGAGCGGGCAGGTACCGTCGGCGAGTGGTGGCTGCGCCTCGAACGCCAGGCCTTCGTACAGCCAGAGCGGGCTCGCTTTCACGACGGCGCATTCGTTGGCGTTGATGGTGAAGAAATGCGTATCGGGACTCAATGCCGGCTCGCTGAAGAAGCGGCAGGCGGGAACGCCCAGGCCTGAGCCGAGCGCGAAGGCTTTGAATTCGAAACCGGTTCGAGCCCAGGCTCCGCGGGCGTCGAGCACCGCCACCTCGGCCGGATTGGCGGTGATGAAATAGTGGCCGGTTACGTCGCGGAAATACTCGACGACGTCGCTCTCGCCGGCGAGATACGGCGCGGCCGGCGAGGTGTAGTCGAGGATTAGCCGGTCCTTGCCGCCGCCGCCGGCAACGCCGGTCATGCGCGCGACCGTCACCCGCGCCGCCCGATCGTCGAGCGCGTACGCATCGAGAAAGAGTACGGACCAGGTGAAGATGGCGTTGGTGCTCGGCACATCGAAATGGTGAGTAACGCCGTCGAGCGTGACCAGGTAGCGCGCTCCGCCGAGGCGCAGAATCCCCTGCAGCGCCGGGCCTACCGGTGCGGTGGTGTCCGCCGTGCCGCTCATGCCCATGAAGGGCACTGTGATGCCGGCCAGTCCGTCCTGGTTGCGCCCGAACGCGGGAAATATCACCTGGCCGAAATACGGTACGTAGCCGAAGATCGCCTTGATGCGCGTGTCGACAACCACCTGCTTCGACGACAGGCCGATGCTGTCGGTCAGTCGCGCACCCACCTGCAACAGCAGCGTCTCGCCACCGAGGCTCGCGCCGAAGGCGGCGATCTGGTTGACGTTGACATGGTCTTGATACTGGGGATTGGAAAGCAGCAGGTCGAGCGCGGCAGCGCCGGACAGCGGTCGCAGCGCCTGCATCTCGACGTAGGTCGGAAAATGCAGCGCGGCGTAGATCGCGTCGACGATGTTCTGGATCTGCACGTCGGCGAAACGTGGATCACCGTGGAATGGCGCGACCACGACGTATCCATAGCTCGCCAGCGCGCCGATCACGCGCAGGTAAGCGTCGTCCAGCGGACTGCCGGCCAGGCCGTGCGAGAACAGCAGCACCGGCCAGCGCGTCGCCGCATCGGCAAAGATCGGCGGGTTCGCACCGACCTGCATGTGGGGCACGACGCTGCCGGTCGGCAGCAGATAGTCGGGGTTCGGATTGGTGCCGGTGGTCGGATAGCACACCAGAAAGTCAAAGGTTACCGCGCTGCCGGCGCGGTCAACGAAAAGCTCGGTGTCGTTGGGAATCGGGAGCGCGACCTCCATCGCCGCGGCAGGATCAACGAGCAGTTGCGAAACGTAGCGCTCCTGGTTGCCGCTCGGAAACCCGTCCCAGTACTGCCCCGCTGTCTCGCCGGGCTGCACGCGCGAGAAGTCCTGTGCAACGTTGCTGCAACCGACCGGATACGTGCCGGGCGGCAAGGCAGGGACAATCGCGAGAGGGTCAGCTGGCACGGCCGGCGCCAGCGCCAAGCCGACCGTGACGAGCACGGCCATGGTCGCGCACTGTCGTGCCCGTCGTCGTTGCATGCTCGCCTATCCGAAATGCCTCGTGTGTATCGCCATGCAAGACGCGTTCCAAGCCGGCGGTGGCGCTAGCGCACGAAGAGCGGCGCGACCAGCGTGACCCAGGTCGCCGCGGCCAGGATGCTCGCGACGAATACTGCGGCGCTGCCCAGATCCTTTGCTGCCTTGGACAACGGGTGGCGATCGTAGGAAATGCGGTCGATGGCGGCCTCGATCGCGGAATTGACGATCTCGATCACCAGGATGGCGGTTACCGAGCCGATCAAAAGCAGCTTGCGCACGGCGTCGAGCGGCAGCCACAGCGCCAGCGGCACGGCAACGACGAGTATCCAGACTTCCAGCCGCACCGCGGGCTCCTGCCACGCCGCGCGCAGACCGGCGAGCGAATAGAGCAAGGCCTTCCAGAGCCGGATCACGGCGCGCAAATCCTACCCGCGCATGCAAATCTTGCAAGCGTAACGCTCGAACATGGAACATTTGTTACAGGACCCTCCGGGGGCGCACAGGCCGCGGCCGCCGCGCGAGTGCGGCAGCCGTGCATCAAAACTGCTCGTCGGCAAGGGCGAGTACGCTCTCCCCGGCGGTAACGACCGCGTGCTTGAGTGCGACCGTCTGGGGCAGATGATAGTCGGCGTAGAAGCGCGCCGTCGTAATCTTGGCGCGATGGAAATCGGCATCACCCCCGCCCTCGGCCAGTCGCTGCGCGGACGCGAGGGCCGCACGCGCCATCTGCCAGCCACCGGCGGCGAGACCCCAGAGCTTGAGATAGGGGACCGATGCGGCGTGTGCGGCGCGGCTGTCGCTGCCATACGTCCGCACCACCCACTCGACCGCAGTCGTGAGCGCGCTGGCCGCCGCGGCCAGTCCGGCGCGAATCGCCGCGAATTCCGCTCCCTGCTGCCGGGCAAGCTCGGCATCGAGCGCTTGCATCTGGGCGATGACCGCGAGCGCGGTCTTGCCGCCGTCGCGCGCAGTCTTGCGCCCGATCAGATCGTTTGCCTGGATGCCGGTCGTGCCTTCGTAAATCGTGATGATCCGGGCGTCGCGAGAGTGCTGCGCGGCGCCGGTTTCCTCGATGAAGCCCATGCCGCCATGCACCTGCACGCCGGTGTAGGTGACTTCCTGCGCCGTCTCGGTGCACCAGCCTTTGACCACCGGGATCATCAGGTCGACGAACGCCTGGTGGCGCTTGCGCGCCTCGGCATCGGGGTGCGCTCGGGCATTGTCGAGCGCGGCCGCCGTGACGTAGGCCAGCGCACGCATCGCTTCGGTCTGCGCCTTCATCGACAGCAGCATGCGCCGCACGTCCGGGTGCTGGATGATCGTGGCTTTAGCGCCGCCCTGCTCCTCGCCGACCGCGCGTCCCTGAACGCGTTCCCGGGCAAAAGCGGCGGCGCGCTGGTACGCGCGCTCGGCGATGCCCACGCCCTCGAGTCCGACCGAAAACCGGGCCAGATTCATCATGATGAACATGTATTCGAGGCCGCGATTCTCCTGGCCGACGAGGTTCCCGATCGCGCCTCCATGGTCGCCATAGGCAAGTACCGCGGTGGGGCTGGCGTGAATACCGAGCTTGTGCTCGATCGACACGCATTGCACGTCGTTGCGCGCGCCGAGTGAGCCATCGGGGTTGATCAGGACCTTGGGCACGATGAAAAGCGAGATTCCCTTCACGCCTTCCGGAGCGGTAGGCGTGCGCGCGAGCACAAGGTGGATGATGTTTTGGGTGTAGTCGTGCTCGCCGTAGGTAATGAAGATCTTCTGCCCGTAGAGCTTGAAGCTGCCGTCGGGTTGCGGGACGGCGCGGGTGCGCACGGCGGCCAGGTCGGAGCCCGCCTGTGCTTCGGTCAGGTTCATGGTGCCGGTCCACACCCCCTCGACCATCCGCGGCAGGAAGCGCTGCTTCTGTTCGGGTGTGCCGCAGAGCTCGATCGCCTCGATCGCGCCCTGCGTCAGCAGCGGGCACAGGTCGAAGGCCATGTTCGCCGCGTGCCACATCTCCTCCACCGCGGTCGCGACGAGCTGCGGCAGCCCCTGGCCGCCAAACTCGGGATTCTTGGTGAGGCCGTTCCAGCCGTTGGCGCAGTATTGCAGGTACGCGTCCTTGAACCCCGTCGGCGTCTTGACCGATCCATCGTCGAGACGGCGCGCTCCTTCGCGATCGCCAACTGCGTTCAGGGGATCGAGCACTTCGGTCGCGAATTTCGCCGCTTCATCGAGGATCGCGGCAACCGTGTCGGGTGTGGCCTCCTCGAAGCCGGGCAGCTTCGCGACCTGATCCAAGCCGGCCAGCTCGTTCAGGACGAAGCGGATTTCCTTCAACGGTGCGTGATATTGGCTCATTGCCTATCCAAGTTCGGCGGTAAGCTGGGGAATGATCTCGAACAGGTCGCCCACGAGGCCATAGTCGGCGATCTGGAAGATCGGCGCATCGGGGTCCTTGTTGATCGCGACGATGACCTTACTGTCCTTCATTCCCGCCAGGTGCTGGATCGCGCCAGAAATGCCCACCGCGATGTAGAGATCGGGCGCGACGATCTTCCCTGTCTGCCCGACCTGATAGTCATTGGGCACGTAACCGGCGTCGACTGCGGCGCGTGAAGCACCGATCGCGGCGTGCAGCTTGTCGGCCAGCGCATCGAGCAGCTTGAAATTCTCGCGGTTCTGCAGACCGCGGCCTCCGGAAATGACCACGCGCGCGCTGGTGAGCTCGGGCCGGGTCGACTTGGTGAGCTCCTGGCTCAGCACCCGGACCCGTCCATCGTCCGCCGGCGCGGCGACGACTTCGACGGTGCCGTGGCCGCCCGTCGCGGCTGCCGCATCGAAACCGGTCGTGCGCACGGTCACCACCTTCTTCGCATCTTTCGACTGGACGGTGGCGAAGGCATTACCGGCGTAAATCGGCCGCACAAATGTGTCCGGCGACTCGACGGCGATGATGTCGGAAATTTGCGCCACGTCGAGCAACGCTGCGATGCGCGGCGCGACGTTCTTGCCGAAGCCGGTCGCGGGCAGCAGGATGTGCGTATAAGGCGCGGCGAGCCCCACGACGAGGGTGGCGACGCTCTCCGCGGTCGGCGCGGCGTAGTGCGCGGCATCCGCGTGCAATACCTTGGCGACCCCGGCGACCTGCGCGGCAGCCCCGGCCGCGCGTTGCGCGCTATGGCCGGCGACCAGGACGTGGATCTCGCCGCCGATCGCGCTGCCTGCGGCGATCGTGTTGAGAGTGGCGCTCTTGAGCGCGGTGCCGTCGTGCTCGGCAACGATCAGGATCATGGGGGGGAATCAGGGGATGATTTTCGCTTCGTTGCGTAGCTTCGCGACCAGTTCCTTGGCATCGGCAACCCGCCCGCCGCCCTTGCGTTTAGGCGGCTCGACGACCTTGAGCGTCGTCAGGCGCGGCGTGATGTCGACACCGAGTGTGTCGGGTTTGACCACCTCGAGCGGCTTCTTCTTCGCCTTCATGATGTTGGGCAACGTGGCGTAGCGCGGCTCGTTGAGGCGCAGATCGGTGGTGATCACCGCCGGCAGCGGCATGGCGAGGGTTTCCAATCCGCCGTCGATTTCGCGCTTGACGGTGGCGTTGCCGTCGGCAATGTCGACTTTGGAGGCGAACGTCGCCTGCGGCCAGTCAAGGAAGGCAGCGAGCATCTGGCCGGTTTGATTGGCGTCATCGTCGATCGCCTGCTTGCCCAGGATGACGAGCTGCGGCGCCTCCTTGGCGACGATCGCCTTCAGCAGCTTGGCGACTGCGAGCGGTTGCAGCTCAGCGTCGGTTTCGACCAGAATCGCGCGGTCGGCGCCGAGCGCGAGCGCGGTGCGCAATGTCTCCTGGCAGGCGGCGAGGCCGCAGGACACGGCGATGATCTCGGTGACGATGCCTCTTTCCTTCAACCGCACCGCTTCCTCGACGGCAATCTCGTCGAAGGGATTCATCGACATCTTGACGTTGGCGGTATCGACACCGGACCCGTCGGGCCGGACCCGCACCTTGACGTTGAAGTCGACGACGCGCTTGACGGCAACCAGAACCTTCATGGGAAATTCCGCAGGATGCGGCGAGCCGGGGCGGGACCGAAAGACGGGCGATTATAGCCGCAACGCGCCGGGTGCCGGCAGCCACCCCCGATCGCGCCCCGGGCCGGGTCGCGACGTGCGCGCGGGCTCAACCTAGCGCACGACGGTGCATTGCGGGTACGCGGCCGGCATCGTCCCCCGCCAAGAGAGCACGTTGTTGTCGCGCAATGGATCGGGTACGACGTGATCCGGATCGACGACGACGTCGATTGCGACTACCTCGCTCGCCTGTGCGCGCGTGGGCCCGAGCGCGAGGTTGACCGTCCCCGTTACGGTTAGCGGCACCATCTGCCTGGCGTCGAGCTGCTCGCGCGCGCCACCGGCTGTGGTCACGACCGCGGAAACGCGGAACGCACCGAAATCGCCGCTATAGAATGGGGACACGGGCACGATGGCGGAGCCTTGGTTGCGCACGCGGGCGGTGACGACGAGCGAACCATCGCTCTTGGCGTCGCAGCCAATCGACACCAGGTTGAGATCGGAATGCGGCGGATCGTCGGACATCGGAAAGAAATACATCGACTCGTCGGGATAGGTCAGGACGATAGGGGGGTACACCTTGCGCGGCGGCAGGTCATCCGTCCAAATCGGCGTGACCTGCCGGCCATTCTCGTAGAAGCCCGAGATCTGGCAGCCGGCCAGCACCCCGGCCAGTCCGGCGAGCGTAAGCACGATCAGTGAGCGCATAGGCGCCTCCAGGCAGGCCCGTCGCACGACGCCCGGACGGAGGACTCTCCCGCGCCGCGCGCCGCACCCGGGCGACAGCGCCAATGATGGGGGGTCGGGGGGCGGGGGTCAACTGCGGCCGATCCGCCGTTCAGTCGCAGGGCGGCAGGTTGTCGCGGACCAGAGCCAGCAGCGTGGCATGGAACTGCGCGTCGGCCGCGGCATCCTTGCCCGCGAGCTCGCGCGCCGCGGCAGCGGAGAGCGGCACCCCGTCCTCGGTCCAGCCGCGCGCAGCGGCGAGGACGCCGTGCTCGTAGCGAGTTTCGGACCGCGGTGCGCCGTTGGCGTGCCACGACCGCGCGATGCCGTGCGGGCGGTCGTCGACATACGGCGCCTCGAGCCTGCGCCCAGCTTCCACGGGCGCGTCCGGCGCGGCGTACCAGAGCGCGACCGTGCCGTTCCGCGCGTCATTGTCGAATGGCACGACGGCGAGCCGCGCTCCGCCGCCGGTCCAGAAGATGAACGTGCCGGCGAGGTGCCCCTGCGCGAACGCGCCGACGACGCGCAGACTGCCGTCGGCCGCGCGCAGCTCGTAGGCGCCGTTCGCAACGCCGGCGCGGCAGGCGCCGACGACGCTGTAGCCGTTGCCCAAGCTGACTCCCGGCAGGAGGGCCAGCAACAGTGCAGCAAGGCCCGCGACGCGCGTTCTCAGCGACTCCTTCTCGCCCACCACGCCGCCAGCTCACCGACGATGCCGCGGCGGAACGCGAGCACGCAGACCACGAATATCGCGCCCGTGATCACGGTCACCCATTCCCCGAAGGCAGCCAGGTAGTTTTCCAAGCTCGTAATGACGAAGGCGCCGACGACCGGCCCGAAGATGGTTCCCATGCCGCCTAGCAGCGTCATGAGCACGACCTCGCCCGACATCGTCCAGTGCACGTCGGTAAGCGATGCCAGCTGGAAGACGATGGCTTTGGTCGCTCCGGCGAGTCCGGCGAGGGTTGCCGAGAGAACAAAGGCGAGCAACTTGTAACGGTCCGCGTTGTAGCCCAGCGAAATCGCGCGCGGTTCGTTTTCGCGAATCGCCTTGAGCACCTGCCCGAAGGGCGAATGGATGACGCGATAGATGAGCAGGAAGGCGCCGAGGAAGATCACGAGCACGAAGTAATACATTGCCAGCGTGTTCGAAAGGTCCAGCAACCCGAAGAGCTTGCCGCGAGGCACCGACTGGATGCCATCCTCGCCGTGGGTAAAGGGTGTTTGCAGATAGAAGAAATAAATCATCTGCGCGATCGCCAGCGTGATCATGGCGAAGTAAATGCCCTGCCGGCGGATCGCTAGCGCGCCGACAATCGCGCCGAGCAGCGCCGACGCCGCGGTTCCGGTGAGGATCGCGAGTTCCGGCGTGAGACCCCACTCCTTGGCCGCATACGCGCAGACGTAACCCGCGGTGCCCAGGAACATTGCGTGCCCAAACGACAGCAGGCCGCCGAATCCGATCAGCAGATTGAACGCGCAGGCAAAAAGCGCGAAGCACAGCGCCTTCATCAGAAACACCGGGTAGACGCCCAGGAACGGAGCGATCGCCAGCAGCAGGGTCAGCACGGCAAGGACGACAAGCACCCGCGGCTGTGCCGACGGTGCGTCGCTGGCGATGGCTGCGACTGGTTCAGCCACCGCCGCTACCTTTCTTTCCCGAACAGGCCGGCAGGCTTGAGCAGCAGCACGATGACCATGATGACGAAAATGACGGTGTTCGACGCCTCGGGGTAGAAAACCTTGGTCAACCCTTCGACAATCCCCAATCCAAAACCGGTAATCACGGCACCAAGAATCGACCCCATGCCGCCGATGACGACGACGGCAAACACCACGATGATGAGGTTCGCACCCATCAGCGGACTCACCTGATAGATCGGCGCAGCCATCACCCCTGCAAACGCCGCCAGCGCCACCCCGAAGCCATAGGTGAGCGTGATCATTCGGGGCACGTTGACGCCGAAGGCCTGGACCAATGCCGGATTCTCGGTCGCGGCCCTCAGGTACGAACCGAGCTTGGTCCGTTCGATGACGAACCACGTCGAGGTGCACACGATGAGCGACGCAACGATCACCCACGCGCGATATTTCGGCAGGAACATGAAGCCAAGATTGAAGGCGCCGGAGAACTCCTCGGGCAGCCGATAGGGTTGCCCGGAACTCCCGTAGTAATTGGTGAAGATACCCTGGAAGATCAGCGCCAGGCCGAAGGTAAGCAACAGGCCGTACAAGTGGTCGAGCTTGTACAGCTTGGCGAGCATCGTGCGCTCGATAATGATGCCCGTGATACCGACGACGACCGGGGCGATGAGCAACGACCACCAGTACCCTACCCCCGCGTACTCAAGCAGGAAGTACGCGCAGAAGGCGCCAAGCATGTATTGCGCGCCGTGCGAAAAATTGATGATGTTGAGCAAGCCGAAAATGACCGCCAGGCCGAGCGACAACATCGCGTAAAACGCGCCGTTGATCAGGCCGATCAGGAGCTGCCCGAACAGCGCTTGCGTCGAAATCCCGAAAATTTCGGTCATCGCGAAAAACTCGTCCTATCGGCCGGCGAGGCGGTCCGAGCGCCGCAGCGGTGCCTGCGCCCGGACCATGCCCCGATGCATCCTTACTTCTTGACCAGCGGGCAGTCGCCGTCGGCCTGCGGCCGGAACGCCTGGTCTGCGGGAATCGTCGCCACAACCTTCTCGTAATCCCAGGGCGCTTTGGATTCCGCGGGAGTCTTGACCTGGACCAGGTACGCCGGATGAATCTTCCGGCCGTCGACGCGGATCGAACCCTTACCGAAGAGCGGATCGTCGGTCGGCATTTCCTTCATCTTGGCAATTACCTTGGTGCCGTCGTCGCTCTTGAGCGCTTCCACAGCTTTCAGGTAGTGCAGAACCACGGCGTACACACCGGCATGAATCATCGTCGGGTAGATGCCCTTGTCCGCGGCTGAGAACCTCTTCGCGAACGCGCGCGTCTTGTCGTTGAGGTCCCAGTAGAACGTTTCGGTGAAGGTCAGGCCTTGCGCCGTCTGCAGGCCGAGCGCGTGGACATCGGTCAGAAAGACCAGCAATCCGGCGAGCTTCTGGCCGCCCTTGACGATGCCGAACTCGGCCGCCTGCTTGATTGAATTGGTCGTGTCGCCGCCGGCGTTGGCAAGACCGATGATCTTTGCCTTCGACGCCTGCGCCTGCAGGAGGAACGACGAGAAGTCCTGGGTGTTGAGCGGCACCTTCACGCCGCCTAGCACCTTGCCACCGTTGCGCAAGACGGCCGCCGTGGTGTCGCGCTCGAGCGCGGCGCCGAACGCATAATCGGCGGCGATGAAAAACCAGGTGTCCCCACCCTGCTTGGTAATGGCGGTACCGGTGCCGTTGGCCAGCATCCACGTGTCGTAGGCCCAGTGCACGGTATTGGGCGAGCAGGCCTTGCCGGTCAGATCGGAAGTGCCCGGTCCCACCGCCAGAAATGCCTTGCCCTTGTCCTTGGTGATCTGGTTGACCGCCAGCGCGACCCCGGAATTGGGAACATCGACGATCGCATCGACGTGGTCCACGTCGTACCACTGCCGGGCAATGTTCGACCCGACGTCAGGCTTGTTTTGGTGGTCGGCCGAGATGACCTCCACCTTGTAGCCACGTTTCTGGATGCCCGAGTCTTCGACTGCCATCTTCGCGGCGGCAACCGAGCCGGCGCCCGCGAGGTCGGTGTACAGACTCGACATGTCGGAAAGCACGCCGATCTTGATCACGCCATCCGAGATCTGCGCCTGCGCCGCGCCCGCGCCGAGCGCGGCCGCGAACGCCAGACCAAGTATGCTGCCTTTGCAACCGTTCATGCTTCCTCCTATGTGATCAATCAGCGCGTGCCTCGCGGCACGCCACTGCAAGAAGTCTTTGCCCGCACATCCATTTCAGACGCCCAGGTATTGGTGCAGCTTCTCGATGTTGGCGTCGAGCAGTGCATTGGGGACCATGTCGACGACCCGTCCGTTCTCCATCACGTAGTGTCGGTCAGCGACGGTCGCCGCGAAATGAAAGTTCTGTTCTACCAGCAGTATGGTGAAACCTTGCAGCTTGAGTTGCGCGATCGTGCGCCCGATCTGCTGCACGATGACGGGGGCGAGCCCTTCGGTCGGCTCGTCGAGCAGCAGAAGACGCGCACCGGTGCGCAGTATGCGGCCGATGGCCAGCATTTGCTGCTCGCCGCCGGAAAGCTTGGTACCCGGGCTCCCGAGGCGCTCCTTCAGGTTGGGAAATAACTCAAAAATCTGTTCGACCGTGAGCCCGCCGTCTCGCACTTTCGGTGGCAGGAGCAGGTTTTCCTCGACGTTGAGACTCGAAAAGATTCCCCGTTCCTCGGGGCAGAGCGCGATACCGAGATAGGCGATCTTGTTGGATGGCAGGCGTATGGTCTCGGTGCCGTCGAGCTGCACCGATCCTTCGCGGCGGCCGACGATGCCCATGATCGATTTCATGGTGGTCGTTTTGCCAGCCCCGTTGCGCCCGAGCAGGGTCACGACCTCGCCGGGGGCGACATCGAACGCCACACCATGCAGGATGTGCGACTCGCCGTACCACGCGTTCAGGTCGCGAACGGCGAGGAGCGGCGTCGGGCTGACGCCATTAGGCATGTCCAGCTCCGAGATAAGCCTGGATCACGTCCGGATTCTTCGAGACCGCCGCGTAGTCGCCTTGGGCGAGAATCTCGCCGCGCGCGAGCACCGTGATGTGGTGGGACAGCGTCGACACTACCGACAGATTGTGCTCGACCATCAGCACCGTGCGATTGGCCGCCACCTTGGCGATCAGAGCGGTGATGCGCTCGACGTCCTCGTGGGTCATGCCGGCGGTCGGTTCGTCGAGCAGCATCATCTCCGGTTCGAGCGCCAGCGTGGTAGCGATCTCGAGCGCGCGCTTGCGGCCGTAGGCAAGCTCGACCGCGGGAGTCGCGGAGAACCCGCTCAGCCCGACCGCGGCCAGAAGCTCCTCGGCGCGATCGTTCAACGCCGCGAGCACGCTCGCGGCGCGCCAGAATTCGAACGAGCCGCCGCGCTTGCTCTGCAGTGCGATGCGCACGTTCTCGAGCACGGTCAGGTGGGGAAACACCGCGGAGATCTGGAACGAGCGCACCAACCCCATGCGCGCGATCGCTGACGGCGGCGCGCCGGTGATCGCTTGGCCGTTGAATCGGATCTCGCCGGAGGTCGGCGTCAGGAAATGCGTAAGAAGGTTAAAGCAGGTTGTCTTGCCCGCGCCGTTGGGTCCGATCAGGGCGTGGATCGTGCCGCGGCGGATGTCGAGATCGACACCTTTTACGGCGATAAAGCCCTTGAACTCCTTGGTGAGCCCGCGCGTCTGCAGGATTATGTCGTCGGCCATGCCACGCCGGGCGGCAGCGCCGCCGCGAGTCTCCACTGGGTGGTCGCGCGATTATCCGCAAGCAGCGGTCCATTGGCAATGGAAGATGCGCACAATCTCGCGCCGCAGTCACGCCTCCCACTTGGGCGCGCGCTTGGCGATGAACGCAGCGATGCCTTCGTCGGCGTCGACTTCGAGAAGGCTGCTGGCCATGACGCCGCCCGCATAATCGTACGCCGCCGCCAGGCCCAGATCGACTTGCCGATAGAACGCCTGTTTGCCATTGGCGATGACCTTCGCGCTACGGGCGCTAATGACGCGCGTGAATTCGGCAATCGCCGCATCGAGCACGGCGGAAGGAACGACCCGGTTCACCAGACCCCACGCCAGCGCGGTCGCGGCGTCGATCGGCTCGCCGGTCAGCAGCATTTCCATCGTCCGCTTGCGCGCGACGTTGCGGGCCACGCCGACCGCGGGGTTGGTGCAAAAGACACCCACGTTGACACCGGGCAAGGCAAAGCGCGCCGTATCGGCGGCCACCGCCAGATCGCACATCGACACCAGCTGACAGCCCGCGGCCGTCGCGATGCCATGCACGCGCGCCAGCACCGGCTGCGGCAACGTCGTCAGCGACACCATCAGCGCATTGCAGGCGGCGAAGAGCTCCTGCTGCCACGCCAGATCCGGGTGCGCATGCAGCTCCTTCAGATCGTGCCCGGCGCAGAAACCATTGCCCTCGGCGGCCAGCACGACGCAGCGGATCGAGCGATCGCCGGCGATCCGCATGAGCTCGTCGTGCAGCGCTGCGATCATGGCGCGCGACAGCGGGTTGTAGCGCTCGCCGCGGTTCAACGTCAGCCGGCAGACCCCGTCCTCCGTATGGCTCAGTACGTACGGCGCCACGGCGGCATCGAGCGGTGCATTCATGCCTTGACCCTAAGCAAAGCTGGCAACGCAATCATTCTAGGCTCGCGCGGGCCCGGGCGCGGTATCCAGACCCTGCCGCAAGCCTCGACGCCAAAGCGCCGTCCAGACAAAAAGTAGGCACTAACACTGCTAAGAACCATAAATTGTAATATTATTCACTGCAGGAGCATGGTCTAGCAGGGCTTTATGCCACCCGAGTCGTCGTTGATGTCAGCCGCCTTCACCTTGGTCGCGCCGGACGGCACGGATTCGCTGCTGCGCCGGCGCATCACCGCCGCGCGTGGCGCCGACGAACCCGCAGCGCTCGCCGCGCTGCTCGACGAGGCCGCCCTGACACCGCCGGCACTGGTGGCCACGCAGCGCCTCGCCGCTGCGCTGGCCCAGGGTGTACGCACGGCGCGGACCACCGCCGGCGGCGTCGACGCGCTGATGCTCGAGTTCTCACTCGACTCGCGCGAAGGGGTTGCGCTGATGTGCCTTGCGGAGGCGCTGCTGCGCATACCCGACCCGGCCACGCGCGATCGGCTGATCCGCGACAAGATCGGCGGAGGCGATTGGCGCGCGCACATCGGCCGCAGCCCTTCGCTGTTCGTCAATGCAGCAGCGTGGGGCCTGCTCGTCACGGGTCAGCTCGTCGATTCGCGCAGCGACTCCGCGCTGGAGGCCGCGCTTACGTCGCTGTTGCGCAAGGGCGGTGAACCACTCATCCGCAAGGGCGTCGACCTGGCCATGCGCTTGCTCGGCAAGCAATTCGTAACCGGCCGCACGATCGCGGAGGCGATCGCGAATGCGCGCGAACGCGAGGCGCGCGGCTATCGCTATTCGTACGACATGCTCGGCGAGGCCGCCCTCACGGCCGATGCTGCGCAGCGCTACCTCGCCGCCTACGAGCAGGCTATCGACGCAATCGGTGATGCTTCCGCCGGCGCGGGCGCCTACGCCGGGCCGGGTGTTTCCATCAAGCTCTCCGCACTGCATCCGCGCTTCTCGCCTTTGCAGCGCGCTCGCGTGCTCGATGAGCTCTTGCCGCGGGTCGCGGGGCTGGCGCGGCGCGCACGGGGTCGCGACATCGGCGTCAGCATCGACGCGGAGGAAGCCGACCGCCTCGATCTGTCGCTCGACCTGTTCGAACGGCTCGCCGCTGATCCGGCGCTCTCCGGTTGGAATGGGCTCGGGTTCGTCGTGCAGGCGTACCAGACGCGCGCCCGTGCCGTGATCGACTGGCTCGTCGATGTGGCGCGCCGTTCGCGACGCCGCGTGCCGGTGCGGCTGGTCAAGGGCGCCTATTGGGACAGTGAGATCAAACGCGCGCAGGTGGACGGGCTCGCGACCTATCCGGTATTCACGCGCAAAGTGCATACCGACGTGTCCTATCTGGCGTGTGCCAAGGCGATGCTGGCAGCCCCGGATGCGATCTACCCGCAGTTCGCCAGCCACAACGCGTTCACCATTGCCGCGGTCTACACGCTCGCCGGCTCCGCCGACTACGAGTTCCAGTGCCTGCACGGCATGGGCGAGGCCGTCTATGATCAGGTCGTCGGCGCGGACAAGCTCGACCGCGCCTGTCGCGTCTATGCCCCCGTCGGTTCGCATGAGACGCTGCTCGCCTACCTCGTGCGCCGGCTGCTCGAGAATGGCGCCAACTCGTCGTTTGTCAATCGCATCGTCGATCCTCGCATCGACATCGCCGAGCTCGTCGCCGATCCGGTAGCCCAGGCGCGCGCCACCGGCGGCAGGCCGCACCCGCGCATTCCGCTTCCCGCCGCGCTGTACGGCGAGCGGAAGAATTCGCGCGGCGTCGATTTTTCGGACGCGGCCGCGCTGGCGTCGCTGCAGGCCGAGCTCGCGGCGGTTGTTCCGCCCCCCGTCGCAGCCCCGCTGCTCGCTCACAAGTCGGCCGACGCGAGCGGTGAGCGCGCCGCTGTGACCAACCCTGCCGATCGCGGCGAGGTGGTCGGCAGCGTCGTCGAAGCGTCGCTGGCTGACGTCGAACGTGCAGTCGCGGCCGCAGCCGATGCCGGCCTGGCCTGGGCGCAAACGCCGGTCGCCGCGCGTGCCGCCTGTCTCGAGCGCGCCGCCGACTTGCTCGAGCAGGAGCGAGGCCTGTTGATCGCGCTCGCCGTCCGCGAAGCGGGCAAGACGCTGCCGGACGCCGTGGGCGAGATTCGCGAGGCGGCCGATTTCTGCCGCTATTACGCTGCGCAGGCGCGCAGTGAGCTCGCGTCCGCGACGCCGCGCGGTCCACTGGTCGCCATCGCTCCTTGGAATTTTCCGCTGGCCATCTTCGTCGGTCAGGTTGCGGCCGCGCTTGCTGCGGGTAACCCGGTACTGGCCAAGCCGGCGGAGCAAACGCCACTGACCGCGGCGGCCGCTGTGGCGCTGCTACATCGCGCCGGCGTGCCAGCCGCAGCGCTGCAGCTGCTTCCCGGACGCGGCGAGACGATCGGCGCGGCGCTTGTCGCCGACGCGCGCATCGCCGGCGTGCTTTTCACCGGCTCGACCGCGGTCGCACGCGCGATCAACCGCGTTCTCGCCCAGCGCAATGACGATCCGGTGCTGATTGCCGAAACCGGCGGCCAGAATGCGATGATCGTCGATAGCTCGGCACTCCCCGAGCAGGTCGTGGCCGACGCGCTCGCGTCGGCGTTTGACAGTGCCGGTCAGCGCTGCTCGGCGCTGCGCGTGCTCTGCCTGCAGAGCGACATCGCCGAGTCAGTGCTCAGCATGCTCAAGGGCGCCATGGCGGAGCTTAGCGTCGGCGATCCACGTCGCCTCGATACTGACGTCGGGCCGGTAATCGACGCCGACGCATGCGCCGCGCTGGACGCTCACGTCGGCCGGATGCGCGCCGCCGGCGCGCCGGTGTTGCAGTTGCCGCTTTCCGCCAGCGCTGCCAAGGGGACTTTCTTCCCGCCGACTCTCATTGAGATCGACCGCGTCGAGCAGTTGACCGGAGAGGTATTCGGGCCGGTTTTGCACGTTCTGCGCTATCGCGAGGACGAGCTAGCGGCGGTGATTGCGTCCATCAACGCGACCGGTTACGGTCTGACCCACGGCATTCAGACGCGCATCGACGAAACAGTTGCGGCGGTTTGCGCGCGCATCCGCGCCGGCAATGTCTACGTCAACCGCAACATGATCGGCGCGGTCGTTGGGGTGCAGCCGTTTGGTGGCGAAGGGCTCTCGGGCACCGGGCCGAAGGCGGGCGGACCGTACTACCTGCGGCGCCTCGTGCGCGAAGGCGCGACGACACTGCCGCCGCTGCACGCCACCATTGCGCTGCCCGGGCCGACTGGCGAGTCCAACATCTTGGCGCTGCACCCGCGCGGCAGCGTCGCCTGTGTTGCCGACGACGAAGCGGCGCTGCGCGCGCAGGTGCGCCTGGCGATAGCCAGCGGCAACACGGCACTGCTGCCGCGTTCGCCCGTAACGGAGCGCCTGGCGGTCGCGTTTGGCGAGCACTGCCGGATCGTGGCCGATCCGCTGGCGGCGGCGCCGGATGCGGTCCTGTTCGCCGGCGACGCAGCGCGCGCGGCGGCGATTCGGCAGGCGCTCGCCGCTGGGGAAGGACCTATCGTGCCGATGCTCTACGTCGATGCGCAGCGACCCGGCGATGCGCTGCGCCTGGTCTACGAGCGCACCGTGACCATCAATACCACCGCCTCCGGTGGCAACACGTCGCTGCTATCGCTCGGGGAAGCAGGATGATCGCGGACGCAGCGCCGCGCCGAAGCGGCATGCAATTCCTTGACGCGCAGGCGATCCGTGCGCGACTGCCGTGGCCGGCGGTCATCGCCGCGCTCGATGAGGCGCTGCGCGCCGAGGTGCACGCGCCATTGCGCACCAGCCATCGCATCGAGGTCCCGGGCAAACCCGCGGCAACATTGTTGACCATGCCTGCCTGGCGCGATGGACGCTCGATTGGCGTCAAGCTGGTCACCGTGTTTCCCGGTAACACGGCCGAGGGCAAGCGGTCCGTCGCGGCGGTCTACGCGCTTTTCGACGCGAACAATGGCATGCCGATCGCGCTCCTGGACGGAGAAGAGCTCACCGCGCGCCGCACTGCCGGGGCATCGGCATACGCCGCGCTTCGGCTTTCCCGCGCCGACGCGCAGCACCTCGTGCTCGTCGGCGCCGGGCGCGTAGCGCGCGAGCTCGTCGACGCATACCGGTTCATCCGGCCGATCACCCGCGTCGACATCTGGAGTCGCACCCTGGCGCACGCCGAAGCAACCGTGCAGGATTGCGTGCGCGCGGGTATACCGGCGCACGCCTGCGTTGATCTGGAGGCGGCGGTCGCCAGCGCCGACATAATCTGCTGCGCCACGCTGGCGACGACGCCGCTGGTCCGCGGCAGATGGCTCAAGCCCGGCGTGCATCTCGATCTCGTTGGCGCGTTCAGCAAGCAGATGCGGGAGAGCGACGACGCCGCATTGCAGCGCGCGAACGTCGTCGCAGTGGACGATCGCATCGCGGCGCTGGCCGAGGGCGGTGACGTCGTGCAGGCGATCACGAACGGCGCCATCACGGAGCGCGATATCGCCGCCGAGCTGCGCGACTTCGCGCGCGGTGTCCATCCCGGCCGCACCCGTGCCGACGAGATCACCGTGTTCAAATCCGTCGGCTTTGCGCTGGAGGATCTCGCGGTGGCGGAGGCTGCCGTTCGTGGCGACGGGGAGCACCACTTCGACCGGAGTGCCGGATGAAGAAGCTCGACGCTGTCGATCTCGCGATTCTCGATGCGCTGCAGCGCGACGGTCGCTTGCCGATCGTGGCGCTCGCCAAGGCGGTTGGCCTGAGCGCGACGCCCTGTGCGGAGCGCGTTCGCGCGCTCGAGACCGCGGGCGTGATCAAGAGCTACACGGCAAGCCTCGACCCGGCACGGCTCGGTCTCGGACTTCTGGTCTTCATCGAGATCGCGATCGACCGCACGTCGCAGGATGCTTTCCAGCAGTTTCGCCGCGCGATCGCCGGCATACCGCAGATCCAGGAGTGCCACATGGTGGCAGGGGGTTTCGACTACCTGCTCAAAGTGCGTATGCCCGATATGGCCGGCTACCGCGCCTTTCTCGGCGAAGTGTTATCCAGAGTACCGGGCATCCGCGAGACGCGCAGCTACGCGGCGATGGAACCGGTGAAGGAGTCGCTGGCGATCGATCTGTCGCACCTTTCCGGGACGCCGAACGGAGGCTGAGGTTCGGACCGCCGCGCCGGCGGCTACTCGATAGCGCTCGTCGATCGCGCACGCTCGCGCAGGATGAATTTCTGGATTTTCCCGGTCGATGTCTTGGGCAGCTCCCCGAATACGATCTTTTTGGGCACCTTGAAACGAGCGATGTGCTGCCGGCAATGCTCGATGAGCTCCGCTTCGCTGACTGCAGCATCCGGCTTGATTTCGACGAACGCGCAAGGCGTCTCGCCCCACTTGGGATCGGGCTGGGCAACCACGGCGGCGGCGAGCACGGCAGGATGGCGATACAGCGCATCCTCGACTTCGAGCGAGCTGATGTTCTCGCCGCCGGAGATGATCACATCCTTGGCGCGATCCTTGATCTTGACGTAGCCGTCTCCCTGCATTACCGCCAGGTCGCCGGAATGGAACCAGCCGCCCGCGAACGCCTCGGCCGTTGCCTTGGCGTTCTTGAGGTAGCCCTTCATGGTGATGTTGCCGCGGAACATGATTTCACCCATGGTCTCGCCATCCCAGGGCACCGTCGTCATGGTCGCCGGGTCGAGCACCGACATGGCTTCCTGGCCGGTGTAGCGCACTCCCTGCCGGCCGTTGCGCTCGGTGCGCGCGCCGATGTCCAGTGCATCCCATGCCCGGTGCTTGGCGCAGACCGCGGCGGGCCCGTAGGTCTCGGTCAGGCCATAGACGTGGGTTATGTCAAAGCCCATGCGCTGCATCCCCTCGATGACCGACGCTGGCGGCGCGGCGGCGGCAACGAGACAGTGCACGGCCTGCGTGATGCCGCGCTTCGACTCGTCGGGCGCATCAATGAGCATCGCATGCACGATCGGCGCCCCGCAGAAATGCGTCACTCCGTGGGCGCGGATCGCATCGAAGATCGGCCTTGCCTCGACCCGGCGCAGGCAGACATTGGTGCCCGCAAGCGCCGCCATGGTCCAGGGAAAGCACCAGCCGTTGCAGTGGAACATCGGCAGCGTCCACAGGTACACCGCATGGCGTGGCATGCCCCAGTCGATGATGTTCGACAGCGCGTTGAGATACGCGCCGCGGTGATGGTAGACGACGCCCTTGGGGTTTCCCGTCGTGCCCGACGTGTAGTTGAGGGAGATGGCCTGCCACTCGTCATCCGGGTGCTTCCAGTCGAAGTCCGGGTTGCCGCCGGCGATGAACTGTTCGTAATCGGCAGCCCCGAGTCGATTGCCGCCGCTGCCGAGCGCATCAACGATGTCGATGACCGTGATGCTCCGCCCGAGCTGCGCCACAGCGGCTGCGATCGTGGCCGAGAATTCGGTATCGGTGATCAGCAATTTCGCTTCGCCATGCTTGAGCATGAACGCGATCGCGTCGGCGTCGAGGCGCGTATTGAGCGTGTTGAGTATGCCGCCCGACATCGGCACGCCAAAATGCGCCTCGAGCATTTCCGGCGTGTTCGCCGCCATGAGCGCAACGGTATCGCCTTTGCTGATGCCAGCGGTCCTGAGCGCGGACGCGAGCCGCCGCGAGCGCGCGTACGTTTCGGCCCAGGTATAGCGGCGGTCGCCGTGAACGACCGCGAGCTGGGTGGGATAAACATACGCGGTACGCGCGATCAGCGACAACGGCGTGAGCGGCGCGTAGTTGGCCGCGTTGCGGTCAAGATCGATTTCGTAGGCGCTGGTCATCACGCGGTTTTCGGGGCAGAGGCGTCGCAGGTGGCGGTGCCATGGTAACCAAACCACCCGAAAAGACAATCAACGGCGCGCCTCGCGCGCGAGCCGTGCCTGCGACTTGCCGCCCCTGGCGGAATTCTCTATGCTGGCCGCTGCGCACGCCCCGCAAGCCTAACGCGCGACAAGGCACCATGGGCCATCGGCTCTCCAAGATCGTCACCCGCACTGGTGATACCGGGACCACCGGCCTCGGCGATGGCTCGCGCGTGGCCAAGGATGCGGCGCGCATCGACGCAATCGGTGCCGTCGACGAGCTCAATTCGACTCTCGGGCTTCTGCTCTCTGAGGCCCTTCCCGCCGCGGTCGCCACGTGTCTCATCGAAGTACAGCACGACCTTTTCGATCTTGGCGGCGAACTATCGATCCCTGGCTCCAACCAGGTGAGCGAAGCCCAGGTCACGCGGCTCGATGAAGCCGTAGCGCGCTTCAACGCCGACCTGCCTCCGCTCAAGGAATTCATTCTCCCGGGTGGAGCGCGCGCGGCATGCCACGCGCACGTGGGCCGTACCGTGTGCCGGCGGGCGGAGCGATCGCTCGTGCATCTGGGCGCGGACGCGACGGTGCGCGCACCGGTGCGCAAGTACCTCAATCGCCTATCCGACCTGCTGTTCGTGCTCGCACGCGTGCTCAATCGCGAAGCGGGCCACGCTGACGTCTTGTGGCGGAAAGACCGCCGGCGCGCGTAGCCGGGCGACGATGGCCAGCGACCCGGCAAAACAGCTGGAGCGCAATGCGCGCCTGATGCAGTTGCTGGCGCGTACCGCACTCAAGGATCAGGCGGCATTTGCCGAGCTCTACCGCGCGGCGTCCCCGCATCTGTATGCGGTCGCCCTGCGTATATTGCGGGATGCGGCCGCGGCCGAGGAGACCCTGCAGGAGAGCTTCGTCAATGTCTGGCACCACGCAGGGTCGTACGTCGCCTCCAGGAGCCAACCTCTGACGTGGCTGACCAGCATCGTCCGCAATCGCTGCCTGGATCAATTGCGCCGGCGCGAAGTCGACACCGTAACGATGGACGATGAGGATGAAGGCGTGACGATCGCAGCCGAAGGACCGACTCCCCTCGAGTTGCTGCTTGCCGGGGCGGATGCGCGCGCGGTCCAGGGCTGCGTCGATGCGCTCGAGGCGGGTCAGAAGCAGGCGATCGCGCTGGCGTTCTTTCAGGGCCTGTCGCATTCGGAACTCGCGCGCAATCTGCGGCAACCGCTTGGCACGGTCAAGTCGTGGGTGCGCCGGGGCCTCGAGCGCTTGCGCGGCTGCCTCGATCGCGCAGGGGTGACACGGTGAACCTCAGCGATCCGGAACGCGCCGACGCCATCGCCGGCGAATACGTGCTCGGGACGCTGCGCGGACTGGCGCGGACGCGGTTCGAACGGCTGGTGCGCACTGAGCGGAGGCTGGCGGATGCGGTACGCTCCTGGGAAGAACGCCTCGTGCCGTTGGCGGAGGGCATCCCTCCGCTGGATCCCCCGCTGCGCGTCTGGACGGCGATCCTGGCGCGCATCCAGAGCGCCGCCGCAACGTCGCGCGCGCCGGCATCGCCCCGCATCGGAGTCGGATGGTGGCGCGGACTTGCGCTCGCCAGCGTAGCCGTCGCATTCGCGCTGGCCGTCGCGCTGTTCCAGACCGCGTCGGAACGTACCGAGGGCACCATCGTCATTGTCCTGGCCGGCCAGGACGCCAAGCCCGCGCTCCTCGTATCCGCGGAGCGCTCGAGCCGCTATCTCAGCTTGAAACCGCTCGCCCCGCTTGCCGTGGCAAACGATCGCGCACTCGAATTGTGGCTGCTGCCGGACAAGGGCAACCCACGCTCACTGGGACTGGTGTCGACTGCTGCTCCTGCGGGCATTGCGCGCATCACCCTGCCGGCAACGGCAGACCAGGCGCTGCAGAACATCCCGGCACTTGCGGTCAGCCTGGAACCGAAGGGAGGGTCGCCGACGGGCCTGCCAACCGGACCGGTTCTCTACAGCGGGCCGGTGCAGCGCCTCTACTAGTCCTGCTGCCACCGCCGTGCCGGCTGGCTCGCGCCCGCCATAACCTGCAGCGCGCCCCGTCGGGCAACGACCTACAGGGCACTCTCCTCGGTTGTCACGCGACCGAGGTCGCGGCGGCGGGTTAGCGACGCTTGAGCGCGTACCCGTCGGAGCTGTCCTCCATTTCCCACCCCGCGGCGTGCAGTTCGCCCCGTAGGCGATCCGCTTCAGCCCATTCTCTCGCGGCGCGCGCAGCCGCACGGGCCTCGGCAAGCGCGCGCACAGCTTCCGGAACAACCTCCTGTTTCGGCTGCCACGAGGCCAGGCCCAGACCGAGCACGCGATCGAATGCGCCCAGCGTGGCTTTGCGCACGGCGGCAGGCAGCTCGCCACGCTGCACTTCCCACGCGACCGCGAGCGCTCGCGGCAGGTTGAGGTCGTCATTCAATTCGGCCGTAAACCGTTCGATGTAGCTCGCATCGGCGGTTCCGGCGTCCGGCGCTGCGTAGAACGCCGTCCGCAGCCGGTCGAGCGCCGTCGCCGCCGCGTCGAGCGCGTCCCACGTGAAGTTCATCTGGCTGCGGTAGTGCGCGGTGAGACAAAGGTAGCGATAGGCAAGCGGATCGTAGCCCCGCTCAGTGAGGCTCTTCAGGCGTAGGAACTCGCCAGCGGATTTCGCCATCTTGGCATCGTTGGCAAGCAGGAAGTAGCCGTGCATCCAGAAATTCGCCAGTCGCGTGCCGACGCGTGCCTCGGTCTGCGCGATTTCGTTGGTGTGGTGCACGGGAATGTGATCCTCGCCGCCGCAGTGGATATCGAAGAATTCGCCCAGGTACTTCTGCGCCATCGCGGAGCACTCGATGTGCCAGCCGGGGAAGCCGGTGCCCCAGGGGCTCGCCCACTCCATCTGCCGCTTCTCGCCCGGCGGCGAGAACTTCCACAGTGCGAAGTCAGTGATATGCCTCTTCTCGCCAAGATCGACGCGCTTGCCGGCCTCGAGCCCGTCCTTGTCCAGCCGCGCGAGGAAGCCGTAATCCGGCTGCTTGCTGGTATCAAAATAAACCCCGTCCGAAGTCCGATACGTGTAGCCGTTCTTCTCGATATCGACGATGAAATCGATCTGCTCGGGGATGTGATCGGTCGCGCGGCAATACAGCGTCGGATCTTCGATGTTGAGCGCGCGCATATCCTCGAGAAACGATTCGGTGTAGAGCGCCGCAATCTCCCACGCGCTCTTGCCCGTGCGCCGCGCACCGGTCACCATCTTGTCCTCGCCGGTGTCGGCGTCCGACGTGAGATGACCGACGTCGGTGATGTTCATGACGTGGCGCACGCTGTAGCCGTTCCACTCCAGCACGCGCTTGAGCAGGTCCTCGAATATAAAGGTCCGGAAATTGCCGATGTGCTGGTAGTTGTAGACGGTGGGACCGCAGGTGTAGAGACCGACGGGTCCGCCGCGGAGCGGCTCAAAGCGGCGCAAACTGCGCGTGTAGCTATCGTAGAACGTGAGCGCGGGCGCCATCGTCGCTTTCAAAAAAAGAAACCGCCAGGATTCCGGCGGCTCTTAGGCTGGCTGGGTCCGGTTCAGCGAGGTTCCGGGGATGGTAGCGAATCGACGTGCGGTGGGCAAGACGCTTCAGCGTGGCAGCCGCTTGGCCATGACGTAGTCGTCCATCACGAAGCCGCCACCGATGTCGACGACTACGGCCTCGCGGATGGCGAAGCCGTTGCGCTCGTAGGCACGGATGGCCTGCGCGTTGTTCTTATTGACGTTCAGAACGAGCGTCACGCGCTGCTGCGCGATTGCCGCTGCCGCAGTCACCTCGATCAGCCGGCGGCCAACGCCCCGGCTGTGGAGCTCCTGGTGCACGTAGAGCTTGTCGAGCTTGAGTTCGTCGGGATGGTCGGCGCGGTGATACGCGGCGAATCCGGCGAAGCGCTCGTTGACGTAGGCAAGATCGAGCCCAGCGCCTTCCTCAGTGAGAAACCGCCGCAGGGCATCGCGCGCATAGCCGCGGGCGAGCATGTATTCGATCTGTTCGGGCGTGATGATGCCCGGATAGTGCTTGCGCCAGATCACTCCGGCGAGTTCGGCGACGGCGGACAGGTCCCGGTCGGTGGCACCGACGATGCGGATTCGATCCGGCTCGGACATGCGCGTACTTCGAGACCAAGGTTCGGCTTTTTGCCCGCGGCAGCTTAGCACGGCAGCGTCACGCGCGAACGCGGTAGAATCGCCGCCTTCGCGATGTCCCCGCCATCTGCCCCTGCTACCACGCCCCTCGTCGCGCCGCTGACGCGCCGCGGCGCATTCGTCCTGCTGGCCGTTTTCACGCTGCTCTGGTTTGCGAATCTGGATTATCGGCGGCTGGTGCACCCTGACGAAGGCCGCTATGCCGAGATTCCGCGAGAAATGGTCGTCAGCGGCGACTGGATGACGCCGCGGCTGAACGGCATCAAGTATTTCGAGAAGCCCCCTCTGCAATACTGGCTCACCGCCGCGGCCTATGAAGCGCTTGGCGTGCACCAATGGACCGCGCGCCTGTGGCCGGCTCTGTCGGGTTACCTGGGGGTGCTGTTCATCGGCTACGTCGGGTTGCGCTTGGGCGGACCCACGCTCGGTCTGTACGGCGCGGCTGCACTCGCCGGTTGCCTCTGGTACGCGCTCAACGCGCACGTCCTCACCCTCGACGCCGGCCTGACGCTGTGGCTGACCTTGGCTTTGGGGAGCCTGTTCATCGCGCAGCGACCTGCGGCCTCCGCGCGCGAAACGCGGCACTGGATGTGGGCGGCATGGGCCGCACTCGCGCTGGCGACCCTGTCGAAAGGCTTGATCGGGATCGTGCTGCCCGGCGTCGCACTGGTCCTCTACTCGCTGCTTACGCGTGACTGGGCAGTGTGGCGGCGACTGCACCTGTTCTCCGGTGCCATCCTGTTCCTGTCGCTGGCCGCGCCCTGGTTCGTCGTCGTCTCGATGCGCAACCCGGAGTTCTTCGCTTTCTTCTTCATCCACGAGCATTTCACCCGCTTCCTTACCACCGAGCACAAGCGCGGAGGCGCGTGGTGGTACTTCGTGCCGATCTTCGTCGTCGGCATCCTCCCCTGGCTCAACGTGTTCGCGTGGACCGCGCCCCGCATGTGGCGCGACGCGCCGGACGCTGCGAACCGCTTCAATTGGCATCGCTTCGCGCTGGTTTGGTCAGCGGTCATATTTCTATTCTTCAGTGCCTCCGGATCGAAGCTGCCTTCGTACATTCTGCCGATCTTTCCGGCGCTCGCGCTCGTCATCGGCTGGCAATTGCGCGTGTTGTCCGACGTGTCGCTCGCGCGGCTGACCCTGCCGCTGGTCGTCGCGGCCGGGTTCCTCGCGGTCGGCGTGCTGTTTGCGTTTGACCCGATCGCCGCGCATTTTGCCGACTCCGGGCAACCGTTGGGACCGCTGCTCGCCTACGGGCCGTGGATCAAGGGCGGTTGCGCCATCGCGTTCCTCGGTGGCGTCTGCGGTTGGTGGTGGCTGCGCCGCGGCAAGCGCACCGCGGCGGTGCTGGCCGTGGCGCTGACAGCGCTCGTCGGCGGGCAGATGGTGCTGACCGGCCATGACGCGCTTGCCGAGTCGCACTCGACCGCGCCCATCCTGGCGCGCGTTGTCGCCAGTCACGGGCCGCTGCGCACGGATGTGCCGTTCTATACGCTCCGGATGTACGATCAGACCTTGCCGTATTATCTCGGGCGAACCGTGGTGCAGGTCGACCATCCCGACGAGCTGGCGATGGGACTTGAGAGCGAACCGGAGAAGGCGATCGCTACCGTCGGCGAATGGCGGCGGCGTTGGGAGGCGGCCGATCAGGCCTATGCGATCATGCAGCCGGACGAATACGACGAACTGATGCACAACGGCGTGCCAATGGTCGAGCTGGGACGCGACCCGCGCCGCGTTATTGTCGCCCGGCGCTGATGACCTGGTTCGCGTTCTCCTTTCTTCTGACCGGCGTGCTGCTCAACGCCGGCGCACAGCTCCTGCTCAAGGCCGGTACGAACGCGTTGGGTGTGATCACGTTCGACGCGCACGACTGGGCCGCGCAATTCGGCCGCGTGACGGTCGAGCCCCATATCCTCGGCGGACTCGCCTGTTACGTGGTCAGCGTTGGCGTGTGGATCATCGGCCTGTCGCGCGTGCCGGTCTCAATTGCGTATCCGATGCTGTCGTTGGGCTACATCATCAATGCCGTCGCCGCGCATTACCTGCTCGGCGAAGCGGTGACGGTGGGGCGCTGGCTCGGGATCGGCTTTATCATCGTCGGCGTATGGCTCGTGGCGCGGTCGTAATGCCTGGCTATCTCAAGTTCGCGAGCCCGTTTCTCGACGCAGCGACGATCGCCGGCGTCGGCGACGTGCTGCGCTCGGGACATATCGCGAGTGGCCCCTGGGTGCAGAAATTCGAGGCACAGCTCTCGGTCTTCTGCGGCGGCCGGCCGGTCCGGGCGCTCACCTCCGGGACCGCCGCAGTCGAAGTTGCGCTGCAGCTCTGCGGCATCGGGCCCGGCGACGAGGTAATCACGTCAGCGCAGAGCTTTTTCACCGTGCTCAACATGATCGTCAAGGTCGGCGCGACGCCGGTATTCGTCGACTGCGAGTTCGTTACCCGCAATATCGACTTGGGTCAGGTCGAGGCGGCGCTCACGCCGCGCACCCGCGCGATCTTGCCGACGCACTATCCCGGCGCGCTCGTCGACATGGATGCGTTGTTCGCGCTGGCGCGGCGACGCGGCATACGTGTCATCGAGGACGCGGCGCTGGTACTCGGCTCACAGTGGAAAGGCCGCAATGTGGGCGCCTTCGGCGATCTGACCACGTTCAGCTTTCATCCGAACAAGAACATAACCTCAATCGAGGGCGGTGCACTGGCCGTCACCGACGAGGCCGAGGCGAAGCGCGTCGAGGCGCTGCGCTTCCACGGTATCACCTACCTCCCGGACCGGACGCGCGACGTTGCCTTTCCGGGCGGCAAATTCAACCTGCCGGATGTGAATGCGCGCATCGGCTGCGACCAACTCGATCGCTTGCCGGATTTCCTGGCCCGGCGGCGGATGCTCGCGAAGCGCTATTTCGCGAATCTGGCGACCGATCCGCAGTGCGTGCTGCCGCCGCGTCCCAGTGCGAGCGACGACGACGGCAATTCCTGGAACATGTTCTGCGTGCTGCTGCCGCTCGACGCCCTTACGATATCGCGCAAGGCCTTCCGCGACGCCTTGGAAGCGCGCGGCATCGGCACGGGGGTGTCCTATGAGGCGTTGCATCTTTGCACCCTGGGACGGCGCTATGGCGGTGGGGAGGGCCAGTTTCCCAACGCCGAGCGCATCGCCCGGGAAACGGTGTCGCTGCCGCTGCATGCGGGCATGACCGAAGCCGACGTCGATCGCGTCTGCACCGCAGTCGCGGCAGTGATATCAGCGAGCAGAAAATGACCGCGCCCGCGCCCCAGGTTTCGGTGGTGATCCCGGTCTACAACGAGGCTGCAGGGCTCGGCGCGCTGTTTGCCCGGCTCTATCCTGCGCTCGACAGGCTCGGCGTTCCCTACGAAGTCGTATTCGTCGACGACGGCAGCCGCGACGGCTCGGTGGCGATCCTCAAGGACCAGTTCCTGCAGCGGCCCGATGTCACGCGCGTGATCCTGTTCAACGCCAATTACGGCCAGCACATGGCGATTGTCGCCGGCTTCGAGCATTGCCGCGGCGAACGGATCGTCACGCTCGACGCCGACCTGCAGAATCCTCCGGAGGAAATCGGCAAGCTGCTCGCGGCGATGGACGCGGGCCATGACTATGTCGGCAGCATCCGTCGCACCCGCGAGGATTCGTGGTGGCGGCACACGGCTTCGCGAGCGATGAACCGCGTGCGCGAGCGTATTACGCGGATCAAGATGACCGATCAGGGCTGCATGTTGCGCGCGTACAGCCGCGATATCGTCCGCGCCATCGCGGCGTCACGCGAAGTCAGCACGTACATTCCGGCGCTCGCGTACACCTATGCGCACGCTCCGACCGAGATCGAGGTCGAGCACGCCGAGCGCGCCGCCGGCGTGTCGAAGTACTCGCTGTACCGGCTGATCCGCCTCAATTTCGACCTCATCACCGGATTCTCGCTGGTGCCGCTGCAACTGTTTTCGATGTTCGGCATGCTCGTCTCCGTTGGCGCGGTCATTACCTACCTCATCGTCATCGTCGAGCGCCTGCTGCAAGCCGGGTGGCACGAGGGTTTCGCGACGCTCTGGGATCGCGACATCCTTGCCTTCTTCCTGCTCGGCATGGTGCTCTTCGGCCTGGGCCTGGTCGGGGAATACGTGGGGCGTATCTACCAGCAGGTGCGCGAACGGCCCCGGTACACAATCCAGGCGGTGCTGCAGCGCAACCCCGGCGATTCTCCGCCGCTGTGACTCGCGCGGTCGTTTTCGCGTACCACAACGTCGGCGTGCGCTGCCTCAAGACGCTGCTTGCGCACGGCGTCGAGGTGCCGCTGGTGCTCACCCATGCGGACGCGGCGCACGAGCAGATCTGGTTCGACAGCGTGGCGAACACGGCTGCCGACTACGGCATCGCCTCGATTGCGCCGGCCGATCCGAATGCCGCCGCGGTCGTCGCGCGGGTCGCCGCCTGCCGCCCTGACTTCCTGTTCTCCTTCTACTACCGGCTGCTGCTGAAACCGGCGCTGCTCGCGTTGGCGCCACGTGGCGCACTCAACGTGCATGGCTCGCTTTTGCCCAAGTATCGCGGCCGTGTGCCGGTCAACTGGGCGATCATCCACGGCGAGACGCGGACCGGAGCTACGCTGCATTACATGACCGACCGGCCCGACGACGGCGACATCGTGGCGCAGAGCGCGGTGCCCATCCTGCCGGACGACACGGCGAAGGAAGTGTTCGACAAGGTGACGGTCGCAGCCGAACTTGCCTTGCACGGCGGGCTGCCGGGCCTCCTCGCCGGTACGGCGCCCCGTCAAGCTCAGGATCCCAGCCAGGCCACGTATTTTGGTGGCCGCAAGCCCGACGATGGCGTCATCGACTGGTCGCAGTCAGCCCAGAGCATCCACAACCTCGTGCGCGCGGTTGCGCCGCCCTACCCCGGCGCACGGACCCGGTTGCGTGGCCGGCCGGCGCGCGTTCTGCGCAGCCGCGTGCATGACGCCACTGCGCGGCCGGCCAGCAAGCCGTCGTTGACGGTTGAACGCGGTGCAATCGTTGCGCACTGCGGCGGCGGTGGCACGCTGTCGATCGTGGCGCTGGAAGTCGACGGCGTCGCGGTGACGGCCGCGTCGCTGGTCGCACTCTGTGGCGCGATGCCCGTCGCGCTGTCCGACTGAGTGCCGCGTTGCGGTTTGGCCCGCCCGGGCCGCGCGGGTAGAATCCCGGTTCGCTGCGCCTGCCGGCGCCGGCTCTTGCCCTCATGCGCAGAATCCTCATCCTCGGCGTCAACGGCTTCATCGGCCACCACCTCTCCCAGCGGATCATCACCGCGACCGATTGGGAGGTGTACGGCATGGACATGCAGACCGATCGCATCACGGATCTGCTGACACAGAAGCGCTTCCATTTCTTTGAGGGCGATATCACGATTAACCGGGAATGGATCGAATATCACATCAAGAAATGCGATACGGTCCTGCCGCTGGTCGCGATTGCGACCCCGGCGACATACGTCAGTGCGCCGCTGCGCGTGTTCGAGCTCGATTTCGAAGCCAACCTCCCCATCGTCCGCGCCTGCGTGCGGCATGGAAAGCGGGTTGTGTTTCCGTCGACCTCCGAGGTTTATGGCATGTGTCGCGACGATGCCTTCGACGCGGAGCATTCGGAACTGGTGCTGGGCCCGATTTCCAAGCCGCGCTGGATATACGCCTGCGCCAAGCAGCTGATGGACCGGGTGATTCACGCCTACGGCATGGAGGACAAGCTCGACTACACCCTGTTCCGGCCGTTCAACTGGATCGGCTCCGGCCTGGACTCGATCAACACCGCGAAAGAGGGTAGCTCGCGGGTCATCACGCAATTCCTCGGTCACATCGTGCGCGGCGAGGCGATCAAGCTTGTCGATGGCGGGACGCAGAAGCGCACTTTCACCTACATCGACGACGGCATCGACGCGTTGCTGAAGATAATCGCCAACCATGGCGGGATCGCCAGCAGCAAAATCTACAACATCGGCAATCCGGCGAACAACTTTGCCGTGCGCGAGCTGGCGCGCATGATGCTCGACCTCGCGCTGACCTACCCCGAGTATCGTGACAGCGCGGCGAAGGTGACGCTGGTCGAAACGACGGCCGACGCGTACTATGGTGCGGGATACCAGGATGTGCAGAACCGCGTGCCCAAGATTGACAACACCTGCGCCGACCTCGACTGGCGTCCGGTGGTCACCATGGAAGACTCATTGCGGCGTATCTTCGATGCCTATCGCGGCCAGGTCGCAGAGGCGCGGGCGCTCGTGGAGTGACGCGCGGGCTCTTTCGCGCGCCTGTGTTTGACGGCAAAATTCATATCGATCAGAACGCCCTGTTCGCCCATCGGCACCTCGGATGCTTCTCGCCCTCAAGATCGACGTCGACACGCTGCGCGGCACGCGCGAGGGCGTGCCGCGCCTGCTCGATATCCTGCGCCGCCATGACGCAGGCGCGACATTCCTGTTCAGCGTCGGGCCGGACCACACCGGACGCGCGATCCGGCGCGTCTTCCGACCCGGGTTCTTGGGCAAGGTGCAGCGCACGTCGGTCGTCCGCCATTACGGTCTGAAGACGCTGCTCTACGGCACGCTGCTCCCGGGTCCGGACATCGGCCGGAGCGCGGGCGAGGTCATGCGTAGGACGCGCGATGAAGGCTTCGAAGTCGGGCTCCACGCCTGGGACCACGTCAAATGGCAGGACGGCCTCGATGGCGCGTGCGCTGAGTGGACCGGCCGGCAGATGCAGCTTGCTTGCGATCGCTTCGCCGACATTCTAAAGGAGCCGCCGCGCCTGCACGGCGCAGCGGGCTGGCAGATGAACGTGCACGCGCTGCGCCTGACGCAGGTGCTCGGCTTCGAATATTGCTCGGACGGGCGCGGGACGCACCCGCATTTGCCCGTATGGAACGCCGAGCTGATCCGCTGCCCGCAGCTGCCGACGACGTTACCGACGCTCGACGAACTCATCGGCACCGACGGGATCGGCGAGGATAACGTCGCCGAGCGGCTGCTCGCGCTGACCGCGGCACCGCCTCAGGCGAGCCACGTCTTCACGCTGCATGCCGAGCTGGAAGGCATGCGCCTCGCGCCGGCGCTCGAACGCCTGCTCGCCGGCTGGAAGGCGCAGGGCTACCAACTGGTGCCGCTGCGCACGCTCTACGAGTCGCTGCAGGCGCTTGCGCTGCCACGCTGCGAAGTCGGGCCGGGGACCGTCGCCGGCCGCAGCGGAACGCTGCTCTGTCAGGGACGGGAGTTCCTGGGCGACGTCGATCTTGCCCAGGCGGCCTGACGCCATGCCGGCTAAGAAAGTCGACGATTTTTCGGTTCCGTCCACTGGCGGGACCTTCACGCTGTCCGAACACCGGGGCCACCCGGTCGTGCTCTACTTCTACCCCAAGGACAATACGCCCGGCTGCACGATGGAGGGGGAGCAGTTCCGCGACTTCCACCGGCAGTTCGCCAAGCTTGGCGCCGTTGTGGTCGGTGTCTCGCGCGACAGCCTGAAGTCGCACGAGAATTTCAAGGCCAAGATGCGGTTTCCCTTCGAGCTCATCTCCGACGCCGATGAAAAGCTCTGCTCCCGGTTCGGTGTCATCAAGATGAAGAACATGTACGGGAAGCAGGTGCGCGGCATCGAACGCAGCACCTTCGTCATCGACGGCAAGGGCGCCCTGGCTCACGAGTGGCGCGGCGTCAAGGTGCCTGACCATGCCGCCGCGGTGCTTGAGGTCGTCAAGGCGCTGTAACACGGCCGGGGTGGCTTGGGCCGTTGTGCTCTTCTCGCCACAACTGGTGGCCTTGCGGGGCGTTGCCGACCACTATCTCTTGTGTTTCGGCCAAGTGGTGGTCTAGGATGCCGAAAAACGCCGCCGTTCACCGCCACTGCCCCTAAGGAGGCCCATGGTCGAGCGCAAGCTTCGTCTCGCCCCGCAAATCGCCAAGCCCAGCAAGACCTCTCTGCCCAAGCTGTTCGTGCTCGATACCAACGTGTTGATGCACGACCCCACCAGTCTGTATCGCTTCGAAGAGCACGACATCTATCTGCCGATCCTGACCCTCGAGGAGCTCGACAACAACAAGAAGGGTGTGACCGAAGTTGCGCGCAACGCCCGGCAGGCATCACGCTATCTCGACGAACTGGTCACCGCAGCGGTAGCGATTAGTGGCGGCAACATCGCCGCCGGCATTCCCTTGAAGCCCGCGAGCGGCGGCGCCGCCAGCGGCCGGTTATTTCTGCAGACTGAAGTGATTTCGACCGCGCTACCCCCGTCGCTCGCCGGTGGCAAGGCTGACAACCAGATCATCGCGGTGGTCATGCACCTGCAGCGCCTGTACCCGAAGCGCAGCGTCATCCTGGTGTCGAAGGACATCAACATGCGCATCAAGGCGCATGCGGTGGGAATCGCAGCCGAGGACTACTTCAACGACAAGGTCCTCGAGGACACCGACCTCCTCTACAGTGGCATGCGCGAGCTGCCCGCGGATTTCTGGGATCGCCACGGCAAGGGCATGGAATCCTGGCAGCAGGGCGGCCACACCTATTACCGCGTCACCGGGCCGCTCTGTCACAGCTTGCTCATCAACGAATTCGTCTACCAGGAACCGAAAGGTCCCGGAGAATCGCCCCTGTTCGCGATCGTCAAGGAAGTTACCGGGCGCACCGCGCTGCTGCAGACCCTGCGCGACTATACCCATCACAAGAACAATGTGTGGGGTATCACCGCGCGCAACCGCGAGCAGAATTTTGCGCTCAATCTACTCATGAACCCGGAGATCGACTTCGTGACCCTGCTCGGCCAGGCCGGCACCGGCAAGACGCTGCTCACCCTCGCCGCAGGGCTGATGACGACATTGGAGTTCAAGGTCTATTCCGAAATCATCATGACTCGCGTCACGGTGCCGGTTGGCGAGGACATCGGTTTCCTGCCGGGCACCGAGGAAGAAAAGATGAACCCGTGGATGGGCGCACTCGAAGACAACCTCGACGTGCTCAACAAGACCGACGACGAAGCCGGCGAATGGGGCCGCGCCGCGACCCGCGACCTCATCCGCTCGCGCATCAAGGTCAAGTCGCTGAACTTCATGCGCGGCCGCACCTTCATCAACAAGTACCTGATCATCGATGAAGCGCAGAACCTCACTCCGAAGCAGATGAAGACGCTGATCACGCGCGCCGGGCCGGGAACGAAAGTCGTATGTCTGGGCAACATCGCGCAGATCGACACCCCGTACCTCACCGAAGGCAGCTCGGGGCTCACCTACGTCGTCGACCGCGTCAAGGGCTGGTCGCACAGCGGCCACATCACGCTGCTACGCGGCGAGCGCTCGCGGCTTGCCGACCGCGCCGCGGAGATCCTCTAGCCGGGCGGCGGCGCAGTACAATGCGGCGGTGGGCCTGTCGCCTCGCCTTGCTCGCTGCCTGACGCTTGTCGCGCTGGCACTTGGCGCGTGCGATCGAACGCCACCAGGCCCGGACCTCGGGCGGCTCTACCGCGTCGGCACGCAGTTCGCCGATATCACACCCGTCATCGTCGTTCCCGGGCTTTTCGGGTCCAAGCTGCGCGATCGCACGACCGGGGTGGAGGTTTGGCCAGGCACGGCGCGGATGCTCCTGTTCGACAACTACCGCCAGCTCGCTCTCGATTTCGACCGTACCACCCTGGCGGTTCGCTCCGACAACCTTGAAGCGTTCGATATCGCCGACGCCGCTTTGGGAGAGGACTTCTACGGCAAGATCATCACCACCCTGCACGATTTCGGCGGTTACGTGCACGGCGTCGTCGGCGTGCCGCCGCAGGCGGGCGAGCGGCGCTATTACATCTTTCCCTACGACTGGCGGCAGGACAACGTCGAGGCGGCCCGCGGGCTCGACCGGCTTATCGAGTCGATACGGCGCGACTACGGCGATCCTGCGTTGCGCGTCGATATCGTCGCCCACAGCATGGGCGGCCTGGTCGCGCGCTACTACCAGCGCTACGGCACCGACGACGTGCTCGACGGACGCGAGTCGCAGGTCACGCTCTACGGCACCAGCCGTGTGCGCAAGCTCATTCTCCTCGGCACGCCCAACATGGGTTCGGCATCGTCGCTGCACGCCTTCCTTATCGGCGAAGCGATCGGTTTCGGCCGCATTCCGCAGGAGGCGCTGGCGACGCTTCCCTCCGGCTACGAACTGTTCCCGCACCCCCTGGTGACGTGGCTGATCGACGTCTCGGGCCATGTCCGTCACGACGACCTTTTCGACGGCAAGACCTGGCGCCGCTATCGCTGGTCTATCTTCGATCCGGCGGTGGAAGCGCGTATCCGTGCCGCGCACGGTGCCGATGCGGATGCGTACCTGGCCGCGCTCGGCCGCTTCTTCGATTACCGCCTCGAACGCGCGCGCCGTTTCCTGTGGGCGCTGTCGACGCCCGAGCCCCCGACGCAAATCCGCTATGTGCTCTTCGGTGGTGACTGCGATCTGACGCCGGCGCGGCTGGCGCTGGAGGACGTCGGCGGCACGCCGACTGCGCGTCTCTATCCCGACCAGATCGTCAGCCGCGTACCCGGCGTTCCCTATGCGGCGTTGATGCTCGAGCCGGGCGATGGCAGCGTCACCAAGCCGTCACTGCTGGCGCGCGAGACGCTCGACCCGTCCGCCCCACAGAACGCGGACAGCTTCATCCCGGTCGCCTACTGGTTCTTTCTCTGCGAGCGGCACGAAAAGCTCACCGGCAACATCAACTTCCAGGACAATCTGCTCAACGTCCTCCTCACGCGCAGCCTGCCGTGGGAGATGGAGCCGCACGCAGCGCAAGAGGCGTCCGTCCCTGGCCGGCAGCCGAACCCGTCCGCAAAATGAACGATCTCGAAGCCTATTTTGTCAACAATCCGGGTCGCATGATTCACAAGTGGTGGCACTACTTCGAGATCTACGACCGTCATCTGTCCCGTTTTCGTGGCACCGAGGTCAACCTCGTCGAGATCGGCGTCTACCAGGGCGGCTCCCTGCAGATGTGGAAGCATTATTTCGGGGAACGAGCGAGGATCTGGGGAATCGACATCAACCCGGCGGTCAAACAGTTTGCAGAAGACGGGATCAACATCATTGTCGGTGATCAAGCCGACCGTGAATTCCTTCGCGCGCTCGCGCGCGATGTCCCGCAGATCGATATCCTGATCGACGATGGCGGCCACACGATGGTCCAGCAGCGGACAACCATGGAGGAGCTTTTCCCGAAAATCGACGCCCATGGGGTCTACATCTGCGAGGATCTGCACACCTCGTACTGGCGTGAATTCGGCGGCGGGCATCTCGACCCGCGCTCGTTCGTAGAATTCAGCAAGAACTACATCGACCGGCTCAGCGCCTGGCACTCGCAAGACCTACAGGCCCTCAGCGTTTCCGAATTCACGCGTACCGCCCATTCCATGCACTATTACGACAGCATGCTGGTCATCGAAAAACGGCCGGTCGAGGAGCCGAAGGCCCGCCGAACGGGGGCGCAAACGCTCGCCGACGCGTCGTTTCCCGCGAGCCCGCCCGTATGGCGCCGTGGCTGACAAGGTAACGCTTCGGACTGCCGGCTGTCGGCGGGGCTTGAGATGCACGTGCCGCCCGGCGACTTGCGGACGGAGCGTCCTGCGTCGCGTCAGGCGCGGCGAGGCGGCGGCGTATTCGGGCCCAGACCCAGCCGTGTCGCCAGCGGCTCGCCGTTCGCGAGCTCCGCATTGAGGGCGCGCCGGGTCGCTTCCAGGTATTGGTGTCCGTAGCGACGATCAGGCTCGAGGTAAGCCCCCTCGGCCCATTCATTCCAGGCATTGATAAAGACCAGGCGCTCGCCCGGCGGTCGGCTGCGTACCGTCTGTGCCACAACCTCGCGCAGCCAGAGCTCGTAGACTTCCGGTGAGGAGTTGATGAATATCAGGCCGCGATTGGGCTGCCGCGGGGTGTTATCCCAGCCGGGCATCACGGTGCGATGTTGTGCGTATGCGGGGAGCGGTGCCCGCAAGCAATCGGCGACGAACTGCCGATAATCGATGACAGTTCCCGAAAATTGCGCGTTGGTTACTTCCAGCGTATCGCGCAATGAAGGCGTGCGCAGCCCGTGCGGCGGAAACTCCACCAGCGCGTCGAAGGCGTAGCGGGC
The DNA here is from genome assembly GCA_035937415.1 of Edaphobacterium sp. (SeqCode). Taxonomy (GTDB): domain Bacteria; phylum Pseudomonadota; class Gammaproteobacteria; order Burkholderiales; family Casimicrobiaceae; genus PALSA-1003. Next base: position 43,237 of record DASZIB010000011.1, on the reverse strand, counting down.
CGGATCATCGGTGTCGTAGGTCTTGGCCGCACAGAGGTAGATTTCGCCGATGCCCTCGCGGCGGCAATAGTCGCGCCAAATTTCGGCGCTGGCACGTACGTCAGGCAGCGCGCCAACGCGGTAGACAATGAATAGCGGCTTACCATCCACGCGAATGTAACGCCGGTCCCGAAAGAATGGCACCAGGTCGCGGATCAGCAGCAGATCATCGGCGCGCGAAGGATTCTGCGCGATCAGTACGTCCTGGTCGGCACCGTCCCAGCGCCGCGTCCAATTCTCGTTGGCCCAGCACAGGCAGAACGGAAACTCGGGAACCCCCGATTGGAGCACCTCGGTAATCGGACGCTCGAGCAGCTTCTTGCCCGCGAACCAGTAGTAGTAGTAGCAGAAGCCGTGCACGCCATGGCTTTGCGCCAGCGCCGCTTGCTGCTCGCGAACCTCCGGCAGGCGTAGGTCATAGAATCCCAAGTCGGCTGGCAGGCGCGGCTGATAGTGCCCCCTGAAATTGGGGCCGGCCTTGGCGACGTTGGTCCATTCGGTGAAGCCTTTGCCCCACCATTCATCGTTTTCGGGAATGGGGTGAAACTGCGGCAGAAAGTACGCGATCGCGCGAACGCTTTCTGCCGCCGGAGTACGTTGTGGAGGTGAACCGGCTAGTGGCATCTAAATCCGAACCCCGGGGCGTGCCTTCGCAACCCGCGTCGAGCGGGCGCAGCGGTGGGCGCAGAACGAGCCATTCAATGGGTCAGCGCGATTGGCGCGAGGTCAAGCAACGCAGCGTAGCGGGTCGAAAGCGTCGTCGCGTCGAACAACTCGGCGGCGCGCGCTTGTGCCGCGGCGCCGATCGTGCGCGCCCAGCCCGGGTCACTGCGTAACCTTTGTGCCCAAGCTAAGACTTCGCTGTCGTCGGCATAGAGCAAGCCGCTTTTTTCGTGCTCAATGAACTCGGCGTAAAGCGAGTCGCGGGAACAGAGCACCGGGAGCCCCCTCGCCATCGCCCCCAGCAGGGCCAGGCCGCAACCCTCCTCCCACGGATCGGGCACTCGATGCAGGAACCCATCGATTTGCGCCAGGAATGCCTGCAGCGGCAGTTCGCCCCGGGAGTGAAACTCGATGTCCGGGTTGCCGCCGAGCACAAACCGCAGCCGCCCCGGGGCAAGCAGGCTGAGCCGGCAGGCCCCCGCTGCCAGCGCCTGCAACAGCTCACTGTCGTCGCCGGCGCGAACGGTTCGCTGCTCCCGTGCGACCGTACCCAGCGTAAACGCTCTGCGCGGCGACGATGGGCGGGCGTCGGTGGCGATGTTCGGCGGCGGTAGTTCGATCGGGGGCGCTGCGACCGGTCCGGCCCGCCCGAACCTCGTTGCTTCCGCGCGCGACCGGAAGACCAGTTCGATGGGCGGCGCGCCGCTGGCGGCCAGGTAGCGCAGTTGCTCAAGGTACCGGCCGGCCGGTGCAGCCAGGCCGAAGACCAATAGCCGATCCGGAGCTGCCTGCTCGATCCATCCCTCGAGGTCGCAATCGATGCCGAAGAGAATCTGTACGCCACCGACAGGAACCTGGCGATCGACCGCTGAAATCGCGCGCACGCGCCGTTTGTCCGACGCGGCATCGGCCGGGTCCTGGAGCGACCAGAGCATCGGGCTTCGCCCGGAGAGCAGGCTTGCAACCCGTCGCGCATACCACCCACTCTCGCCGGCGGGGTCACCAAAGTCGGCAATGAGGTGCGTCTGTACCTCGGTGCTGCCCGCAGTCGCCGCCCGCTCGTTGCGCGACAGCGCCACGCGAGTCTCGCGCTCCGCTCGCCGCAGGACTGCGTCGGCCAGCAACGGCAGGGCCGCTTCGCAAATCACGCGGATGTCGCTCCCCTGGCGCGCCTTGATTGCATCCTGAACCAGCGTCAAGTTTTGTCGGATGGTGGGGTATTCCTGACGCAGCGCCAAGGCTTCCTTGATCAGCTTCTCAGCTTCGATCAAATCACCGCGACCGAAGTTGATCGCGCCCAGCATATGCAGCGCATCGTGGGTCTTCGGCGCGATGTTCAGGATTTCGCAGTACACGCGTTCGGCATCATCGCTTCGTCCGGCCGATTGCCATTGCAGGGCGTTCTCCATCATCTGTCCGCAGGCATCGCGCGTGCTTTCCGGCAGATGATCCCAGTCGGGTCCCTTCGGCCGGTACAACGAGCGCAAGGGGGCGCGCTCGGCTTCGACCGCGTTGCGAACGGCGCCGTGGCACTCCTTGTACCGTCGTCCACTGCCACAGGGGCAGGGGCTGCTGCGGGGTATAGCCGCTGGCGTCACCGGTTCCATGACGATCGGTCGCGGCGGAGGCCTGCCCTACTTCGCGTCCGCCACGGTGATGGCGTCGACGACATGTTGCAGGGCGTAGAGATCCTCCAGCTCGTCGGTCGAGCGAAACTTGATGCGCAGGTTTCGCGTATCGATCCGGCCGGGACCGCGCTGGACCACGACGCGGTCGATCATTTCAGGCTGGAGCAGCGGCTCCAGTCTGCGGACCTGGTAGCCGGTCTGCTCAAAGAGCTGGCGCAACGTGCTTTTCGTGAAAAAGCGCACGTGAGTTATGTCCAGGACCCCGTTCTTGTCGTAGTCCCAGCGCCCGCCTGCGAGATGATCCAGGGTGAGGATATTGCGGATATTGGGCAGGCTGGCGATTACACGGGTCCCCGGTTCAAGCCAGCCGCGAATTCGGCGCAGGCTGCGCCAGGGGTCGTACAGATGTTCCAGCACGTCCAGCAACAAAACGGTATCCACGCGCAGTCCGCCCAGGTGGTCCACCAGATTGACTGCGTCGATGCTGGCGCAAATCACGGTGTCGAGAAGCCCGCGGGCATGCTCCGCGGCGTGCGCGTTGATCTCGATGCCGATGACCGGGGTACCGGGAAACTTCTCCTTGATAAGCTTGCCGGTGGCTCCACCGCCACAGCCAATGTCGAGCACAACGCCCGGCGGCTCGTTGAGGAAACTGGCGATCTCGACGCGTGCGTTCAGGTGATACTCCGCATCGAGTGGCGTTTCCCCGCCCAGGTGCGTCTCCCACACGTAGCTCATTGCGGGCTCGGGCCGGTCGCGGCACAGGGCGGCGGCCGGGCGGGACCGTTGGCCAGGGCACGCGCAAGCATCAGCCGGCGAGCACCCGGCGCGCACACGACGCCACGTCCGCCGGATCGCATCGATTCACGATTACCGCCCATCAGAACCTGCCGGGCTGGGCGAGATTCTCGAAGCGTGTGTACTGGCCAAGAAATGCCAGTCGGATGGTGCCGATCGGTCCGTTGCGCTGCTTGCCGATGATGATCTCAGCGACGCCCTTGTCCTGGGTGTCCTCGTTGTAGACTTCGTCGCGATAGATGAAGAGGATCACGTCCGCGTCCTGTTCGATCGCGCCCGAGTTGTGATTGATAATACCGTCGGCGAGCCACGAAGCGGGTCCGGGAACCGTCAGATCGAACACTTCCTCCTCGCCGTCGGCCTCGATCCCGACCAGGCGATCCCAAAACAGGTCGGACCGGGCCAAGTCACGTCGCTCTGGGGCATCGAGCAGTGTGGCGTACTCGGACAGCAGCGCGCGGGATGGCGCAAAGCTGAAGTGCGCGGAGCCTCCGGAGGCGGTACCGCGGCGAGCCGCCATGGTGCGATGACTGACGCCTGTCGCGCGCAGGATGGACCTGACCTGTTCGAATGCCTCGGCCGGCATCGTATCAACATGGGTGTTGGGCGTCGTTGCATGCAGCACGGCGCGCAGCGCCAGCGCGGGCGCCACGCGCGGGCCGAACGCTGCCACGGTGTCGAGGAACCGAAGCTGCTGCGACGAACCTGAAACATCGACCGTGTACACCGGTCGATAGCCCTTTTGCACGACCATGCGAACGCGCGCGACGATACCAAGGCGCAGGAGCAGCGCGGCGACGTCCGAGCCGAGACCAGGGCTTGAGGTACTGAAATAGATCCTGCCGGCGCCTTTGCTGCCGGCGCGGCGCGGCGAAATCGAGCCCTCCGTCGCCCACAAGTGCCGCAGCAGGAGCGCGGTTTGTTCGTTCGAAAGCCGGAACGCGTCGCCCGGCAAGCGCTTTTCGTGCGAACGCTGGTTGAAGATCCCCAGCTCACGAAGCCAGCGGTCGACACCTTCGGGAGCGCAGCGGTTGCCATTCCCGCTGATCAACAACTGGTGCCAAAGCCCACGTCCGCGGTAGCGCGTAACCTTTGCGCCGAACGCCTCTGCCGCCTCGAGGACGGCGCGGCTGTTGTCGTCGGACGCGGTGGTAAAACGCAGCGGTTTGTGGTCGAGATAGCTGCCGTTCCCGACCAACTGGCCCAACAGTACGACATGGTGGTCGGGCCACGCGATCGGCGCACGCGGCGGCGGCAACTCGTGCGCCAGCGCGACAGGATCGCCGACGCCCAGCGCATCCGCTCTCGTCCAGCCGCCGCCGCCGTAGAGTCGATGCCGGCCGGTAACACGGATCGTGCGTCCGCTAGCGAGCGTGATACGCAAGACTGGCCGCACCCCCACCGACCACACGCGGTCGCTTCTCGCCGCGACGACTTTTCGCTCGGCAGACATGGCCCACACCTCGGGCGTAGTACCCACGAGTTCCCGTATGGGGACACGTCGCCCGTCGACGAGGAGCACCGGCGTATCGCCGGTCACGCATTCGCGCAAATCCGACATGATTGGCCGCTTGTTGGGCCGCTGCTCGAGACTGCGGTTGAGCTGCGAGAGCGCCATGACAGGGACTCGCAGCTCCTTGGCGAGCGCCTTGAGCGATCGGGATATCTCGGAAATCTCGGTCGCCCGATTTTCGCCCTCGGCGACCGCCTGCATGAGCTGCAAATAGTCGATGACGATCGCGCCCAGCTTGCCGCCGTATTGGCGTGCCAGACGGCGCGCCCGCGCGCGCAACTCCAGCGCATTGAGCGCCGGCGTCTCGTCCACGTGGATTGCGGCTTCGGAAAGCCGGCCGAGCGCCTCCGAGAGCCGTCCCCAATCCTCAGGCGCGAGCTGACCGGTGCGCACCTTGTGTTGATCAACCCGTCCCACCGATCCGATCAGGCGCATCGCGAGCTGCATCGAGCCCATTTCCATGCTGAAGATCGCCACCGGCAGCTTGGACGACAGCGCGATGTGCTCGCCGATGTTCAGGGCTAACGCCGTGTTGTGGGTCACTACGTAGTCATCAGTAATATACAACTTCGACGGATGCGTCACTGAGATACACTGCGTCTGCGTAATTCGGGTGGGTTCGATTGAGACGAAGTTGGGTCTCTTACGTCTTTGGGGGGCGTTGAGAGCACGCGATTGCTTTTCTGAAAGAAGAAATAGCGACTTGGGCTCAGGATGATGTAGCGTGCAGACGTAGCTCGGGTGGCCGCGCCGGCGCTCTGCCTGGGAGGTGTAGCTTGGATTTTTCTCCCGAATCGAGCACCAAGCACCTAAGGACCGTGCCAGCAGCGCAACGTCCTCAGCGAGACGTCGGCTTGAAGTTGCAAACCGGATGGTCCCCCAGCGCTCGACCCAACCGTCGCTGTCGAGCAAACCACGAAGCAGATCGAGGCGAGCTTCACGCGGAGCGGTCAGATACGGAGCCGGAATGAATTTTTCATCACTCCGCTTGCCCCAAAGCCCAAAATTTTTTATCGCCGTGGTCAAGGGGTTGGCACAGGTTCCTTGAGTACCCCTGCGCCGTCCCCGGTCTCGCTGCACGATGCGCCAGTCAATTCCGCCGGCAGTCTGGAGCACGAGGGCTGGCTCGACGCGCTCGGAGATTCGAGCTAGAACCGCATCAGCAGTCGTGCTGAACCTAGTGCAGCTACCGGTTAGTGAGCCATCACCGAGCAGCGCACCAAGTAGCCAGGGATCAACTGGAAGCGGGCTCACGTCGCCGAAATCTCCACTGACACAATCAATCCACAGACGATTTCGGTAGCGCCTGCGCGCAAGCATCGCCGCGATTGTTTGCGTGCTTAGAATCCTAGGCGCGTTCCACGAGCGATAATTCACGCGCCAAAGATGTTCGCCGCAAGCCTCGGTGGAGCGACCGTCGGAGAATGTCACGCGGAATACTTGCCGCGAACCCTGAGGAAAGATGCCGTCGACGAAAGATGGTTTGCCATCGATGGATGCCAATGCCTCCCCGAGTTCGAGGTCATGCATTTGCTTCCAACCACTAAGCGTTTTTACGCGCGCGTCGAGCGGTTGCGCCTTCCCCATGCTTGGCCGGCCTGCGATGACGATGAGGTCGCCCTCCTGCAGGCCCGAGGTCATGCGATCCAGGTCGGTAAATCCCGTCGGCACGCCGGTGACGTCGGACGGATTGTCGCGGTGAAACAGGAGCTCGATGCGCTCGACGGCCTGCGTCAGCAGCGGCCGCAGCTCCTGGAATCCCTGCTGCCCCCGCGCGCCGTGCTCGGCGATCTCGAATACCTTGGTCTCGGCTTGATCGAGAATCTCGCGCACGCTCCGGCCCAGCGGATTGTAGGCCGCATCGGCAATTTCGCCGCCGGCCGCCGCCAGCCGGCGCAGGATCGCCCGCTCGCGCACGATTTCGGCATAACGTCGGATATTGGCGGCGGTGGGAACATTCTCCACCAGCGCCCCCAGATATGCCATGCCGCCGATGTACTCCAGCTTCTTGCGCGAGGAAAGCGTCTCGCCCACGGTCACCACGTCGGCGGGTTTGTTGTCGGCAATCAGGTGCATGATTGCGTCGAACACCGCGCGGTGCGCGTCGCTGTAGAAATCAGCGGCGCCGAGGATGTCGCCGATGCGGTCAGCCGCGCCGTTCTCCAGCAGCAGCCCGCCGAGCACTGATTGCTCCGCCTCCGGTGAATGCGGTGGCAGCTTCAGTGCTTCGAGCTGGGTGTCGTTGGGCATCGGCGGGAACGCGCGAACAGCAGCGCAATTTTAGCAGGTCCCCATCCGGGTGCAGCCGATTCAGGCTTGCTGGACGTCGAGGCCCAGGCGCTGGTTTGCCGGCACCGCCACATCGAGCAGGCGCGGCGTCGGCAGATGGAGCGAGTCCATCAAGCGGACGAACTCGTCGCGCGACTTGCCGGCAAACCGCGGATTGCTGCGTTTCTCTTCACCGATCGTCGATACCGTCCGGCCGTGGTAGTCGTGCGCGGGATAGACGCGCGTCGTGTCGGGAAGCGAGAACAGCCTGCCGGTGACGCTGTCGTAGAGGGTTCCGGCGTCGCCGCTCTGGAAGTCCGTCCGGCCACAGCCGCCGATGAGCAGCGCGTCGCCGGTGAAGGCGCATTCCCGCCACAGGTACGACATCGATCCGGCGGTATGCCCGGGGGTATGTATGGCGCGGATGGTTTCACCGCCGAAGTGGATTTCCGCCCCGTCCTCGAGCTGCAGGTCGGCCGGCAGGATGCCGCAATGCACGGGCGCGCCCGCCTTGGCTCCGGTTTGCAGGCACAACAGGCCGCTCGACGTCACGTGGTCGGCGTGCGCGTGCGTTTCGAGCGCGTAGCGCAAAGTCAGTCCTTCGCGCTCGAAGAGCCGGAGGTAGGCATCGAGGTGGGTGTCAACCGGATCGATGATCACCGCTTCGCCCGTTGGCGGCGCAACAAGCAGGTACGTGAAGGTTGACGACGTCGTATCGAACAACTGGTGGAAGTCGCGCATCGCCCTCTCTCCTGCGCCCGGGGGGATTCGGATTGGTGGTACCCGCCTGGCGACCGGCGGCTTGCCGGCGGGCCTGCGTCAGACCGGGGTGCCGGTGCCGGTGGTGTCTCCGATCACCACAACCGTGATCTGGGCCGCGACATCGGTCTGCAGCACGATCGTCAACGGGAATTCGCCAACGTGCTTGAGGGGGCCCTCGGGCATCCGGATCATTGCCTTCTCAACCGTGTGGCCCTTCGCCTGGAGCGCCTCGACAATGTCGACGTTGGTCACCGAGCCGAACAGACGGCCGTCGACGCCGGCCTTCTGCGTGATCTGGATCGCGACGCCTTCGAGCTTGATTGCATCCTGTTGCGCGCGCTCGAGCTTTTCGGCGGCGATCTTTTCCAGCTCGGCACGCTTCTCTTCGAGCAGCAGCAGGTTCTCCGGCGTGGCGCGCTTCGCCTTGCCCTGCGGGATCAGGAAATTGCGCGCAAAGCCGGGCTTGACCTTAACCACCTCGCCCAGGTTGCCGACGTTGAGCACCTTCTCCAGCAAAATGACTTGCATGTCCGCCTCTCGTTCAGTGCAGATCGGTGTAGGGCAACAACGCTAGATAGCGCGCCCGCTTGATTGCAGTCGACAACTGGCGTTGATAGCGCGCCTTGGTGCCCGTGATCCGCGCGGGCATGATCTTGCCGTTCTCCTGAACAAAATCCTTGAGGACGTCGATGTCCTTGAAGTCGATTTCCTTGACGCCTTCGGCCGTAAAGCGGCAGAACTTCTTGCGCTTGAACAGGTTGTTTCCGCGTTCCCGGCGCTTGCCGTCTTTGCCTTTGCCTTTCGCGTTCCTTGAGTTTCTTCCCATCGGGCGGGGCATATCAATTTCCTTCCAGTCGTTCGAATGCGTTAACGTGGAGCGAGACGCTGACGCCGGTCCGGTAGCGACGCGCCAGAAAGCCGCGGCAGCGCAACCGTTGTCCCACCGCCACCGCGGCAAGCTCCTTCGCGATCGGTCCCAGCGCGACCGCGGCCAGTTCGCAGGTCACGCGTCGTTCGCCGTTGGCTTCGGATTGCATCGATTCGTGCGCAAGTTGAAAGTCGAGCGCTGCGACGCCGGCCGGGGTGAAGCGCAGATCGTCGCGGGCGGCGAGCCGCGCATCGAGTGTCACTTCATTGACCGGCACCGCGGCGGCGCGCTTAAACGGCCGCCGCAGGCGCCGGAGTTGCCGCCGGCCCGCTTGCTGCAGGCCCGCTTGCCGCCGGGGCGGCAGGCGGCGCACCCTGCGGCGCGAGCGACTTCGCCTTCTCTTCCTTCATCATCGGCGAGGGCGCGATGACGGCCTCGCGCATTGCCACGATCAGGTGGCGCAGCACCGCGTCGTTGAACTTGAACGCGTGCTCGAGCTCGGAGAGCGTGTCATTACCGCACTCGATGTTCATCAGGACGTAGTGCGCCTTGTGCACTTTGGCGATCGGGTAGGCGAGCTGGCGCCGGCCCCAGTCTTCGAGCCGGTGGATGCGGCCGCCTTGGCCGGTGACCATCGTGCGATACCGATCGACCATCGCGGGAACCTGCTCGCTCTGGTCCGGATGCACGATGAAAACAACTTCGTAGTGACGCATGCAGATCGCTCCTTATGGACGTAGGTTGCGCAAGCTCGTCGAACGGGCGTTGCGGGCGGCCTCCCCGTCTGCGCCGGGTGAGGCAAGGTAACTTGCAATTATGCAACAAAATTCAAGCCGGATCAATGGGCTAGGTAGGCCCATGGGCTAGGTAGGCCCAGCCCTGTCGCCTCAATGGGCAGCGGGCCCTCGCGGCCCTGGCCATAGCCGCTGGCGGCAGCACGCGCTAGCCCGCAAACTTCGAATCCGCGACGCCGCACTCGCTTGCTCGCCGACCACGCCGGAGAAGTACGCGGGCCTTTTGGCGGGCAGTAGCGTCGGCGCGGCGACAGCCCCGTTTGGCCACACCCAGACGCCCGAGAGGCGGGCAACTCGATCGCTGATTGGACCCCGCGATGGGTGCCGTTTGCGCGTCTCAGCGACGGCCTTCTTGTAAGTCTTACAAAGTGGCTCGAAGTCTTGCTTGCGCGTGCGCGGCGCGGGTATTCTCCATTCCGATTGCCTGCGCCAAATTGATGTTGCCGCGCCGGCGCCAACGTACTCCAGACTTCGGAGGCGCACGATGCAAATCGTCGAGCATGCAATTCACCCGACGGATGAAATCAACATCATCCTCGGCGCGTTGAACGCGTTGAAGCGAGGCGATGCGTCGGTTCGCTTGCCGGCGGATTGGCATGGCACATTGGGACGGGTCGCTGACGTCTTTAACGACGTCGTCGAACGCAACGAATACATGGCGCAGGAATTGGAACGCCTGTCGCGTATCGTCGGCAAAGAAGGCAAACTCGGCAAGCGCGGCACGCTCGGTGATGTCACCGGCTTCTGGCGCGACTCGATCGACGCAGTCAATCTGCTAATCGACGATCTGGTCCACCCGACAAGCGAAACGGCGCGCGTGATCGGCGCGGTTGCTCAGGGAGACCTGGCGCAGACGATGGCGTTGGAAGTCGACGGCCAACCGCTTCAAGGCGAATTTCTCCGTACTGCCAAGACGGTCAATAAGATGGTCGACCAGCTCGGTTCGTTTGCCGCCGAGGTGACGCGGGTGGCGCGCGAGGTGGGCACCGAAGGCAAGCTGGGCGGCCAGGCGCGGGTCAAAGGTGTGGCGGGAACGTGGAAAGACCTGACCGACAGCGTCAATTCCATGGCGGGAAACCTGACCGCACAGGTGCGCAATATCGCCGAGGTGACCACGGCGGTCGCGACCGGCGATCTGTCCAAGAAGATTACCGTCGACGTCAAGGGCGAGATCCTCGAGCTCAAGGTAACGATCAACACGATGGTCGATCAGCTGCGCTCGTTCGCCTCCGAAGTCACGCGCGTCGCGCGCGAGGTCGGTACCGAAGGCAAGCTCGGTGGCCAAGCCGACGTGCAGGGCGTGGCCGGCACGTGGAAGGATCTGACCGACAGCGTCAACTCGATGGCGAGCAACCTGACTGGCCAAGTGCGCAACATCGCGGACGTGACCAAGGCAGTAGCGAGCGGTGACCTGTCGAAGAAGATCACGGTCGACGTCAAGGGCGAGATATTGGAGCTCAAGAACACGATCAACACGATGGTCGACCAGCTCTCTTCGTTCGCCTCTGAGGTCACCCGCGTCGCGCGCGAGGTCGGCACCGAAGGCCGCCTCGGCGGCCAGGCCGACGTGCAAGGCGTAGCGGGCACGTGGAAGGACCTGACGGACAGCGTGAATTTCATGGCGAGCAACCTGACCGGCCAGGTGCGCAACATCGCCGACGTGACCACGGCGGTGGCGACGGGTGACCTGTCGAAAAAGATCACGGTCGACGTCAAAGGCGAAATCCTCGAGTTGAAGAATACGATCAACACCATGGTCGACCAGCTGCGTTCGTTCGCATCCGAGGTGACGCGGGTCGCGCGCGAGGTCGGCACCGAAGGCCGCCTCGGCGGCCAGGCCGACGTGCAAGGTGTGGCCGGCACGTGGAAGGACCTGACCGACAGCGTGAATTTCATGGCGAGCAACCTGACCGGCCAGGTGCGCAACATCGCGGACGTGACCAAGGCGGTGGCGAGCGGCGACCTGTCGAAGAAGATCACGGTCGACGTCAAGGGCGAAATCCTCGAATTGAAGAACACCGTCAACACGATGGTCGATCAGCTCTCTTCGTTCGCGTCCGAAGTCACGCGCGTCGCGCGCGAAGTCGGCACCGAAGGCATGCTCGGCGGCCAGGCCGACGTGCGTGGCGTGGCGGGAACCTGGAAGGACCTGACGGACAGCGTGAATTTCATGGCCGGCAATCTGACCAGCCAGGTGCGCGGCATCGCCAGGGTCGTCACCGCCGTGGCTAACGGGGACCTGCAGCAGAAGCTCACCGTGGAGGCCAAGGGCGAGATCGCCGCGTTGACCGATACGATCAACAGCATGATCGACACGCTCGACACGTTCGCGGACCAGGTGACGACCGTGGCCCGGGAAGTCGGCGTCGAGGGTAAGCTCGGCGGCCAGGCAAAGGTTCCTGGCGCCGCCGGAACGTGGAAAGGCCTAACCGAGAACGTCAATCAGCTGGCGGCTAATCTGACGACGCAGGTGCGTGCCATCGCCGAAGTGGCGACCGCCGTCACGCAGGGCGACCTTACGCGATCGATCACCGTCGAAGCGCGCGGGGAGGTCGCGGCGCTGAAGGACACGACCAACGAAATGATCCGCAATCTGCGGGACACGACGCGCAAGAATACGGAACAGGACTGGCTGAAGACCAACCTTGCCAAGTTCAGCCGCATGCTGCAGGGCCAAAAGGACCTCAACACGGTGTGCCGGCTCATCCTGACCGAGTTGGCACCGGTGGTATCGGCCCAGCACGGATTGTTCTATGTGCTCGACTCCAGCGGCGAGACTTCGCGTCTGACGCTCTTGGCGAGTTACGGTTCCCGCGGTCAGAGTGCCCTGGGCAACCGCCTCGAGTTGGGAGAGGGCCTGGTGGGGCAGTGCGCCGTCGACAAGGAGAAGATCCTGCTGTCGAGCGTGCCCCTTGATTACATCAAGATCTTCTCGGGCCTTGGAGCCGCGCCGCCCCAGAACATTCTTGTCCTGCCGGTGATCTTCGAGGGCCAGGTCAAGGGCGTGCTCGAGCTTGCCTCATTCGAGCGCTTCAGCCCGACGCACGAAGCGTTTCTCGACCAGCTGACGGAAAGTATCGGCATCGTCATTAACACGATCGAGGCGAACACCCGGACCGAGGATCTTCTCACCCAGTCGCAATCGCTGGCGCAGGAGCTGCAGAGCCGGCAGCAGGAGCTGCAGCAGACCAACCAGGAGCTCGAGGAAAAGGCCGGACTGCTCGCGCACCAGAACCAGGAAGTGGAGCGCAAGAACCAGGAGGTCGAGCAGGCGCGCAAGGCGCTGGAGGAAAAAGCCGAGCAGCTAGCGCTGACATCGAAGTACAAGTCCGAGTTCCTCGCCAACATGTCGCACGAGCTGCGCACCCCCCTCAACAGCCTGTTGATCCTGTCCGATCAGCTGTGCAAGAACCAGGGCGGCAATCTCACGCCCAAGCAAGTCGAATTCTCAAAGACGATCCACGCTTCCGGTAACGACCTGCTCACGCTGATCAACGACATCCTCGACCTGTCGAAGATCGAGTCGGGTACCGTCGTCGTTGATCCGACCGATCTGCTGCTCGAGGATCTGCAGCGCTACGTCGAGCGGACCTTCCGGCACGTCGCCGAAGCAAAGAGCGTCGATTTCTTCATTCGGCTCGACACGCGTCTGCCGAACTCGATGTTTGCCGACGTTAAGCGCCTGCAGCAGGTGCTGAAGAATCTGCTTTCGAACGCGTTCAAGTTCACCCACCAGGGCCACGTCACATTGACGATCGAGCCGGTACGTACCGGCTGGAATCCGCAGAACGAAACCCTCAACCGCGCGGGAGATGTCATGGCGTTCTCGGTGATGGACACCGGGATCGGAATTTCGCCGGAGAAGCAGCAGATCATCTTCGAGGCGTTCCAGCAGGCGGATGGCAGCACGAGCCGGAAGTACGGCGGCACCGGCCTTGGATTGGCGATCAGCCGCGAGTTGTCGCGGCTGCTTGGCGGTGAGCTGCGGCTGGTGAGCGCACCGCGCGCCGGCAGCACGTTCACGCTGTATCTGCCACAAATCTACATGCCACCACGCTTCGCGCGGAAGAGCGCCGCCATCGCGGCGCCCGTCGAGGTGGCGATGCTCAATGCCCCGATCGTCGCTACCGATCTCGCGAGCGGCGGAGGAAACGCTCGAGCCGACAGCGGCTCCGCGCGCGGCCGCGACGACGGCGACGAGAGCGAGACGGCGCTGTTACAGACGGCAGTCAACGAGGTCGGCGATGACCGTGACAGCCTGACGCTGGGGGCGCCCGTCCTGCTCATCGTCGAAAACGACCTCGCCTTCGCCCGCTTCCTGCTCGATACCGCGCGGGAAAAGGGCTTCAAGGGCATCGTCACATCGATGGGGGTCTCGGCGCTGGCGTTAGCAGCCGAATACAAGCCCTCCGCGGTAACCCTTGATATCTTTCTGCCCGACATCGACGGGTGGCGGGTGCTCGACCGATTGAAGCATGATACGCAGACCCGGCACATTCCTGTTTCGGTCGTCTCGACCGATGAATCGCGAGAGCGGGCGCTGAACGCGGGTGCGTTCGCCTTTTTGGCTAAGCCGATCCGCAGCAAGGAGCTGATCGATGCCCTACTGGACCGGCTGAGCGCATTTGTGCAGCGACCGGCGAAGAACCTGCTGGTCGTCGCTGCTGACGAGGCTGAGCGCACTGGACTCATCGAGTATCTCGCCGCCGACGACGTGCGCCCGTTTGGCGCGGCGGATCACCGCACTGCCAAGACGATGATTGCAAATGGACAGGTCGACTGCCTCGTCCTGGACGCGAAGCTGCTGCAGGCCGAATCACCGCGGCCTGACGAAGATACCGAACCGGCGATCGACTCGTTGCCGATCGTCGTGTACGGCGACGTGGGCGATAACGTGCAGCTTCACCGCTGGGAGCGCCTGGCGAGAAGCGCCATTGTGCGCAGGGCGCGCTCGCTCGAGGCCCTGCTGGATCAGGCCAGCTTCCTGCTGCATCGCTCACCGGCGAAGATGCCCGAGTCGCATCGGTCGATCCTGCGTGAGCTGCACAATGCGAACGAGGTGTTGAAAGACAAGAAGGCAATGATCGTCGACGACGATATGCGAAACATCTTCGCCCTTTCCTCGCTGCTTGAGGACAAGGGGATGGTCGTCGTTTCGCACGACAACGGGCGCGACGCGGTCAACTCGCTCCAGGCAGGTCTCGGCGTCGACGTGATTCTGATGGACATCATGATGCCGGAAATGGACGGGATCGACACGATTCGGGAAATTCGCCGGCTCCCGGCATGCAAGCACGTGCCCATCATTGCGGTGACCGCGAAGGCCATGAAGGGCGATCGCGAGAAATGCATGGAGGCCGGGGCGTGGGATTATCTGTCCAAGCCCGTCGATACCGAGCTCATGGTCGGGGTGCTGCGCGCGTGGCTGGGTTGACCTCCGTGCACCCTTGACAGGCATTCGCCGCATGGATCAGAACGCCGACCGTCCAGTGCAGGGCAATCGGGCCGATATCCTGATCGTCGATGATCGGCGGGACAAGCTGCTCGTCTATCAGACCATCCTCGAGGACCTCGGGCAGAACCTGATCACCGCAGCATCGGGGGAGGAGGCGCTCAAGCAGGTGCTCGAGCGCGACTTTGCGGTGATCCTGCTCGACGTCAACATGCCGGGGATGAGCGGCATCGAGACCGCCGCGTTGATTCGCAAGCGCCGGCGCTCCGCGCATATCCCCATCATATTCATTACCGCCGACTACAGCGATGAAACGCACATCGCCCGCGGCTACGCCCTGGGCGCCGTCGACTACATCGCCTCTCCCATCGTGCCGGAGATCCTGCAGGCGAAGGTCAAGGTCTTTGTCGACTTGTTTCTGCTCGCGCAGCAGGCGCAACGGCAGGCAGAAGAGCACATCGCGCTGGCCGAGGAACGGGCCGCGCGCGCCACCGCCGAGCAGGCCACTTATCGTCTGTCGTTCCTGGCGCAGGCCAGTGTTGCGCTCGCGGGTTCGCTGGACCCGGTTGCCATCACGCGCGAGCTTGCCGGTCTGTGCGTCCCATTTCTCGCCGACATATGCGCCCTCACGGTCGTCTCCGACGCCGGTGGCCTGGACACCGAAGTCGCCTGGATGAGTGACGAACGGGAGGTTGGGCTGCTGCGACGTTCCGTCACCAGCACCGGAACCCGCTGGCTCGACGAAGCGATCGACGGCGTCCTCAAGAGCGGCAGGCCAACGACTCTCGGCCCCGCCTGGCTCGACGCAACGACGACCGATCCGCAGAACCCGGTGCGCGCCAGTGAAATCGGCGCGATAGCCGACTTTGCCATCAAGGGCGTGTCGATCGTACCGTTGGCGGCTCGCGGTCGCACCCTGGGTGCGCTTCTGCTTGGCGTCGGTCCGTCCGGCCGGGAGTTCGACGCCGATGCGTCTTCGATGGCCATCGACCTCGCCGGCCGCGCCGCGGTCGCACTCGACAATGCCCGCCTGTACGCCAAGATTCAGGAAGAGGATCGCCGCAAGGACGAGTTCCTGGCGATGCTGGCACACGAGTTGCGCAATCCACTTGCGCCGATCAGCAATGCGGTCCACATCCTCAAGGTAAGCGACCAGGATCAAGCCAAGCGCGAATGGGCGACGGATGTGATCGGTCGCCAGCTCCGGCAGCTCATCCGGCTGGTTGACGATCTGCTCGACGTATCTCGAATCACCCGCGGCAAGATCGATCTCAGGATCGAAGTGATCGACGCGGGCAAGGTGGTCGCCGCGGCGGTCGAAACCAGCCGTCCGTTTGTCGATGCGTTCGAGCATACGCTCAACGTCCTGCTGCCGCCGGAGCCGCTGGGGCTTAAGGGAGACTTCGCGCGCGTTGCGCAGATTCTCGCCAACCTCATTAACAACGCAGCGAAGTACACGGACAGGCGTGGACGGATTTCGCTCACCGCTGCGCGCGAAGGCGCGGAAGTGGTCTTTCGCGTTCGCGACACTGGAATGGGGATTCCGCCGGAGCTGCTGACGCACATCTTCGAGCCGTTTACGCAGATCGTGCGCACACTGGATCGCTCCCAAGGTGGCCTGGGCATCGGTCTGACGCTGGTGCGGCGCCTCGTGGAAATGCAAGGTGGACGCGTCTATGCATCGAGCGAGGGCCCGAACCGGGGCAGCGAATTCACGGTCAGTCTGCCGGCCGCGGACCCTGTGCCGCGGGCGAAGCGGCCAGCCAAGGAGTCGATCCAGTCGGGCGAGTTGGCCCCGGACCTGCGCGTTCTGATCGTCGATGACAACCGCGATGTCGCGGAAAGCACTGCCGCACTCCTGCGGCTGGAAGGGTGTGATGTTCATCTGGCGCACGACGGCGAGGAGGCGCTGCGCATGGTCGAGCGGTTGCGTCCGACGGCGGTCCTGCTCGACATCGGCCTGCCGAAGATGAACGGCTTCGAGGTTGCCGAAAGAATCCGCGCCGAGCCTGAGCTGCGCGACATCCTTATCGTCGGCGTTTCGGGTTATGGCCAGGAAGAGCACAGGCTGCGCTCCAAACAGGCCGGCTTCGATCACCATATCGTGAAGCCCATCGAGCCGAGAGTCCTCACCAGCCTGCTTGCTGCCCTCCGCCCGTCGCACGCGCGCACCGCGAGCGAAAACGTGGTCAACTTTCCGCAGCGAAAAGTTGCGGACTAGGCGCATACTGGGGCCAAGAGGCCCCTTCCGAATGCTGCATGTTGTCCTTTCGCCGCAACCTGCACCGTATTTGCAACGACGCTACGCGTTGCGAACGCGCAGCCGTTGATGCCGACTCCGCGTCCGGAAGCCCCGGCGGCATCCGCCTTGACGGTTGCCGTCGGCGAAGAAGGCAATCGCGCCGCGCTGCACGGCGTGCTCGATATCCGTACCCTCGGCGAGGCGGAAAGGGCGCTCTCGGACTGGCTGAAGAAACGCAAGCGCGGAGCGCTCGATCTCAGCGATCTTAAGGGCCTCGACACACCCGGCGCGCTGTTTCTGTGTGGGCTTCGCAACCAGGGGGTGGAGCTGACCGGCGTCAGCCACGACCAGCAGGCGCTGCTCGATCTCATCTTTGGCCTTGAGCTCAAGCCGCTGCCCAAGCCGCCTACAGTGCCGCGGTGGCGAGAGGTCTTCATCGAGCTGGGCAAGGGTGCGGACGCCGCCGGGCGCGACACCCTCGACATCATCACGTTTGTCGGACGGGCCGCAAGCGGCATCGGCCAGGCATTGCTCCACCCGAGCCGCCTGCGGCTGCCGTCGATTTCGCGCCACGTTCGGGATACCGGCATTCATGCGTTGCCGATCATTTCCCTGATGGCCATCATGATCAGCATCGTCATCGGGTATCAGAGTGTCGCCCAGCTGCGTCCGTATGGTGGCGAGGATTTCATGATCAACCTGGTCGCGGTGTCGATGTTGCGCGAAATGGGAGTGCTGATCACCGCGATCATGGTAGCGGGCCGTTCGGGCGCAGCTTTCGCCGCTGAGATTGGCGTGATGAAAGCCCGCGACGAAGTCGATGCGCTCAAGGTGATGGGCCTGGATCCGCTGGAGATGCTGGTGGTCCCGCGCCTGATCGGCCTTGTTATCACGCTGCCACTACTGACGTTCATGTCGGACATCATGGGATTGCTTGGCGGAGCGCTGGTGTCCCGGTTTCTGCTTGATATATCGCCGCTGCAATACCTGGACCGCGTCCGGCATGCGGTCGATGCGAACGATCTTCTCGTCGGTCTCATCAAAGCACCGATCTTCGGCTTCCTGATCGGAATCATCGGCTGCATGCACGGCCTGCGCGTAAGCGGCTCGGCGGAGAGCGTCGGCGCGGAGACAACCCGTGCCGTGGTCAAGGCTATCTTTGTCGTCATCGTGCTCGATGCCCTGTTTTCCATCCTGTTCGAAAAGCTGCGCATATGAAACCGCAGGAGCGTGGCGCACCGATTCTTTCCGCACGCGGCGTCGTCAACCGATTCGGCAAGCAGGAAGTGCACGACCGGATCAATCTCGACGTCCTGCCAGGCGAGATTCTCGGCATCGCGGGCGGATCGGGTTCGGGCAAATCGGTTCTGCTCAAGACGTTTACCGGGCTGCACCAGCCGAATGCCGGACAGGTTCTTGTGGACGGCAAGCGCATCGATGCAATCAGCCCGGCTGAAAAAGCCTCGCTCATCGGGGTGCTGTTCCAGCAAGGCGCCTTGTTTTCCTCGCTGTCGGTGGCGCAGAACATCATGCTTCCGATCCGCGAACATACGGATTTGTCGGCGGCAGACCAGGAACGAATCGCGGCGATGAAACTCGCGCTAGCCGGCTTGTCCGCGGCTAGCGGCAGCAAGTTTCCGACCGAGCTCTCCGGCGGCATGATCAAGCGTGCCGCGTTTGCCAGGGCGCTCGCGCTCGATCCGCGGATCCTGTTTCTCGATGAGCCGACGGCCGATCTCGATCCACTCACCGCCAGCGGCATTGATGCGTTGATTCAGCAGCTCAATCAAAGCCTGGGCGTTACGGTCATCCTCGTCACGCATGATCTGACGACTTTGTTCAGCATTTGTCGCCGCGTCGCCGTGCTGGTGGACAAAAAACTCACAGTTGGCACTCTTGACGAGCTGCTCCGCTCCAAGGAGCCCTGGATTCACGAATTTTTGCACGGTCCGCGAGCACAAGGCGCAATGACCGCAAGAAAGCAGAGTCATGGAAACTGATAAGCATTATTTCATCGAGGGCTTGTTCATTATCGGCCTTGCGGTCGCCACGGCATTCTTCTTCGTCTGGCTGTCGAGTTCGGGCCACAGCGACGACGTGCTATACCGCATTCATTTCAACGAATCGGTTAGCGGCCTCTCGGTCGGCGATTCCGTCAAGTTTCGTGGAGTTGACGTCGGAACCGTCAAGGCCATGGCGCTCGATACCGCCGACCCGCGGAAGGTGCGGGTGGATATCAGGCTGCGCAAGGACGCGCCGGTCAAGACCGACACCAAGGCAACCCTTAAGCTCAAGGGCATCACCGGGGTTGTTTTCATCGAACTCGATGGCGGCGCCCCCAGTGCGCAGAGCCTGGCCGCGGCGACGCCCGCCGACCAAATCCCGGAGATCACCGCGGAAAAGAGCAGCCTCAACACGGTTATGGACCAGCTACCCAGAGTGATCGAGAAGTTCTCCGCCATCGAGGAGCAGACCAAGAAGGTCATGACCGATGTCGGCGAGGTCACCGGCAAGATCAAGCAAAACCCCTTGTTGAACCTGGGGTCGTCGCCGGAAAAGGAACCGCCGCCGGCCGGCACGCCGGCGGCTCCGAAGAAGGACAAGGCGCAACACAGCCGCTAAGGCCCCGGCGGCCCTGCGTCCGTTGTCGGCTCCGACCGCAAACCTCAACGCTACTTCGCGCTGGCTTTGGCGGCGGGCGGAGCCCCCGCCCCCCTTCCGGCCACGACCGCCGATGCGGCCGCCGCCAGTGCGCTGTCACGCTCCGATTTCGGCTGCGCGGCGAGCACCTTGACGCGCGCATAGAGACGCTTGAGATCGCCGCCCTCGGCGGCGAGCAACGCCTGGAACTGCGGGACTTTCTGCGTGTACAGGCCGACCGCCGCCAGGCTGGCGTTGTTCGGCCCCTGCGCAAACCAGTAGTCGTAGGCGCTGAATCCGCCCCATGACTTCTTGAGAGCCGCATACTCCGCGCGCATCGCGTTGAACCCCGCGGCCTTGGCCGCGAGCTTGGCGTCGGCACTCGCGTCGCTGGCGTAGAGGGTTACCAGTTTCTCCCGCGTGCGCTCGACAAGCGCCTGAAATCCCTCGCGGTAGCGCTGACTCGTCGCGAACTGGCGATCGAGTTCGGGATCGTGCTGGTCGACAAGCCAACGGCGGACGCCCTCCTCCTCGACCGCGACGGCAAACGATTCATTGAAGACCGTGTCATCCTTGGCGTAGGCGACCTGGTGCGCGAGTTCGTGGAAAATGAGCCGGGCGATCTCGGTGTCCGGATAACGCAGAAACGTCGACGGCATGGGATCGGCGAAGTAGCCGAGAGTCGAATATGCCGGGACGCCGCCAATGTGCACGTCGTCGCCGGTCGCCGCGAGCCGCGCCGCTTCAGCGCGCGCTTCCGCCTCGGCAAAATAGCCGCGATAGTTCACGCATCCGGCGACCGGGAAGCACCACTGGCGCGGCGTCAACGACAGTGCCGGAGTGGCGAAAACATTCCACAAAACGAAGCCCCGACCGAGCTCGCTGTAGCGCCGGTAGCTGGCGTTGTCCGGCAGCGCCAATTCGCGGCTGGCATATTCGCGGATCGCCAGCACGCGCTCGAGTTTGCGCTTGACGGTGGGGTCCTGCGTCGTTAGCAGCACTTCGGGAATCGGTTGCGCGCGGCGCAGCAGGTCGAGCTGCCCCGCGATGCCCTGCCAGTAGTACTCGGCGCCCGAGCAGCTGCCGAGCAGGACCGCAGCGAGCGAGAGCAGGACGTAGCGCATCATGCTCGACGCAGCGTCGGCAGCCAGCGGCCGAGCCGGCGCACGCCCTCCTCCAGAAGGGGTCTCGCGATCGTGTATGCGAAGCGCACATGCGCCTCCGGCCGATGCCGCCCGAAATCGATGCCCGGCGTGAAGGCGACGCCGGTGGCCTGCAACGCCTCGAGCGCGAAACGCTCGCTGTCCATCGCAAAGCGCGAGCAATCCGCATAAACGAAAAAGCCGCCGGTCGGCGTGACCGGAATGGCGAAGCCGAGATCGCGCAGCGCCGGCACGAGGAAATCGCGTCGCGCCTGGAACTCACCCCGCCGCGCCTCGAGTATCGCGAGCGTCGCCGGCGCGAAGCATGCGAGTGCCGCGCGCTGCGACGGCGTCGACGGCGAGATATACAGATTCTGGGCGAGCTTTTCGATGTCGCGCACGTAGCGTTCGGGGGTGACGAGCCATCCCAGCCGCCAACCGGTCATGTTGAAATACTTGGAGAAGCTGCTGATCACGAAGATGTCGTCGGACAATCCGAGCGCGGTTCGGGGCTGCCCTGCGTAGGACAGACCGAGATAGATTTCGTCGACGATCAACGCCCCACGCCGCGCCGCCACCACCTGCATGATCCGGCCCATCTCCTCCCCGGGTACGGTTGTTCCGGTCGGGTTCGACGGCGATGCTATCAGGGTGCCGCGCGTGCGCGGCGTCCAGTGCCGGGCGATGAGCTCGGCAGTAAGCTGGTAGCTCGACTCGGGTCCAACCGGAATACCGACCGCTTCGCCTTCCAGTGTCCGCACGAAATGCCGGTTGCAGGGATAGCCCGGGTCGGCAAGCAGGATCTGCTCATCGCGATCGACGAGCAAGGCGAGCGTGAGCAGCAGCGCGGCCGAGGACCCTGCGGTGACGACGATCCGCTCCGGCGCGACGCGCACACCGTAGTGCGTGTTGTAGTAGGTCGCGATCGCCGCGCGCAATTCGGCGAGCCCCAGGGCCGAGGTGTAGTAGATGGCGCCGCCGGCGATGCCGGCCACTGCCGCCTCCAGCACCGGTGCTGGCGTCGGAAAATCGGGTTCGCCGATTTCCATGTGGATGACGTTTCTGCCGGTAGCCTCGAGCGCCCGCGCCGCGGTTTGCACTTCCATGACGTGAAACGGCGCAATGTCCTGTACCCGCGCCGCGGTCTCATTGCGGGGATCCATCGAAGGTATGATTGCCGAAGCGGGGAAAAGTGCTATGGTAACCGGATCGGGTTGCCACGGACCGCTGCCGCCATGCTTGAGCGTCTGCCATTGCTGTTCGTTGCCGTCGCCCTGTCGGCGCACGCGACCGTGTACAAGTGCGCCAATGACAAGGGCGGTGTCGTCTATCAGGACACGGCGTGTGCGCCTGGCCGCGAGCTTGCCAATCTCGACATCGATCCGCCTCCGCCGGGCGTCGCACCGGGCGCGCCGCGGCCGGCAAAGAATGGCGCGCGCGCGCCGGCCGCGACCCCGGCGGCGGCGCAACCGGCGGCGAGGAGCGCCAGCGCTGCCGAACGCAAGTTTCTCCAGGCGGGCATGAGCGAAGCCGACGTAGTCCGCAGCGTCGGCCCTCCGGATGTGGAGAGCGGCGCGCGCGCCAAGCAAGGGCGGCGGCGTTGGCAATACCTACCGACAACCGGCGATCCGGTTACCCTCACGACGCTGACGCTCGTCGATGGCAAGGTGGCCTCCGTCGAACGCAAGGTCATGCGCTAGCTTTCTCGTCGCCTCATGCGAGCGGTGGTCCAACGCGTGCGTGAAGCCCGCGTCGACGTCGACGCGCTGAGCGTCGCCGAAATCGGGCCGGGTCTGCTCGTGCTCTGCGCGATTGGCGCGTCCGATGGCGACGCCGATCGCGACTGGCTTGCGCGCAAGATTGCGCACCTGCGCATCTTCAACGACGAGGCGGGCGTGATGAATCGTTCGCTTCTCGAAATTCGCGGCGAAATCCTCGCCGTGAGCCAGTTCACACTTTACGCTGCGACGCGCAAAGGCGCCCGCCCCTCGTACAGCGCGGCCGCGCCTCCCGAAGTCGCAGCGCCGCGGTTCGCGGCTTTCGTCAAGGCGCTGGAGCAGGAACTCGGTCGGACCGTGCCGGCGGGAATCTTTGGCGCAACGATGCAGGTCACACTCGTCAACGATGGGCCGGTGACGATCTGGCTCGACACGGCGGTGCGCGAGTGAGTCCGCTGCAAGCTGTTACGGCCGCGTGCACGACCGCTTAACGCCGCGTCCGGCAATTCTTACAACCGTTGTTTTCTAAGGCCCGGGAACCGCCCGTTCGCCGCGCGGTCTTTCTTGAAGACCATGCTTGCGCGAACCGTATTCGGCAATACCCTCCTCGCCTGGTGCATCGCGGCCGGGGTCACGGCACTCACTGCCGTCGTCCTGCTCGCTGCGCGGGCGCAGGTCCGGCGCTGGCTCGCGGCGCGGAACACCCCGGAGCACAGCCGGCGCGGCGAATGGATGCGCAGCGTATTCGAGGGGACGCAGCCATGGTTTCTGCTCATGGTTGCCGTATTCATCGGCGCGCAGTTCGTCGCCATTCCGCCCAAAGCGGACCGGTTGGTCGACCATCTGACCATGGTCGTGGTGATCGCCCAGGTAGCGTTCTGGGTAAGCCGCGCGATCCGGCACTGGCTGGCGCGCCAGGTCGCCGCCAAGCAGCACACCGACGCCGAGGCGGCGACCACGGTGAGCGTGCTCGGATTCTTCGCCCAGCTCGCACTCTGGTCGCTGGTCGTGTTGCTGGCGCTGGAAAACCTGGGCTTCAACATCACGACGCTCCTCGCCGGCCTGGGTATCGGCGGCGTGGCGATGGCGCTCGCTGCGCAGGGGATTCTCGGTGATATCTTTGCCTCGGTGACCATCGCGCTGGACAAGCCGTTTGCGATCGGTGATTTCATCGCCATCGACAACGTCATGGGGACGGTCGAGCACGTCGGGCTCAAGACCACGCGCCTGCGCAGTGTTTCGGGCGAGCAGATCGTGGTGGCGAACACCGACCTGCTCAAAGCCCGCCTGCGCAACTTCAAGCGGCTCTCCGAGCGGCGCGTCGAATTCACGCTTGGCGTGGCATTAGACACACCCCCGGCACAGCTCGCCCTGATTCCCGCGTTCATGCGCAAAGCCGTCGAGGCTCAGCCCGGGACGCGGTTCGACCGTGCCCACTTCAAGAAGTATGGCGAAGCGGCCCTGATTTTCGAGGCGGCGTTCTACTTCTCCAATCCCGACTACAACCGCTATATGGACGTGCAGCAGGCGATCAATCTCGACATCTATGGACGCCTGCAGCAAGCGGGGATAAGGCTCGCCGGACAGACGCCGGCAGCGGTCGTCGGCAACGGGCAGGCGCACGACGCGCCGCTGGCACCGGCGCGCGCGCGCACCCCGGACCCGCCACACTGATCCCGGCGGCGGTCGCTTGTTGCACGACTGCCGCAGCGCGCCTTGTCAGCTGATCAGGGCCGACGTGATCTCGAACCTGCCCGACAGCGTCCGGTGCACGGGGCACTTGTTGGCGATCTCGAGCAAACGTGCGCGCTCGTCCGCGGCCAGGCCGCCGATCAGGCGGATATCACGGCGCATGCGGTAGACGCCGTCGGCCTGGTCATGGCTGACCTCCGCCTCGACCCCTTGCAGGGGCCAACCCTTGCGCCGCGCGTAGAGCATCAGCGTCAGCGCCGTGCAGCTCGCGAGCGCCGCGTCGAGCAGCTCGTGCGGATTGGGTCCGAGATCATCGCCGCCAGAGGCCGGTGGCTCGTCGCATAACAGCACGTGCGCACCGATCGAGAGCTCGTGCGCAATCGCGCCGCGCGACGCTTTCGCGGTGCGCACCGGACGCAAGGTGCTGCTCATGGTCTTCTCCGTTGGCGCCGGGGCCCGCTCCGCTCAGGCTTTGTCCACGCTGTAGCGTCCCGGCCCGAACCCGAACAGCAGCAGCATGCCGCCGAGCATCGACAGGTTCTTCAGGAAGTTGATCTTCTGGCCCATCACCTGCTCCGGTGGCACCGCCCAGAAATTATGAAAGATCGGCGTGATCACGAGCAGGAAGACGACCAACAGCAGCGCGGCCCAGCGCGCTTTCCAGCCGATGACGAGGGCCAGTCCTCCGCCGAGCTCGATCAGCAACGCGATAACCGCGAGCACCTGCGGCGCCGCCAATCCCTTGCTGGCGATGTAGCCCACCGTACCGTCGAAGCCGGTCAATTTCCCGTATCCGGAAATGACGAAGATGACGGCGAGCGCGATGCGGCCGAGCAGCGCCGCCCAGTCTTTCTGCACGTTCATGACGATCCTCCTCTGGAAAATTTCGGGTTCACGACAGGTCGAACAACAACACCTCGGCATCATCGGCGGCGTCGAGCGTTACCGCCGCCTCGTCCGCGATCTTGGCGGCATCGCCCGCCTGGAGCATCCTGCCGTTGACCCGGACGCTCCCCCGCGCGACGTGCACGTAAGCGCGCCGTCCTGGCGAGAGCGGATGCGTTGCCGCTTCGGCACCGTCGAGGAGCGCCGCGTAGACGGCGGCGTCCTGGTGGATGCTAACCGAATCGGCGCGGCCATCGGCGGAGGCGATCAGGCGCAGCCGGCCGCGCTTCTCGCTCGCCGGAATATGCCGTTGCTCGTAGCTCGGCGCGATGCCGGTAACGTTCGGCTCGATCCAGATTTGCAGCAGGTGCACGGGTTGCGTGGGCGTCGGGTTGTATTCGCTGTGGAGCACGCCCCGGCCTGCGCTCATCCGCTGCACGTCCCCCGGCACGATGACCGAGCCCGTGCCCATGCTGTCCTTGTGCTCGAGCTTGCCTGCCAAGAGATAGGTAATGATCTCCATGTCGCGATGGCCATGCATGCCGAAGCCGGTTCCGGGCTGGACCCAGTCCTCGTTGATCACGCGCAGGGCACCATAGCCCATGTGCTCTGGATCATGATAGTCAGCGAAGGAAAAACTGTGAAAGCTGTCGAGCCACCCATGGCTGGCATGACCGCGCTCCGCGCTCGATCGTAGTTCAATCATTCAAAGCTCCTGTTCGATTGAATGAAGCCCAAGTTGGCCCCGTATTCCTATGACGGACGATGATAGCGTTGCTGCCGCGGGCAAAATAGCGAATAATTCTCATTGAATCGTTCAAAAATATAGAATAATGGCCATGCGTCTGAGTCTGGATGCGCTGGCGGTGCTCGACGCCATCGATCGCAGGGGCAGCTTTGCCGCCGCGGCGGCGGAATTGCATCGTGTTCCGTCGGCGATCACCTATCAGGTGCACAAGCTCGAACTGGATCTGGAGGTGTCTCTTTTCGACCGCCGCGGACATCGCGCCCGGCTGACCGCCGCAGGTCGCGAGCTGCTGCAGCAGGGTCGCCATATTCTGCGCGCCGCGGGCGAGCTCGAGCACCGGATCAAGCGCGTCGCGACCGGCTGGGAGACCGAGCTGCGCATTGCCGTCGACACCATCATTCCGTTCAAGGCGCTCTATCCGTTGCTCGATCGCTTCTATCGCGACTGCGCGCGTGAAGGCGAGGTGCCGACGCGGTTGCGCCTGGGCAGCGAGGTCCTGGGCGGAACCTGGGATGCGCTGCTCGACGCCCGCGCCGACCTTGCCGTGGGCGCACCCGGCGACGCGCCATCGGTTGGTCGCCTTCGGGTGCGGCGCTTGGGCGAGGTGGAGATGGTTTTCGCCGTGGCGCCGCAGCATCCGTTGGCGCGGGCGCGCGAACCGCTCACGGAGGCCACCGTGCGCGGACATCGCATCGTCGCCGTCGCCGACAGCTCGCGCACCGTTCCGGCGCGCACGATCGGGCTCCTCGACGGCCAGGACACCCTGACGGTGCCCGACGGGCAGGCGAAGTTCGCCGCACAAGCCGCGGGGCTCGGCTGCGGCTGGCTGCCGCGCTTCCTCGCGGCTCCGGCAGCGGCGGCGGGCGAGCTCGTCATCAAGCGGCTGGAAACACCCCGTCCCGCGGTGCCGGTGCATATCGCGTGGCGCGCGGAGCATCCCGGACGCGCCTTGACGTGGTGGCTGCGGGCGCTTGAGGACGGGCGCTGGGCGGCGATACTCTCGCGCTGAGGAAACCCGGCCGGATCAAAGCCGGTAGGCCCGCTTCGCCAGATGATAGGCAAGCTGCGGTGCCAGCTCGAACGCCTCGTCTTCCTCCAGCCGCTGCTCGGCGACTAGCTGCGCCAGAAAGCGGCAGTCGATGCGGCGCGCCACGTCGTGCCGCGCCGGAATCGACAGGAAGGCCCTCGTGTCATCGTTGAAACCGACCGAATTGTAGAATCCGGCCGTCTCGGTGGCCTGTTGGCGAAAGCGCAGCATGCCTTCCGGGCTGTCGTGAAACCACCACGGTGGACCGAGCTTCAGGATCGGATAGTGGCCCGCCAGCGGCGCCAGCTCGCGGGCGTAAACGGTCTCGTCGAGCGTGAACAGGATGACGGTGAGATTGGGTTCGTTGCCGAAGCGGTCGAGCAGGGGCTTCAGCGCGCGCACGTAATCGGTCCGGGTCGGGATATCGGCGCCTTGGTCGCGGCCGAAGCGCGCGTAGAGTTGCGGATTGTGGTTGCGGAACGACCCCGGATGAATCTGCATCACCAGGCCGTCCTCAAGGCTCATTTGCGCCATCTCCGTCAACATCTGGCCGCGAAAGGTTTCGGCTTCGACGGGGCTCGACTCGCCCTTGAGCGCCTTGGCCAACAGCTCCGCGCAGCGCGCTGCGCTCAGATCGCAGGTCAGCGCGGTCGGATGCCCGTGGTCGGTTGAGGTCGCGCCCATGGTCTTGAAGAATGCGCGCCGCTGGCGGTGCGCGGCGAGGTAACCGTGCCAGGTTGCCGCATCCTCGCCGGTGATCTCGCCGAGCTGCGCGACGTTGGCGGCGAAGCCGTCGAACTCCGGGTCGACCACCGGATCGGGACGGTAAGCGGTCACGACGCGGCCCTTCCAGCCCGAGTCGCGGATCCTGGCGTGATGCGCCAAGGGATCGAGCGGCGACTCGGTTGTCGCGATGACTTCGATGTTGAAGCGCTCAAACAGCGTCCGCGGCCGGAACTCGGGACGGGCGAGCGCGGCATTGATCTGATCAAAGATCCGATCGGCCGACTCTTCGCTCAATCGTTCGCGGACCCCGAATATCTCGTGAAACGCGTGATCGAGCCAGATGCGGGTTGGCGTAGCGCGAAACAGGTGATAGCGCGCGGCGAAGGTGTGCCAGATCTTGCGCGCATCGCGCTCGACCGTCACACCGTCGCGGCGCGGGATGCCGAGCGCCTCGAGTTGAACGCCTTGACTGTAGAGCATGCGGAAGACGTAGTGATCCGGCGTGATGAACAACGCCGACGCGTTCGTGAACGGCGCGTTGTCGGCATACCACTGCGGATCGGTGTGGCCATGCGGGCTCACGATCGGCAGATCGTGCACCGTCGCGTAGAGGGCGCGGGCAAGCGCGCGCTGAGTGGGTTCGGAGGAAAACAGGCGGTCGGGATTGAGCTTAAGAGGAATCATGGCGCGTCCTGGCACGAAACGGTTTCCGCGGCGCGCGCCACGGTGCGCGCCGCGCCGTCGGCGAGCAGCGCCGCGAGCCAACCGGCAACCTTGCCGGCGAAGCGCGGGTTGGCCGGCAGGTCGGCGCCGAAGACCGCACGCAAGCCGAGGTACTCGCGCGCCAGCGCCGCCGCGTTCCCGCGATGCGCTGCGGCGATGCGTGCGAATTCACCGGCCAGCGGATCGGCAACCACGATCTCGCGGCCGGCCTCGTCGATGCCGCTGACGTAGCGCATCCAGCCGGCGACCGCGAGCGTGAGCAGGTCAATGTCGCGGCGCGCCGCCAGATTGTCGCGCACCGTGTCGAGCAGCCGCTGCGGCAACTTCTGCGATCCGTCCATCGCGATCTGCTGCGTGCGGTGCGGCAGCGCGGGATTGCTGAATCGCGCCAAGAGCGCGTTCTGGTAGGCCGCGAGGTCGATGCCTGGCGGCGGACGCAGCGTAGGTGCGACCTCATCGCGCATCAGTCGCCGTACGAGCGCGACAAACTCCGGTTGCGCGGCGACCTGATAGATGAATTCGTGCCCGGCGAGGTAGCCGAGATAGGCCATGGCCGAGTGGCTGCCGTTGAGCAGACGCAGCTTCATCGCCTCGAAGGGCGCCACGTCGGCGACGAACTGTGCGCCGGCACGCTCCCATGCGGGCCGGCCGGCGACAAAGCCGTCCTCGATCGCCCATTGGCGGAACGGCTCGTGCATGACCGGCGCCGCGTCGTGCAACCCCAGCGCGGCATCGTTCTCCGCGATGTCGCCACCGGTCGTAGCCGGCACGATGCGGTCGACCATCGTCGAGGGGAAGCTCGCGCTGGATTCGATCCAGCGCGCCAGCGCGGCGTCGCGCGCCGCAGCGAACGCCAGCACCAGTCCGCGCACGAGCGCGCCGTTGTGCGGCAGGTTGTCGCAACAGAGGACCGTGAACGCGCGCATTCCGGAATGCTGTCTGGTCGCGAGCGCCGCGGCGATGAGGCCGATCGCGCTGCGCGGCCGCGTCGGATCCGCGAGGTCGTGCACGATGTCAGGATGTGCGAAGTCGAGCTTGCCGGTTGCCGGATCGTGGCAATAGCCCTTCTCGGTAATCGTCAGTGTGACGATCCGGGTCGCTGGCGCGGTGAGCCGTGCCAGCACGGCGTCGCGCTGGCCGCCGAGAAACAGCACTTCGCGCACACTGCCGATCACGCGCCGGCGAATGCCCGCGGGGCTCTTCTCCACTGCGGTATACAGGCCATCCTGGGGCGCCAGCAGCGCG
The DNA here is from genome assembly GCA_035937415.1 of Edaphobacterium sp. (SeqCode). Taxonomy (GTDB): domain Bacteria; phylum Pseudomonadota; class Gammaproteobacteria; order Burkholderiales; family Casimicrobiaceae; genus PALSA-1003. The sequence goes on along the minus strand of DASZIB010000011.1, from coordinate 13,664 downwards.
CGCACCTCCGCCGCGCGCAGGCTCACGCCGCAGATGCCCCAGGCACCGCCTTCCAGCGCCAGCGCATCGTCGCTGTAAACCGCGGTTTGCGCGCGATGGAATGCGCCGATGCCGAGGTGGACGATGCCGATGTCGATCCGGCGCGGGTCGTACGCCGGTCGAGCGACGGCGGGAGCCAATTCGTCAAGCGACGCCAGTGACAGCCTCTTCATATAACCGGCTGCGGGTGCTCTTTGACGCGCGAAACAAGCTGTGTCGGATTGACGAAGCGCAGCGCAATGAGCAGCCATACCAGCGTGACCAGCATGTACACCATCGCCATCGCGTCGACCGACTGGGGAGCACGCACCCCGGCAGCAAATACGGCGTAATAGAGGGCGACGACGAGCGTTTGCGAATCGGGACCCGCGGTGAGGAAGGTGAGCTCGAAGAGCGCAATGGTGCGCACCAGGACCAGCAGCGACGCGGCGAGAATGCCGGGCCCGAGCAGCGGCACCAGGATGTGCGCAAACATGCGGCCGGTGCCGGCGCCGAAGACGCGCGCCGCGGATTCGAGGTTCGGATCGATCTGCTCGATGAACGGCGTCATGACCAGGATGACGAATGGCGCGGCAGGAATGAGATTGGCGAGGATGACGCCATAGATCGTGCCGGCAAGTTGCAGCTTGTAGAGGACCGTGGCAAGCGGAATGCCGTATGTGATTGGCGGCACCATCAGCGGCAGCAGGAACAGCAGCATGAGCAGGCGTTTGCCGGGAAAATCGCGTCGCGCCAGCGTGTACGCGGCTGGCACCCCGAGCAACAGCGCCAGAAACACCACCGCAAAGACCACCTGCAGCGTGACCCAGAGTACCGAGTCGAGCTGGAACTCCTTCCACGCCGCGGTATACCAGCTCGTCGTCCAGCCGTCCGGCAGCCAGGTGCCGAGCCACCGCCTCGCGAACGAGCTCGTCGCCACGGCGGCGATCATGAACCCGATGTTGACCACGAACAGCGTCATGATGCCGAGCAGCAGTCCCCGCCAGGCGCGATCGAACCAGCCGTGCAGCGTCTGGCTCAACCTTTGCCCCCGGCGACCGGCCCACGGTAGAAAGCGTTGCGCAGTCCCAGCACCGCAGCGACGATCACCAGCTGCACAAAACCCATGATCATGGCGATCGCCGATGCCAGCGCATAGTCGTACTGCTCGAAGGCCGCCTCGTACGCCGCGATGGAGATGACGCGCGTGGGGCCGGCAGGAGAACCGAGCAGGACGGCGGAGGGGAACACAGAAAATGCCTGTACGAACGCGAGGCAGAAGCACATCGCGAGTCCCGGCGCGAGGAGCGGCAGGTAGATGTGGCGAAACTGCGACTTCGGCCCGGCACCGAGCGTGGCTGCCGCGCGCGCCAGCACCGGGTCGATGCCGGTGATGTAGGAGAGGATCAGCAGGAACGCAAACGGGAATCCGGAGATAACCAGCGAGATCAGCACACCCCAGTAGTTGTGCGTCAGGCGGATGGGCCCGTCGTACAGGTGCAGCAGCTGCAGGAATTGCGACAGCCAGCCCTTGGGCCCGAAGTAGGTGAGCATGCCTTCGGCGATCAGCACGGTGCCAAGCGTGATCGGGACGACCAAGACTGTCGTCACCCAGCGCTGGTAACGAGTCTTCAAACGCATCCGATACGCGATCGGCAGCGCGAAGCCAACGTTGATGAGCGTCGCCGGCAGCGCCAGGCGAAGGGTGGTCCAGATCGTCGGCCACTCGTTGTCCGTGGTGAAGAAGAAGCGGTAATTCGCGAGCCAGTCTCCGTCCTTGGGGTTGAACGAAAGGACCAGGCCGTAGAGGAAGGGATAGACAAAGAGCAGCAGCATAAACGCCGCCGCCGGTACGACCAGCAGCAGCGTGCGATCGAAGGGTGCGCGGAGCGCCGCGCTGTTCGACGTCGTCGTCACGGGGCGCCGCGGCGTCAGTCCGCCGGATAGACCAGCACGCGCTCGACCGGAACGTGGACGCGCACGGTGGCGTCGAGGGCGGTTGTCACCGGCCCCCGCACATGCAGCAGTGTGCCTGCCGGCGTGATGACGTCAAGCAGCGAGTCGCGGCCGCAATACTCGATGTTCGCAACCCGGCCCGCGAGCGTGTTGACGCCGCCGGGCCCCTCGCCGACCGCGATTTCCTCCGGCCGGATCGCTACGGCCGCGCGTGCGCCGGTGAGCGGTTGCTTGCGCACGCCGGTAAGCGCGATGTCCTTGCCCGCGACCGCGACCCGGTTGCCGTCCTCGCGCACCACGTCGAGCTCGAGAACATTGCGGTAGCCCATGAAGCGGGCGACGTGTAGATTGGCGGGCTGCATGTAGACCTCGGCCGGCGTCCCGATCTGCTGCACGACGCCGTCCTTCATCACCACGATCCGATCCGCAAGCGACAACGCCTCGTCCTGATCGTGGGTCACGTAGATCGTGGCGCGGTCGAGCTCGCGATGGATGCGGCGGATTTCGGCCCGCGTCTCGATGCGCAGCTTGGCATCGAGATTCGACAGCGGTTCGTCCATGAGGATCAGCGGCGGCTCGATGACAATCGCGCGCGCGATGGCGACCCGCTGCTGCTGGCCTCCGGAAAGCTGGCCCGGCAGCTTGTGCTCCTGACCGGTGAGCTGCACTAGCTTCAGCGCATGCGCCACGCGCGGCCCGCTGTCGGCGGCGGAGACGCCACGCATGCGCAGGCCGAAGCCGATATTCTTGGCCACGCTCATGTGGGGAAACAGCGCGTAATTCTGGAACACCATGCCGAAACCGCGCTTTTCGGGAGGCAACGTGTCGATCCGTTGCCGATCGAGCCAGATGCTCCCGCTCGACAGCTGCATGAGACCGGCGATGCAATTGAGCGCGGTCGACTTGCCGCAGCCCGACGGGCCGAGCAGGCAGATGAACTCGCCGCGCCGGACGGTCAAGGTCAGGTCATCGAGCGCGTTGAACGCCTTGCCCCCGGCGCCGGCGAAGCGGCGCGTCACCCGGTCGAGCCTGAGTTCAGCGAAGTCGTGCTTCATCGGCAGCTCACGCCGCAACCGCCCGCGTCCGCGAGCGGGCCACAAGCGCGGCTCGATTCCCTCGCGGCGCAGCCGGCAGGGCCGGCGACGGCAAAATCACTTCGTCTTCTGCGCGCCAACCTGCTGGTCCCAGATGCGGAATGCCTCCACCTGCGCCTTGGGCTCGAGCGACTGGGTGTGCGGAAACTGCACCAGCCAGGCGTCGTATTCCGGACGCCCGAATTCCTTGATCGCGTCCTGGCTCTCCTTCGGTGCCATCGCCAGCGTGACGTTCTTGACCGCCGGCCCGGGATAGAAATATCCCTTGTCGTAGGTGTACGCCTGCGCTTGCGGCGTGAGCAGGTAGGCCATCAGATCGAGGACCACGGCGACCTTTTCCGGGGCGACGCCCTTGGGAATGACCATATAGTGCGCGTCGTTGACCCAGGTCATGCCCTTGAACGGTGCCACCTTGTAATTCTTGGGGACGATGCCGAGAACGCGCGGATTGATGTCCCATCCGGTCATCGTCACGGTCATGTCACGCGAGCCCTCGCCGAGCTCCTTCATCACCGCGCCGGTACCCGTCGGGTAGTACTCGATGCAGGCATTGAGTTCCTTGAGATATGCCCACGTCTTTTCCCACCCGTTCACCGGGTCCTTCGGGTTCTTGTCGCCAAGGATGTAGGGCAGCCCCATGATGAACGTGCGCCCGGGCCCGGAGTTGGCCGGTCGCGCATAGATCAGCCGGTTCGGATTGGCCTTGCACCAGGCAAGCAGCTCCTGGGGGGTCGTCGGCACTTGCTTCACTTTGTCCGGGTTGTACTCGAGCAGCGGACCGGCCGGCATGAAGACCACGGCGATGCCGTAATCGTGTGCCAGCTCCTGCATCTTGGCGGCGGCGGGCAGATAGTTGCTGCTGAGGTTCGGAAACTTGCCGGCGTGCTCCGGAAGAATCTTCATCAGCACGCCCTGCTCGATCCCGGCGGCGAGAAAGTCGGTGCCGGTCATCACCAGGTCGATGTCGCTGCGGCCCGCTCCCTGCATGGCCTTGAGCTTTCCGGGAAGCTCGGGCGCAGGCGCCTTGGTGAAGTTGATCTTGGCAACGAGTTGCGGATGCTGCTGCTGGTAGGCCTCGATGGCGTCCTGGGTCAGCGCCAAGTTGCCGGCGACATCGACAATGTTGATGGTCACCGGGTTCTTTGGCGGCGCGACCTGGGCCGCGGCAGGCCAGCATCCGAGCCCCACCAGCACCGCGCCGAGCGTTGCCGCCGCGACACACAGCGATGCGCGGCCGGCCGCGAATCCGGTCCGGCCGAGTCTGTTGCCTGAACTCATGCTCTTCCTCCTGGGTGGCCGCCTGTGAGAGCCGCCATTTTCCGAATGCGTCGATACCGTCGGCGCGGCGGTGCCTTGATGGCGAATCGATTCAGCTGCTCGTGCGCCGGCGTGCGGCGGTCGGCGCAGGCTTGCGCCGCCGGGGCGCACGAGCGCGGCCTTCCAGGCCACGTTGAAATTCCCGCACCACGCGGGCGAGATGACGGTGCATCGCCGCGCGCGCAGCTTCGGGATCACGTGCGGCAATCGCGCTCAGTATCGCGGAATGATCCCGGATCGTCTTGCGGGCTAGCTCTGCGGTGTGAAAGTGCTGCTGCAAGCGTCCCCACAATTCGGCACGTTGCTGCCACAGCCCTTCGACGACCAGCTCCAGCGAACTGTTGCCCGTGGCCTTGGCGATGCCTAAGTGGAAGTCGCGGTCGCTCGCCTCGCGCACGGCGAAGTCGTCGATGTGCGCCGCCATGCGCGCGACGCACCCGCGCAGGTAGTCGAGCTCGGGCGGCGCTGCCGTCGCTGCGGCCAGCGCGGCGATTTCGCCTTCGATCACACTGCGTGCCTGCAGCAATTCGAACGGCCCCGGCCCGGCATCTTCGGCCGCCGCGGGGCGCACGACTGGCGCGGTGACAAAGATGCCGCTACCGACACGAACCTCGACCAGGCCGCCCATCTCCAGCGAGATGATCGCCTCCCGCACGGAGGCACGGCTGACCCCCAGCGAAGAGGCCAGCTCGCGTTCCGCCGGCAGGCGCGCGCCCGGCAGAAATTCGCCACTCGCAATGAGCTGTGCGATCTGATCGGCGATCTGTCGGTAAAGCCGTCTTGGCTCGACCGCCTGCAAGGGCAAGGTGAGTTCCTCCATGGCCGGAGCCTGCGACTGCGCCGCGGCCGCCACTGGCTGTCGCTGCGGCCGGCGGTGCGTGCCGCATCTTACCACCGCGCCGCGCGTGGTCAAGTGGCCTAACCATCGAGCCAACAGGCCAGTTATTTCGCCCGATAGCGTCCTGACCTGCCGCCCGATTTTTCCAGCAGCCGCACGTTGTCGATACGCATGCCACGGTCCACGGCCTTGCACATGTCGTAGATCGTGAGCAGTCCGATCGAGGCTGCGGTCAGCGCCTCCATCTCGACGCCGGTGCGATCGAGAGTTTCGGCGACGACCTCGATGCTCACCGCGCTGTCCTTCTCGTCGAACGCGAAGTCGACCGCGATGTGGGTAAGAGGCAGCGGGTGCGCCAGCGGTATGAGTTCGGCGGTGCGCTTGGCTGCCAGGATCGCAGCGATGCGTGCGGCTCCCAGTACGTCGCCCTTCCGGGCCGATCCGGCGCGGATGAGCGCGAGGGTGGCGGGCTGCATCGCGATGCGGCCACCGGCGCGCGCGCGGCGGCGTGTAACCGGCTTGGCGGCAACGTCGACCATATGCGCCTGCCCCGCTGCGTCAAAATGGGTAAAATGTGAACGCTGCCCGGCCATCGTCCTGCGGTCGCCTGTCGCTTTGTTCCAGAAACTTTACGCTCGCCGCGGCAATCATAGCACCATGCTTTTGTCGCCTTCCCGTCGCCGTGCGCCGTGGCGCTCGCGGGCCGCGATCGCGGCTTGTGCCGCCGTTTGTCTCGCGCTCAGTCCGATTTCCTCCGCGCAGGAGGCACTGCCCGATCTGGGCGACCCGTCGCTGGCGTACCTGTCCGGCGCGCAGGAGCGCAAGCTCGGCGAGAGCATCGTGCGGCAGATTCGCGCCAGCGGGGCATATCTCAACGATCCGGAAGTCAACGGCTACCTTAACGAGCTCGGCAACCGCCTGGTGACCGCGATTCCCGGAGCGCCTTTCGATTTCGAGTTCCTCGCGCTCGCCGATCCGTCGATCAACGCTTTCGCGCTGCCGGGCGGCTTCATCGTGGTCAACACCGGATTGATCCTGCTCGCGCAAACGGAATCCGAGCTCGCCTCGGTGCTGGGCCACGAAATCACGCATGTCACCCAGCACCATATTGCGCGCAGCATTCTCAACCAGCGCGATGCCATGCTGACCACGCTGGCCGCGCTGGCCGCCGCCGTTCTTGCCGCTCGTTCGCACTCCTCCTCGAGCGGTCAAATGACGAGTGCAGCGATGGCGTCGGCACAGGGTCTTGCCATTCAGAGCCAGATCAATTTCACGCGCCAGAACGAGGAGGAGGCAGATCGGCTCGGTTTCGAGCGCACCGCTACCGCGGGCTTCGATCCCAATGCCATGGCCACGTTTTTTGGAAGGCTGCAACGGGCGGCAACCTGGTTTGAGGGCAACTCGCCGTCGTACTTTCACGATCACCCCGAGACCTATCAGCGCATCGCGGAAGCGCAGGCGCGTGCCTACAGCAAGCCGTTCCGGCAGGTCCCCGATTCGCTGGACTTCCAAATGGTCCGGGCGCTGTTGAAGAGCTACGAAGGCACACCCGAGCAAGCCGTATTCTTCTTCAAGGACGCGATCGCCGAACGCAAGTTCAACAACGAGGTGGCGGCCCATTACGGACTCGTCGCGTCGCTGCTGCGCGCCGAGGACTTCAAGCGCGCGCAGAAGGAGCTCGTCGCCCTGGAAAAGATCGCGCCGCCGCATCCGATGGTCGAAGCGATGGCCGGGCAAGTGCTCATGCAATCGGGCCAGCTCAAGGCGGCAATCGCCCGGTATCAGGCGGCGCTGGTCCGCTATCCGGGCAAGATGCAGCTCGTCTACGATTACCCTGACGCGCTGCTAAAGGACAATGAGCCGGAGAAGGCTGCCGCGTTCACCGTCGACCAGTTGCAGCGCTTTCCGAACGATGGACCGCTGCACCAGATTGCGGCGCGCGCATACGCCGCTCTCGGCAAGCAGTTGCTGCAGCACCAGCACCAGGGGGAGTTCTACGCCTGGCAAGGGGATCTCAAAGCCGCCGTCGTGCAGCTCGAGCTCGCGCTCAAGGCCGGGGACGGCGACTTCTATCAGATCTCGGTCACGGAAAGCCGCCTGCGCGCAGTGCGCCAGGAGCTGGCCGATCAGGATAAAAGCGTCGCCAGCGCCGGCCACACCGGATGACTCTGGCTGCGCCGGCCTTGAGCTCGGCCGGCGATGATTTCACGCGCCTTTCTGCGCAATGAACCGCAGCGCCACGCCGTTGTTGCAGTAACGCAGTCCGGTCGGCTCCGGGCCGTCATCGAAGATGTGTCCCTGGTGGCCCCCACAGCGAACGCAATGGTATTCGGTGCGGGGAACGATCAGCTTGAAGTCCTGCTTGGTGGCGAGGCTGCCGGGAATCAAGGTAAAAAAGCTCGGCCATCCGGTGCCGCTGTCGTATTTCATCTGCGAGCTAAACAATGGCAGCGCGCAGCCGGCGCAGACGAAAACGCCGGCGCGCTTTTCTCCGTTGAGCGGACTCGTGAACGGATGCTCCGTGCCCTCTTGACGCAGGACGTCGTACTGCACCGGCGTCAGGATTTTCTGCCATTCAGCGGCCGTCTTGGTCACCGGGTCGGTGGTTGTCGCCACGTCCGCGCCGGGCGCCAGCAGGCCCTTCCAGCCCTGCTGGATCGCGCTCACCGATTTGCCGGCGGAGGCCGTGGCCGCAAGGCCCGGACGCGCCAGCACCCAAGCGAGCGGCAGTGCCGGCAGACTGCTCAAGAAACCCCGTCGTTGCATCCCTTTTCTCCTGGTCATTGCCGCCTTTCGCAACAGGCCGCCTTCCATTGTCGCGGCGATCGATGGCTTGCTTACGGTTCGCACCAGTGCGCCCGCAGTTCAAGATCAAGATGTTGATTTTGTTGCAGTTTATACCAAGAGCCGACGCGCGCGTAACCCTCGCGGGCGGCTCCGGATTGGGTGTAAGTGCCAACTGGGCGCTTCGAGAGGCGGCCTGGCAGAGTGCGGCCTGCTGCGCCAGGAGCGAGGCCTACGGCAGCGGGCCGGGCGTTGTTGCCGCCTTCATTGCGGCACGCACGCGAATACCTTGGTGTTCCCGTTGCCTTCGAACAGCCAGCCGGCGGCGCGCATCTGGTTAAAGATCGCGGGGTCGGTCGTGTAGCGGTGGTTCGGTGCACCGCCCATGCCGTTGTTGTAGAGCCGATACAGCGGGACCGTGCCGCTCGCGCAGAGGCCGTTGACGTCGGCAAGCGCGATGTAGAAGGCAATGGCTTCGTATTGCCACGCCGGGCTTGTCATCAGCGTCGCGCATTCCGCCGCGAAGGGCGTGTAGAAATGCGAGCTCTTCGGCGCGAACGCAGTGCTGAAGAAGCGGCAGGTCGGAGCAGCCGCCGGGTTCGATTGCGGCCAAACGTTGAATGTCTGCCCGGTGCGCTGCCAAAGGCCGCCGAAGGCGCCACCGTCCAGCGCGGCGATCTCAGCTGGAAACGCGGTTTCAAAGTAGAAGTTCCACGCCGCGTAGTAGTACTCGACCGCCTGCGCCGTTGGGCCGCCGCCCGTCGGCTGCACGCCGGTCCCCGAAAGCGCGATCGTCTGTGGGCTGCCCAAGCCGCTGCTGACGACCGTGATGGTCGCGGCATGCGCGCCGGCGCTGATCGGGCTGAACGCCACGTTGAGCACACAGTTCGCCCCGGGAGCCACGCTGCCTGTGCACGACGAGCTCGTGATCGGATATTCGGAATCATTGCTGGCGGCGCTGCTGATCGTTACGGCGGTTCCGCCGCTGTTGGCGATGACCACCGGCGCGGGGGTGCTGGCGGAGCCAACGTTCTGGCTGCCGAAATTGACCGCGGGCACCACCTGCAGCTGTCCCGGCGTGGCAACGACGTTCGTTCCGGTGCCGCTGGCCACGAGTGTCTGCGGGCTGCCCGTGCCGTTGCTGCTCACGGTAAACGTCGAGTTGCGCCCACCGGTCGCCGCAGGCACGAACACGATGCTGAGCTGGCAGCTGGCGCCGGCAGCCAGCGCCGCCGTGGTGCAGGTCTGGCTCACGAGCGGGAACTCGGCGCCGTTCCCGTCGCTGATCGAGCTCACGGTGACGCTGGCATTGCCGACATTGGTGATCGTGACGGCGACCGCGCCGCTCTGGGTACCGACGGTTTGGCTCCCCAGGCTGACCGAACCAGGAACCTGGAGATTTCCTTGCCCGCCACCACCACCACCGGTAAGCGTCGCCAGGTAAGCGGCGACGTCGGCTGCGGACTGCACCGGGTCAGGCAGCGCTCCCTGCAACAGGAACTGCATGGCCGGAACGATGCTCCATTCATTCAGAATGAAGTTGGGGTTCCCCGCACCGTTGATTATCCCGTGCGCATCCTTGGTCGGATTCGCGTTGTGGCAACCCACGCACCAAGTCGCATAGGTTGTCTTCCCGTTGGCAACGTTACCGGTTTGCGCGTACACAATAACGCTCCACGCCATCAGCAATGGCAGGAGCGAAAGACAGAACAGGCGTACGCGAGTCATTGCTTCCCTGCGCCGGCTGCGTTCAGCTGCCAGCGCCTGCTTTGGGAGTCGCCAAGTCGGATCGAAATGCACCGGGCAACCGAGCGTGCGGTTCGAAGCCGATGGCGATGGGCTCCTTCGTGGGTCTTAAACAAAACCGAGATTCGGCGTCGCGAACCGCGACAGGTTCGGGAACACGTACGGCAGATCGACGCCTGCCACGCCGAACCAGCTCGCCAGCGTCGCCCCGATCTGATCGACTGCGGTGGTGGGCACCCAGGCGCCGTTGCCGCCGCTGTCGTCGGGGCCTTTGACGGCGAGGGTCGGGAACGTTCCGTAGAAGTCGCCGCCCTTGACGGCACCACCGAGCACCAGGTGGTGTGAGCCCCAGGCGTGGTCGGTGCCCGCGTTGCCATTGCCGATAAAGGTCCGGCTGAAGTCCGACATGGTGAACGTCGTGACGTCGCTGTCGACGCCGGCGGCGACGGTGTAGTTGTAAAAGGCCGACAGTGCCGGGGAGAGCTGCTGGAACAGCGCGCTCTGGTCTTTCACCAGGGCACTGTGGTTGTCGAATCCGCCCATGCTGACGAAGAAGAACTGGCGCTTGATACCCAACGCCGCCTGGGACTCGATCAACCGCGCGACCTGCTTCAACTGATTGGCAAGGCCGGTGTTGAGCAATTTGCCGCCGACAGTGAAAGCCGCGGTGATGGCTGGCGAAAGCGGGCCGGTCAGCACCGGGTCGGCGGAACTGGCGGCCACCAGCGCGTTGCTCAGTACCGCCGCCGCGCTGCCGACGATCTGGTTGGTCCCGCTGGTCGTCAGGAGCTGCTGCACACCGCCGATGCGTGCCACACTGATTGCGTCGGTACCGGTACCCGATAGCGACACGCCGCCGGCGCTGGGAATGACGAACGGGCCGGTGGTCCCGCCGAAGTTGAACACGCTAGCGCCGCTTACCGAGACCATCGTCGGGATCTGCGCGCCGGCATTGGCGATGCTGATCTTGTCGCTGATGCGCCCGGCCCAGCCGGTGCGCTGCGCGGCCCCGGGAATCAAGCCCTGCCACTGATTCTGCTGGTCGCTGTGCGAAAACAGGTTCAGCGGGCGGTTCATCCCGGCCTGGTATTGCGCCTTGGTGAGCGGCGCGATCAGCATGCCGGCGTTGCAGATCACCGCCAGCTTGCCTTGGGCATACAGCGGGTGGATGTCGATCAGGTCCGGGTGCAAACCGAACGTCTGCCCGGAATTCGGCGGGCTTTTTGGCGTGATCGGCAGCAACTGCGCCTGCGGGATCTGGATGTTCGACCCCGCGGTTCGCACCGCGGAATAGCTCGCGTAATTGGTGATGGGCACGAGCGTGTTGTTCGCGTCGTTGCCGCCGTACAGGAACACGCCGACCAGCGCCTTGTAGCCGGAGAGGGATTGCGCGTTGGCAAACTCCGCCCCCAGCCAGCTCAGGTTGCCGAACAGACCGGCCCCGGTCAGAGCGGCTGACCGGTAGAGGAATTTCCGACGTGAGTTGATCATGTCAGTGTTGGACCTGGAAGTGGAAGGAAGACGCCATCTGGTAGATCGCCATCCGCGCCCGTTCGACGACATTCGCGGCCGGGACCAGCGACACGCTGTTGACGATGATCTGCGCCGCGGCGGGCGGAAACGTGCCGTACATCAGCGCCTGGTTCAGCGCATCGACCATCGCGGCGGGATTGCCCGCCAGCGCCTCGTAGGGCTTGGTATTGATGAACGTGCCGACGGCGTTGGGGACCGTCGGATCGGCGGCGATGCCCTGATAGACCAGCGCATAGACCTGATTCTGGCGCTGCACGGCGGTGTAGCTGTTGTGGTTCCCGAACTCAGGTCCGGCGAGAGCGGAGTTCGGGATCGTGTAGTCGATCGGGTAGTAGTTGAACACCGTCGGCGATGAGTAGATCGGCTCGCCCAGGGTTCCGGAACGGATCGACAGGCCCGCGCCATCGGTCGGTGCGCCCAAGCCGCGCAGCAGCGCGGTGATCATCAGCGGCGGCTCGCGCAGTTGCCCGAAGGTGTCCGGCGCTGCGCCGCCGCGTGCTTCGGGATCCGTCAAGATCGCCGTGACGACCGCGTGCATGTCGCCACGCACCCCCGCCCCGTTGTTGTTGAACACACCGGCAACGCGCGCGATGTAGGCCGGGGAGGGATTGCTCGTCACCAGGTGCTGAATGAGCTGCTTGCCGATGAACGGCCCGACGTTGGGATGCATGAAGATGTTGTGGAGCGCAGACGTGATGTCCTGCTGCGGCGTCTGATTGGCCGGAATGTTCTGGTCGGGACCGGCCAGTAGCGTCTTCGCAGCCGTTTCGTGGCCGTTAGCATAGGTCACCATCGGCAGCTCGTAGTCGGCCGGGTTCTTGGTCGTGGTCGCGACGCCCGGTTTGGGGTAAGTCCAGCCCGTGAACACATTGGAGAATTGCGCGATGGTGGTCTGATCGTAAGTCGGGATCGGATTGTTCTGCGCATCGAGGATAGGCGAGCCGTCCTGGTTGAGCTCGATCAGCCCGATCGAGAACAGCTGCATGACCTCCCGCGCGTAATTCTGATTGGGCTGCCGGTTCGCGTTGCCCTTGTCGTTGTTGACCATCGTCAGCCAATAGCCCATCGACGGCGACAGCGTGATCTGGTTGAGCAGCGTCTCGAAGTTACCGAATGCCTGCTGGGACAGGATGTTCTGGTAGCGCGTCATCGGATACGCGATGGACAGGTCCTGGCTCACCGTCGATATCACCACGATCTGCGACAGCGCCCACGCCACGCGCTGGCGCAGCTGATCTGGCCGCGCCACCGCATTGGTGTAGAAATCGCGTTGCACGCGCGTGGGCGTGAGATTGTCGCGATAGCAGATGTTGCGCGGATCGGCAGGCGGCAGCCCCTTGTGGGTTACCGGATCCTGGTTGGTGCAGTTAGCCGAGTTGTTGAGCTGAAGGATGGTGTAGTTCGCGTCCGGATAGCCCGAAATGGGCTGCGTTAACTGATCGTTGATCCAGGCCGGGATGCCCATGTTGGTGACCCGGGCCGCCTCGGCCTGGGTGAAGCCAAACGTCGCCTGGTTGAGAAAGCGGTAGATGTCGGCGGCCCCTGGCGGTGGCGGCGGCGGGCCGCCCGTGGTGACCTGCACGGCGACCGCCGAGGACATGGCGGTTGCGCCCTTGTCGTCGGTCGCCTGTGCCGTGAAGGAAAAACTGCCCGCGTTGGCGAGCGCGACCGTGTACACATACGGCGCTGTGGTCAGGTCGACGAGCTTGACACCGTCCTGGTAGAGGGTCACGAGCACAATCGTGCCGCCGGTGTCGGTGGCGTTCGCGGTCAGGATGACCTGGCCGGGCGCGGTCACCGTGGATGTCGAGGTCGCCAAGGCGACGCTGGGAAGGCTCGGTGGCGGGCCCGCCTGGACGACGATCGGCGTCGACGTTGCGCTCGCTCCCTTGTCGTCAACGACAACCGCGCTGTAGCTATAGGCACCGGCGACGGTCAGATGGACGGTGTAGTTGAACGGCGGGGTGGTCTGTACGGTGAGCGGGGTCGTCCCTTGATAGAACGTCACGCTGACGATCTTCCCGACGGTGTCGGCCGCCGTGGCGGTCAACGTAATCTGGCCCGGCAGCACGGTAACGCTCGTTGCCGACGCGGTCAGCGAAATCTTTGGCAGGACGGGGCCCGGCGGCGGCGGCGAAACGGTGATGCCGTAGACGTAATACACGGGGCCTTCGTAGACGAACTGCGGATAGGTCGCGATGATGTGATCGCGCTCGGCGACCGAAGAGGTATAGAAATGCTCGCCGTTGACTTGATTCCAGAACCGATACAGCGATGCGCGGCCGTCGTTAGCCGCCGCGGTCGGCGCGTAGTAGGCGACGCCTTCGAGAATGTACTGGGGATAATGGCTCTGGACGTAGGCCACCTCCGGCTGCGAA
>DASZIB010000010.1:0-40723 GCA_035937415.1 Edaphobacterium sp. (SeqCode) | reverse complement strand
CCGCCGAACGAAAAGAACGCCATCGGCACGGGAATGGCCACGTTGATCCCGACCATGCCGACCTCGACATCCTGCTGGAAACGGCGTGCGGCATGGCCTGAGCGTGTGAACAGCGCCGCACCGTTGGCGTAGGGGTTGGCGTTGATCAGGTCGATCGCCGCGGCCAGCGAGTCGCTGCGCACGATTACCAGCACGGGCCCGAAGATTTCTTCGCGGTAGATCGCCATGGCCGGCGTCGCCTGGTCGAAGAGCGTGGGTCCGACGAAGAAGCCGTCGCCGTGGCCGTCGACCCGCTGCTGGCGACCATCGACGACCAGCGCCGCGCCTTCGGCGACGCCGCGATCGATCAGGCCGATGATGCGATCACGCGCAGCGCCGGTGATTACCGGCCCCATGTCCGATTCCGCACGGTCGCCCGGACCCACCACGATGCGGCGGGCACGCGCCGCCAACAGGTCGCGGATCGGATCACCGGCGTCGCCGACGGCAACGACCACAGACACTGCCATGCAGCGCTCGCCCGCGGACCCGTAACCAGCGCCAATGAGCGCTTCGGCGGCGAAGGTGAAATCCGCGTCGGGGAGAACGACGGCATGATTCTTCGCTCCGCCCAATGCCTGCACCCGCTTGCCGTGCGCAGTCCCGGTCGAATAGATGTATTTCGCGATCGGCGTCGAGCCGACGAACGAGATTGCCTTGATGTCGGGGTGGCTGAGGATCGCATCGACCGCTTCCTTGTCGCCATGGACGACGTTGAACACGCCATCGGGAAGACCGGCTTCCTGGAGCAACTCAGCCATGCGCAGCGAGAGCGTTGGATCCCGCTCCGAGGGTTTCAGGATGAATGGGTTGCCGCAGGCAAGCGCCAGGGGAAACATCCACAACGGCACCATCGCCGGAAAGTTGAACGGCGTGATGCCGGCGCAGACGCCGACCGGCTGGCGCAGGGAAAAACTGTCGACGCCGCTGCCGACGTTATCGCTGAATTCGCCTTTCAGCAGGTGCGGAATGCCGGTCGCAAACTCCACGACCTCGATGCCGCGCGTGATCGAGCCCTCGGCATCGCTGCGCGTTTTCCCGTGTTCCTCCGACACCAGGCACGCGAGTTCCTGCTTGTGCGCGTCCAGCAACTCGCGGAAGCGCATCAGGATGCGCGCGCGGCGCAGCGCGGGCGCGGCGCGCCAGGCGGGCCAGGCTTCGACTGCAGCCGCCACCGCAGCGGCGACATCCTCGGCTGTCGCCAGCGGCACATGGCGCAGCACCTCGCCGGTAGCCGGATTGGTTACCTCGCCGTAGCGCGTCGTGCGCGCGGGCGTCGCGCGGCCGCCGATCCACAGCGGCAGGCGTTCCAGTGTTGTCAGATCCATGTTTGCCCTCCGGGGCGAACGCTGCCGCTGCGAGGACCTCCTTAAAGCGCAGGGGCGCAATGAAACGTAGGGGATATCCTACAAATATACCTCTTGAGGTATATTTTCAAATAATACCCTTTAGGGTATTCGGGCAGAATCGTTGCATGAAGCTCAGGCCACTAGCGGAGCGCCTATCCTGGCACCGTGTGCTGATCCCCGCGAGCGATGTCGCCAAACTAGGGGCCGGGGGCCTGATAGACAACTTCGAGAAGGCATACCGCGCTGCCGGCGTCCCGAAAGGGGTTGAGGTCTACCACAACGAAATTGACGGAGCCCACGTTTTTTTCTTCTCGCCACAGGCGTCCGCGGTGGCGGCACACGTATTGGAACAGTTCGGTGCCCGGCGCTGCATCGGCGAACCAGACGTCTCGGGGTGTCGGCGCGTGCCGGTATAACGAGCGGTGATGTCGACGCTCGCGCGCCGGCGGCGTGATTAAGGCGAGCGCGCCATCAGGCCGCGTGTTGCGCCCGCGGCGTGGTGAACATCGCCTCCATCTCGCGCCGGATCCGTACCGCCGGCAGTGCCTCGTCGAGCGCAACGTCGGTCCACTTGAGCGGCTCTCCCGCCTTGACGGAGTGGCCAAGCGTGGCGCCATTGGCAAGGCCGAGTGGTAGAGCGCCCATCTCGATCGATGTTGACGCCGGCAGGAGCTTGCCCAGAACCGTGTAGCCGCCTTCGCCATCGAGCACTTCGCCGGCATTGAGATCGCGCTTGGCCGTGGCGACGGCATCCGCATTAAAGCCGATCGCCACACCGGTCGCCTCGCCGCGCAAGCCGACGGAGGCCACCGAAACGCCGACCTCCAGGCCGATCAAATGCCAGCGCTTATACAGGCACGCGTAGCGCCCGGACGGGTCGGTTCGCACCATGTACTCCTTGAAGCAATTGCGCAGGTATTCGGTGTCGCCCTCGAACACGACAAACACGCCGAAGCGGATGTCATAGGCAATCTCGCGCCCGTCGCGCTCCAGAGAGGAGATGACCTCAACCTGCCCTTTCTGGTGCAGCACGCCGCCCTCGGCGATCGGGCGGCACACGCGCGGGATATCGTCGATCGCCGCCGGCGGATAACGCAGCCCGTCGGGGGGTGCGGCCAGTCCGGTCGCATTGCACACGGCCGTACACTCAATGGCCGGCTTCGAGCCGTCGAGAAACGAGTTGAACATCTTGGGATTGAGGCCGCCGCGGCGCGCCTGCTCCGGCGTGAGGCCGTAGTAGCCCCACACCGTCTCCGGCGTCGACTGCGCAAAATGCGGCAGCCACTTGTGACCGCGACCGGCGGCGACCACGGCGAAGCCCGCCGTACGCGCCCAGTCGACCAGTTCGCAGATCAGCGCCGGCTGGTCGCCGTAGGCAAGGCTGTAGACGACGTCGGCTTGCGCCGCCCGCCTGGCGAGCAAGGGACCGCACAGCGCGTCCGCCTCGACGGTCACGTTGACCACGTGCTTGCGCTCGCCAAACGCGGCGAGGCAGTGCTCGACGGCCGCGATCGGGTCGCCGGTGCATTCGACGACGATTTCGATCCGCGGGTGCCGCAGCAGCGCGGTCCAGTCGTCGGATACATGCGTGGCCCCGGTCGCGAGGGCGGCATCGATCGAGGCCGCGCCGTATTGCTCGGGCTTCCACCCAACGCGGCCGAGGTTGGCCCTTGCGGCCTCCGGGGAGAGATCGGCGATGGCGGCGATGTGCACGCCCGGCGTTTTTGGCGCCTGGGCGAGATACATCGCGCCGAACTTGCCGGCGCCGATCAAGCCAACGCACAGGGGCCTGCGCTGCCCGGCCCGCTCGCAGAGTCTGGCGTAGAGGCCCACGTCGATCGCGGCCTCAAGCCACCATCTCGGAATGCAAGGCGGTGGCCGGCATGCCGTCGCGCCATGGCAGGGGCACGTCGTAGTCGCGCAGCAGGCAATCGTCGGGCAAGCAGTCAAGCGGCGTGAAATCGCGATGCGCGATGTACGCCGGCCGCGTGAAGCGCCGAATGTGATTCGACACCGCGCACAGGCTCAAGTACACGCTGACGCGGTTCCACGGCGAGAGATTCGACGTCGACGCATGCACCAGGCAGGAATGGAACAGGATCATCGACCCGCTCGCGCCTTTGGGCGCGACGATGCCGCCGCGCGCGACGAGCCGGGCGATCGTGTCGTCGGGAATCGTCCACAGCGGGTAGCTCGTCGTCGCGACGTCGTGAACGGCCTCGATGACGCCGAGCTTGTGGCTGCCCGGAATGAACATCAGCGGGCCGTTAAACTCATTCACATCGTCTAAGAAGATTGCGACATTCATCGCCCGCGGCTCGGGCATGTCGTCGTCGCGCTTCCATGTCCCGTAATCCTGGTGCCACTGCCAGACGTCCCCGTCGAACGCCATCTTGCCGTTGATCTTGAACTGATGCATGTAAACCGCTTCGCCTAAGATCTGCATGACCGGCTCGACCATGCGCGGATGGCGCGCAAGCAACGCGAATGGCCGGCAGTACAGGTGGGCGGCGAAGTTGGTGCGCACCGCCTCGCGGTCCTTTTCGCGCACGTTTTCCAGGCGCTGCTGCGCGAACAGGCGCGGGACCTCCTCTTTGAGCCCCTGCATCTCCGCGCTCGAGAAGAGCTCCGGGAAAAAAAGATAACCCTCACGCTCGAAGCTGTCGACCTGCTGCGGCGACAATCGCATGACGCCTCCTCTCCGTCATTATATAACCATGGAGAACGCCGTCAGCCCGATTAAGGGCCGCCCGACGCTACTCCTAGTGATCAATCGCTGCTCTGCATCGACCAGCGCGACAATTCTTGTCCCACCGACCGGCGTGTGGTTGCTACCGATGCTCTGTTAGCGCGGCCTAGAGACTGCGTTCGACAAGCCGCTCGAGGTATCGCGCCACCATATCGACTTCGAGATTGACTCGCGATGCGGGCGATACTTCGCCCAGCGTCGTTGCCGCGAGCGTATGCGGAATCAGGTTCGCCACAAAGCGGCAACCGGCGACGTGATTGACCGTCAAGCTCACCCCATCGACGGCGATCGACCCCTTCGCCGCGATGAAGCGTGCGAGCTCGTCCGGTGCATCGATCTCAAGCAAGCGGCTCCCATCGGCGGTGCCGACCGCCTCCGACCGCACAACGCTACCGACACCATCGACGTGACCGCTGAGCAAGTGGCCGCCGAGTCGATCGGAGAGGCGCAGTGCCTTTTCCAGATTGACCGACGCCCCCTCGTTAAACCCCGCGGTGCAGAGCAGCGTCTCCGCCGACGCATCGAAACTAAGCGTGTTTCCATCCATGGCCACGACGGTCAGGCAACACCCGGCGACGGCGATGCTGTCTCCCACCCTGACATCGGCGACGAGCAGCGCACCGACCTCGATGGCGATATGCAACCCGTCCCCGCGGGACTGCGCGCGGGTGATACGGCCGACGGATTGCACGATACCGGTAAACATCAAGCCGTCTCCCGTATCACCCGCGCCAGCACACGCCAGTCGTCGCCGACGCGGGCGATGTCGCGGATTTGCAGGTGCACGCGTTGCGCGAGCTGTGTCAGCGGCGCGGGCAGCGCGAACATGCCCCGTGCCGGGTCACCGACGAGGCTCGGCGCCAGATAGAGCAGCAACTCGTCGACCAGCCCCGCCGCCAGGAGCGCGCCGTTGAGCTTGGCGCCGGCCTCCACATGGAGTTCGTTGACGCCGTCCCGGGCCAACCGCGCCAGCATGGCGTCGAGGTCGACCCGCCCGTCGGGTCCAGGGAGCTGCACCTGCTGCACGTTGCCCGGCAAGGCGACCGACGCTGCATCGGCGGAGACGACCAGCACTGCTCCACCGTCGAGGACGCGCGCGGCCGCGGGCAACTGGCCGTGGCGATCGACAACGACTTTCAGCGGCTGCCTCGAGGTTTTGACCTCTCGCACCGTCAACTGCGGATCGTCCTGCAGCACCGTCCCCACGCCGGTGAGAATCGCGCATGAACGAGCCCGCCAGTGATGTCCGTCCGCCCGCGCGGCGGGGCCGGTGATCCATTGACTCGCGCCGTTATCGAGCGCGGTCTTGCCATCCAGGCTCGCCGCGATCTTGACGCGAACCCAGGGCCGCCCCGAGGTGAGCCTCTGCAGCCAGCCGATATTGAGCTCGCGCGCTTCGGCCTCGCAGAGTCCGAACTCGACTGCGACGCCTGCGGCAAGCAGCCGCTCCCCACCCTGTGCAGCGCCGGGGTTCGGATCGCGCATGGCCGCGACGACGCGTGCGACGCCTGCGCCGAGCAAGGCGTCGGTACACGGCGGCGTCCGGCCATGGTGGTTGCACGGCTCCAGGGTCACATAGGCCGTCGCCCCGCGTGTCGCTTCGCCGCGGGCGCGGGCGGCGGTGAGCGCCGCGAGCTCGGCGTGGGCCTCGCCGGCGCGCTCGTGCCAACCCTCGCCGATGATGCGGTCATCGCGCACGATGACGCAACCGACGCGCGGATTCGGCGTCGTCGTATAAAGACCTCGCGCGGCGAGATCAAGCGCGCGCAGCATGCGCTCGCGATCGCGGTCGTTAGACGCCGTCATGCCAGCGGCAGGGAGCGCGTTCAGCGCGGCTTGCGCCGCGGCGACGCCGGCTCGACTTCCTTTAACGCATCGCGAAAATCCGCTGCGTCCTGGAAGCTGCGATACACGGAGGCAAAGCGGATGTAGCCGACCTTGTCGAGCTTGTAGAGCTCCTGCATCACCATCTCGCCTACCTGGCGCGAAGGTATTTCGCGTTCGCCCAGGCCCAGGATCTGCTGCAAGATGCGCTCGACGGCCTGGTCGACGTACTCCGTTGGGACTGGCCTTTTGTGCAATGCGCGCTGGAAGCCGTTGCGAATCCGCTCCACGTCGAAGTCGGCGCGCGTGCCATTTTGCTTGACGATCTGCGGCAGTCGCAGCTCGGCGTTCTCGTAGGTCGTGAAGCGCTTGCGACAGGCGACGCAGCGGCGCCGGCGCCGGATCGCGTCACCGCCCTCCGATACCCGCGAATCGACCACCTGCGTGTCGGGGCTGCCGCAGAAAGGGCATTTCATTGCTAGGGAGGCGGCGCATAGACGGGGAGCTTCGCCGTCAGTGCCTTCACCGCGCCGGACACGCGCGCGATCGTCGCCGCGTCGGTGGGCGCATCCAGGATATCGGCGACGAGATGTCCCAGCTCTTCGCACTCGATTTCGGTGAACCCGCGCGTCGTGATTGCTGGACTGCCGATGCGAATACCGCTGGTCACAAACGGCTTTTCGGGATCGTTGGGAATGGCGTTCTTGTTGACGGTGATCTGCGCCCGGCCAAGCGCGGCTTCGGCGTCCCGGCCGGTGATCCGTTTCGGGCGCAGATCGACCAGGAACATGTGGGAGTCGGTGCCTCCGGAAACGATGCGCAGGCCGCGATCCTGCAGCACGGTGCCCAGCACGCGCGCGTTCTCGAGGACTTGCTCCTGGTAGGCCCTGAATTCGCGCGACAGCGCTTCCTTGAACGCGACCGCCTTGGCGGCGATGACATGCATGAGTGGCCCACCCTGGAGGCCCGGGAAAACCGCGGAATTGATGAGCTTGGCGTGCTCTGCGCCAGCGAGAATGAACCCGCCGCGCGGACCGCGCAGCGTCTTGTGTGTCGTGCTGGTCACAAAATGCGCGACGCCGACCGGGCTCGGATAGAGTCCGGCGGCGATCAGGCCGGCGTAGTGCGCCATATCGGCCATCAGGTATGCGCCGACGGCGTCGGCGATGGCGCGAAAACGCGCCCAGTCGATGATCCGCGAGTACGCAGAGGCTCCGGCGATGATGAGCTTCGGTTTGTGCTCGTGCGCCAGGCGCTCGGCGGCGGCGTAGTCGATTTGTTCGGTCTCCGGATCGAGGCCGTAGGCAACGACCCGGAACCACTTGCCCGAAAGGTTGACCGGCGAGCCGTGCGTCAGGTGCCCGCCATGCGGCAGCGACATGCCGAGGATCGTGTCACCCGGCGTCAGCGTGGCGAAGAGCACCGCCTGGTTCGCCTGCGCGCCGGAATGCGGCTGGACATTGGCAAATTCGGCTTCGAACAGCTTCTTGGCACGGTCGATCGCAAGCTGCTCGGCGATGTCGACGAACTCGCAACCGCCGTAATAGCGCTTGCGCGGATAGCCTTCGGCGTACTTGTTGGTGAGCTGCGAGCCCTGCGCCGCCATCACGGCGACGCTGGCATAGTTCTCCGACGCGATCAGCTCGATATGCTGTTCCTGGCGGAGGTTCTCGCCGGCGATCGCCGCGAAAAGTTCAGGGTCGGCGTGTGCAAGAGGCAATAGGCGGTGGGACATGGCGGCGCGGAGGGAAAACGATCATCTTACCATCGCTGCCCTAGGCGGCCGACGCCGCGCGCGCGGGCCGGAGGCAGCCGGCGCGGCGGGGCGGGCCACTTCACCGGAAAGCGGATCGGTAAGGCTAACGAGGGCTCGCCTGTCTTTTCGCCGCGCTCTGCCGGCTCGCCATGGCCATGAACTGGTCGAAGTTCTCCTCGGCGACGCGGAACCACAGGATTTCGTCATCGCGGAACCGCTTCCAAGGCTCGTAGACCTTCCTGAATTTCGCGTTCGTGGCGGCGAACTGGTCGTAAACCTCGATCGCCGCGCTGTGCGCGGCCTGCATGATCTCGCGCGGGAACGGGCGCAGTTGCACGCCGGCGGCAACCAGCCGCCGCAGCGCAGCCGGATTGAGCGCGTCGTACTTCGCCATCGTGTCGACATTCGCCTCAGCGCAGGCCGCTTCGAGAATCGCCTGGTAATCCTTCGGCAGATCGGCCCAGGCCTTGGTGTTGACGAACAGATCGAGCTCCGGACCACCCTCCCACCAGCCCGGGTAGTAATAGTATTTGGCAATCTTGTACAGCCCGAGTCTCTCGTCGTCGTGCGGGCCAACCCACTCTGCCGCGTCGATGCTGCCCTTTTCCAGCGCGGAGTAGATGTCGCCGCCGGCGAGCTGCTGCGGCACGAGGCCCAGCCTCTCCATCACGACGCCGGCGGAGCCGCCGATGCGCATCTTCAGTCCCTTCATGTCGGAGACGGTCTTGAGCTCCTTGCGGAAAAACCCGCCCATCTGCGCGCCGGTGTTGCCGGCCGGAATATTGTGGATGTTGTAATCCTGCAGGAACTCGCGCATCAGCTCGAGCCCGCCGCCGTGGTACATCCACGCATTTTGTTGCCGTGCATTCATGCCGAACGGAATCGCGCAGGCAAAGGCAAACGTCGGGTCCTTGCCAAAGAAGTAGTACGGCGCCGTGTGCGCGCACTGCACGGTCGCGTTCTGCACCGCATCGAGCACCAGCAGGCCGGGAACGACTTCGCCGTCGGCGAATACTCGGATCTGGAACCTGCCGTTGGTCGCGGCCGCACAGCGTTTGGCGATCAGCTCGGCGGCGCCAAAGAGCGTGTCCAGGTTTCTCGGAAAGCTCGATGCCAGCCGCCAGCGGACCTCCTGCTGCGCGCCCTGACCGATCGCGGGGGCGGTGACCGCAGCGGTCGCAAGACCCACACCGGCCTGCTTCAGGAACGCACGACGTTGCATCGGGTTGCTCCTCCTTGGGCTCCATGCATCACAGCAAGATTGTCTTCGCGGCCGCCATTATTGCGCCTTGCTGTCCGCTCTTAAGGGCGGCATTGTGTCATGCAGGCGCCGCGACTCGGCGCGAAATGCGCCTGGCGCCGTTGCCGAAACCGCGGGCTTACGCCGAAAGCTTGCGCACCGCGTTGAACAGTGCCCAGGCCCAGCCGGCCTGGCGCTCCAGCGTCTGGGTGAAACGGATCAGATAGCGGGCATTGCCGGTATCGAGCTCGACCATGCCGCCGGGAAGGAAGCGGTCGTCAGGTCCGATGAGACTGCGCTGCGACGACTGGCGATTATCCGCGTGCGCGGGCAGGTAAATGCCGAAGAACGGCCGGTCGACGCCAGCGCGCTGGGCGTCGAGCGGCGCGACCCAGCTGCGCAACAGGACGCGCACCATCCGCCGGGCGATGATTTCGACACCGCAGATCACCTCCTCGACCTGCTCGCGCTGCATCCGCCGCACCACCGCAAGCTCCCAGCGGTCAACGTCCTTGATCGCAATGATCTCGCCCAGTCTGGTCGGCGCGTCCTTGGAGGGCGCGATCATGCGGCTGCCGCTTTCGCTGCGATTGGCCATCTGCCACTGCGAGCCGCGAATCCGCCGCGCAATCGACTCCGGGTTGGCGTTGGGATTGACCAGCTGGGTGATCTCGTCGTAGCTGTGCATCGCGCCGGAGCTCTTCGCTTCGGGCGCGATGTGCTCCACTTCGGCGACGGCGCGCGTGAGCGCCTGTAGTCCGACCACCACGCGCACTTCGATGTCGCTGGACTTGCGCGGCGCCCGCGGTGAAAACGCGAGGGCGTCGGGCCCGAACAGCGCGGCCAGCCGCATCAGCAGCAGCTTCTGCTCGCGCGGCGGCAGCGTCCCGGACAGGCGCGGATCGGCATCCTGTTCCGGCAAAACCCGCATGCGCTCGACCACACGGGCGTAGACCGGGGTGGCGTCGAGGAACATCAGCCGGCCGCCGGGGCGCGGTTTGTCCTGGCGCTTGAGACCCTGCGTGCCGGACAGGTCGACGTAGAAGTTCGCCCCGGTACCTGGCGGGGGCATCAGTGTCAGCGACGGTGTCCACTCCTCAAGCGAGCGCGCCACCCACTCGACCTGGTCCGGCGTGAAGTTGCCGCTGTCCAGGCGCATGAGCAGCAGCGCCTGGATATATTCCTGTTCCAGCGATCGCCCGGGCTGGCTGAACGCGTCGGGGCCGAAGCTCAGCGGCTCGCGCTGCCAGCCGCGCATGCGCGCGAATTCATAGAGCTCGTGCAGCTCGCGCCACTGCGCGGGTATCCAGTGGCCGTAGCGGAACAGCCGGAATTTGCCATCGATCGCCTTGTAGTGCGCGAGCCTGACGAGCACGCGCGGCAGCACCGTCTTCCAGCGTTTCTGCTCGCCGGCCGCGTAGCCGGCCTTAAGCGTGGCCTGATAGGCGGCGGTGAATGCCTTGACCAGGTCGAAGACACCGTGCCAGAGCCGGGTCTCGACGCTGCTCGAGCGTTGATAGTTCGCGGTGTACTGCGCGGATAACTGGCTGACGATCGGCTCGCAGCGCGCATCGACGCGCAGTAACGCTTCCGCCTGTCCCGGTCCGATGCGGCGGCGCCCGCCCGGAAACGACGCGATGAGGTCGAGCGCCTCGTGCTGCAACTGCAGGGGATCGCCGGCCGGCAGCGACGCCACCCAGCGCGACGCGGCTGCGCCGCTGCGCAACGGGTCCTGCAGCGAGCGTCGCCAGCCCCTTATTCGTTCCCGCATCGGCCGCGTGGGGACCATGGCACGCCCGCGACGATTAGTTTCCCGCCACCGTCATGTCGCCTATGAGGATCGAACCGCAATGCCGTGAGCCGCGGCGATCCACGTCGTTTCCGATGGCGATGATGTCGCGATACATGTGGCGCAGGTTGCCCGCGATGGTGATCTCCTCGACGGGATAGACGATGACTCCGTCTTCCACCCAGTAGCCCGCCGCACCGCGTGAATAGTCGCCCGTGACCGGGTTCACACCCTGGCCCAGCAACTCGGTGACCAGGACCCCGCGTCCCATGCGGCGCAGCAATGCCGGCAAGTCGTCGCTGCCATGCGTCACGGTGAGGTTGTGGTTGCCGCCCGCGTTGCCGGTCGAGACGAGCCCGAGTTTTCGGGCCGAATAGCTGCCGAGAAAGTATCCCTGCACCACGCCGTCGCGGACGACATCGCGCGCGCGCGTCGCGACGCCCTCATCGTCGAAAGGCGCCGACGCCTGACCGCGCGCGAGGTGCGGCTCTTCCCGGATCGTGATCTGCGGCGCAAACACGACCTCGCCGAGGCTGTCGAGGAGAAAGGAGGACTTGCGGTAGAGGCTGCCACCGCTTGTGGCATTGACGTAGTGGCCGATCAGTCCGGTGGCGACCGGCGCCTCGAACACGACCGCGCAATCGCGGGTCGACAGCTGGCGGGCCCCCAGCCGGCGTGCCGTCCGCTCGCCGGCGACACGGCCAACCAGCGCCGCCGGCTCGAGGTCCTGCGGCGCGCGCGCCGAGGTGTACCAGTCGTCGCGCTGCATCGCGCCGTCGTCCTCGCCGATCACCGCGCAATAAATGCCGTGACGCGAGCTGGTATAGCCGGCGCAGAAGCCATGCGTATTCGCGTAAGCGAACTCTCCCTCGTGCAGCGACACCGTCGCGCCTTCCGAATTGGTGAGACGGCGGTCCACGGCCAGCGCGGCTGCCTCGCATTCGCGCCCCAGCGCGATGGCGTCCTCCACGGCGAGGTCCCACGGATGATAGAGATCGAGATCGGGCCAGTTGCGGGCGAGCAAAGCCCGGTCCGCGAGGCCGGCGCAATCATCCTCGGCGGTGTAGCGCGCGATCGTCAGCGCCTTGGCCACGGCGTCGTCGATGGCCGCTGCCGAGAAATCGGCGGTGCTCGCGTGGCCGCGTCGTGCCCCGACGTAGACCGTCACCCCGATCCCCTTGTCGCGGTTGTAGGCGATGGTCTCCACCTCGCTCTTGCGCACGGTGACGGAGAGGCCGAATGCCTGCGAGACTTCGGCTTCCGCGGCCGTGGCGCCGCGCGTCGTGGCCGCCTTGAGCACCTGTCCGGCGAGGGCGGCGAGCGCATCGGCCGCGAGCGGAAAGCGGGTCGCAGGGCTCGCAACAAGGACAGCGGCGGTATCGGTCATCGACGGACTCTCAGGCGGTCGCCGCGCAGGGCGATCGGCTATCATAGCAAACGCTCCTGCCACCGACCGCCTGCGATGCGCCGACCCGACGAAACACCCCCGCCGGCAGTACAGGTGGCTGCGCCTCAATCCAAGACCCGCCGCAAGGAGGAAATGACCGCGCTGCAGGTCCTGGGCGAAGAACTGCTGCGCATCGGCCCGGCGCGGCGCGCCGAGCTCGATCTTCCGGAGCAGCTGGGCGAGGCGCTCGATGCGGCGCAGCGGATCACGCAACGCGAAGCAAGACGCCGGCAGCTCCAGTTCATCGGCCGGCTGATGCGCACGGTCGACGCCGCACCCATTCGCGCGCGGCTCGCGCAATGGGCCGACGCCCCCAACGCCGAAAAGGCGCGTTTGCACGCGCTCGAGCGCTGGCGCACGCGCCTGCTCTCCGATGCCGGGGCACTGGAGGCGCTGTGCGCCGAGCAGCCGGGCGCGGACCGCAACGAGCTTGCCGAGCTCGTCGCACGCGTGCGCGCCGAACGCGTCCATGCGCAACCCCCGCGTGCGTATCGCGAGCTATTCCGGGCTCTCGATGCGATTTTTCGCCCAGGGAGCTGAGCGCCACGCTCCGGTACAATTGCCGCAGTTTTTTCCGGATGCCACGGCATGAGCGAAGCGCAACCGCTGTTAATCGGCTTGGTCTCGATCAGCGATCGCGCCGCGGCGGGTGTGTACGAAGACCAGGGCATCCCGGGGCTCGTGGCGTGGTTCACCGCCGCCCTGAGCACGCCGTGGCGCATGGAAAAGCGGCTGATCCCCGACGAGCAAGCGCTGATCGAGCGCACGCTGCTCGAGTTGGTGGATAGCGTCGGCTGCCACCTGGTGCTCACCACCGGCGGCACGGGTCCGGCGCGGCGCGACGTCACGCCCGAGGCAACCCTCGCGGTTGCCGACAAGGTACTGCCTGGATTCGGCGAGCAGATGCGCCAGGTGAGCCTGCAGTACGTGCCCACGGCAATCCTGTCGCGGCAGATGGGCGTCATTCGCGGCCGAGCGCTGATTCTCAACCTTCCCGGACAGCCCAAGGCGATCCGGGAGACTCTCGATGGCGTGTTTCCCGCCGTGCCGTATTGCCTCGATCTCATCGGCGCGCCGTACGTGGAGACGCACGCCACGGTATGCAAGGTGTTCCGCCCGAAATCCGCACTCAAGGGCTGACCGGCGCGGCGTGCACCGCCGTGGCCGATGCCGCACCTGGGGTCAAGGGGGCAGACCGTCGCCACCGGCAGCGGGCTAGTAGAATCGGCGCGTGGATAGCGCCGACGCCAATCAGCCGCCCCCGTTCGAAGGCCGGAACCTTTTTGCCGCCGATGCTGCGCTGCAAGAAGCCGTAGCGCGCGAGGGCGCGGCGTGGGCGCACGAGAGCCTGCTCGCCTGGGGCGAGCGCCTCGGGAGCAGCGCCACGTTCGCCCTTGCCGCCCGCGCCAACCGCTACCCTCCCGAATTGCACACGCACGACCGCTTTGGCAATCGCAGCGACGAGGTTGCGTTCGACCCGGCATGGCACGAGCTCATGCGCCTGGCCATGCGCGAGGGCGAGCACTGCGCGCCCTGGGTCGAGGCGCGCCCCGGAGCACAGGTGGCGCGGGCCGCAGCGTACTTGCTGCACGCGCAGGTCGAGAACGGGACGCAGTGCCCGCTGACGATGACTTTTGCCGCGGTGCCGGTGCTGCGCCGCCACTGCGCGGCGCTCCCGGCGCTCGCCAGCACGTGGCTGCCGCGCCTGCTCGCCCGCGACTACGATCCGCGCGCGCTGCCCGTCGCCAGCAAGACCTCGGCGCTAGTCGGCATGGGCATGACCGAGCGCCAGGGTGGTTCCGACCTGCGCACGAACGTTACCCGCGCCGAACGCACCGGCGACGGCAGCTACCGATTGACCGGCCACAAATGGTTCTTCTCAGCGCCGATGTGCGATGCCCATCTCGTGCTCGCCCAGGCCCCGGGCGGCCTGTCGTGCTTCTTTCTGCCGCGGCTGCTGCCCGACGGGTCGCACAACGCGGTGCGCATCGAGCGACTGAAGGACAAGCTCGGCAACCGCTCCAACGCGTCGGCTGAAGTCGCGTTCGAAGGCGCCAGCGCGTGGCTGCTCGGCGATGAAGGTCGCGGCGTGCCGGTGATCATCGAGATGGTCCAGCATACGCGGCTTGACTGCGCCATCGGCAGTGCGGGCCTCATCCGCAGCGCCGTGGCGCAGGCGCTGCATCATGCGGCGCACCGTCGCGCTTTCGGCCGGGAACTTGCCGCGCAGCCGCTGATGCAGAACGTGCTCGCCGACCTGATGCTTGAATCCGACGCGGCGACGGCATTGGCGCTGCGGCTCGCGCGTGCCTTTGAGTCCGCTGCGACGGACCGCGAAAGCGCCTTCGCCAGGCTGGCCACGCCGGCGGTGAAGTATTGGGTGTGCAAGCGCGCCCCGGCAGTGGTTGCCGAAGCGCTGGAAGTACTGGGCGGCAACGGCTACGTCGAGGAATCGGCGTTGCCGCGGGCATACCGCGAGGCCCCGCTCAACTCGATCTGGGAAGGCTCGGGCAATGTCATGTGCCTCGACGTGCTGCGCGCAGCGCGGCGCGAACCGGCGGCAATCGAGGCGTTATTGTCCGAGCTGGCCGCGGCCGGCGGCGCAGAGGTAAGGTTCGATCGCCACCTGGCCGCCCTCGCGACGGCGCTGCGCGATCCGGGGGCCGCCGAACGCGACGCCCGCCGCATCGCCGGCGGCATCGCCACCGGGCTCGCGGCGGCATTGCTGTTGCGACATGCTCCGGCAGCCATTGGCGAGGCGTACTGCGCGTCGCGACTGGAGGGCGGTTACGGCGGGGCTCTCGGCGCGTTGCCTGCCAGCGTCGACACCGCAGCCCTTATTGCCCGCCGGATCACCCCCTAAAAAAGACGCCGGCGCGGTTGCCCGCGCCGGCGTCGCATGGCAAGCCTCGGCCCGTGTTACTTCGTCGGGATGTCGAGGATCTTTTCCGCTTTGGCCAACTCGTCGAGTGATTCCTGGTGCTTGCCGGCCTTGTGCAACGCCTCGCCTTCGGCGCGGTACTTCTTCACATCATCCATTTGCGCCGTCGTGAGTTTTGGGTTCTTGGCAAGTGCGTCGTCGATCTTTTTCATCTCCGCCGGGCAGTGGAACGCGAATGCGCTGCTGGCGAAGAGCAGCGTGGCGGCAAACAAAGCGCTACGGATCTTCATGGTATTTCTTCTCCTTTGGGCCTCGATACGGGCCGGCCTCCGAACCGGCCGACGGCAGTTAGGATAGCGCAGTCGGCTCCTTTTGCAAGCCCCGGCAACGCCCGGCGGCTGCTCATTGTTCAAGCAGCAGCTCGGTTCGGCTGGCAGGGTCCTGGCGGTAGAAGTGTGTAAACAGCCGATACACGCTTGCGTATTCCATCTGCAGCAGCGTCGGCTCCGCGAAGAACACCTCCGAGAGGACAGCGAAGAATTCGGCCG
Organism: Edaphobacterium sp. (SeqCode); assembly: GCA_035937415.1. Lineage (GTDB taxonomy): Bacteria > Pseudomonadota > Gammaproteobacteria > Burkholderiales > Casimicrobiaceae > PALSA-1003. The sequence continues at coordinate 25,101 of DASZIB010000010.1, read as the reverse complement.
GACTCTCGGCCGCATACGGGTCGATTGCGGTTTCCTCGCCCGCCTCCACCCGCGCGCGGAAGTGCGCGTACGCCGCGGACATCGTGTCTTGCCAGGTTCGGCGCGACAGGTCGGGGTGCAACGGCGGGCAACCGTTCGCTTCGCCGCTGCGCATGTCGATCTTGTGGGCGAACTCGTGAATGACCAGGTTCATCCCCGAGCTCGACCAGTCGGCGCTGGCCTCGACGTCCGGCCACGACAGGACGACCGGACCCCCGGGTACCGCCTCGCCGGCGAGCGGCTCGTCACGCCGGTGCACGACGCCGGCCTCGTCCTCGTACTCCAGTCCGGTGATGAATTCGTCCGGATAGACAATGACGTTCTCCCAGCCGTCGTAGTAGTGCGGCCCGAGATTGAGGGTCAACACACAGGCCTGGATCGCGATCATGACGCGCATCAATGGCGTGACCTCGAAACCGCTTGCAGCGACGATGCTCTTGGCGGACAGGAACAGCACAACGTGCTGGCGCAGGCGCGCGAGTTCCGCTTCGGTGTAAATGGCCAAAAAAGGCAGTCCTTCGAGTGCCGCCCGCCACAGCGGCTGCGGAATCGCCGACCGCGCCAGGATCCGTTGCTGCCTCCACCTGCGGATGGCTTCGAACACCGGGTACCGCCCACTTAAGCTCGCGTCGTTCGCGCGTCAATGCTGCCCGTCGGCGGGCGCGGGCGGATCGAGTTCGATCTCCAGGTCGTAGATCACGCCCTCGCCCCCGGTCAGCAGGCGGTCTGCCTCGGCTTCCGGCAGTGCTTCGACATCGCGCAGCTTGCGGGCTATGGTCGTACTCTTGCGTCCGGCCTCGTCGAGCGTCTTGCCGACGAGGTCGAGCCGGTCCTTGGTCTTGGCCAATATTTCTCCAAACTTGTGGAACTCGGTCTTGACCGCGCCCAGCACGCGCCACACCTCGGTCGAGCGCTGCTCGATGGCCAGGGTGCGAAAGCCCAGCTGCAGGCTGTTGAGGAACGCGTTCAAGTTCGACGGCCCGGCGAGCATCACGCGACAATCCCTTTGCAGCGAGTCTGCCAGCCCCGGCCGGGCGAGGGACTCGGCGTACAAACCTTCGGTCGGGACGAACAAGATCGCGAAGTCCGTCGTGTAAGGCGGCTCGATGTACTTGTCGCGAATCTTGCGCGCTTCCGTCTTGAAGAAATCCTCCAGCGCCCTGCGGCTGAGCTCGACGGCGGCCACGTCGGCGCGCTCGATCGCGTCCTGGAGACGCTGATAGTCCTCGAGCGGAAACTTCGCGTCGATGGGCAGCCAGCACGGGGTGCCATCTTCGCCGCGGCCCGGAAACTTGACCGCATACTCGACCCGCTCCTGCGAGCCTGGCCGCGTGGCCACGTTCTTCGCGTACTGACCTGGCGAGAGCAATTCATCGAGCAGCGCGCCGAGCTGGACTTCACCCCAACTGCCGCGCGACTTGACGTTGGTCAGGACCCGCTTCAGATCGCCGACCCCCGTGGCCAGGGTCTGCATCTCACCCAGGCCTTTATGCACCTGTTCGAGACGGTCCGAGACCAGCTTGAACGATTCGCCGAGGCGGTGCTCGAGCGCTGCGTGCAGTTTTTCGTCGACCGTCGCGCGCATCTGCTCGAGTTTCTGCGCGTTGTCGGTGCGCAGGAGATCCAGCCGCTGCTCGACTGTGGCACGAACCGCCTCGAGGCGCTGCTCGTTGCTTTGCGTCAGCGTGGAGAGCTGCTGGTGCAACGTGCGCGCCGACTCGCCCAGATTGTTGGCGAGTTCCTCGCGCGCGGTCTTCGCGCTCAGCGCCGCCTCGGTCCTTGCCTGGGCGAGTTCGGCGCGAAGCTCGCGCTCGAGCCGCTCGTTCTGCACGCCGATCGTCTCCAGCTTCGAGAGCAGCGCGTCATGTTCCTTGCGGTCACGGACGAGCCCGGCGGCCTTCACCAGCGCGATGGCAAGCATTGCGACGAGCAGCGCGAGTCCGATGCCAAAAAAAGTCAGCAGCCAGGGAGATTCCACGCGGCGGAGTTTACGTCGTCAGTGCGAGGACGGCAAAGGTCGCGAGCCAATGCGCACCGACGTATTCGTTGCTGGCGAGTGCCGGCAGACCCGCGTTGAGATGCGTGGCGGCCACGTCGGTTGCAATCGACCGCCGCCGGTCGGCATCGGGAAGTGCCATCGCGATGTCGCGCCAGCACCAGGCGCGCGCGAGATTGAGACCATCCAGATGCACGAGATACGGGTCGCTGCGGTCGCTGACGGTGACGGGACGAAACAGCGACGCGGGTTCGGCACGCTCGATAGCCGGCAGAAAGCGCGCCAGCCACGCGCTGAACTCTCCCTGGCTGAGAATCCGCCGCATCAAGGCGGCTTCGGTAAGCGATGGCGAGAGGAAATCCGCGCCCGACGGTTCCCACGCGGCCGGGGCGGCGGCGTCGGCCAGGTACCACTCGCGCGCCTTGGCGGTGACCGCCTCGCGCAGTGCGCCCGCTTCGCAGCGGCTGGCGTAGTCGAACGCGAACGCAAGCGCAAAGGCCGTGTTCGCGTGCACGCCGTGGCGGATGGGATAGGTTGCGATCCGCAGCCAGGCGGCATAGCGGGCGACGATCGCTTCGGCGAGCGGGGCGAGACCGCGCGCCCAGCGTTGCGCGTCGTCGGCGCCCGAGCAGGTCAGCTCTTCGGCGAGCTTGAGCAGCCACGCCCAGCCGTAGCTCCGCTCAAAGGCGCGGCTCGCCGGCCGTTCCAGATAGGCGACTTCCCCGAGCACGTTTTCGGGAGCGAGATGGGCGTCCAGCGTAGCCCGGATCGGCGCCGCTTCCGGTAGCGTCGGATGCAGCCGGAGCACGCGCGCGAGCAGCCAATGCATGTGCACGCACGAGTGCCAATCGAAGCTGCCGAAGAATGCCGGATGCAGGGCGCGTGGCGCCGCTATATCGTCCGGGCCGGCCATGACGTGGTCGAGCTTGTTCGGGAATTCGCGCGCGACGTTCGCCAGCGCACAGCGGGCAAAGGTCGCTGCCTGGGCGCGCGTCAGGAGGACATTGTTCGACATGGCGATCGGCAAGCGACCCGCGCGCTGGGGCGGCCGGACGACGGCGCGCACCCCGGCCCGCGTACCTAGGCCGCTTCGCGGCTTGCCTTCTTGCGCTCGTGCGCTACGAGATGCCGCTTGCGGATGCGAATCGAGCGCGGGGTGATTTCCACCAACTCGTCGTCGGCGATGAATTCCACCGCGTACTCCAGCGTCAGCGCGATCGGCGGCGTGAGCAGGATCGCTTCGTCCTTGCCCGCGGCACGGATATTGGTGAGCTGCTTGGTCTTGATGGGGTTGACGACGAGATCGTTGTCGCGGCTGTGGATGCCGATCACCATGCCCTCGTAGACGCGTTCTCCGGGGCTCACGAACATTCGCCCGCGCTCCTGCAGCTTCCACAGCGCATAGGCAACCGCCTCGCCCGGCTCGGCGGAGATGAGCACCCCGTTGCGTCGCTCGGGGATGTCGCCCTTGACCGGCGCATACCCGTCGAACACGTGCGAGAACAGCCCCGTACCGCGCGTCAGGTTCATGAATTCGCCCTGAAAGCCAATCAGGCCGCGCGCCGGAATGCGGTAGTCGAGCCGCGTACGCCCGCGGCTGTCGGATGCCATGTCCAAGAGCTCGCCACGTCGCGTCCCGAGGGCTTCCATCACCGCCCCCTGATGCGCGTCTTCGACGTCGACGGTGAGCTGCTCGAAGGGTTCACAGCGCTCGCCGTCGGTCTCGCGAAACACCACGCGCGGCCGTGACACCGCGAGTTCGTAGCCCTCCCGGCGCATGTTCTCGAGCAGGATGGTGAGATGCAGTTCGCCGCGGCCGTAAACCGTGAACACATCGGTATCGGCGGTGTCTTCGACGCGCAACGCAACGTTGGTCATGAGCTCGCGCGCGAGGCGCTCGCGCAGGTTGCGGCTCGTTACGTACTTGCCGTCGCGCCCTGCCAAGGGCGAGGTATTGACCTGGAACTGCATCGACAGCGTGGGCTCGTCCACGGCGATCATCGGCAGCGCGTCCGGCGCCTCGATCGCCGCCAGCGTGGTGCCGATGTGGAGATCGTCGATGCCGGTGACGAGCACGATATCCCCCGCCTCCGCCGCATCGACCGGCACGCGCTCGAGGCCGGCGAAGCCCAGCACCTGACCGATTTTGCCGCGCGTGCCTTCCGCCGAGCCCTGCAGGACCATGACCTCCTGGCCGGGCGCAATGCGCCCGCGGCGGATCCGGCCGATGCCCAGTCGGCCCACGTAGCTCGAATAGTCGAGCGCGCTGATCTGCAGCTGCAGCGGCGCATCGACGTCGCCGACCGGTGCCGGCACGCGCTCGAGAATCGCCTCGAACAAGGGGCGCATGTCGGTCCCGGGCGTTCGCGGGTCGCGCGAGGCATAGCCATGCAGCGCCGAGGCGTAGACCACCGGGAAGTCGAGCTGGTCCTCGGTCGCGCCCAGCTTGTCGAACAGTTCGAAGGTCTGGTTGACGACCCATTCCACTCGCGCTCCGGGGCGGTCGACCTTGTTGACAACGACGATCGGCAGGAGCCCTTGCGCCAGCGCTTTGCGGGTCACGAAGCGAGTCTGCGGCATCGGCCCTTCGACGGCGTCGACCAGCAGCAACACGCCGTCGACCATCGACAAGACCCGCTCCACCTCGCCACCGAAGTCTGCATGGCCGGGGGTATCGACGATGTTGATATGCGTGCCGTGGTACTCGATGGCACAGTTCTTGGCGAAAATCGTGATGCCGCGTTCGCGCTCCAGATCGTTGCTGTCGAGCATACGCTCGGCGAGGTGCTGGTGCGCGGCGAACGTCCCGGACTGGACGAGCAGCTTGTCGACGAGCGTCGTCTTGCCGTGGTCGACATGGGCAATGATCGCGATGTTGCGTAGGGGCCGGGGGGTCGCCATGGCGGCGATGGTGCGTCGCGGGAGGAAACCGGTAAGTTTACCAGTTCAGCGCCATTCCCGACAAAAAATTTCGCAAAATCCGATGTTTACGCTATAATGACGGGTATCGGCGGTCGTTCCGGTCACCGCCGAACCGTTGGGGCAGAAGTCGTTTTTGCGCTGCCCTGTCCGTTGTCAGTTGCGTCGCCGCCTGGACCGGAGCTCGCGCTATGCGAGCGGGCCGCGTCCAGGAGCCCTATTGATGGGTAGTACCCCGAGCTTTGCCGAGCTCGGCTTGCGGGCGGAGCTGCTCCGTGCCGTTGCCGAAGCCGGTTACACCACGCCCACGCCGATCCAGGTGCAGGCGATTCCTCTGATTCTCGCCGGCAAGGATGTCATGGGCGGCGCCCAGACCGGCACCGGCAAGACCGCGGGCTTCGCGCTGCCGATCCTGCACAAGCTCGCCCCGACCGCGAACGCGAGCCCCTCCCCGGCACGCCACCCGGTGCGCGCCTTGATCCTCACGCCGACCCGCGAGCTCGCCATCCAGGTCGAGGAATCGATCCGGACCTATGGCAAGCACACGGCCTTACGCTCGACGGTCGTCTACGGCGGCGTCGACATCAAGCAGCAGCTGCCGATCGTGCGCGGCGGCGTGGAAATACTCGTCGCGACGCCAGGCCGGCTACTCGACCATATCGAGCACAAGTCCGTTTACCTGGGGCAGGTCGAGATCTTCGTCCTCGACGAGGCGGACCGGATGCTCGATATGGGATTCATTCCCGACATCAAGCGCATCATGGCGCTCCTGCCGGCAACGGCCAGGCGCCAGAACCTGCTCTTCTCCGCGACCTTTTCCAACGAGATCAAGAAGCTCGCGGACGCGCTGTTGAACGAGCCGCAGCTAATCGAGGTCGCGCGGCGCAACACGACCGCCGACACCGTCGCGCAGACCGTCTACAAGGTGGCCACCGACCAGAAGCGCGCCTTGCTCGAACACCTCGTCACCTCGCGCAACCTGTGGCAGGTACTCTGCTTTGTCCGCACCAAGCACGGCGCCTCGCGTCTTGCCCGGCAGCTGGAGAAAGACGGCCTGAAGACCACCGCCATCCACGGCGACAAGAGCCAGATCGCGCGCCTGGAGGCGCTCGACGAGTTCAAGGCCGCCAAGGTGCAGGTGATGGTCGCGACCGACGTTGCCGCGCGTGGGCTCGACATCGACGACCTGCCACTGGTGGTCAACTACGAGATGCCCTACGTTCCCGAGGATTACATTCACCGTATCGGCCGCACCGGGCGAGCCGGCGCGGCCGGCGAAGCCGTTTCGTTCTGCGCCCCCGACGAGGAGCGGCTGCTTACCGAGATCGAACGGCTGCTCAAACGCACGATTCCAGTCGCGCCGCCGCTGAGCCTTGGCACAGCGCGGCGTGGCCCGCGCGATGTGCCCGCCGCACGTGCGCCGCTGCCGCCGCGTAATCGCACGGCGAGCCACGCGCCACGCGTGCCCCACGCGGAACCGATCGATCGGAATCCCGATCAGCCGCCGCGCTCCGCAGCCCCGCAACCCCAGCCCCATGCCGCGCTTACGGCGAGGGCAAGCGCACCCGGGCGGCATTGGCACAAGAAGCCCGCCCCCGTTCCCGCGCTGTTGATGAAACGTCGGGTGACCGAGCCCGAAAGCGCGTAAGGGGTCGGCGAGCTTCGCCGTGTCGCGAAGCGTCGTCGCGCACTGCCGCCCCGGTTTTGAGGCGGAGTGCGCAGCCGACCTTGCGCGAATCGCCGCGCGTGCCGGACTGGCGGTCAACTGCGCCACCGTCGCCGGCAGCGCGTACGTCGTCGGCGCCTGTGCCGCGTTCGATGCGGCACGGTGGAAGGACGCGCTGCAGCTCGTGCCGCCCTGGTTTGCGCGCTCCATCTTCGTCGGCGACGGTCCGCATCCGCTGCCCCGGCGCGACCGACTGACGCCCTTGCTGGCGAGCGCACGCCGGCACCAACCGCCGTTCTCGGCGATCTGGCTCGAGACTCCCGACAGCAACCAAGGCAAGCTGCAATCCGGCCTGTGCCGGCGGCTGGGGCCGCTGCTCGTCGACGCGGCAGGTGCGGCCGGACTGCTCGCCGCGAACGAGGCCAACCCCAGGCTGCACGTGCTGTTCGTCACCGCGGAGAGCGCGTGGGTCGGGGTGAGCGACCCGGCAACAGGCAGTCCCTGGCCGATGGGGATCTCCCGGCTCGCGCTGCCGCGCTCGGCGCCATCGCGCTCGGCGCTCAAGCTCGCCGAAGCGTTGCTGACGTTCCTCACTGCCGACGAACGCGTGCGGCTGTTCCAGCCCGGCATGCGCGCGGTCGACCTGGGCGCCGCGCCGGGCGGCTGGACCTGGCAGCTGGTGCAGCGCGGCCTGCGCGTCACCGCGATCGACAACGGCCCGCTCAAGGGCGAGATCGCCCACGATCCGCTGGTCGAGCACTTGCGCGTCGATGGCCTGCAATGGCGGCCGCGGCGAGGCGTCGACTGGATGGTCTGCGACATCGTGCTGCAGCCCTCGCGCATCGCCGCGCTGGTCGCGGCATGGATGGCAGAGGGCGCCTGCAGGCGCACGATCTTCAACCTCAAGCTGCCGATGAGAAAGCGCTACGCGGAGGTCGAGCGTTGCGCGGCACTGATACGCACCGCGCTCGATGCGCGCCGCTTGCGCTACAGGCTCTCCTTCCGGCAGCTCTACCACGACCGCGAGGAGATCAGCGCCTATTGCGCAAGGCTCGATTGAGCCTAGTCCGAAAGCCGCCCGAGCTGCGGCTTGAGCTTTTCCAGGGTCGCGTTGATCGTGGCCAGCCGCTCGCGCTCCTGCGCGACGATCGGCTCGGGCGCGCGGGCGACGAAGGCCGCGTTGGCGAGCTTGGCCTGCACCTTGGTCGCCCCGGCTTCGAGCCGCGCGATTTCCTTGGCCAGGCGCTCGCGCTCGGCCGCGCGATCGACCTCGATATGCAGCATCAGCTTCGACGCGCCGGCAACGACCACCGGCGCATCGGTCGGCGGCAGGGTTTCGGTGATCCTGACTTCGGAGAGCTTCGCGAGCGGCAGCATGTAGCCCTTCGTTGCCTCGAGGCTTGCCCGCTCGGCAGCGGACCCGGGCTCCGCCCACAAGGCGACGCGCACTGCCGGCGAGAGCTGCATCGCGCCGCGCAATGCGCGCGCCGCCAGCACGCGCGCCTGCAGTTGCGCGATCTGCGCCTCGGCGTGCGGGTCGCGCTTTTCCGCCTGCGGCTGGGGAAAGGGCTGCGCGGAGATCGACACGCCCTTCTTGCCGGCGAGCGCACCGATGCTCTGCCACAGTTCCTCGGTAATGAAGGGAATGAACGGATGCGCGAGCCGCAGGACGACTTCGAGGACGCGCACCAGGGTCTGCCGCGTGGCGCGCTGCTCCGCCTCGTTTCCGGCGCCGAGCTGTACCTTGGCAAACTCGACATACCAATCGCAGTACTCGTCCCACGCGAATTCGTAAACGGCCCGCGCCGCGAGGTCGAAGCGGTACGCCTCCAGGTGCTCGGCGACCTGCGCCTCGGCTTGCTGCAGACGGCTGACGATCCAGCGGTCGGCGACCGAGAGCGGAGCCGGCTTGTCTTCGTCGCGCCCGACGCTCTCGCCTGCGGCGTTCATCAATACGAACCGCGCGGCGTTCCACAGCTTGTTGCAGAAGTTCCGATAGCCCTCGCAGCGCTTCAGGTCGAAGTCCAGCGTGCGCCCGGAAGTCGCCAGGCTCGCAAACGTGAAGCGCACGGCGTCCGCGCCATACGCCGGAATACCCTGCGGAAACTGCTTGCGCGTGCGCTTCTCGATCACCTCGCGCTGCTTTTCCAGCACCAGGCCCGAGGTCAGCTTGGCGACGAGGGTCTCGAGGTCGGTACCATCGAAGAGGTCCAGCGGGTCGAGGATATTGCCCTTGGATTTCGACATTTTCTGCCCCTCCTCGTCGCGTACGATGGCATTGATGTACACGTCGCGAAACGGCAGCCTGCCGGTGAAATAGGTCGTCATCATGATCATGCGGACGACCCAGAAGAAGATGATATCGAAGGCGGTGACCAGGGCCGACGAGGGCAGGAACATCTGCAGTTCCTTCGTTTCCGCCGGCCAGCCAAGCGTCGAATGGCACCACAGCGCCGACGAGAACCAGGTGTCGAGCACGTCCTCGTCCTGCCGCAGCGCCGCCGCCGGTTGGTTGGCCTTTTTTGCCGCCTCGTCGACGTTGCGCGCGACGAAGACGTTGCCGGCAGCGTCGTACCACGCGGGAATGCGATGCCCCCACCAGAGCTGGCGCGAGATGCACCAGTCGTGGACGTTGTTGAGCCAGTTGTTGTAGGTCGAACTCCAATGCTCCGGCACGAAGCGCACCCGCGCTTCACCCCCAGGACGGGCACGATCGGGAACGCTCGCGTTGACTGCCGCGAGGCAGATCTCCTGCAGCGACTTGCCCGGAAAGAACGGCTGTGCGGCAGGCGCCGGCTGGGTCATGGCGACAAACCACTGGTCGGTCAACATCGGCTCGACGGCCTCGCCGGTGCGTTCGCAGCGCGGAATGACCATCTTGTGCGGTTTCTCGGCGGCGACGAGCCCCGCCGCCCGCAGATCCGCGAGCACCTTCTTGCGCGCCTCATACCGGTCGAGGCCGCGATATTGCGGCGGCGCATTGGCATTGATTTTCGCGTCGAGGGTGAAGATTTCCAGCGGGACGAGCCCATGGCGCTGGCCGACGTCGAAGTCGTTGAAATCGTGCGCCGGCGTGATCTTGACGCCGCCGGTGCCGAATTGCCGGTCGACGGACGCGTCGGCGATGACAGGAATCGTGCGCCCGGTGAGCGGCAGCGTCAGCTCCCTGCCCACCAGGGCCGCGTAGCGTTCGTCGTCTGGATTCACGGCTACGGCGACGTCGCCCAGCATCGTCTCCGGTCGCGTCGTGGCTACGGTGACGAACCCGGTCTTGTCGGCGAGGGGGTAGCGAATCTCCCACAGCGTGCCGTTTTCTTCCACGCTCTCGACTTCGAGATCGGACACTGCGGTGCCCAGCACCGGATCCCAATTGACCAGACGTTTGCCGCGGTAGATGAGCTCGTCCTCGTACAGGCGGACGAAGGTCTCGAGCACCGCGTTGGACATGCCCTCGTCCATCGTGAAGCGCTCGCGTGACCAGTCCGCGGATGCGCCGAGGCGTCGCATCTGGTTGGTGATCGTCGAGCCGGATGTCTGCTTCCACGCCCAGACGCGCTCGATGAATCGGGCCCGCCCGAGCTCGCGGCGCGAGGTTCCCTCGGCCTTCAATTGGTTCTCGACCACGATCTGCGTGGCGATGCCGGCGTGATCGGTGCCGACCTGCCAGAGCGTGTTGTCGCCGCGCATGCGGTGCCAGCGGATGAGCACGTCCATCAGCGTCTGCTGGAACGCGTGCCCCATGTGCAGCGTGCCGGTGACGTTCGGGGGCGGGAGCTGGATGCAATACGCGGGGCGGTCCTCGCGCAGCGACGGTTTGAACAGTCCGTGCGCTTCCCAGTAGGCGTACCACTTTGCTTCGATTGCGCGCGGCTCGAAGCTTTTCGCGAGATCCATCGGGATGCCGTTCACTGCAAACGGCAAATTATAGCGGATCGATGCCACGCGACCCGGGGCGTGGTTGCAACTTGCAGGTGGATGTTAAGGAGGACTTAACGCGCCGACGCGGCGACCGGCTCCGCATCGGTCATGCGATAGAGCACGCCGGCCGGATCGTTTTGCAGCACCGCAAACCGGCCTGCGACGACGATCGGTTCGAACCCGTACTGCAACGGCTTCTTGGCGAGCACCTCGACAATCGCGTCCGGTCCCGCCGGAAGGCAGAATGGACAATGCGGCGGCACCGCGGAGAGCAGGAAGTGCTTCTGCTGGTCGCCCAGGTCGAGCGGAATGATGAATCCCTGAACCCGCACGTCCTTCTTGTCGAGCCCCAGGATATCGCGCGAGAACTGCGGCACCATTTTCTGGCCCTGTTTGACCGGCTCGACCTGCGCCAGCGTCTTCCACGACACCACCCCGGCTCGGTCCGGCAGCAGCTGCGCGCCGTAGTCGACCGCGGTGGGAAGTCCCGCCGGGGGAATGCCGGTGTCGAGCGCCCCTGCCGGCAACGCGACCGCGCAGAACGCAGCCGCCACGAGCGGAACCCAACGGATGTTCTTCGGTGTCAACACTTAACCTCGCTTCGCCGCACCGCTGGCAGCGCCCGGTTGGCGGCGAACGCCGCGAGTATACCGCCGGCGGGCACGCGCAGCCATTCCGGACTCCGGTTGCTGGAGGCGCACACCGACGATCGCGGCGCAGCGCGCCCCGTCGCGGCTACAACTCGCGCCCGACCGCGCGCGCGACTGCGCCCAGCTGAACCATCAGGGTCGAGAATTCGGCGGGTGTCAGCGCCTGGTCGGCGTCGCACCATGCCTCGCACGGATTGGGATGCACTTCGATGAGCAGGCCGTCCGCGCCCGCGGCGATCGCCGCGCAGGAAAGTGCCGGCACCATCCACGCCTTGCCGCCGGCGTGCGACGGATCGACGATGACCGGTAGATGCGTTTCGCGCTTGAGCACCGGCACCGCGGTCACGTCGAGCACGTTGCGGTATGCGGTCTCGAAGGTGCGGATACCACGCTCGCAGAAGATGATGTTGTGATTGCCGCCTGCGGCGATGTATTCGGCGGCCATCAGCCACTCGTTGATCGTCGCCGACATGCCGCGCTTCAGGACCACCGGCTTGGTTGTCCGACCGACCTCCTTCAGCAGGTCGAAGTTCTGCATATTGCGCGTGCCGATCTGAATCACGTCGACGTCGTACTGCAGGAACGCGTCGATCATCCGCGTGTCCATGAGCTCGGTGACGATGGGCAGGCCGTGCGCATCGGCTGCCTCGCGCAGCAGCTCGAGGCCCTCCACGCCCTTGCCCTGGAAGGCGTATGGACTGGTCCGCGGCTTGAATGCGCCGCCGCGCATCAGCCGCGCCCCGGCTGCCTTGACGCTCGATGCGGCGGCTGCCATCTGCGGCTGCGTTTCCACCGAGCACGGGCCGGCGATGACCTGCACGGTCCGGCCACCGATCGGTACGCCCCCGGCGTCGATCACCGTGTTCGCCTTGTGCCATTCGCGGGCGACAATCTTGTATTGCTTGACGATGTGCATCGATTTCTCGACGCCCGGCATCGGATCGAACATCTCCGGATCGAGCTTGCGCTCGTCGCCGACCGCCCCGATGAGCGTGCGCTCGGTCCCGCGCGAGACATGAACCTGAAGGCCGTGGGCCCGGATCTTGGCCTCGACCGCGTTGATCGCCGCTTCGTCGGCGTCCGGCTGCATGACGATGATCATGGTCGCATCTCCAAAAAAAATCGGGCGGCCCCTGGGCCGCCCGCTCGGTTGAAACTGAATGCTTTGCTGTTATCGGTCGGCGCGGCCTCGGGCGTTGAGCCCAACGTAATCGTAGTACCCGCCAAACGCGGCTAGCCCGCAGGGGCCCCCAGCGGGCACCCGGTTTTTGTCTGCCATGGCGAGTCGCGAATTCATGACGCGCAGTCTAGCACAGGCCGCGTAGCCGGCGCTCAATCCGGGCCGCAGGTGCGCACCCGCTACTTGTTCTGTTGACGCCATTGGGCGATCTCGCGCTCGATCGCCTCGGCGACGTAGGTTCGAACCAGCTGCCCGACGTGGTCGTTAATCGCCTCGACCAGCTCGGCGCCGGCGCGCGCAACGATCGGCTGCAAGTGCGCGGCGAGTTGCGCCTTGAGCCCGGTGTCGATGAACAGATCCAGCCGCTGCAACACCTGCATCGACATCTGTTCGGCGAGCGCGCGCCAACGTTCGTCCTCGTTCGCTGCCGCCGTCCGCACCGGCTCGGGGGCGGCCGCGGCGGGAGCCGGCGCGGCGGGAGCCGGCGCGGTGAGAGCCGGCGCGGCGAGAACCGCAACCGGTACCGGCGGCGTGGAACCGGCCGGCGGCGGCGTCGGCGCCGAACCCGCGGCGCGGAGCGTCCGCGTTATGGTCGGGTCGCGGTCGTCCTCGCGAACGGAGGGTTCGGACTTTGGCACGGCGGTGGCGCGCAGCGTCACCGGCGGCACGACCGCGACCGTGTCCGGGGCCGGTCCGGTGATGCTGTTCAGGGATGGGTCGCTGGTGTCGGGACCGAGCCAGAGCGACGGCTCGCCCTCCACATCCAGGCTTGAGAGCGGTAGTGGCTCGATCTCGACCGCAATTTCGTCGACGGCATCGGTAAGCAGCGGTGGCTCGACCTCGCCGCGGTGCGGCTCGGGTTCGGCCGGCGCATCGGGGCCGCCCGCCGCCAGCGCGCCCGTGGGCGCCGCGCGCGCAGCGCCATCCTGGAGCTCGGAGGTGCGGCCTGGGTCGTCGCGTTGGGGCTCTTCCCGCAGTGCGCGCGCATCGGCTGCCTGAGTCCGGGCGGTCGCGCCGCCGCGCTCCCATGTCGCCGGTCCGCTGCGCTCCGGTGTCAGTGCCGCGTCGGCAACGCTGTCGGTAAGCACCGGAATACCGGTATCGCCACCGCGATTGCGCCGCATCAGTGCATCGGCCTGCTCCAGCAACTCCCGGGCGGTCGCCATGGCGCGCTATCGCTCCCCGAGGCTGTGCGTGCGCAACTCGTAGCCACGCTCGCGGTAGAAGCGATAGCGCTCGCGCCCGGCCGCGGCGTCGGTCGCTTCCGCGCCGACGATCTCGGCCAAGCGTTCAAACCGGGAAAAGAATGGCGGCGGGCTTGCGGCCAGATTGATCAGCACGGCGGCCGGACCGGGGTGCTCACCGACATGATCAACCCAGATCGGGGTTTCCTTAGCCAGCGCGCTGTCGACGCGGCAGTGCGGCAGGAAAGCCAGCGCCGGGTTAACCCACAGCCAGCGATCGAGCTGCTCGGTCGTCGCCGCGTCCGGAGTGAACACGCGCACGCTGCCGTGCTGCGCAAACGCCTTGGCGACCAGCTTCGCGGCCACCTCCAGGCGATCGGCGACGTGGGTGTAGAAATCGATGGCGGTCATGATCGCGGCAGCGACCTAGGCCGCACCCTCCTGCGACAACAGCCACGTCGCCAGCAGCGGCACCGGCCTGCCGGTGGCGCCCTTCTCCTTGCCCTCTTTCCAGGCGATGCCCGCGATGTCGAGATGCGCCCAGTCGAACTTGCGGGCGAATTTCGCCAGAAAGCACGCCGCGGTAATGCTGCCGCCGGCACGGTTGCCGATATTGGCGAAGTCGGCAAAGTTGCTGTTCAGCGCCTCGTGGTATTCCTCCCACACCGGCATCTGCCAGGCGCGGTCAAAGGATTCCTCGCCGGCATTGATCAGGGCCCGTGCCAGGCCGTCGTTGTTGCTGAACACCCCGCAGGCGATATGTCCGAGCGCGACGACCATGGCCCCGGTGAGCGTCGCGATGTCGACGACCGCCGCCGGCTCGTAGCGCTCGGCATAGGTCAGGGCGTCACACAGGATGAGCCGGCCTTCAGCATCGGTATTGAGTATCTCCACGGTCTGTCCGGACATGCTGCGCACGATGTCACCCGGCTTGGTGGCACGGCCGCTGGGCATGTTTTCGCAGGCGGCGATGAGCCCGACCAGGTTGATCTTGGCCTTGAGTTCGGCGACTGTCCGCAACGTGCCGAGGACGCTTGCCGCGCCGCACATGTCGAACTTCATATGGTCCATGTCCAGGCCGGGCTTGAGCGAAATACCGCCGCTGTCAAAGGTGATGCCTTTGCCCACCAGCACCAGGGGCCGCTGCTTCTTGCCGGCGCCGTTGTACTCGAGCACGATGAACTTCGGGGGCTGCTCGCTGCCGTTGGTCACGGACAGGAACGAACCCATCTTGAGTTCCTCGAGCTGCGGCCGGTCGAGCACCTGGCAGCTGAACTCCAGCTCCTTGGCCAGTGCCTGGGCGCGCTCGGCGAGATAGGTCGGGGTGCAGATATTGCCGGGCAAATTGCCCAGATCGCGGGCCAGGTCCATCCCGTGAGAAATGGCCAGTCCGCGCGCCGCCGCCGCCTCGCCCGCGGTCAGATCGCTGCGCTGCGGAACCGAAAGGGTGAGCTTGCGCAGCGGCCGGCGCACTTCGGCCGGCTGGCTCTTCATTTCGTCGAAGCGATACACCGCCTCCATGGCCACCACGACCGCGTGCTCGACGCGCCACGCCACTTCGCGCCGCTTGACCTTCTCCTCGGTGAGGTAGACGACCGCCTCGTAGGACCCGGTTTCGTTGAGCAGCCGCACCGCGGCACGCACGGCGGTGCGAAATTCGCGCTCGCGGAAGTCGCGCTCCTTGCCGAGGCCGATGAGAAGGACGCGGTCGGCGAGCGTGCCACGAACGTTGTGCAGCAGCAGCGTGCTGCCGAGCTTTCCCTCCATGTCGCCGCGCCGGATGATCTCGCTCACGTATCCGCCCGAGGCGCGGTCGATCAGCTCCGCAGACAGGCTCGGCTTGCGGTTATCGAAGACGCCGACAACCACGCAAGCGCTGCGCTGCTTCTCCGGGCTGCCACTTTTTATGGTAAATTCCATCGTCGCTCCCACGAACGATACGTTGCCCTTAGCATGGCGTTTAGGGGATTTCAGCGGCATTATCGGCAAATCGGGCCGAAAAAGTCAAAATATTTCCGTCGTCATGGTCTTTCGCCGCAGCCTGGTGCGAGAGCTGACCGCGACCGCGGTTGCCCTCTTCCTCGTTCTTCTGGGCATTCTCTTCACCAATCTGATGCTGCGGCTGCTGGCCCGGGCCGCCGGCGGAACGATCGCGCCGGAGGCCATTCTGGCGCTGCTCGGCTTCAACGCGGTGTTCTACTTCAACATCCTCTTGTCGGTGGCGCTGTTTGTCACCGTATTGCTGACGTTATCCCGCTGGTACCGCGACAGCGAGATGATCGTGTGGTTTACCTCCGGTCAGGGGCTGACCTCGTGGCTCAAGCCTATCCTGCTGTTCGCCACGCCGTTCCTGATCGCCATCATCGTGCTCTCGCTGTGGCTTTCGCCCTGGGCGGAGGGCCGGCGTCTGGAATACGAGCGGCAACTGGAATCGCGCGAAGAAGTCGCGCTGCTCTCGCCCGGACTGTTCAAGGAATTCCGCCAGGCGCGCCTGGTCGTGTTCATCGAAAGCATCAACAGCTTCGACAACACCATCCATAACATCTTTCTGCACTCGATCGACAACGGCAAGGACGTGACGACGGTCGCGCGCTCGGGCTACCTCGAGGATGCGCCCAATGGCGATCGCTTCATCGTGCTCGACGACGGCCGGCGTTACGAGGGCCAGCCGGGAACAGCCGAGTTTCGCAACGTCGAGTTCCAGCGCCTGGGGCGCCGCATCGAGCCCGCCGAGGTACGCGCCACGCCGCTGTCGCTCAAGGCGCTGCCGATCGGGGCGCTGATCGTGAGCGACGGCAATGTCGAGCGCGCCGAGCTGTTCTGGCGCCTGTCGGTACCGATCAGCGCGCTGGTGCTGGTGCTGCTCGCCATTCCGCTGTCCTACGTCAACCCGCGCATGGGCCGCTCGTTCAACCTGGTCTCCGCCGCCTTCATGTACATGGTGTACAGCAACTGCCTGAACTTCATGCAGAGCGTCATCGCACAGGGCCGGCTGTCGATGGGGGCAGGACTGCTGCTCATCCACAGCATCGCCATCGCGCTGGTCATCGTCATGTTCTGGAACCGGCTGTCGGTACCCGGCCTGATCCGCCACCGCCCGGCTCGCGCATGAAGACGCTGTCGCGCTACATCGGCCGCGAGGTGCTCTTCGCGACGACGCTCATCTTCATCGCGCTGTTGATGCTGTTCGCATTCTTCGACCTGATTCACGAGCTCGGCAACGTCGGCAAGGACGGCTACCCACTCGGCAGGGCGCTGCTGTTCGTGGGCCTTTCCGTCCCCGGCCACATCTACGAGCTGGTCCCGACGGCGGCGCTCATCGGAACGCTGTCGGCCATCTCCGGGCTGGTGGCCAATTCCGAGTACACCGTCATGCGCACCTCGGGTGCGTCCCTCACCCAGATCACGCTGGCCATCGTCCGCATCGGGGGGCCGCTGGCGATCGCCACCTTCCTGGCCGGCGAGTTTCTAGCGCCCCCCGCCGAGCGCCTCGCGCAGCAGGTCCGCGTGCAGGCGCAGGGCAGCCGCATCATCGCGCAGCAGTTCGAGTCGGGATTCTGGTTCAAGCAGGACCTGACGTTCGTCAACATCAGCAGCGTGCTGCCGGACATGACCCTGCTCGGCGTGCGCATCTACGAGTTCGATCGCGACTTGCACCTCAAGGCCCTGCGCGTGGCGGACTCCGGGACCTTCGTCGACGAAGGTCACTGGCGTCTCGCGAATGCGCAGACCACCGCGCTCGGCGCCGACGGTGCCACGCTCACGCGCGCCGATCAGCTTGACTGGGAGACCGTGCTCAAGCCGTCGATCCTGACGGTGTATCAGGTCGCACCCGAAAAGCTCGAGTTGCCTACGCTCTACGACAACATCCGCGTGCTCGGCGGCAACCAGCAGAAAACCTCGCGCTTCGAAATCGCGCTGTGGAACAAGGTGTTCTATCCCGCGGCCGTCATCGTAATGATGGTGCTGGCACTCCCGTTCGCCTATTTTCAGCGCCGTGCGGGTGGTGCCGGATTTCGCATCTTCGCCGGCACGATCATCGGGCTGGTATTTTTTCTGCTGAGCCGGCTGTTCTCGTATCTGGGCGTCATCAACGACTGGCCGCCGCTGTTCTCGGCGGCGTTCCCGGTCGTCGCCTTCGTCACCGTTGCGGTGACGATGCTGTGGTGGCTGGAGCGGCGCTGAACTTCGCCGACGGGGCGGTTACAACAAAAATCCCCGCCGCGGCGGGGATTCTCGGGTGCAGCGGGCCGCGGCGCCTTAAGCGACCGGCACCACGCTGACGATCGTCTTCTGGCCGGCACCCTTGACCCGGAATTCAACCTTTCCGGCAACGAGCGCGAACAGGGTGTGGTCCTTGCCGATGCCGACATTGACGCCGGGATGCACCTTCGTCCCGCGCTGGCGAACGATGATCGCCCCGGCGGAAATCGGCTCGCCGCCGAAGGCTTTCACGCCCAGCCGCTTGGAGTGCGAATCGCGGCCGTTACGCGAACTGCCGCCTGCTTTTTTGTGTGCCATGTCTTATTGCCTTGTCGCTGTGCGGCGGAGACGGAAGCCTCAGCCGACGATGTCGTCGATCTTGACCTCGGTGAAGCCCTGCCGATGGCCCTGATGCCGCTGGTAATGCTTGCGCCGGCGCATCTTGAAGATCTGCACCTTCTCGCCGCGACCGTGGGCGAGGACCGTCGCCTTCACCGTCGCGCCGGCAACCGTCGGCTGACCGAGCCGGACCGACTCGCCGTCCCCAACGAGCAACACGGGCCCGAGATCGATCTGCGCCCCCACGTCCGCCGGGAGTTGCTCCACCCTAAGCTTTTCGCCCGGCGCAACCTTGTATTGCTTGCCGCCGGATTTGATGACCGCGTACATGGGAACTCCCGCTGCGCAACCGCAAAAAAGGTAAGCATTTTAAGCTTTTAGGAGCGCTGTGTCAAAGTGCTCGCCGCGCCGAAAGGGCCGTCGGGCCGCCGCAATGGGCATCGGGTAGAATACCCCGGCGGCAGACACGGCACGCTGGCGCGATCGGTCCTTGGCGGCAGGGGCTCCGATCCAGGCCGGCCACCCTCGCCACTGCTCGCGCAACTTCATTCCGTGACCATCCCGCTGCTTGAGCGTGCGCTGCATGACGACATGCAGGCCGTCGATCGGGTGCTGCGCGAAAGCCTGGCCTCGAGCGTCGCCTTGATCCGCCAGGTCGCCGAACACATCATCGGCGGCGGCGGCAAGCGGCTCAGGCCGGCGCTGCTCGTTCTTGCCGCGCGAGCCTGCGGTCATCGCGGCACCCACCACCACAAGCTGGCGGCGGTGATCGAAATGATCCACACGGCGACGTTGCTGCATGACGACGTCGTCGACGAATCCTCGCTCCGCCGCGGCCACGCGACGGCGAATGCCCTCTTCGGCGACGCCGCCAGCGTGCTGGTCGGCGATTTTCTCTATTCGCGCGCGTTCCAGTTGATGGTGACCGTCGACAGCATGCGCGCCTTGCGCATCCTTTCCGACGCGACCAATGTGATTGCCGAGGGCGAGGTGCTGCAGCTGCTCAATGCGGGCAATCCGGACATCGAGGAAGCGTCTTACCTCGACGTGATTCGGCGCAAGACGGCAAAACTGTTCGAGGCTGCGGCGCAACTGGGAGCCGTTCTCGGCCGCGCCGAACCGGTCATCGAGGACGCGCTGGCGCGCTACGGCATGCATCTGGGTACTGCATTTCAGCTCATCGACGACGTGCTCGACTATTCGGGCGATCACGACGCGATCGGCAAGAACCTGGGCGACGACCTCGCCGAAGGCAAACCGACGCTGCCGCTGATTCGTGCGATGCGGGTCGGTTCGACCGCCGACGCGGCACTGATCCGCGACGCGCTCCTGCGCGGCCGTCTCGACGACTTCAAGCCGGTACTCGAGGTGCTCGCGCGAACGGGCGCGCTCGAGTACGCACGTCGCTGCGCCGAGGAAGAAAGTGCGCAAGCCGCGGCGTGTCTCGCGGCGCTGCCAAATTCGCCGGCCCGGGAAACTCTGCTAGAATTATCCGACTTCGCCGTGAAAAGAACGTACTGACGGAAACCGTCGCTGCGTATTTGTTTTTGCTGCGATCGTCGGGGTGTAGCTTAGCCTGGTAGAGCGCTACGTTCGGGACGTAGAGGTCGGAGGTTCAAATCCTCTCACCCCGACCAAATAATCAAAGACTTAAGCGCTGTCCTCCCGATCCAGAAAGTCTTAAGGAACTCACCGCGACGGTGGCACCGTGACCGATCCGGGCAGGGCAGTGTTCCTGAGCTACGCGTCCCAGGACGCCGACACGGCGCAGCAGCTGTGCAATGCGCTACGTGCTGCGGGTGTCGAGGTGTGGTTCGACCAGAGCGAGCTTCGCGGAGGCGATGCCTGGGATGCCTTGATCCGCCGGCAGATTAAGGGCTGTTACCTGTTTGTGCCGATCATCTCGGCGAGCACGCAGTCGCGCGAGGAAGGCTACTTCCGGCGTGAGTGGAACCTTGCGGTGGCCCGCACGCTCGACATGGCCGAGGGCAGAGCCTTCCTGCTCCCGATCATCATCGATAGTACCTCCGATTCTCAAGCCATGGTGCCGGAGAAGTTTCGGGAAGTGCATTGGACGCGACTGCCCGCCGGCGCGAACACCGATGCCTTTGTTGACCACGTGCGCCGGTTACTGTCACCGGACGCTAAGACACCCACGGCAACAAGCATCCGATCATCGGCGCTGCCCATGTCGTCGATGGGCGCCGCATCGACCCGATCGATGCCCCCGGCCTCCCGCTCGTTCGTGCCCTGGATTGTGAGTGGTTTATTGATCCTCGTGATGGGCTATTTCGTCGTCGATAAGTTCGTGCTGCCGAAGGGCTCGGTGCCGGCGGCCGAGGCACCGGCCCCCCGGCCCGCCTTCAACCCGCCAGCGCACTCGATCGCGGTGCTGCCATTTACAAACATGAGCGGGGACAAAGAGCAGGATTACTTTTCCGACGGGCTGTCGGAGGAGTTGCTCAACTCCCTCGCGCGAATCAACGAGCTGCAGGTTGCGGCCCGCACCTCATCTTTCTACTTCAAGGGCGAACACGCGGATCTTGAGACGATCGCGCACAAGTTGAATGTCGCGTCGGTTCTCGAGGGGAGTGTGCGGCGTTCGGGTCATACTATCCGCGTTACCGCACAGCTCAACAATGCGGTCACGGGGTATCGCCTCTGGTCACAGACTTATGACCGTGATCTTGGGGATGTGCTAAAGCTACAGACCGACATTGCCAATGCGGTCGCCAATGCCCTTCGCGTCACGCTACTTGGTAACGTTGCTGCGAAGATCGAAGTGGGTGGCACGCGCAACCCGGCAGCATTCGACGCGTACCTGCGCGCCTCGAATGCGTACCGGCGCTACGGACCGGCGAACCTAACCGCGGGTGGTCTGAACAAGGAGGGTCTTCAATCTGCTGTCGCCGCTTACACCGAGGCCATTGGCGCGGACCCCGATTACGCCCTCGCCTACGCCGGCCGGTCGCTCGCATTCGCGGATTTCGCCCGAGCTTTGGTGACGGGACCTGGTGTCGGCGACTACTTCAATAAGGCGCAGAGTGATGCGCGCAAAGCGATTGCCTTGGCGCCTGATCTCGCCGACAGCCACCTTTCGCTGGCCAATTTCTTCGCCGGGTCTCTCGAGCTTACGGTTGCACTTCAGGAATACGAGCGTGCGCTCGCGCTCGCACCCGGCGATGCAAGAGTATTGAGAGAGTACGGCGCGTTCGCCGCCCTCATCGGCCGCACTGAAGCCGGCTTGGCCGCCGCGCACCACTTGCTGGTATTGGATCCGTTGAATTCCATGAACCATTTCGGGCTCGGGGTGTCTTTGACGTTCGCGCGGCGCTACGGCGACGCCATACGAGCCTTCAGGAATGCCAAGGCGCTGGGTCAGGACGACGTGTCTGTCAACATGTGGCTTGGGGTCACTTACTATATGAGCGGAGACTTCCAGAGCGCCCGTACTGCGTGCGAAAGAGCTGGCGAAGTCAATGGACCCTGGTGCTTGGCAATGATCTACGACAAGCTCGGGCGACACACCGAGGCCGAGACCATGCTTGCCAAGGTTCGGTCCATTGCGGGAGATCGGTTCGCCGAGGGATACGCCGACATCTACGCGCAGTGGGGCGATACCGCCCGTGCGCTCGATTGGCTCGAAACGGCGATGCGGGACCGGGACCCGTATCTTGCGTACACGAAAGTTAACTTCTTCTTCGATCCGTTGCGCAACGAGCCGCGCTTCCAGGCGATCGAGCGAGCGTTAAAGTTTCCGGACTGAGCGGCTGAATAAAGGCATGCGTTGTTCGGCGGCGTGAAGTACAACGACAAGCGCGCGGCATAGTCCGGCCGCCGCCCAAAACTCACGGTTGACCGGCACGATCGACCCCACCACAATCGGGCTTGCGTGGTTTAACGCACCAATGTTTCGAATGGCCATCACATGGTGTTTTCGCGTCGCCAGGTCTTGCTCGCTTCGGCTGCTCTGCTCGGCTCCCCATGGACCGCCCTTGCGGCCGCGAGCAGGAGCATTCTCCAGTTGCAGGTGGAGTACACCGCGACGAGCCTGATCGGTACCGATGAGCGCCCCACGCTCGGCCGTCTGTGGCGTACCTACTCGGCGCTGCGTCACGAAGGCAAACAGCATGGTCGTTCGCTGACCGTGATCGCGCGGCTCGATCGCAATCTCTGCTGGCTGGTGATGGCTGAGCCCCGCTTCGCCATCGAGACCGACCTCTCCGCGCTCGATCTGCCACTCGATGTCCTGAATGGCGGCGGCGACATGCGGCAGATTCGTGAAGGACGCGAGCGGGTGAACGGGCTGGACACCATGCGGGTTCGCGTCGAGCGCAATGCCGGTTCGGGGGCTAGCTTCATCGGACATATCTGGGCGACCGACCAGGGTGTCATCGCGCGCCTCGCAGGCGAGGGCGAGAGCCGTGGCCGCCGCGGTCGGACGCTGATGAATTTCCGCGATGTGCAGATCGGACCGCTCGATCCTGGCCTGTTTGAGGCGCCCCGCGGGGTCCAACTCGTCGAGGTCAAGGGCGGTGATCTCGTTACATTGCTCGAAGGCATGGAAGCGGCCGGCCAGATTGGGCAGCGTCGCTGACCGGCCAGTTGCTGTCGGTCGGGACTGCCGCTTCGCGGAAGCGGCCAGAACAAGCCGTCGCGAGGGTACTTCCGCTCTAGGGCATCCGGGGGGAAGACTCCGCCGCGCTCGTTGGCCTGGTCGTCCTCCAAGAGCGCTCGCGCCCGCGTCAACTCAAGGCGCCGGCCCACACACTTCAGGAGAACTCATGTTTGACCACGTCAAATTCGGAGTCAGCGACTATGCAGCGAGCAAAGCGTTCTTCCTCAAGGCACTCGAACCGCTCGGCGTAGCTGTTGTCTCGGAGGGGCCGCCGACGTACGGTGTCGAGCTTAGCCCAAAGGGTGAGGCTTCATTGTGCCTGTACCAAACCGAGGAGAAGCCGGCGCATCTTCACTTGGCGTTCACGGCCGAGAATCGCCAGCAAGTCGAAGCTTTCTATCGCGCGGCGCTGCAGGCGGGTGGCAAAGACAATGGTGCGCCTGGTCTGCGCCCGCACTACCACGCAAACTACTATGCAGCTTTCGTCATTGGCCCGGACGGGCACAACATCGAAGTGGTTTGCCACGAACCCGAAGCCTAACCCTTCCATCGAGGGGACGTCCAAGGATCGCGACTTTCACGGATACTCGGACGCCCCACTCGCCCGGGCCTGGTCGATTCCAGCCGGGTGACACGCTGCATCAGTTTCACCGCGCGACTGGGGCTGACTTGGAAGTACCGGGCCGCAGCGCGTTCATCCACTCTTGGTTTGCGGCGCGATCCGCACTGGTCTGTGAAGCAGATAGACCACGAAGAATTGGAGGACGGCAATAAAGAGCGGCCCAGCGCATTTCCCCAGATCATGCTCAAACAGACCGATTCCGGCATCCAGCAATTGCATGGCACCCGCGAGCGCACCCAGGATCAGCAACGCCGGCGCCGCACGCTTGTAGATCGCCGCCAACGCGAACAAAGCCAGCGGAATTGTGCGCGCCGCCGCGTACATCGCCAATAGCAACGACGCCTCTGTTGGAACGGAGTCGGCAGGGATCACGTATTGCGGACGGATGATCGCCGCGATAGAAAACCCACTCGCGACCAGGATATTGATTGCCGTGACCAGCGAAGCCAGTCGCATCGCCTTTATTGTTGTCATTGATTCCGCTGTCTGATCGGGCGCCAGACGCAATAGCCATCGCATGTGGCCGCTGTCATATCACCGCGCTCGCGCGATCCCTCTACCGTACAGCGTCCCCGCGGCGATACTCAGCGGAGAGATCGTCCAGCTTCACCTTCAGTTCCGGTTCCAGGCTGTAATCGGCAGCGGCGAGCGTATCGGTCAGTTGCTCGGTTCCGCTCGCACCGAGGATGACAGACGTGATCGCCGGGTTCGCCAGAATCCAAGCAATCGCCAGCTTCGGCAGCGCCTCGCCCCTCTCGCCGGCGATCTCGCGCAGCTTGCCGACCGTCCCAAACTCGCGCTGATGCCAGTAGCGAGCCCGATATGCGGTGCCGAACTGTCCGACTTCCGCCGAAAAGCGCCCCTTTTCCGGCTTCTCGTCCTGTCGATATTTTCCGCTCAACAGGCCACCAGCGAGCGGGTTGCACGGGATCACGGCCAGATTCTCCTCTTGAGCCAGCGGCAACAATTCCCGTTCGATCTCTCTGAATAGAAGGTTGTAGCGGGGCTGTGCCGAGACGAAGCGCGGGGTAACGCCCGCGGCCGTGACGCGGACTAGCACCCTTTCCTTTGCCGGTTGCGGCTTGGGCGATTCGGTCCGCTGCAGCCCGCCATAACCCGTGAACGTCTCCGCTTCGATCACCCGCATACCCATTCTCCTTAAAGTGACGGACCTGTAAGGAAGCCATGCTCATCCTGTGCCATGGCCCGAGCCGAATCTGCAGGCCGATTGAGCGAGCCGGCTAGTCCCATCAAAAGGACGGCGCCGAGGCGCATCACATTGCTTTTGAGCACGTCTTTTCTGCTGAATTAAGGACCGATCGGTTCATAATGGACGAAACGCGTGTGAGGGTCAAGCGATATTGAACTAACCGGTTCTTTACGGTAGAATCGCGAAATGGCGCGCCCGAGAAATTTCAGCCGTAAAGGAGTGCTTGAAAAGGCCCTCCCGGTGTTCTGGAAGCACGGCTTTGCCGACGCCAGCCTGCAGGAACTGGAAAAGGCCACGGGGGTGAATAAATCCGGCCTCTACGCGGAGTTCGCGGGCAAGGAGGACCTGTTTCTGGAGAGCCTTCGCTTCTACCTCGATCGGCTGCAACAACGCGGGCTGCTCACGGGCGAGCCCCTGGGCTGGGACAACATCGAACAGTTCTTGAAACTGGTTCCGTCCATTACGGAGGGACAAAAGGGGTGTTTCGCCATCAGTTCGATGCGAGAACTTGCCACCCTGCCACCTGAGGCCATGGAAATTCTGGGACGGAGCCGAGT
>DASZIB010000009.1:0-4711 GCA_035937415.1 Edaphobacterium sp. (SeqCode) | reverse complement strand
GTCGGCGATCAGTTCCGTCATATCAGGCCGCGCTGCTTGATGTGGAGATAGCGGTTGATGAGCGCCACCGAAAGTCCCGCGCTCGGAGTGTCGAGGCAGTGCAGCCCCATGCGTTCGAGGCGTTCGAACACGATCGCGCGTTCGGTCTGGAAATCCTCAGCGATGACGGTCTCGGCGACGGCCTCGAAGGTCCGTGGCTCGGCATCGATGGTGCGCTGCAGGTCCGCGTCGCGCAGCGTTACCAGGACCACGACGTGGCGATTGGCGACGTGCTGCAGGCTCTCGATCATGAGCTCCGCCGTGACGGTGTCGATGAATTCGGTGAACAGGATCACGAGCGCCCGCCGTTTGAGGCGGATATTGAGCTCGGCTAATCCGAGCGTGAAGTTCGTCTCCTCGGTGTGATAGGCGAGCTCCGCCGTCGAGCGCTGGATGTTCCCGAACCGGGCGATGCTGCGGACCGGGGCATGATAGACCCGCACTGTCGCGTCGAAGCCGTAGATGCCGACAAGATCGCCGCCGTGGAGCGACACCCAGGCGAGCGCCAGTGCGGCGTTGATCGCATGGTCGAGGCGGGCAAGCCCGTTGACCGGCTCCAGCATCAGGTGACCGGTGTCGAAGGCCATCACGACCGGATGGTTGCGCTCGGTCTGGAACTCCTTGCACAGCAGCCGGCGGTGACGCGCGGACTGCTTCCAGTCGACGTGACGCGGGTCCAGTCCCGGCAGGTATTCCCGCAGCGCTTCGAATTCCGAGCCTTCCCCTTTCTGCTGCTGCACCTTCATGCCGTGCATCGCCTCATGAGAGTGAAACTGCAGCGCCGCGTTGCGGACGCCGCGGACGCTCGGCACCACATCGACGGTGGCATTGACCGGGACGCGGTGGACCCATTGCACGAGCGACAAAGGCCCGCGCCAGCGCAGCCATAGGGCATCGATGAAGACACGACCGCGCCGGCGCGCCGTCATCGGCAGCGACACGCGAGCGCTCGTCGCCGGGGCGAGCGCCACGGTTTCGGTATCGGCACGATCGAGCGCGCCGCGCTGCTCCGGCAGCACATCGAGGCGCGTTGCGCGTGGATGACGCGCGGCCTCGATTTCGACCGCGATCGCGCCGGTTTCGCCGACATGAAGCCGCTCCGGCGGCGAGGCCGCCAGTTTGAGGTGCCGACGTGGCAAGACCAGCATCGCGTCGGTGGCGACCGCCGTGATCACGATCAGGCCGTAGTCGAACGTCAAGCTCCACCAGCCCGGATTGATCGCGACCAGCACCAATGCCAGCGGCACGCCCGCCGCAAAAATGAGAGCCGCGCGGGGCGTCGGCGTGATCATCGCGGCGCCGCCGTCCGGTCGAGCACGTCGCGGATGACCTGGTCGCTGGTGAGCCCCTCGATCTCGGCCGAGGGCGACAGCACGACACGGTGCCGCAGCAGCGGCACGGCAAGCGCCTTGATGTCGTCGGGGATGACGAAATCGCGGCCCTGCGTTGCCGCATAGGCACGCGACGACGACGCCAGCATGTTGGCGGCGCGCGTCGAGGCGCCGTGCTCGATCGAGGTGTGCTCGCGCGTCGCGCGCGCGACGTCGACGATGTAGTCGATGAGGACATCGGTCAGGCGAATCTGCGTCACCGCCTGGCGCGCATAGGCAAGACCGTCCGCCGCCACCACCGCCGCGAGGCCGAAGTCGCCGATGCGCGGCATGGCGGAGCGGTGACCGTGACGCGCGACGATCTCGCGCTCCTCGTCGCGTGAGGGGTAATCGATGATGATCTTGAACAGGAAACGGTCGAGCTGCGCCTCCGGCAGCGGGTAGGTGCCCTGCTGCTCGATCGGGTTCTGGGTCGCGACCACCATGAACTCGTCGCCAAGCGGATAGTCCTTGCCGTCGATCGTCACGAAGCGCTCGTTCATCGCTTGCAGCAGCGCTGCCTGCGTCTTGGGCGGCGTGCGGTTGATCTCGTCGGCAAGAAGAATCTGGGTGAACACCGGTCCCTTGGTGAGGGTGAAGGCATTGGTTTGGAAATTGAAAAGATTGGTGCCGAGAATGTCGCCCGGCATCATGTCGGGGGTGAACTGGATGCGCCCGAATTTCAGTGTCATGCCGGCGGCGAACGCCTGGGTGAGCAGCGTCTTTGCGGTGCCGGGGACGCCTTCGAGCAGGACGTGGCCGCCGCACAGCAGGCTCGTCAGCATGAAGTCGATGACCTCGTCCTGCCCGACCACGACCTTGCGCACCTCGGCCCGGATGGCGCTCGTGATCGAGCCTATGTAGTCAATGCGCATCAAGCATCTCCTGCTTCCAGCGGTGAATGTCACGCGCCGCAGCAACGAACGTCGGCGTGCTGCGGCCATGGTCGCGCACCACCTCATCGACGCGCCGGGTAATCGCCGAAAGATCGGCGGCAACGCCGTGGGCGCGTCCGACCCGGTCGAGCCAGTCGATGAGGGCCGGCTCGCCAAGGCTCGCCGGAGCCCTTAATCGGCGCGCGACATCGCCCACGGTTGAGCGGAAATAATCGGACAGCAGCGTCTCGCGCGCCCCGGCGAACTCCATCAGATGCGCGGCATTGCGAATGAGGCCGCCCTTGCCTTGGGCAAACAGCATCTCCATCGGCTCAGGCTTGCCGAAACGGACCATGGTGGCCCACAGCACGAGGCCGAACGCCGCCACCACCTGCAGCGTGACCATCACCAGCGGAAACTGAAACAGCAGCGCCAGCGGGTTGTTGGCAGCCGCAGTGCGGCCCCCCGGCGAACGCGTGGTCGCTCCGCTGTAGCCGTGCAGGGCCTCGTCGAAGACGACGCGCCCGCGCGGCGGCACGAGCATCGTAAAGAGTCGCGCCGCCAGGGCGGGATTGTCTCCCTTCAGCACCCCGTGATTGGAGAGGATGTCCGGATCGGCGACGAGCCATATCCGCTTGGGACCGATCCTGCGCTCGCCCACCAGAATGCCCTGGGGGGTACTGACGATTCGCCGCAGGTCGCTGTCGATGATGAGCTGCACGACGTTGCCGACCTGCGGCTTGGCGCCGACCTCGTTGGTTGTCCAGACCTCCGGTGCATCGACCCGGACGGTCTTGCCCTTGGCGCCGGCCGCCTCGATGACCCAGTCCACGCTTGCGGGCGACAGCTGCGCGGCGTCCTCGATCCAGCCCGCATGGGTGCGGCTGCGCGGGCCGGACCATTTGGGCAGGATGACGAGGACGGTCGCGACATCGGGAGGGATCAGCTTGCGCTCGGCCGCCTTGGCGGCGAGGGGCGGCTCGGCAACGATGAGGAGACTATCGGCGCCGACCGCCGAAGCGTCGTTGCCGAGGCGCTTCTCCACGCGCATGCCGAGGCGTTGGAGAAACTCCGCCAATCCGGCGTAGCCGATCGCGGAGCGGGAGAAGGCGCTCGGTCCGACGCTGTCGGGGGCATCGCTGTCGCCGAGCGACATCAAATAAAGCGAGAGCGCGAACGTTGCCGCCACCGCGGCAATCCAACCGAGAATGACCCGTGGCGAGAACACCTCCGTCACGTCGAGGCGCCTTCTTTCAGCGCCTCGGCGAACGCCACGAAGCTCTTGCGGCACGCCGCATAGTCCTCGGCAACCGCCGGATGCGCACCGAAATAGGCGCGCTCGACCCAATCGACGATGTCGCGCAGCGCGGCGCTTGCGCCGGAGGAAACCTTGGCGCGCCGCATGATCTCCCGGCTCGTCAGCGAGTCGGCGAAGCGCTGGTCGAGGCGCCTGCGCATCTCGTCGAGGCCCTGCAGCAGCAGCACGTGCATGGCCTCGACGAACCGTCCCTGTCGCGCCAGGTCGTCCGCGGCGATCTGCGCCTCCGCGCTGTCTTGGGCCTGGCCGAATGCAGATGGCTCTGACGGGTCCTCCCATGCCGAGCTTCGCGCGAGGCCGCCGGCGGGCAGGATGCCGCGGACATAGTAGGCGAGCGCCGCGGCGCCGCAGATCACCGCGATCCACAGCAGCACCCGCACGGCATCGGGGCTGATCCGGATCGCGTCCGGGGTCTGGGGTGTGGCCGGCAGCTCTGTCTGCAGATCGAGGCTCCGTTCGAGACCGCTCGTGGCCCGCTGAATCTGCGGAGCGGCCGGTTGCGCCGAAGCGGGCGTTGGCGTGATTGCGCCCAGCGGCGTGCCGAGAGCAAGGACGATGGCCAATCGCCGAAGCGCTTCTCGGGCCAAGCGGCCGCGACCGATCCGCAAGGGACCCCGCACCAGCGCCTGATCCGCGCAGGCGATGACGAGTTCACGATCGACAGCCATCGGTCGCGTGACCCCAAGCGCCGGTTTCGGCAAATGCGTTGACCTGACGAAGCGATGTGGCGCGAAGCCCAGGTACCAATTGAGCGTTAAACGGACAGCAGGGTCAAGTGCGCATCCCGATCATCGACGCGGACTTTGATCGCATCGATCGAAGAGATGACGCGTTGCGTCTGGCCCGCAGCACTTCGCCAACGCGCCGCCGCGGGCGGCACCGCGCCTCAGGCTGCCGCGACCTGGGACAGGAAGTCGTCCACTGCGCTTTTGAGATCGCGGGCGACGCCGGCAAGCTCGCCGCTCGCGCCCAGCACATGCTCGGCGGAGCGGTTCGCCTCGCCGATCGCCGTCGTCACCACCGCAATATTGGCAGCGAGCGTTCGCGACCCCTGGCTCGCCTGCGCCACATTGCGCGAAATCTCGCCCGTGGCCGCGGCCTGCTCCTCG
>DASZIB010000008.1:0-4150 GCA_035937415.1 Edaphobacterium sp. (SeqCode) | reverse complement strand
ACCAACACCGATCCCTACCAGCCGGTCGAGCGCGAGCTGAAGATCACCCGGCAGATCCTCGGTGTGCTGAACGAGTTCAACAATCCGGTGGGCATCGTCACCAAGGGCCAGCTCATCACGCGCGACATCGACATCCTGGGCAACATGGCCAAACGCAACCTCGCCGAGGCGTTCGTGTCGATCACCACGCTCGACAAGGACCTGGCGCGGGCGATGGAGCCGCGCGCCTCGGCACCGCACCGCCGGCTGGAGGCGATCCGTGCGCTCGCGGCGGCCGGCATCCCGACCGGCGTCATGACGGCGCCCATGATCCCGGGACTGAACGACCACGAGATGGAAGCGATCCTCGAGGCGGCCCGTGACGCCGGCGCCACGCGCGCGGGCTTCACCGTCCTGCGCCTGCCGCTCGAGATCAAGCAACTGTTCGAGGAATGGCTGCGCCAGCACCGGCCCGACCGCGCCGACCGCGTGCTGTCGCTGGTCCGCCAGATGCGTGGCGGTGCGCTCTACCAGGCCGAGTTCGGTCTGCGCATGCGCGGCGAAGGGCCGATCGCCCAGCTCCTCGGCGCGCGCTTCGCAGCAGCGGTGAAGCGCCTCGAGCTCAATCGCATCCGCTTCCGGCTGGAAACCATGGCCTTCCGCGTTCCGGAGTCCGCGCGCACCGCGTTGAGCGACGCCAGACGCGACACCCGGCAGATGAAGCTGCTTTAGGCAGGCGCGCAGGGTGGCAAGACGCGCCCTCGTGAGTAATCTCGGCCCAATGACGGATATTCAAGCGGCCGATGCACTGCATCTGGCCGGCGACATCGACGCGGCGACGGAGGCCTATCGCCGTGTGATCGCCGCCGACCGACGCAGTTTCGCGGCCTGGTACGGTCTCGGCGGCGTGCGGCTGCGGGCCCGCGCCTTTGGCGAGGCCAGCGACGCCTTGCGCCACGCCGTGCGCCTGCGGCCGGACGAGGTGCGCGCCTGGGGCCTGCTGGCCGAGGTGCTGTTCAAGCTCGGTGAAGTCGAGCAGGCGATCGATGCCTATCGCCGGGTGGCGGCAGACCCTTCGATGCGCGCGGTTGCGCAAGAGAACATCGCCATCGCCATTCCGGGCAGTGCGTCGGCGGGAAACGCTGATGTGTTTGCCGCGCGGTGCGCCTGGGGACGGTGCCTCGCCGCCGGCGTCAGCCCGATGGAACGTCCCAAGCGCCCGCCGTCGGGCGGGAAATTGCGGATCGGCTACGTCTCGGCCTTTTTCGACAGCGCAAACTGGATGAAACCGGTTTACGGCGTAATCAATCGCCATGATCGCGACCGTTTCGAAGTGCATCTGGTGTCGCTCGGCGGCGACCCCTCGGCTTCCGCTGGCTACAGCGACCACGCGCACGACGTGATCTGGCAGGCGGGCGCGAGCGACGACGAAGCAGTCGCCCGCCGGCTCGCCGCGGCCGGCATCGACGTGCTCGTCGATCTCAACGCATACAGTGCCCCGAAATGGTTGCGACTGTTTCTGCGCCGGCCGGCGCCGCTGCAGATCGGTTGGTTCAACAGTTTTGCGACCTCGGGTCTCGAGTGCTTCGATGGCATCGTCGGCGACGACGTGGTGGTTCCAGCCGCCGAGGAAGGCTTCTTCACGGAGCGCGTGCTGCGTGTACGCGGCACCTACCTCGCCTTCGAGGTTCTCTATGCCGTACCGGATGTCGCGCTGCCGCCCTGCCGCAGCAACGGCGGCAGACTGACCTTCGGTGCGCTCGCCTCCGCGTACAAGTTGAACGACCTTACCCTCGGCCTCTGGGCGCGCATACTGCGGTCGGCGCCCAGCGCGCGCCTGCTGGTCCGCGCGCCCACGCTTGCCGATCGCTCCAACCGCGACCACCTGCTTGCCCGCTTCGCCAATCTCGGCATCGCCCCCGAGCGCATCGACCTCGAGGGCGGCGCCGCGCACTTCGACTTTCTACGCAGCTACGATCGCATCGACATCGCGCTGGACACGTTCCCTTACAACGGCGGCACCACGACGACCGAGGCGCTGTGGCAGGGCGTCCCCATGCTGACATATGCCGGCGACCGGTGGGTCGCGCGCACAAGCGCTTCGCTCCTGCGCGCGGCGGGCCTCGATGCATGGGTCGCCGGCGACGAGGAAGAGCTGGTCGCCAACGCGAGCGCGTTGGCCCGCGACCCCAACACGCCCAATCGCCTTGCCAACCTGCGCGCCGGCATGCGCGCCCGGCTTGCGGCCTCTGCGGCCTGCGATACCGCGGGGCTGTGCCGCGAGCTGGAGCAGATCTATCGGCAATCATGACGGCTAGGGCCGGCCCGGATGCCAGCTAGAGCTCGGCGTTCTCCATGGCCAACAATGCGAAAGGCGCCTTGAACCCCGGCAGCGCCGTCACTCTTTCAGCCCAGCCGGCCAGGTTGGTCCAGCGCTTCAAGTCGAACGCGCAGATTTCGGCGAAGGCCACGTCGCAATAACAGAAGAGATCCGCGATGGTGGGTTCAGCAGCACAGAGATAGCTGCCATCGGCAAGGTGCGAGTCGAGCACCGACAGTACCGCCTCGGCACGTCCGCGATGGTAGTCGGCAATCATCGGCGCAACGCTGATGGGAAGAAGTTTTTGCCGGCCGAGCTCGGCGCCATAGCAGTTGAAGATCGGTGGAAACAGCGCGTCCGTGTCCCAATACAGCCACTCCCGCACGGCCTGGCGCGTCGCCGCATCCGCTCCCTGGAAGCGGCCGAGCGTCCCGGCCAGATGCTCGACGATGGCCGCCGACTGGAGGTGGACGCGTTCGCCGTCGATGAGCACCGGGACCTGACGCCAGCGGGAAAGCGCCAGAAACTCCGGCGTCTTGTGCATGCCCTTCTGGAAGCTCACGTATCGGAAAGAGAACGGCTCGTTCGACAGGCGCAGCATCAGCGCCACCTTGTAGGTCGGGAGCGAATGCGGGCTGCCGTAAAGGGTGAAGCGATTCATCGCTGTGTTCTCCCTGCGAGGCTGGGCTTGCGTTTTCGCGCCAGGTAATCGGCGACGACGGCGCGATAGGTGGTGCGGATCAACCGGTCGACGAGCGGCGGCGGCGGTTCGCGGCGCACAAGGTGCTGGCGCACGCCGGCGACCGGAACCTCGGCGATCAGGAATTGCGCCAGGCGCACTTCCTCCCGCCCGTCCGCGCCGAAGATCACCCGCGCCCACTGCCGCGATCCGGCCTCCATGCGCGCAGTCATCTCGGCGACCCGTTCGCGCAGTTCTTCCGGCCATTCGCCCTGAACGAAATCCTTTCGGTCGTACATCAGAAGCAGGCGTGCGTTATCCGGATGGGCGCGCACCCAGGACAGCGTATGCAGCGCGGCCCGCAAGCCGTCGCCGGCATCGAGGGCTGCGCCGATCCCCTCCTGAAAGTCGACGACCGTGCGAAGCCATAGATCGCCAAGCACCACGTTGCGCGAGGCA
Organism: Edaphobacterium sp. (SeqCode); assembly: GCA_035937415.1. Taxonomy (GTDB): domain Bacteria; phylum Pseudomonadota; class Gammaproteobacteria; order Burkholderiales; family Casimicrobiaceae; genus PALSA-1003. The sequence continues at coordinate 713 of DASZIB010000008.1, read as the reverse complement.
AAGCGATGGTAGAACGACCCCGTCGGCGCCCCCAGGCGGGCCGTGATCGACGCGATCGTTACGGCGGCCGGCCCCTCTGCGGCAGCGATGGCCTGCGCTGCGCTGAGAAAGTCCACTTGGCTGAATTTGGCATGGCCCATATATCTAGAATGATAGTTCTAGAACATAGCGTCAACACCTACCCTAATCCAGAAACCGTACCTTCGGCCACAGCGCGCGCCAGCGTTTGCTGGCAATGCGCGCCTCATACTCGTCGCGTAGCGTGCGGCCGAACGGCGTCGGGCGGCAGCGCAGGCCGAGCAGGTCGTCCGTGCCGAGCGGCGCCACCACCGTCAGGCGATCGTCGGCCTCCAGCCGCACGCCGACGGCCGTCACCGTTTCCAGCCAATAGGTCATGGCATCGGACGTGTCGCGATGCTGCGGCAGGTTCTTCGAGACATGCATGCGCGCCTGGTTGCGCACCTGCCACGGCACGCCGGGCAGCAAATCATCGAGCCGCCTCTCGTACTCGGCTTCGCGATCCTTGGAGAGGTCCGTCGCATTGAAATAGAGCACGTCGATATCCGCCGGCGGGCGCGGCGGCACGATGCCGTGCAGATGATCCCACACCCGATTGCGCACGAATCCTGCGGCAATGCACCAGTCGGGCAGGCCGAGCGCGCGCACCGCACGAAGCTGTTTCATGCCCACAGGGTCTTGGGCGATGATGTCGG
>DASZIB010000007.1:0-4104 GCA_035937415.1 Edaphobacterium sp. (SeqCode) | reverse complement strand
CGAGCAGGACGCGAGCGTGCTGGGACTGGCGCTCGAGCGCGGGCGGGCGCTCATCATCGCGGTCAACAAGTGGGACGGGATTGCGGCGGAGCAGCGCGAGCAGATCCAGCGCCAGCTGGCCCTGAAACTCGACTTCGTGCCCTTTGCGCCGCTGCATTTCATCTCCGCGCGTCATGGGAGCGGGGTGGGCGAGCTCATGCAGTCCGCGGTACGCGCCTACGAGGCGGCTATGCGCACCATGCCGACGCGCGAGCTCACGCGTACGCTCGAGCACGCCCTCAGCGTCCACCAGCCGCCGCTGGTGCGCGGCCGGCGCATCAAGCTGCGTTACGCGCACCAGGGCGGCCGCAATCCGCCGCGCATAGTGATCCACGGCAACCAGACCGCCGCGGTACCCGACGCCTACACGCGCTATCTCGCCAACGTGTTCCGCAAGACCTACGATCTGTTCGCGACTCCGGTGTTTATCGAGTACCGCACGGACGCCAATCCATACGCGCGCGAGCGGCGCGTGCAGCCGCGCCCCGACAGGTCGCGCCGGCGCGCGGGGACCAAGCGGCGCCGCTGAAGATAGATCAGATGCGCAAGCGATGGCTATTCGCCGCTGCCGTAGTGGCGGCCGCCCAGGCCGCAGCCGCGCCGCAAGTTCTGACAGAGTCCGGAGCGATATCCGGAATGTCCGAGCGCGGCGTGAGCGTGTACAAGGGCGTCCCGTTCGCTGCCCCGCCGGTCGGCGCTTTACGTTGGCGACCCCCGGCGGCTGTCGCACCGTGGGCTGGCATCCGTAAGGCAGACGTGTTTGCCGCGGCGTGCATGCAGGAAGGCGTGTCCATGCCCGGCGAAACGCCGCCAACCGTGAGTGAAGATTGTCTCTACCTCAATATCTGGACGCCGGCAAAGAGCCCCGCGGAGCAGCTGCCGGTGATCGTCTGGATATACGGCGGTGGCTACCGGAACGGGGCCGCCTCGATGCCACTGTACTGGGGCGAGCGGCTCGCGCACCAAGGCGTGATCGTCGTCACCATCGCCTACCGACTGGGCCCGCTCGGCTTTCTCGCGCTTCCAGAACTGACGCGCGAGTCCCCGCACCGCTCCTCCGGAAATTACGGCCTCATGGACCAGATCGCTGCCCTGGAGTGGGTGCAGCGCAACGTTGTCGCCTTTGGGGGTGACCCAGGACGCGTGACGATTGCCGGCCAATCCTCCGGCTCCATGTCGGTTAGCGTGCTGATGGCGTCGCCGCGGGCGAAGGGACTGTTTCAGCGCGCCATCGGCGAGAGCGGTGGTCTGTTTGAGCCGCTGCAGCTCGCGCCCAGCTATCTGCTGGCCAATGCTGAGCGCGACGGCGAAAAGTACCGCGCCTCGCTCGAGGTCGCCTCGCTTGAGGAGCTGCGCCGGCTGCCTGCGGCCCGTCTCATGGGTGGCGGCAACGCCGGCGGCGTCACGCACCCGGTGATCGAACCCTATCTTCTCCCGGTTGCGCCTTATGAGGCGTTCGCGTCGGGGCAGCAGAACGACGTTCCGCTGCTCGTCGGATCCAACGCCGAGGAGGCGCGCTCGCTGACGGATGTGAGCCACACCACCGCTGCGACCTTCGCTGCGGACATCGAGCGTTCCTTCGGCCAGCTACCACCGGCGATCGTTGCGGCGTACCCCCACGCAACCGACGAAGCGGCACAAAAGGGGCGGCTGGATCTCGAGCGCGATCTGCGCTTTGGCTGGGACATGTGGGCGTGGGCCAGGTTGCAAGCCACAACCGGACGCAGCCCGGTCTACTACTACTCGTTTCGAAAGCAGCCGCCGTTCCCGATCGGCTCCGTGTACGCGGATTGGGGAGCGAGCCACTTCGCCGAGCTCTGGTACGTGTTCGACCATCTGAACCAAGCCCCGTGGCGCTGGAGCCGGGGGGATCGAACGCTCGCGCGCGACATGTCCAGCTACTGGAGCAACTTCGCGCGCTCAGGCGACCCGAACGGCAGCGGCCTGCCGCCGTGGCCCGCGTTTACGAACGCCACCGGCAGAGTCCTGTATCTCGGCGATCCAGTGAGCGTGGCCGGAGTCGCGAACCTCGACAGCCTCACGGCCCTCGATGGGGTCTACACTACGGTGCGCGGCAAGCCCTTTGGGCAATGATCGGGTTCATGTGGCTCTGGTCGCAGAACCCTGCCTCATGCGCGATGTATGCGCACGAGTGGTTGGTCTCGCGCAGGAGAGACACAACGTGACGATTTGTAGGCCAGGACCAGAGCGCCTGCGGAACGCAACTATTTTCGCGATCTGTGTCGCCGCCCTGTGCAATTCCTTCGTGGCCCCAGTCGCGCGCGCGTCGGAAGCGATGGACTGCCACATCGGCACATATCGTTTGTCCGGTGGTGGAAATGTCGATATCGCACCATCCGTCAGCAATACGCTACGGTGGCGTCGGTTTGACGGCACAACCGGCGCGTTGACTGAGAAAGGGGGCGGCCTGTGGAGCAGTTCGTATGGTTGGACCGGGCGGCCCGATGGCAAGTCCGTGCGCTTTTCCGCGTGTGAGGCCGGCGGTATCAATTTTTTTGGGGTAGAAGGGCGACGCGTCCGCTTCGACGTGACGGACACGACATTCACGAGCCACGGCGCAACGCTCGCAGGGCGGCTGATTTTGCCGCAAGGCACAGACGTCGTTCCAATCGTCATATTGCTGCACGGTGCCGAGCACGACTCGGCGCGACAGTTCGATGCGCTGCAGAGGATGCTGCCGGCCGAGAAGGTCGGCGCTTTTGTGTTTGACAAGCGTGGAACGGGCGGGTCGGATGGCAGTTACAGTCAGGATTTCAACCTGCTTGCCGACGATGCCGTGGCGGCGATGCGCGAAGCCAAGCGCCTCTCCGCAAGGCGTGCAGGGCGGATCGGCTATCAGGCCGGAAGCCAAGGTGGATGGGTAGCGCCGCTTGCAGCGAATCGCGCGCACGTGGACTTTGTCATCGTTTGCTTCGGCCTCGCAGTAAGCGTGATAGACGAAGACCAGCAGGAAGTCGAAATCGAAATGCGCGAAAAAGGTCACTCAGCGGCGGAAATCGCGAGCGCACTGGAGGTCGCACGGGCTGCCGAGATCGTCATTGCAAGCGGGTTTACCGCAGGCTTCAGTGAATTCGATGCCGTGAGGGCGAAGTACAGGGACGCGCCGTGGTTCAAGGACCTCCATGGCAACTACACGCATTTCTTTCTTGCCTATTCGGAATCACAGCTGCGGGAGATGGGCGCGAAATTCCAGTGGGGCACGCCATTCCACTACGATCCAATGCCAACGTTGCACTCCGATACGACGCCGCAGCTATGGATATTGGGTGGGGAGGACTACGAAGCCCCGAGCGCCGAGACGACTCGTCGCATCAGCTTGCTGATCGCCGCAGGCCTGCCGTTCACGCTGGCGGTATACCGGCAAGCGGAACACGGGATGACGCTGTTCGAAATCGCAGCAGGCAGTGGCGAGCGGCTGTCCACCCGCTACGCGCCGGGATATTTTGCGATGATAAGGGACTTCGCTCGCGACGGGGGACTGCACGGCGTCTACGGTGACGCCGAAATAACGAGATCAAACGGCGGGGCCCACTGAGTCAAGCCCAGCGGTAATCGCGCCGCTCAGCGGTGGTCGACCGCAAGCCCTTCGCCGTCGATGCTCGCGCGCCGTGCAGTAACCCGCTGCGTTACTCCCACTCTATGGTCGCCGGCGGTTTGCCCGAGATGTCGTAGACCACGCGTGAGATGCCCGCCACCTCGTTGACGATGCGCCGCGACACGTGGTCGAGGAACTCGTACGGCAGGCGCGCCCAGTGCGCGGTCATGAAGTCCACGGTCTCCACCGCGCGCAGCGCGATCACGTAGTCGTAGCGGCGCACATCGCCCATGACGCCCACCGAGCGCACCGGCAGGAAGACCGCGAACGCCTGGCTGACGCGGTCATAGAGATCGTGCTTGCGCAGTTCCTCGATGTAGATGGCGTCGGCGTGCCGCAGCAGCTCGGCGTATTCCTTGCGCACCTCGCCGAGGATCCTCACACCCAGGCCGGGTCCGGGGAAGGGATGGCGATAGACCATCTCGCGCGGCAACCCCAACTCGATGCCG
>DASZIB010000006.1:0-233250 GCA_035937415.1 Edaphobacterium sp. (SeqCode) | reverse complement strand
CTCCAGCAGCGCCTTCGCCATCGCCTCGACCTTGTCGCGATTCGCCTCGATGAGCTGCCGTGCCAGGCCGTACTGCTCGTCGATGATGCGCTTGATCTCCTGATCGACCTTCTGCATGGTCGCCTCGGACACGTTCTTCTGTGTCGTGATCGAGCGGCCGAGGAAGACCTCGCCTTCGTTCTCACCGTACACCATCGGACCCATCATGTCGGACATGCCGTAGCGGGTGACCATGTCGCGCGCCATCTGCGTTGCACGCTCAAAGTCGTTGCCCGCGCCGGTGGTCATCTGATGCATGAAGATTTCTTCGGCGATGCGGCCGCCGAAGAGCACCGCGATGCGCTGCAGAAGGTAGTCGCGATCGTAGGAATAGCGGTCCTGTTCGGGGAGCTGCATGGTCACGCCCAGCGCGCGGCCGCGCGGGATGATCGTCACCTTGTGCACCGGATCGGACTTCGGCAGCAGCTTCGCGACCACGGTGTGCCCGGACTCGTGGTAGGCAGTGTTCTTGCGCTCTTCCTCGGACATGACCATCGATTTGCGCTCGGCGCCCATCATGATCTTGTCCTTGGCGAGCTCGAAGTCCTCCATGTCGACCAGGCGCTTGCTCTTGCGCGCGGCGAACAGCGCCGCCTCGTTGACGAGGTTGGCGAGATCCGCGCCGGAGAATCCCGGCGTGCCGCGGGCGATGATCTCGGCCTTGACGTCGGCGGCGAGCGGCACCTTGCGCATGTGTACGAGCAGGATCTGCTCGCGGCCGCGAATGTCGGGCAGCGGGACGACCACCTGGCGGTCGAAACGGCCAGGGCGCATCAGCGCCGGGTCGAGGACGTCGGGCCGGTTGGTCGCGGCGATGACGATGACGCCCGAGTTGCCCTCGAAGCCGTCCATCTCGACCAGGAGTTGGTTGAGCGTCTGCTCGCGTTCGTCGTTGCCGCCGCCCAGCCCCGCGCCGCGCTGGCGACCAACGGCGTCGATTTCGTCGATGAACACGATGCAGGGGGCGTTCTTCTTGGCCTGCTCGAACATGTCGCGCACGCGCGCCGCGCCCACGCCGACGAACATCTCGACGAAGTCGGAGCCGGAGATCGAGAAGAACGGCACCTTCGCTTCGCCCGCGATCGCCTTGGCGAGCAGCGTCTTGCCGGTGCCGGGATTGCCTACCATCAGCACGCCCCGCGGGATGCGGCCGCCGAGCTTCTGGAACTTGGATGGATCGCGCAGGAACTCGACCAGCTCGGCGACCTCTTCCTTGGCCTCGTCGCAGCCGGCGACGTCGGCAAAGGTCACCGTATTGTTGGACTCATCGAGCATGCGCGCCTTGCTCTTCCCGAACGAGAAGGCGCCGCCGCGGCCCCCGCCCTGCATCTGGCGCATGAAGAACACCCACACGCCGATCAAGAGCAGCATCGGGAACCAGGAGATGAACACCTGCGCCAGGAAGCTCTGCTCTTCCTCCGGCTTCGCCTGCACCTTGACGCCGTAGCGGATGAGGTCGCCCACCATCCACAGGTCGCCCGCGCTGTAGGTAACGTTGGACTTCTTGTCAGTGCCGACCCACTTGATGGTGCGGCCTTCGATTGACGCCGATTCGATCCGACCTTCCTTGGCTTGCTCCATGAAGTCGGAGTACGGGACCGCGTCCTTCGTGCCCGGACGGGCGTCGAACTGCTTGACCACGGTCAGGACCACGAGGCCCACGACGAGCCAGATGAGGAGGTTCTTGAGCAGGTTATTCAACGTTCTTCCTTCCGGCGCTTTCGCCGAATACCGTGCAATTCTAGCAGGATAGGGGACCCGCTCCCGCCTTAGGCTCCCTGCTGCGCCGGGCGGAAGCCCTTGCCGACCAGAAAAACCTCCCGACTGCGGTCACGGGATGCCTTCGGCTTGCGCACGTAGGCCTTGTCGAAGTGCGCGGCAAAGGCGCGCTGCAGCAGGGCGAAACCTTCGCCCTGGAAGGCTTTGACGACCAGATTGCCGCCGGGTTGCAGCGTCCCGGTGGCAAACTCGAGCGCCAACTCACCCAGGTAGACGCTGCGCGCCTGGTCGGCCGATTCGATACCGCTGATATTGGGTGCCAGGTCGGAGAGCACAAGATCGACCGGGCGGCCATCGAGGGCGGTCAGAACAGCCTCCAGCGTCGCCGGGTCGAGCCAGTCGCCGCGAATCAGGCGCACGCCGGCGATCGGATCCATCGGCAGCAGATCGACCGCGATGATCCGGGCGTCCGCTCCCAAGCGCTCGCGCAGCACCTGGCACCAGCTGCCGGGCGCAGCGCCCAAGTCGACCACGGTCATACCGGGCCGGAACAGCTTGTCCTTTGCCGCGAGCTCGATCAGCTTGAAGGCCGCGCGCGAGCGGTAGCCCCGGCGCTGGGCCTCCTGCACCCAGTGGTCCGAAACGTGCTCCTGCATCCAGGCCTTGCCGAACTTGTGCTTTTTACCGGCAGTGTTGAGCGTTTTGGCCCGGGCGCGCATGCGCGCCATTGTAGTTTTGACTTCGACCGCATGGAAAGGAACCTGCCATGAAGACCTACAATGTGACCGTTCCCGAGATCGGCATTGTCGCGGCGACCCGCGGCATGGCTGGCGCGGGCGCAGGACTCCTGCTCGCCGGCTTCCTTCGCCCGGACACGCGGCGTACACTCGGCTGGACACTGCTCGCGCTGGGCGCGCTGACGACCATTCCCATCGCGATGGCACTGTTCGGCACGCGCGAGCCGCCCGAGATCGCGGAATGAAATCGCAACAGGCAGGCGGAAAAGACCGCGCCGAAAAAAAGGAAGGGAGAGCGAAGGGCCATGGACGGCACAAGGATCCTCGGCATACTGCTCATCGTCGGCGGCCTCGCCGGCCTGCTGTACGGCAATTTCAGCTACACCAAGGAAACGCACGAAGCGCAGTTCGGCAATTTCAAGCTCTCGCTCGCCGAAAAGAAGGAGGTCAATATTCCGACCTGGGCGGGGTTGGCGGCAGTCGCCGCCGGCGTGGTCCTGCTCGTGGTGCGGCGGAAGTAGCCGGAACGCCCCGGCGAAAGGCCTTCGCCGCCGGGTCCAAGCCTCGCTCGGGGGCCGCGCCAGCACGGCCTTCGCCGCCGCATCCACTGCCTGAAGGAAAGGACCATGCGCCGATTCCTCGTCATCCTCGCCTTGCTTTTTAGCGCGTCTTGCGCGCTGGCCGACACCGGGCTCGTCTCGCTGCAAAGCAAATACCCGGTCAACGCCACGATGGACCGGCTGGAAGCGGCCGTGAAGGCGAGCGGCGGCCCGCGCATCTTCGCCCGCATCGACCTCCAGGAGGCGGCGCTCGGCAAGACTCGTCCTTGTCAGCTCCTGATCTTCGGCGACGGCTCCCTGCTGCCGGCCTTTCTCGCCTCCGCGCCCCAATCCGGGATCGATTTGCCCCTGAAGATCGTGGTCTGGGAAGACGCGAGCGGAACGGTCTGGGTCTCCTACAATACGGGCGAATACCTGCTGGAGCGCCATCGCGTGAAGAACGCGCACGAAGCTGCCCGGCGCTATACCCTGGCCGGGGAGCGGTTCGCAAAGATGGCCGCCGAATAGCAAGGAACGCGTTCCGAATACGCGCGGGGAGGCTCGCATGGTTGCCGCTGAAGGTTTTCCGCTGGCAGGCGGTTGCACCTGCCGCGCCGTGCGCTACCAGATGACGACCAAGCCGCTGTTTGTTCACTGCTGTCATTGCCGCTGGTGCCAGCGCGAGACGGGAGCATCGTTTGCGCTCAATGCACTCATTGAAGCCGAACGGGTGGTGCTGCTGCAGGGCACGCCGGAAGCGGTGCACACGCCGTCGAACAGCGGCAAGGGGCAGAGGATCACCCGCTGTCCGACGTGCCGCATTGCGCTGTGGAGCAACTACTCCGGGGCCGGCGATGCCGTGCGCTTCGTTCGCGTCGGCACGCTCGACGACCCTGACCGTCTCCCGCCCGATATCCACATCTTCACCGCGTCGAAGCAACCATGGGTCGTGCTCCCCCTGGGCACGCCCGCGGTCCCCGAGTACTACGATCGTGCCCAGCACTGGCCGGCGGAAAGCCTCGAGCGCCGCCGCGCCCTGCTGGCGAGCGCGCGGCGCAACTAGGCTCGTGGCGATCCTGGCTAAAAGCGGTTATCTTAGGCGCCGGTCGGACGCGCGCCCTGCCCGGCTGGCGCCGCGCATTCTGGCCGCGCCGCGTCTGCGCCATCGCCGCGGCACCGACTAACCCGACCGTCCGACACGCTCGTGGAAATACTCGCCGCCTTCTGGAATTTTGCCCCGCTTTGGGCGGCGCTCATTGCGATCATTGTGATCGCGGTCGTGATTGCGCGTGTCCGGCGCTCTCGGACCGCGTCGGTCACGGCGCGTCGACCTTTGCCCGCGTTGCCACCGGAGACCGAGGCGAACCCTGTCGATTCCTCGCATGTCGGCTTCGCCCCCATGGTCAGCAGCGCTTTGCAGCAGGCGCCGTTTGGTGCCGACGCAGTCGCGCGTGACGAGGAACCCGGCGGCGGCCGCCACTGAACAGCAAACCGGGCTTGACGGGGTGCGCATGACTTCACGGTTTCACATCGCGCAGGTAAATATCGGGCGCATCCGCGCCCCGCTGGACGACGCGCTGCTGGCGGGATTTGTCGCGAGCCTCGAGCCGATCAACGTGCTCGCCGATGCGAGCCCGGGGTTCGTGTGGCGCCTGCAGACTGCCGAGGGCGACGCGACCGCGCTGCGGCCCTATGCCGATGAGCGGATCCTGGTCAACCTTTCGCTCTGGCAGAGCGCCGAAGCGCTTCGCGACTTTGTCTACAAGAGCGCGCACGCCGGCGTGATGCGGCAGCGGAAGTCCTGGTTCGAGCGCTTCGATGGCGCGTACTACGCGCTGTGGTGGGTTCCCGCGGGACACATCCCCGCCATCGCCGAGGCGAAGGAGCGCCTGCAGCATTTGCGCGACCACGGCGAGAGCCCGCACGCTTTTTCGTTTGCCAAGCTCTTCCCCGCGCCGGATGCGGCGCGGGTCGGGCCGGTGACCGGCTTCGCCGACCCGTGCCCCGCGGCCTAGAGCCGTCCGGACTTCCTTCCTCTGCGGAGACCATCGTGAGCGACCTGAATTCCATCCACAATCGGGCGGTCTGGTTCGATATCCCCGTGGCTGACCTGGATCGCGCCGCGGCGTTCTATGCCGGCGTGCTCGCGCTCAAGGTCGAGAGGGCGCAGTTCGACAACTTCAGTTTCTGCGTGCTTGAGCACGGGGATGGCAACGGTGGCTGCCTAATGCCCAATGCCAGCGAAGTGACGGCGAACGCCGGCATTCTCCTGTACATGAACGTGAACGGTCGCATTCGCGATGCCATGAATCGGGTTACTGCGCTCGGCGGCAAGATCGTGGAACCGACGCATGCGATCGGGCCCCACGGGTTCCGTGCCGTCGTCCTCGACAGCGAAGGCAATCGCATCGCTTTGCACTCGCCGGTCGATGCCTGATCGGCCACGGACCTGCGTGGGGTAGCCGCGATGCGCCAATTCATCGAGATTGCAGCTTTCTGGGCGATCGTGCTGGTCGCCATCTGCGTGCTCTCGCGCTATCCGGAGAGCTGGCCCGGGCGGATTCTGTTTGCACGCCTGGGTCCGCTGCCGCAGCGCCGTGAACCACGCAGCCGCTATCTGCTGCGCTGGTCGCTCTATTGCGCGAGCTGGTTCGTTCAGGCAGTCGTGGTGCTGGCGATCGGCTGGGCCGTGCTGCGCCTGAATTCCTCGCTGTACGCGTCGTTGTTCTTCCAGGTGTTCTGGCTGGCGGTTGTGCCGCTGCTGGCCGCAGTCGCGCTGCTGGCATCGCTTGTGACGCTGACCGCTGCGGTGTGGCGGCGCCATCTTGGCGCCGAGCGGCACCAGCGCAGCGCCGCGCAGGTGATTTCTGCCTAGCGTTGCCGCCTCGAGGCGCGTCGCGCACAGCCGGGACGGAAGCGGCGCCGGTCCGGTCGAGGGGTTCAATCCAGGCCAGGCTTGGCGCCGGTCAAGCAACGACGCCGGCGGGGGCAAGCGCGCTATTTACCGCTGCCGGCGCAGGTCCTACACTGCCGGCGTGACCCTGGTCCTTTCTCATCGCCTGGCCATGGAACCGCTCGTCGTTCTGTTCGTGCTGCCGGTGCTTATCGGCATTGCGTCCGTGGCGCTCTTCCACGACACGACCCGGGCGTCGTGCGCAGCGACGTTCGCCTCGCCGCTGGTCGTCTTGGGCTGCCTTATTACCCTCGACCCGGACGGAACCTGGAACTGGCTCGCCGCGCTGCTGGTCGCGCCGCTCGCGATCGCATTCGCGCTCGGCGCGGTCATGCTGAGCTACGGTCGCTCGCCAGTGCGCAAGCGCCACCGCGAAAATGGCGCCTAGCCGGCGCTGGCGCCGGCCTCGGAATCGCCGATGGGCAACCGCCTTCTCAAGCTGACGGTCATCCTGCTGTGCTCGATCAACGCCGCGATGTGGGAGCTCTACACCGAATCGCCCCTGATGGCGCTGGGCTGGCTTGGCATAGCGTTCGCATTCTTCATCTGGATCCTCGACGATATCCGCCGCTACTGACCGGCGCCCCGGTTGCCCGCGACAGCCGGAAATGGCTTACTCTATCGGCTCGTAGCCAACTACACCGCGAAGGATCGCCAATTGCCCAAGCCCAACTATGCGTTTGCCAAGCGCCAGAGAGATCTCGCCAAGAAGCAGAAGAAGGAAGAAAAGCGGCAGCGGAAGCTGGGAACGGCCGCCCCGCCTGCGCCCGATAACGCACCGCCGCCACCCGTGACCGAAAAGGCCGCCGAGTAGTCGCGCCGGCGGCGCCGCAACAGCGGCGGCGCGAGCGCCGGTGTCCACGGCCGTGGCGCGACGTGCCGTGATCCCCTGTCGCCGGTCCGGCGCGAAAGCGAAGACGCCCGGGTGCGCGGTCCCCGCCCCGTCCGAAGCACGTCTTGACCGTCAGCTCGCGTCCCTCGCGCACTCGCCTTGAACAGCGCGCCGGGAACGCGGCTGCTGCAGACCCGCTGCGATGGAAACCCACATCACCGATATCACGCATGTCATCCAGCTCGCCGTCGCGCCGGTGTTCCTGCTCACGGCGATCGGGACCCTGATCACCGCCCTCAACACCCGGCTCGGGCGCGCCGTCGATCGGCGCCGCGTCGTGCAGCAGCTGCTTGATACCAGCGCCGCCGGCGGTGACGATCTGCGCGCCGAGCTCGCGCAAATCGGGCGGCGGACCCACCTCATCTACCTTGCGATCCTCGCCTCGGTCACCGCGGCGCTGCTCGTGTGCATGGTTGTTGCGAGCGCGTTCATCGGGGCCCTGTTCAGCATCGAGCTTTCGCAACCCGTCGCGGTGCTGTTCATTCTGGCGATGTGCGCATTGATCGTGAGCCTGAGCCTGTTCCTGCGCGAAATCTTTCTCGCCGTCAGTTTCGGTCGGCGGCGGTTTCTGCGCTGACCCTTGACGTGCGCGCCGCGCCGCCACACAGTGTGGCTTCGCGTCAGCGCGGCACGCGCGGGATGAAAGACGCAACGCAACCTTGAGGAGGCTAAGCATGAGCGATCGCGTGCGCAAGGTCGATTATTTCTACGTGACCGTATCCAATACGCCAGGCAAAGCGGCGAAGGTGCTCTCCGGACTCGCCGCGCAGGGCGTGAATCTGCTCGCATTTTCCGGATTTCCCAGCGGCGGCAAGGGGCAGCTCGATCTCGTGCCGGAGAACACGGCCGCGCTCACCCGCGCCGCCAAGAGGCTGAAGCTCAAGCTGTCGAAGAAGAAATCCGGCTTCCTGCTGCAGGGCAGCGACCGCGTCGGCGCGATGACCCGGACGCTCGACACCCTCGCCGCGGCGAAGATCAATGTCACCGCGCTGGACGCGGTTGCCGGCGGCGGTCGTTTCGCGGCCATTTTCTGGGTGAAGCCGAAGAAGGTTGCCAAGGCCGCCAAGCTGCTGCGTGCCAAGTAAGGTGGCGGGCCGCGTTTGAGCGGTAGCGACTCCGACCCCGCGGCCGCGACGACGCGGCTCGCGCCGGTGCGTCGCGCCGAAGCGCGCGACGTGCCCGCGCTCGAGGCGCTCATCCCGCTTTCGGCGCGCGCGCTGCAGGCGGCGACGTATGCGACGGCGCAGATCGAGGCAGCGCTCGGCACGGTTTTCGCGGTCGACCGCCAGCTGATCGCCGACGGAACGTACTTCGTGGCCGCGCGCGACGGCGCAATCGTGGGCTGCGGCGGCTGGAGCCGGCGCAGGACGCTCTTCGGCGGCGAGCATGGCGTGGTCCGCGACGATTCCCTGCTCGATCCGGCGCAGGACGCGGCGCGCATCCGCGCTTTCTTCGTGCATCCGGCGCATGCGCGGCAAGGCATCGGCCGCCTGTTGCTCGCCGCTTGCGAGCACGCCGCCGGCAGCGCCGGATTTCACCGCCTCGAGCTCGTCGCGACGCTGGCCGGCGAGCCGCTGTACCGCGCGTTCGCGTTTCACGCGATCGAGCGCTATGACCTGCAGTTGCCGAACGGCGTGCCGCTACCGGTCGTGCGCATGGCGAAGACGCTTGCGGTCGCGAGCGCGCCCGGCAGTGCGCTAAACTTGCGCCATGCTGACCCTGAGTCCCGCTGAGCGCCGCGATCTGCGCGCCCGCGCCCATCGCCTGCACCCGGTGGTGAGCGTCGGGCGCGACGGTCTCACCGCCCCGGTGCTGCACGAGATCGACGTCAACCTGCTTGCGCATGAACTCGTCAAGGTGCGCGTGTTCAACGCCGACCGCGACGAGCGCGAGATCGTGCTGGCGCGCATCTGTACCGAGCTCGAGGCGGCGGCCGTGCAGCACATCGGCAAATTGCTCGTCGTGTGGCGCCCGGCGCCGCCCCCGCCGGAAGAACCTGTCCCGGCGCGAGCCAAGGCCAAGGGCAAACGCGCTCGGCGCGCCGCGCCCGGGTCAGCGGCGGGCGCGCGCCGCCGTAGCGCTCCCCCGCGCGGTGGCTCGGGTGCCACGCTCACCGCCGCGAAATCGACGCCGCGGGCGCGCCGCCCGCGCGAGCCCGCGCCGCGCACCCCCGCACGACCGCCCGCCGGTTCCAGCAACCGCCAGCGTACCGGACCGCCGGTCGAGGGCGGCCGGCGCCGCCGGCGCGGTTCGCACAACCCGTAAAGACGCACTGCGCCGGATCGGTTCCGACGCGCGACCACCGCGACGCGCTCGACAAGACCGGCGAACTCCGCACAGGCTCCTGAAGCGATGCCGCTCGGATTTCCGCCGCTGCGTATCGGGCTCGCTGCCAGCGCGCGGCACCGGTCCGCGCCCGACGGTGCGCTGTTCCGCCTGCTCGCGCCGCTCGAGCGCACGATTCGCGAGGAGTTGCGCGCCGAACTGTTCGTGCTTGGCCAGACTTACGATGCGCTCGGCGCGACGAAGGCGCTCGCCGGTTATCCGCGCCTGACGCGGCTGCCCACGCGCCGCGACGGCGGCCTTATCCACCTGGTGGCGGCCGTCGTCAGCGGCGACCCCGACCGCCGGCTCGACGCGATGATCTACCTGCTCGATCCGGACGATCCGAGCACGCTGCTTCCCGAAGGGCTGGCGCTGAAGCGCGAGTGCGTCATCCACGAGACGCTGTTCATCTCGACGCTGGCGCACGCGCGGGAGTGGTTCGAGCTGGCGCGAGTCGAATGCGGTTTCGCGCCCAACCCGCAGCTCGATGCGCTGTTCGACTTTGCTTCACAGACAATCGCCCTCGTCGCGCACGACGCCCGCAAGGGCGAGCTCATCGAATTTGTGCGCGGACGCTTCGCCTTCTTCGACCGCTTCCGCCGGCGCATCGCCACCGGCAGGACTGGCGGAATGCTCAACGATCTCGCCGCGGACATGTCGCCCTCGCATCTGCCGTGGGTGCGGCCGTTCCACTCCGGTCCGCTGGGCGGCGACGCGGAAGTCGCCCTGGAAATCCTCGAGAATCGCTGCCGGCGGGTGATCTTCCTGGAGGACCCGCACGTCGCGCGGCAGCATGAGGCGGACATCCAGCTGCTGGAACGCTCGGCGTGGATCACCACCGAGCGCACGATGTGCGTCAGCGACCGTGCCAGTGCCGACGCGTGGGTGGCTAGCTGCGAACGGCGGCGGCGGAGTGGAACCCGCGAGCCGTCATAGATAGCGGACGGCAAGAACCTCGTATTCGCGCATGCCGGACGGCGCCTCGACTTCGGCGGTATCGCCGGCGTGCTTGCCGATGAGCGCCCGCGCGATGGGCGAGCCAACCGAGATTTTGCCGGCCTTGATGTCGGCTTCGTCGTCGCCGACGATCTGGTAGCTGACCTCGTCGCCGGATGTCCGGTCTTCCAGATCGACGGTGGCGCCGAACACGATGCGGCCGCCCGCGTCGATCTCCGCGGGATTGACGATGTGCGCATGCGCAAGCTTGGACTCGATGTCGCGAATGCGCGCCTCGAGAAAGCCTTGCCGGTCCTTCGCCGCGTCGTACTCCGCATTCTCGGAAATGTCGCCGTGCAGGCGCGCCTCGCCGATCGCGCGCACGATCGCCGGCCGCTCAACGGTCTTGAGCCGCTGCAATTCCACCTTGAGCCGCTCTGCGCCGGTGGCGGTCATGGGATGCTTGTTCATGCGGCGTGCGTCGGCTCGACCTGCTGCGGCGCCGGGCGCGATTGCAGCCGGCGGTGCAGCGCCTGCGTGGAGTACGGAACCAGTTCGCGCAGTCCCTGCATGCCGGTCGCCGCGGCACGGGCGCCGGCGATGGTGGTGTAGGTGGGCACCTGCGCGTTGAGGGCCGCACGGCGGATGACATAACTGTCCAGGATGGCGCTGCGCTTTTCCTCGACGGTGTTGACGACCAGCGCGATCTCGGCGTTGACGATCATGTCGACGATGTGCGGCCGGCCCTCGGCGACCTTGTTGACCGGAGTCACCTGCAGTCCCGCGGCGGCGAGTGCCGCCGCGGTGCCGCGCGTCGCCACGAGGCGGAAACCCAGGCCAGAAAGCGTGCGGGCGACGTCGAGCACGCGCACCTTGTCCGGGTTCTTGACGCTGACGAAGACGTTGCCGCGTTCGGGCAGCTTCACCCCGGCGGCGAGCTGCGCCTTGAGGAACGCCTCCGCAAACGACTCGCCCACGCCCATCACCTCGCCGGTGGACTTCATCTCCGGCCCGAGGATCGTGTCGACCCCGGGGAACTTGATGAACGGAAACACCGCTTCCTTGACCGCGAAGTACGGCGGCACGATCTCACCGGTGACGCCCTGCTCCGCGAGCGTCTGCCCCACCATGCAGCGGGCCGCGATCTTGGCCAGCGGCCGCCCGGTCGCCTTGGAAACATACGGGACGGTCCGCGACGCGCGCGGATTGACCTCGAGCACGTAGACCACGCCCCGGCCGTCGTTCTCGTGCTCCGGGAACTGGATTGCGAACTGCACGTTCATCAGGCCGACGACATCCAGGCCGTGCGCCATCGCCACCGTCTGCCGGCGCAGCTCGTCCTGCAGCTCGCGCGACAGCGAAAACGGCGGCAGCGAACAGGCCGAGTCGCCCGAATGCACGCCGGCCTGCTCGATGTGCTCCATGATCCCGCCGATGATGACGCTCTTGCCGCCGCGGTGCGCATCGACCACCGCGTCGACGTCGACCTCGATCGCATCGTTGAGGAAGCGATCGAGCAGCACCGGTGAATCGTTGGACACCTTGACCGCCTCGCGCATGTAGCGTTCGAGATCGCGCTGCTCGTGCACGATTTCCATCGCGCGGCCGCCAAGCACGTACGACGGCCGCACGACCAGAGGATAGCCGATCTCGCCGGCTGCCCTGAGCGCGTCCGCCTCGGTGCGGGCAGTGCGGTTGGGCGGCTGGCGCAGCTTCAGGCGGAAGAGCAGCTGCTGGAAGCGCTCGCGGTCCTCGGCCATGTCGATCATGTCGGGCGTAGTGCCGATGATCGGCACGCCGTTCTTTTCGAGATCGCGCGCCAGCTTGAGCGGCGTCTGGCCGCCATACTGGACGATGACGCCGTAGGGTTTCTCGACGTGCACGATCTCGAGCACATCCTCGAGCGTCAGCGGCTCGAAGTAGAGGCGATCGGAGGTGTCGTAGTCCGTCGACACGGTTTCGGGATTGCAATTGATCATGATCGTCTCGAAACCGTCCTCGCGCAGCGCGAGCGCCGCGTGCACGCAGCAGTAGTCGAACTCGATGCCCTGTCCGATGCGGTTCGGTCCGCCGCCCAGGACGATGACCTTCTTGCGGGCGGTCGGTTGCGCCTCGCACTCCTCCTCGTAGGTCGAATACATGTACGCCGTCCGGGTGGCGAACTCGGCGGCACAGGTGTCAACGCGCTTGTACACCGGACGAATGCCGAGCGCGTGACGCCGCTCGCGCACCGCGCTCTCGCTCGTCCGCCACAGGTGCGCGAGGCGCCGGTCGGAGAAACCCATGCGCTTCAGGTCGCGCACCTGGTCGGCCGAAAAATCGTCGAGCTGGCCCTTCTCGATTGCAAGCTCGGTGTCGACGATCTCCTTGATCTGGGTGAGAAACCACGGATCGATCCGCGTATGGTGGTGAATTTCCTCCAGCGACATGCCGATGCCGAAGGCATCGGCGACATACCACAGCCGCTCCGCACGCGGGTACGCCAGCTCGTCGGCAATGGTCTCCGGATCGACGGTCTTGAGATTGAAGCCGTCGACGCCGGTCTCGAGGCCGCGCAGCGCCTTTTGTAGCGATTCCTGGAACGTGCGGCCGATCGCCATCACCTCACCGACCGACTTCATCTGCGTGGTCAGCCGGTCGTCGGCCTGCGCGAACTTTTCGAAGGCGAAGCGTGGCACCTTGGTTACGACGTAGTCGATCGTCGGCTCGAAGGAAGCCGGCGTCGCTCCGCCGGTGATGTCGTTCCTGAGTTCGTCGAGCGTGTAGCCGACGGCGAGCTTGGCGGCGACCTTGGCGATCGGAAAGCCGGTCGCCTTCGATGCGAGCGCCGAGGAACGCGACACGCGCGGATTCATCTCGATCACGATCATGCGGCCGTCGGCCGGGTTGATCGCAAACTGCACGTTCGAGCCGCCGGTGTCGACGCCGATCTCGCGCAGGATCGCAATCGAGGCGTCGCGCATGATCTGGAATTCCTTGTCGGTCAGCGTCTGCGCCGGCGCGACCGTGATCGAGTCGCCCGTGTGCACACCCATCGGATCGAGGTTCTCGATCGAGCAGACAATGATGCAGTTGTCCTTGCGGTCGCGGACGACTTCCATCTCGAACTCTTTCCAGCCGAGCAGCGATTCCTCGATCAGGAGCTCGCGCGTCGGCGACTGATCGAGCCCGCGCTTGCACATCTCGACAAACTCGTCCTTGTTGTAGGCGATCCCGCCGCCGGTCCCGCCGAGCGTGAACGAGGGGCGGATCACCGCCGGAAAGCCGATTTCCCCTTGCACCTCGAGCGCCTGCTCGACGTTGTGCGCGATCCCCGAGCGCGCGGATGCTAGCCCGATCCGGGTCATCGCCGCCTTGAACTTCTCGCGATCCTCGGCCTTGTCGATCGCCTTCTTCGACGCGCCGATCAGCTCGACGTCGAATTTGGTGAGCACGCCCTCGCGCGCCAGATCGAGTGCGCAGTTGAGCGCAGTCTGACCGCCCATCGTCGGCAGCAGCGCATCGGGCCGCTCGCGCTCGATGATCTTGGCGAGCATCGGCCAGGTGATCGGCTCGATGTAGGTCACGTCGGCCATCTCCGGATCGGTCATGATCGTGGCCGGATTGGAGTTCACCAGGATGACCTGGTAACCCTCCTCGCGCAGAGCCTTGCACGCCTGCGCGCCCGAATAGTCGAACTCGCAGGCCTGGCCGATGATGATCGGCCCGGCACCGATGATCAGGATCGATTCGATGTCGGTTCGTTTCGGCATCGTCAGTGAGCGCGCTCTTCCAGCATGCGGACGAACCGGTCGAACAAATACGCCATGTCATGCGGCCCGGGGCTCGCCTCGGGATGCCCCTGGAAGCTGTAGGCCGGCTTGTCGGTGAGCGCGATGCCCTGGAGACTGCCGTCGAAAAGCGAGACATGTGTCACGCGCACGTTTGCCGGCAGCGTCGCCGGATCAACCGCGAAGCCGTGGTTCTGGCTGGTGATCAGTACCTGCCCCGAATCCTTGTCCAGCACCGGGTGGTTGGCGCCATGGTGTCCGAACTTCATCTTCAGCGTCTTTCCCCCCGCCGCGAGGCCGAGCAGCTGATGCCCCAGGCAGATGCCGAAGGTCGGAATGCCCACTCCGAGAAAATGCCGGATCGCCTCGATCGCGTATTGGCACGGCTCGGGATCGCCCGGCCCATTCGACAGGAAGATGCCGTCGGGTCCGCGCGCGAGCGCGTCCTGCGGCGGTGTCTGTGCCGGCACGACCGTCACGCGGCAACCGCGCTCGGCCAGGCGGCGCAGGATGTTGTGCTTGATGCCGTAATCGTAGGCGACGACGTGAAAGCGCGACTCGCCCTGCTGCCGGTAACCCGTGCCGAGCGCCCAGGTGCTGCCGGCCCATTCATACGCGGCCGTGCAACTGACGACCTTGGCGAGATCGAGCCCCGACATCGACGGTGCGGCGCGCGCCTGGCGCAGCGCTTCCTGCGCATCGACGGCACCCGCCATCAGGCAGCCGTTCTGCGCGCCCTTCTCGCGCAGCAGCCGCGTGAGCTTGCGCGTGTCGATACCGCAGATGCCCAGCACGCCCGCGTCGCGCAGGTACGACGCGAGATCCTGCGTGCTGCGCCAATTCGAGGCGGCGCGTGGCAGATCGCGAATGACCAGACCGGCGGCGTGGATCTGCTTCGACTCGACGTCCTCGGGGTTGATCCCGGTGTTGCCGACATGCGGATAGGTCAGCGTCACGATCTGGCCGGCGTACGACGGATCGGTCAGGATCTCCTGATAACCGGTCATGGCGGTGTTGAACACGACTTCCCCGGCCGAGGTGCCGGACGCGCCGATCGCCTGGCCGCGAAACAGCGTCCCGTCGGCGAGCGCAAGAATCGCTGGGACGGGCGCGATGGACACGGCAAGATTCCTCGTTGACGACGGCAGATGTGCACAGCGGGGAAGGCGTGCCCGCCTTCCCCGCTGCGAAGGCTTAGGATTATACCGCGCCGGCCGGCGCGCCTCAATCGGCCGGTGCGGCCGGTGCGGCTAATACGCCGCGCCGAAGCCGCCGTCGACAGCCAGCAGATGGCCGGTGACGTAGTCGGCGGCTGCCGAAGCGAGGAACACCGCGGCGCCGGCGATTTCCGGTGGCTCGCCCCAGCGGCCGGCGGGCGTGCGCCGCGCGACCCAGGCCGAAAACTCCGCGTCATCGAGCAACGCGGCATTCATCTCCGTGCGGAAAAACCCCGGCGCGATACCGTTGACCTGGATGTTGTGCGGCGCGAGCTCCACCGCCAGCGCTCGGGTGAGCATCCGCACGCCGCCCTTGCTCGCCGCGTACGGGACGATGTTCGGCCGGCCAAGGTCGCTCGCAAGCGAGCACAGGTTGATGATCTTGCCACGCCGGCGCGCCTTCATCCCGGGGATCACCGCCCGCGCGACAAAAAACGGCGCGTCGAGGTTGGCCGCCATCAGCGCTCGCCAATCGGCCGCGCTGAAGGTATCGAGCGGGCCGCGCTGGTTCACCGCCGCATTGTTGACCAGGATGTCGAGCGGGGCCTCGCGCTCGAGCGCGGCGATCGCCATGGCGACCGCATCGGCTTGCGTCACGTCGAACGCGGCGACGGCGACCGAGTGGCCGTCACGCGCGAGCTCGGCCGCGGCAGCGTCGAGCTTCGCGCGCCGCCGACCGTTGATGACGACCTGTGCGCCGGCGGCCGCCAGCCCGCGCGCGATGGCCAAGCCGAGGCCCGAGCCGCCACCGGTGACGAGCGCGCGGCGTCCGGTCAGATCGAATGGCGGCGGGGCGACGCTCACGATGGCGCGTCAGCGAAGGCCCATGACGTCCTGCATGTCGAACAGGCCGGCGATGCCCTGGGCGCGCTTGGCGGCGACGAAGCGCGCGGCACGCAGCGCACCCTGGGCGAAGTTCATGCGCGAGCTCGCTTTGTGCGTGAGCTCGATGCGCTCGCCCGGACCGGCGAAAATCACGCTGTGATCACCGACGACATCGCCGCCACGCAACGTCGCGAAGCCGATCGTGCCTGGCTTGCGTTCGCCGATTACGCCTTCGCGCCCGAACACGGCGGCACTCTTGAGGTCGCGCCCGAGGGCATGCGCCGCCGCCCCGCCGAGCAGCAGCGCCGTCCCCGATGGCGCATCGACCTTGTGCCGGTGGTGCATCTCGACGATCTCGACGTCGTAGCCGGCGCCGAGCAGCTGCGCCGCCTGCTCGACCAGGCGCAGCAGGACGGTGACGCCGACGCTCATGTTCGGCGCGAACACGATCGGGATCGAGGCGGCGAATTCCGCGAGCGCGTGCTTGGCGGCGGCGGTAAGGCCGGTCGTGCCGACTACAGCGGCGACGCCGGCGTTGGCGCAGGCGGAGAGGTGTGCGAGCGTGCCCTCGGGGCGGGTAAAGTCGAGCAGCACCTCGGCGCCGGCGATCGCGCCGGGGATGTCGGCGGAAATGGCGACGCCGGTGGCACGTCCCAGGCGCTCGCCGGCATCGTGGTGCAGCAGGGGACTGGCCGGGATTTCGAGCGCGCCGACGAGCGCGATTTCAGGTTCCGCCAGCACCGCTTCGAGCAGGGCCTGGCCCATCCGGCCGCCGGCCCCGGCGATCGCGAGCTGCAGAGGAGGCGTTACTGCCACCAGCCGAGCTTCTTCAGCAGATCCTGCAACCAGTTCGTCTCGCCGGTCTTCGGCGCGGTCGACAGCGACTTGTCGAGCGCGGCGTCGCCCCCGCCCGCGCGCGCCACCTCGGCCGGTGACGGCGGCATCTCGTCGCCCTCCCAGCGGGCGAGCTTGTCGTCGAGGAAGTACAGGGTCAGCTGGCGGTGCTCCAGGGTGCGCCCCTGGCGTTTGAATTCGTAGGGGTAGTCCCAGCGGTTGGCGTGGAACGGGTCGGTGAGCAGCGGCGTGCCGAGCACCAGCCGCACTTGTTGCCGTGTCTGCCCGACCTTGAGCTTGTCGACCTGGTCGGCGGTGACGTAGTTGCCCTGATTGATATCGAGCTTGTAGACGCCGAGGCTGGAGAGATTGGAGATATACGTGCAGCCGCCCAGAGCCAGGCTCAAGCAGACTGCGCCGAGGAGCGCGCGCATGGAATACCGGTGTGCTGCCAAAAGACGATCGGAAACTATATCATAGCCAACCATCCGCTCTGCGTTGCCCGCCTTGTCTTTGCGGACCATCCGCCATGTCGACGTCGCACGATCTTAAGAATGCCGGCCTGAAGGCGACGTTGCCGCGGCTGCGCATCATCAACCTGTTTGAGCAAAGCGCGGTCCGGCACCTGACGGCGGAGGATGTCTACAAGCAGCTCCTCGCCGACGGTGTCGACGTCGGCCTGGCGACGGTCTACCGCGTGCTCACGCAATTCGAGCAGGCGGGCCTGCTGATTCGCCACCATTTCGAGTCCGGCAAATCGGTCTTCGAGTTGAACCAGGGTGGCCACCACGATCACCTGGTCTGCATGCAATGCGGGCGGGTCGAGGAGTTTTTTGACCCGGAGATCGAGAAACGGCAGCTCAAGATCGCCAAGGATCGCGGCTTCGAGATCAGCGAGCACGCGCTGTATCTCTATGCCGAATGCATCAAGCCCAAGTGCCCGTACCGGAAGCTGGGTGGCAATCACTGACGTGCAATCCGCTCTCCCCGCGCGGGTCGCTAGGACGGCTCGCGGCGGTTGAAGTGGGCGAGCCGAATGCCCAGCAACCACAGCGCGGCGAAGTACGCGATCGCGCCGCCGCCGATCACCAGCGTGAGCCGTCCCACCTTCGGCCACAGCCCGGCCGCGATCCAGAATCCGTCCGGGCCGGCGCCCCACCACAGCACCACGCCCAGCACGAGCAGCGCGATCAGCACCCGGCCAAGAAAGCCTCCCCAACCCGCCAGCGGCGCGTAGATGTCGCTGCGCCGCATCGCGCGATAGAGCAATCCGGAGTTGACGAGCGCGCCGATCGATGTCGCGAGCGTCAACCCGGCGTGACCGATCTGGAACATCAGCGCGACGGCCAGCGTCTGCGCGATCAGCAGGCTGAAAAAAGCGCTGCGCACGGGCGTGCGCATGTCGTGTCGCGCGTAGAAGCCCGGGGCGAGGATCTTCACGCTGATGAGGCCGATGAGGCCCACGCTGTAGCCCAAGAGTGCCGCGCGCGTCTGCCAGACGTCGGCGACGGTGAACCGACCGTACTCGTAGAGCGTCGCGATCATGGGCACCGCCAGCAGCGCGAGCGCCAGCGTGGCCGGCAACGCGAGCAGGAATGTGAGCCGCAGGCCCCAGTCCAGCAGGGCCCGGTACTCGGCCTGGTTGGCCTCGTGATGGTGCTTCGCGAGGCTGGGCAGGAGCACCGTGCCCAGGGCAACGCCGAGCAGCGCGCTCGGAAACTCCATCAGGCGGTCGGCGTAGGTGATCCAGGAAATGCGGCCATCGCCGAGATAGGCGGCGAGCTGCGTGTTGATGAGCGTCGAGATCTGCGCCGCAGACACGCCGAGCAGCGCCGGACCCATCGCGTTGAGCACGCGGCGCACGCCCGGGTCGCGCCAAGCCAGATGAAACCGCGGCAGCATGCCCAGGCGATAGAGCGGAAGGATCTGCAGCGAGAGCTGCGCGACACCGCCGACGAGCACGCCCCAGGCAAGCGCCATGATCGGCGGATCGACGTGCGGAGCGACGAAAATCGCGGCGCCGATGATCGAGAGATTCAGAATGACCGGCGTGAACGCCGGGATGGCAAAGCGGTGGTAGACGTTGAGCACCCCGCCGGCGAGCGAAATCAACGAGATGAACAGCACGTACGGGAACATGATGCGGATCAGCTCGGCGGTGAGCTCGACCTTGCCGGGTGTTTGGGCAAACCCGGCCGCCAGCAGGTAGACGAGCCACGGCGCGGCCAGGACGCCGAGCACGGAAATTCCCAGCAACACGACAGCCAGCAGCGAGCCGACCCTGCCGACCAGATCGCGCGTCGCAGCATCGCCGCGCTCGCGCTTGTATTCGGCGAGAATGGGAACGAACGCCTGCGAAAACGCTCCTTCGGCGAACAAGCGTCGCAGGATGTTCGGCAACCGGAACGCCGCCTCGAACGCGTCCATCTGCAAGCCGGCGCCGAATGCCACGGCCTTCAGGCTTTCGCGAGCCAGGCCGGTGATGCGCGACAGCAGCGTCATCGCGCTCACCGTCGACAGCGCCCTCAACAGATTCATCGAGTGCCGCTAGGCGCGGAAACGGGTAGCGGGGCGGAAGGCGCGATGGGCATGCAGGTAAGGGGCGGCGGATGCGGGTTTGGCTTGCGGCAAGGACGAAAAACGATTATTATGCCCGGTCTTTTTTAGCTGCTCCAGAAAACTAAGGAACCACTCATGGCCAACACCGTGCAGGCGAAAAAGCGCGCCCGGCAATCGGCAGCGACACACAAGCGCAACACCAGCCTCAAGTCGGCGCTGCGCAGCGCGGTCAGGACCGTCAAGAAGGCGATCGCGGCTGGCGACAAGGCCGCCGCGATGAAGCAATTTCAGGCGCAGCAGAGCGTGATCGACCGCATCGCGGACAAGAAGATCGTGCACAAGAACATGGCCTCGCGCAGCAAGCACCGGCTCGCGCACGCGCTCAAGGCGATGTCCTAGCCCCGTCCTTCGCGAGCGTCGAAAGAGCGCCCCCGCGGCGCTCTTTTTATTGGGGGTGGCCGGCGTCTTAGCGCGCGCTCCACCGTGCTAATATGCTGTTTTAACAGAGGTTGAGACGCACCACGCGCGCTCAGGAGCCTCCCCGATCGCACCATGCCGCCGAAGCATTTCCTGCAGCTCAAGGATTTCAGCCGGGACGAGCTCGATTACCTGTTCGAACGCACGCGCTGGATCAAGGAGCGCTTCAAGCGCTACGAGCTCTACCAGCCATTGCGCGATCGCACGCTGGCGATGGTGTTCGAAAAGACCTCGACCCGCACCCGAGTGTCCTTCGAAGCGGGCATGAACCAGCTGGGCGGGATCGCGATCAACCTCAATCGTGACGATACGCAGCTCTCGCGCGGCGAGCCGATCGAAGACCTGGCGCGGGTGGTATCGCGGATGGTCGACGTGGTGATGATCCGCACCTTCGAGCAGACGCTCATCGAGCGCTTCGCCGCGCATTCGCGCGTGCCGGTCATCAACGGGCTCACCAACGAGTACCATCCCTGCCAGATTCTCGCCGACATCTACACCTGGGTCGAACAGCGCGGCTCCATCGCCGGCAAGACCGTGGCCTGGATCGGCGACGGGAACAATGTCTGCCGCACGTGGCTGCAGGCGGCACCGATCTTCGGCTTTAGCGTGCACATCTCGACGCCGCCGGGTTACGAAATCCAATCCGGCTCAGGCGACGGCGCGGGTGGGCAATGGCAGTACTTCGCCGATCCGCGTGCCGCGTGCCGCGGTGCCGACCTCGTCACGACCGATGTCTGGACCAGCATGGGGTTCGAGACGGAGAACGACGCACGCAAGCGCGCCTTCGCCGACTGGATGGTCGATGCGCCGATGATGCGCGAAGCGAAGCCCGACGCGTTGTTCATGCACTGCCTGCCGGCGCACCGCGGCGAGGAAGTCGCCGCCGAGGTCATCGACGGGCCGCAGAGCGTGGTCTGGGACGAGGCGGAAAATCGCCTGCACGCGCAGAAGGCGCTGCTCGAATTCCTGGTCTGCGGCCGGATCAACCCTTAAAGCTTGAGGAGCCTTGCGATGATCGATCACACCGGAGTCGGCGTCAGCGACGTCGCCAAGAGCAAGGCGTTCTACCGTGCGGCGCTCGCGCCGCTCGGCTACGTCATCATCATGGAATGGGAGCAAAACGCGGGTTTCGGCGTGCCGCCCAAACCCGACTTCTGGATCGGCGAAGGCAAGCCCAACACGCCGCCGATCCACGTCGCGTTCCGGGCCGAGAATCGCCACCAGGTCGATCAGTTCTACAAGGCGGCTCTGGCGGCCGGCGGCGGGGACAACGGGCCCCCGGGACCGCGCCCGCACTACCACGCCAATTACTACGGCGCGTTCGTGCTCGACCCGGACGGCCATAACATCGAGGCGGTGTGCCACACGCCCGAATGAAGCCGCGGGCCGCCCGCGCCCGAGGGGCGCTGCGCGCGCGTAACGCGCTGCTCGCGGGTGCGTTCTGCGCCCTTGGCGCCGCCCACGCCCAGAGTTGGCCGGACAAGCCGCTGCATTTCGTCGTCGCAGCGCCGGCCGGCAGCTCGATCGACGTGCTCGCGCGCGTCATCGGCGAGAAGCTCGGCGAGAAGCTCGGCGTGCACGTCGTCGTCGACGATCGTCCGGCCGCCGGCGGTATCGTCGCCACCGACTTCGTCGCGAAATCCCCGCCCGACGGCTACGCGCTGGTCATGGCGTTCAACGGGCCGCTGGCGTTCGGCCCGCAGCTTTACTCGAAGCTGCCTTACCGGCCGCTGCAGGATCTCGCGCCGGTCATCATCACGTCGAGCCAGCCCAACGTGCTCGCGGTCAGCGCCACGCTGCCGGTGCAATCGGTGTCCGAGCTCGTCGCCTACGCGAAGGCCCATCCGGGGCGCTTGAGCTACGCCTCGGTCGGCAACGGCAGCTCGTCGCATCTGACGATGGAGCTGTTCAAGACCGTTGCCGGTGTCGACATCGTGCACGTGCCGTTCAACGGTTCGCCGCCCGCGGTGACCGCGACCGTGCAGGGCGAGACGCAGCTTCTGTTCGCGGTCATGCAGCCGCTGCAGGCGCAGATCCAGGCGGGCCGCCTGCGCGCTCTGGCGGTCACGAGCGTGCAACCGTTTCAGCTGCTGCCGACGCTGCCGACGATCGCCGCAGCCGGCTATCCCGGCTTCGAGTCCATGGCGTGGAACGGCGTGCTGGTCCGCGCCGGGACGCCGCGCCCGATCGTGCGGCGGCTCAACGCCGAGATCAATGCGGTCCTGAAGGACCCGGTGGTCAAGACGGCGTTGAATGCGCAGGGCTTCGAACTGATCGGCGGCACGCCGGAGGACTTCGCGCGCCTGATCGAAGGCGAGTCCGCCAAGTGGGCGCCGGTGATCCGGCACACCGGCGCCCGGATCGACTGACATGAAAATCGTCCTCGCCTATTCCGGCGGCCTCGACACGTCGGTGATCCTGCGCTGGCTGCAGGACACTTATCGCTGCGAGGTGGTCACCTTCACCGCCGACATCGGCCAAGGCGAGGAGTTGGAGCCCGCGCGCGCGAAGGCGCAGGCTGCCGACGTGAAGCAGATCTTCATCGAGGATTTGCGCGAGGAGTTCGTCCGGGATTTCGTGTTTCCGATGTTTCGCGCCAATACGCTCTACGAGGGCGAGTACCTGCTTGGCACGTCGATCGCGCGGCCCCTGATCGCCAAGCGCCAGATCGAAATCGCGCGCGCGACCGGCGCCGATACCGTCGCGCATGGCGCAACCGGCAAGGGCAACGACCAGGTCCGCTTCGAGCTCGGCTATTACGCGCTCGAGCCCGACATCCGCGTGCTCGCGCCGTGGCGCGAGTGGGACCTGACCTCGCGCGAGAAGCTGCTCGCCTATGCGCAGGCACACGGCATACCCATCGAAATGAAGCACCGCGGCAGCGGCGCGCCGTACTCGATGGACGCGAACCTGCTGCATATCAGCTACGAGGGCCGCGCGCTGGAGAATCCCGCGCTGGAGCCCGAGCCCGACATGTGGCGCTGGACGGTCGCCCCGGAAAAGGCCCCCGACGCGGCGGAATACGTCGAGCTCGATTACGCGCGCGGCGACATCGTCGCGATCAACGGCACGCCGCTTACGGCGGCGCAGGTTCTCACCGAATTGAACCGCATCGGTGGCAAGCACGGCATCGGCCGGCTCGATCTGGTCGAGAACCGTTACGTCGGCATGAAGTCGCGCGGTTGCTACGAGACCCCCGGCGGCACGATCATGCTCAAGGCGCACCGCGCGATCGAGTCGATCTGCCTGGATCGCGAGGTCGCGCACCTGAAAGACGAGCTGATGCCGCGCTACGCAAAGCTCATCTACAACGGCTACTGGTGGTCGCCCGAGCGCAGCATGCTGCAGGCGATGATCGATGCCTCGCAAGGACCGGTCAACGGCAGGGTCCGGCTGAAGCTGTACAAGGGGGGCGTCATGGTCGTCGGCCGCGAGTCGAAGACCGATTCGCTGTTCGACTCGGTCGTCGCGACGTTCGACGACGACCGGGGCGCGTATGACCAGAAGGATGCCACGGGCTTCATCAAGCTCAACGCATTGCGCCTGCGCATCGAGGCGAAGCTCGCGCGCAAGGCCGTCAAGTAGCCTGGCTGCGGCTTGCGCCGGCCTTTAGTTCGCAAGCTGCCCGCCGGGCAGAAAGGGTAATCGTGCCAGTCGATCTGCGGGTGACCTGTGTCAACAAGCCGGAGCCGCTCGATCCGCAGGGCCGCATCCTGGGAATCGGAGGCGTGGACGATTTCGGTACCCCTTGGTACTTGTCGGCGGAGCAGGCGATCGCCGCGATGGATGCCAGAGAGTTCCGGTTCTTCATCGTCGCGGAGGGCTGGCGCGCCAAGCTCACCAGAGCACAGGGACCGGACGGCGGCTATCTCACGACCGCGGACGGCCCCGGGACGGAGAGTCTGTTCCGCCTGCCGCCGTGTCCGCGCGCATCGCCGTAGGCGCTTGCAATCCGTCGCTGCGCGGCGCCAGGCGCGCGGCAGCTGCGCCTATGGCGACGAACCTTAGCGCTGCAGGGGGAAATAGTACGCGTCCGGGTCGGGAGGCCAAGGCGAACGGGGCGCGGGCCAACGCTCCCGTGCGAGGAGGGGAACCCTGTTCCCCTTGACGTACATGCACCGAACGTAGGCACGGTTGTAAGGCTGCTGTAAACCGTAGCCGACGTATTGGGCCGAATCAATTCCGTCGATCACAGATCCGGGCCTGCCGCCGGCATCCATCAAGCCGCTCGTCGCCGTGGCTGCATGAGCGGCCGACGCCGCTTCGTCGGCTTGCGCCCGAGCGTATTGTCGGCAATCCATATCGTTGCTTCGAAACTCGGCGGGGCTTTTCGCGTCGCCCGGCAGCGCGGTGACCGTGGGTCCCTCGGGCGGCATCGTGTCGCAGCCGGCTAGCAGAGCCAGTGCCAGCAGTGGCAAGCGGGTCAGGAAACGTCCCATGGTGGACTTCAATCCGATTGCGATCCGATCCGCGGTCGTGGTTCGGTTTCGGAAAGCGTACTCCGCCGCGGCGCGTCGCTCAAGCAGCAATGCCGGGTCGCATCCGGATCCCCGCTCGAAAGCACCTCCCTGCCGCTGCCGGACACAGCGCGTTTGGTCGCTGGAGTGGCTTTGTGAATATACTATGATCGCCGTAACAATCCGCGGGCGAATCGCCGGTTGCCGCTGCGACGCACCGAGGGTTGCGCCAAAGCCAGTGAGGAGGAGAGTGCTTGAGATATAACGCCTTGCGCGTGACGCTCTGCGCGCTCGCGCTAATGGGTCTTTGTCCGATGGCGCCTGCAGCCGACCGAGTGGCCATCATGGTGGGTGGCATCGAGAAGCAGATCTATCTGCCGGCCAAGCTGGCGGAAAGGCTCGGTTATTTCGCGGAGCAGGGGCTTGCCGTCGAGCTGCTGAGCGAGCCCTCGGGGGTCCATGCCGAGGACGTGCTCCTCGCCGGTGCGGTTCAGGGCGTCGTCGGATTCTACGATCACACCATCGAATTGCAGGCCAAGGGCAAGGCGGTCGTGTCGGTGGTGCAGCTTGGGCAAGCCCCAGGCGAGGCAGAGCTGGTCGCGTCGAGATTGGCCGCGCAGATCACGTCGCCCGGCGACTTCAAGGGGCGGCGGCTCGGCGTCACGGGCTTGCGCTCGTCGACGCACCTCCTGACCCAATACCTTGCCGCGGCGCATGGCGTGAAGCTCAACGAGATCACGGTCGTGCCGGTTGGTTCGGGCGACCGCTTCATCGCCGCCATGAACCAGGGCACCATTGACGCCGGCATGACCACCGAGCCCACGGTGTCGCGCATGCTGAAATCCGGCGAAGCGAAGATTCTCGTCGACCTGCGTTTGCCCGACTCGACCGTGGGCGCGCTGGGCGGATTGTATCCATCGGCATGCCTGTACATGCAGACCGCTTGGGTCAACAACCACAAGGAACTCGTGCAGAAGCTCGCCAGCGCCTTCGTCAAGGCTTTGCGATACATCCAGACGCACAGCGCGGAGGAAATCGCCGCGCGCATGCCCGCCGAGTACTATGCCGGCGACAGGGAACTGTACGTGCAGGCATTGGCACGCGGCAAAGCGATGTTTACGCCGGACGGTCGCATGCCTGCATCGGGTCCGGCAACGGTCCTGAAGGTCCTCTCGGCCGTTGACCGGAACGTGCAAGGGAAACGCATCGACCTTTCGCAGACCTATACGACCGAATTCGTGGCCGCAACGCCTTGAGTTCCCTACGGGATGGCGCCTAAGCCCTGCGGCAAATCGAGGCATACCTTCCGCGACAGGAAAAAACTCGTCCCGAATATCGCATCGAGCGCCGGCGCCTGGAACTGCGCGACCCGGAATTCCAGCGGCCCGAGTTCCTGCGCCGCGAGCTGAACGCTGGCGAGGGTAACGGTCGGCTGTACCGGATCGGCGCGCCGGGCGGCGTCTCGACCGCGTTCAATCGCCACCGGGCGAATGAAATTGTGCGTCGCTCCGGTGTCCCATTCGACCCGCAAGTCGCCATACTCGGTCTTGAGTACGGACTGGGCCACCTTGTCCACCAGCGACACCTCGAACGTGCTCCGGCCACACTCGGCGGCGAGGGCGCGGCGGTCACCGGACGGGTAAAGCCGGACGCGCCTTGCCGGATAGTCGAGCACGACCAGAAATTGTCCGAGCAGCCCCATGCCGATGTAGCCGTTGCGGTCAGGGGGAGCCAGTGCGTCGTCGAACAGGAATTCTCCGCCCTCCAGGTCGCCGAAGGAGGCCCCGCCGATGACGACGTTCGGAGCAATGAACTGTCGGGATTCGAACATCTTTCCGGCGCTGTTCATGAAGGTGTGCGGGCTTTCCACCCAGTGCACGTCGGCACGACCGAGTTCCACCCTCGTCAGGCTGACCGCGTGGAACCCGCCCAGATCGAGAAAGAGCTTGAAGCTTTGGCCGGATATCCGCACCTCGACATTCGGCAGTCGCTGCCGCAGCTCGATGGGGATCTCGACGAGCGGAACCGGCGGCGAGGTCGCGAGCGGCGGTTGGGTCGTTGAGCACGCGCCGCACAGCAGCGCGACAGCGAAGGCGCAGCGCCGCATCGCAGTGCAGTCTAGCCTGTCGTCGCGTGCACGATCGCCGCGGCAGGAGTGTCTGCGCGCACGCGCGTAGGCCGTGCCGGGAACGTTACCTCCACCACCAAACCGGTGCCCGACGCGGGCGCGGAAAGCCTCACGACCGCCCCGCTCGCGTTTGCAATCTCGCGCACGATTGCCAAGCCCAAGCCGCAGCCGTCAGATTTGTCCTGTCGCAACCGGTAGAAGCGCTCGAACACACGCTCGCGTTCCTCGGGCGGTATTCCGGGACCATCGTCGGCGATGCGCAGAATATTGACGTCGTCTCGCGTTTCGACGGCGGCGGTGACGACGCCGCCGGCCGGCGTATAGCGCAGCGCGTTGTCGATGAGGTTCGCAACCAGCTCGTGCAGCATCGGCGGCGTGGCCTGCACGACCGCCTCTCCTCCGTAGTGCTCGAAACCGAGGTCGATGCGCTTGGCTTGAGCGGTCGCCGCGGACTCCTCGAGCACCCGCTTGACGACTCCGACCAGGTGGACTTCGCTCGGACGCTTCGAGTGTGCGAGCCCGGACTCCGCCGTTGACAGGGTGAGTAGTTGCTTGACGACGCGGATTCCATGCCGGACGCCCTCATGGATCGCCCGCAGTGCGTCGTCCTTGCTCGCCACATCGGTGCTGCGCAAACCATAGCTCACTTGCGTATTGAGCAGCGTCAATGGAGTCTGCAGCTGGTGCGATGCGTTGGCGATAAACCGGCTGTGCGCCGACATGTGATCGTCGAGCCGCTTGACGTAATCGTTGATCGCATGAACCAGCGGCGTCAGCTCGTTGGGCACCGGCGCCGCATCCAGGGGCTCGAGCGCTCCAGGCCGCCGGCGCTGTACCCGCTCGCGCAGCTGCATCAGCGGCAACAGCCCGTGCCGCAAGCCGAGCAGGACCATGAGCACCGCCAGCGCCAGTATCGGCAGCTGGTTGCGCATAGCCGTGGCCCAAATCTCGTGCGTCAGCGCCGCACGGGATTGCAACGTCTGGGCCACTTCGATCAACACGGGGTCGTCGCGTGGCAAGCCAAATACGGGCTGGGCGAACGCGACCGTTCGGACCGGGTCGCCCCGAACCGTCGCATCGAAATACAGCGCCTCGTCGACCTTCACCGGGCCTGGAGGCACGGGCAGCTCGGCATAACCGGCCAGCAGGGCTCCGTTCGCGGCCGCGACCCGGTAGTAAACCCGATCCTGATCGTTCGACTGGAACAATTCCAGCGCGGCCGGCGGAATGACCGCTTGCAGCGTATCGTCGTCGTACCGAATCTGCTCGGCGATCATGCGCGCCGAGCCGAGCAGCAGGCGGTCGTGGACGACGGTTGCCGTTTCCGCCGCGTTGCGATACGTGAACCACGCGCTGCTTGCGGCGTACAGCGCGAGCGGCACCAGCAGCCAGCCCAGCAACTGTGCGCGCAGGCTCCTAAAGGCCATGACGTTGCTTGAGCAAGTAGCCCAGTCCGCGCAGGGTGATGATCGAAGCATCGCCCGGCTCGAGTTTTTTGCGCAGACGATGCACGTAGACTTCGATCGCGTCCGGAGCAACCACCTCGTTGATCCCGTACAGGCTGTCCGCCAGCGACTGCTTGCTTACGGTCTTGCCGATGTTCTTGATGAGCATTTCCAAGACCGCGTGCTCGCGCGGCGTCAGCCGCAGCACGATTTCGTTGAGTGCGAAGACGCGACTGTTGGTATCGTAGCTCAACGACCCGCACTGCAGCAGCGGATTCCGGTGCTGGCCGTCGCGCCGCAGCAGGGCACGGATGCGCGCTTCCAGCTCGGCAACATCGAAGGGCTTGGCCACGTAATCGTCGGCGCCGCTGTCGAGGCCGGTGATGCGGCTTTCCGCCGTGTTATTGACCGTCAGGATCAGGACGGGGACATTGTTGTCGCGCGCGCGCAGCCGCTTCAGCACCTGCTGCCCGTCGAGCTTCGGCAGCGACAGATCGAGAATGACCAGCGCATACGACTCCGTGTGCAGGAGATGGTCGGCCGCCGCGCCGTCGTGAACCGAGTCGACCGCGTACTTGCTCTTGCGCAAGGTGCGCGCGAGCCAATCGGCAAGTTGCTGGTTGTCTTCGACGAGCAGGATGCGCATAGCCGAGTTCCTTTCGGACACGCCGGCGACCGGGCGCTCCATACGTCGCGGCGGCCTGCCGGACGAAGGATGCTCTGCGCGCGGTCGTGGCACCACGACCCGATTCTGCACCCGGCACCGTCCGCCAACAAGACAGCCTGCACCGAGGCCTTGCCTCGCCGAGCGAGCGCTGGAGCCACGGATAAAAAAGGGCGTGCCGGTTTAGGCACGCCCTTCGAACGCCCTTGGAGGCCCCGGCGCGCGCCGGGCCCTTGCGCTCAGGCTATCGAATCAGAACCGGAAGCGCATCCCGATCGCGACCTCGGCCTGGCTGTTGTGGCCATTGGTCACGGCGAGCTTGTAGCCATCGGTCAGCCGCATGTAGTCCGCGGCCAGATAGGCTTCGGTGCGCCGGTCGAAGTGATAGAAGATCGAGCCGTAAGCGGTCTTCTTGTCGCCGGTGCCGCTGGTCGTGGCCCCGCTCGCATCCTGGTACGGAATGAACGTAAAGCCGCCGGCGTTGAACCCCGCGTTCTTGGCGTGGAACAGCTGATACCCCAGCTCGTAGTCGAGGCTGCTGGCATCGGGCGTGAGCTTGGCGGAAATCGTGTACGCATCGTCCCGTCGCGTCCCGACGAAACCCTGGTCGGCCTTGTAGTAGTACCAGCCGGCATTCACGCGCAGGAGCGAATTGGGCTGCACGTTGCCACCGATCGAAAAGGCCTGATGGGTGAGGCCGTTGACGTTGATATGGTTGTAGTACCCGGCGAGGTTAAAAACGCCCGCGTTGTAACCCACTGCGACGGTCTCGGTCGTGTTGTGCGAGAACTCTCCCGGAGTTGTGCCGAATTGGCCGCCCAAGCCGGTGACCCAGTTTTCCCCCCATTTCTTCTTCCACACGATACCGTTGTCGTAGCGCGTTCCGGTCGCGCTCGCCGCGTAGTAGATAAGCTGCTTGAAGTTGTTCTGATTCGTGTAACCGCCTTCCTCGAGGGTCACGACCGCGCTTCCATAAGGATCGCCGTAGATCCCCGAGTAATCGCGCGCGAGTGCATTCTGGCGGCCAAACGTCAGCTTGCCGAGACTCTCGCTCTCGAACCCGATCCACGCGTCGCGGTTAAAGATTACCCCCGGCGTATCCATCTCACCGGTGTTCAGCACGAACTCGCTTTCCAGCTTGTAGATGACGTTCGGCCGATCGGGCCCGAGGGCGTGTTTGCCGGTGATTCCCCAGCGGTTGCCGCTAAACCACGAGACCTGATACGCAGTCAAGCTCTTGCCGTCGGCATTCGCATTGGTGATGTTGCTGAAGGTGATGTCGAGCAGGCCGTACAGGGTCAGGACGTCGGCGGGAGTCACCTGGAAGATGAGGCCCGATCCCTGGGCGCCAAGCCCATAGGTCTGACCCATCCCGTCGACGGGTACGCCAAGGGTCATCTTGAAGCCGTTTTCCGCCGCCTCCTTGGCCGCCGCTTCGCGCGCGTCGGCCGCCTGCTTGGCTTCTGCCGCCTGCGCCGCCTGCTTGGTCTCGGTCGCCTGTTGCGCCGTCACCGCGGCGTCGAGCTTCTTTTCGAGCGCATCGAGACGCGCACGCTGCGCTTCGATCAGCGCGCGCTGGGCTTCGATCTCGGATTTCAGATCGCTGGTTTGATCGGCACTCGCCCGCCCCGCAGGCAGCATCAGAATCGCGAAGGCTCCGACGAGCGCGGCGCGCATTGCTCTACTTTTCTTCATTCGTCCTCCAGTGCCAAGCTGCTGACTTTGTCATCCGACCTCGATTGCCGAGGAAGGTCGAAGCCCCGATGAATCGTTGTTTGGCCGTATTGGATTCGCGATGCAGCCACATGCCGCGGCCTGCCTGGGAAACTCACACAACTGCGTGAAAATGTAGTCCACGCAAGCTTTCGGGTTGCTTTCAATTGCGCGCCTGTTGTCGTCGTCGCGCGAAGTGTTGTTTTTCCGCCCATCGCTGAGGCCCGATTGCCCGCCTCCCTTCATTCCGCTAAAAAAAGACCGCGGCGCGGATGGCACACATGCCGTGGCAGCGTTATTCTTAGTGAGGACGCCAACTAATTTGATCCCTCATTCCGGGCAGTAGCATCGTCTGGAGCTGCGGCGTCGTGACGAACAACCATTTTGAAGAGGATCGAAACGATGAACTCAAGCATTGCGAAGACCCTACTCGCTGCGTCGATCGCGGCGTTGGCGATGACCGCGAACGCGCAATATGGTGCGCCGCCTGCCACAGGCAACAAGCTGTTGTCGGATTCCGATATCCGCGCCTACAAGGACGGACGCCGCGCATGCAGCAGGCTTACCGGCGCGCAAAGGGAAGACTGCCAAAAGACGCTCGCCGCCAAGTATGTCGACAAGCAGTGCCAGGGCCTTTCAGGGGACAAGCTCGATAAGTGCCTCGAGGGGGAGTATCCGGGGGAATAGCATCCGCGAGCGCGGCGCGCAACGCGTGGTCGCGGTCGGTCGCGAGATCAAGCCTCCCAGCCAACGAGGTTTGGGTCGGAGTTGCGCGTTGCTGCAGGCGCGCGACGGGGCCGACAGCGCGCCCTCGGGGCGATTTCTGAAAGCATTCCGAAAGGCTGGCGGGCTAAGAATACGCCAGCGTCGGCTGTTCGCCGGACATGCGCGAGCAAGTGAGCGTTCGGTCGACTAAGGTCCGATCGATGTTCACATGCGCCGTATTGCAGCGAGTATTCTCAGCGCGTACGATGGTGCGAGACAGGCCACCTCGGCCGCAATAACATCCGTTGACGGAATACCTGGTGCGGCTTCTGTGCGCACCTGAGAAATCCGATACCACGAGGAGGAAGTTCCGTATGCACAGCTTGAGTCGCTTCGCGACGGTGGTTGCGTCGCTGCTGGTTGGAATGGCAACCGCCAATGCGCAGGTGCCTGCCGGCTATCCGGCCGACTACGCGAAGATCCTCGACGCTGCCAAGAAGGAGGGCAAGGTCGTCGTGTATTCGACGACCGACGCCAAGCTCGTCACGCCGCTCGTCAAGGATTTCGAGGCGGCATTTCCCGGGGTCAAGGTTGAGTACACCGACATGAACTCGACCGAAATCTACAACCGGTTCATTAGCGAGAACGCGGCTAACGCGGCGTCGGCCGACGCCGTCTGGAGCTCGTCGATGGATCTGCAGCTCAAGCTGGCCGAGGACGGGCTGGCGCTGACCTACAAGTCGCCCGAGATTGGCGCGTTGCCCGACTGGGCGCACTGGAAAGACATGGTCTACGCGACCACCTTCGAGCCGATCGCGATCGTCTACAACAAGCGGCTCGTGGCCGCCGACGAAGTGCCCAAGACCCACGCCGACCTGCTCAAGCTCTTGACGAGCAAGGGCGACAAGTTTCAAAACAAGGTCACCGCTTACGACCCGGAGAAGTCGGGCGTAGGGTTCATGCTGGTCAATCAGGACGCGAAGTACTACCCCCAGTTCTGGGACCTGGTGAAAGCGTTCGGCGCGCGTAGTCTGAAGGTGCAGTCTTCCACCGGCACGATGCTGGAGCGGGTCTCCTCGGGGGAGAACCTCATCGGCTACAACGTGCTCGGGTCGTATGCGCTGACCCGTGCCAAGAAGGATCCTTCACTCGGAATCGCGTTCACGAGCGACTACAACCTGGTGCTGTCGCGGCTCGCCTTCGTTGCCAAGAACGCGAAGAATCCCAACGCCGGGAAGCTCTGGGTCGACTATCTGTTGTCAAAGCGCGGCCAGACAATCACCGCGGAGCAGGCCGAACTGTACTCGATACGCACCGACATCACCGGGAAGGACTCCGGCGTCGCCTTCGCGAAGCAGCTTGGCGGCGCGGTCAAGCCGATTCCGGTGTCGACGGACCTGCTAGCCGGCCTGGACCAAACCAAGCGCCTCGAGTTCCTCAAGCGGTGGCAGACCTCGCTGGGCAGAAATTGATGGCGTGCGGCCCTGGTTGGAGGGAAGGCGGAACCCCAAGCGGGACTGGCTAGGCAGCCGCGGCGCACGTCACGTGCGCCGCCGGTCGGGAGTCCCTCCGAAGGCGATATGGTGATAGACGCCCGCAGCTTCAGCCTCCCTCGCGTCAGCGTCGTCGCGATAACGGCGCTGGTGATCTTTCTGCCTTTGGGCTTGATCTTCTGGCAGAGCTTTCTCAGCGCGCCGTTCTTCAATCCGGCGCGCCACCTTTCCCTCGGTGCTTACGCGTTCATTTTCGAGGACGCGGATTTCTGGACGGCGTTTCTCAACTCGATCGTGATCGCCACTGGCATGGTGGTGATTGCGCTGCCGCTGGGCGCGGCGCTTGCGTTCCTGCTCACGCGCACCGATCTGCCGTTGCAGCGCACGATCGAGGTGCTGGTGCTGATCCCGGTATTCGTCTCGCCGATGGTGCTCGCCTTCGGCTATGTCGTGGCGATGGGACCGGTCGGATTCTATTCGACTTGGGCAAGCGCGCTCTTCGGCGGCGTTCCCTGGCGGATCTATTCGCTGACGAGCATCGCGGTTATCGCCGGCCTCACCCATGTACCGCACGTTTATCTGTACTCGTCGGCGGCGTTGAAGAGCCTGGGCTCCGACGTCGAAGAGGCGGCAAGAGTCGTCGGCGCGAATCCGCTCAAGGTCGCGCTGAACGTGAGCCTACCCATGACGATGCCGGCGTTGTTCTATGCGGCGGTACTTGTATTCTTCCTCGGCTTCGAGCTGTTCGGGCTGCCGCTGGTGCTGGGTGACCCCGAAGGCCATCTCGTCCTGTCGACGTATCTGTTCAAGCTCACCAACAAGCTCGGCACACCCTCTTACCACCTGATGGCCGCTGTCGCTGTGTGCATCGTCGCGGTGACTTTCCCGCTGGTGCTGCTGCAACGCTGGCTGCTCAAGTCCGCGGGCAAGTACGTCTCGGTCAAGGGTAAGGCAACGCGACAGAAGTTGCTGCCCTTGCGCGGCTGGAAATGGGTTGCGCTCGGGCTCGTCGCATTATGGCTCGTGTTCACCATCGTGGTGCCGATCTCGGGCATAACGCTGCGCGCATTCGTGGAGCAATGGGGCGAGGGCATCAATCTTGTCGACGTGCTCACGCTGGACAACTTTCGTGGCGTTTTCGACCAGGCCGATCAGGTGCGGGCGATCATCAACACGCTGCTGATCGGCACGGTGGGCGGCGCGCTCGCCGTCGCGTGCTACACGGCGATCGGGCTCGCCGGCCATCGTCAGCGCGGCGGCGTCGCACGCATTCTTGACTACATCGTCCTGATCCCGCGTGCGATTCCCGGTATCCTTGCCGGCCTCGCGTTCCTGTGGATTTTCTTGTTCGTTCCAGGCCTGAAGGAATTGCGCAACTCCATCTTCTCGGTGTGGCTGGCGTACACGGTGGTCTGGCTCGCGTACGGTATGCGCCTGATCTCCAGCGCGCTGCTGCAGATCGGGCCCGAGCTGGAAGAATCCGCGCGCACCGCGGGCGCGTCGAGCCGGCGCGTGCTGACCGATGTGACGATTCCGCTGATCCGCTTCGGGCTGCTGGCGAGCTGGGTCCTGGTTTTCATGATCTTCGAGCGCGAGTACTCGACGGGCGTGTATCTGCTCGGCCAGGGCACCGAGGTCATTGGCTCGATGCTCGTCTCGCTGTGGGGCGCGGGCGCGATCGATCAGGTCGCGGCGCTGTCGCTCATCAACATTGCGCTGGTGGCGGTCGGGCTCGCCGTCGCGCTGCGCTTCGGAGTCCGCCTCCATGAATAAGCTCGTCGTCGAGAATCTTCATTTGCAATACGGCGACAACCCGATCCTCAAGGGCGTGTCGATGACCTTGAGCCCCGGCGAAGTCGTCGCATTGCTCGGCGCCTCGGGCAGCGGCAAGACCACGCTGCTGCGCTCGGTGGCGGGCCTTGAGCAACCGAGCCAGGGGAGAATCGCGATCGGCGACTCGGTGCTTTACGACAGCGGGTCCGGCATCGACATGCCGGTGGAGAGGCGCAATCTCGGGCTCGTGTTTCAGTCGTATGCGTTGTGGCCGCATCGCAGCGTCTACGACAACGTTGCCTACGGCTTGCGCTTGCGTGAGATCGCGGCCAACGAGATCGAGCAGCGCGTCAACCAAGCGCTGACCAACCTCGGTCTGGGACCACTTGCGCAGCGCCTCCCGCACCAGCTCTCGGGCGGACAGCAGCAGCGGGTCGCGATCGCGCGAGCGCTGGTGTACAACCCGCCCGTTGTGCTGATGGACGAACCGCTATCCAACCTCGATGCCAAACTGCGCGAGGAGGCTCGAGCCTGGCTACGCGAGCTCATCCTCCGCCTGCATATCTCGGCGCTGGTCGTCACGCACGATCAGACCGAGGCGATGGCGATGTCGGATCGCATTCTGCTGCTCAACTTCGGCAAGATTGAGCAGCAAGGCACCCCTGAAGAGATGTACAACCGGCCCCAGACGCAGTTCACGGCCGAGTTTATGGGCAGCAACAACCGTCTGCCGGGCAAGGTCGTGCAAATCGCCGACGGTCGCGTCTTGTTGGAAGGCGAAGGTTGGCGGCTCTGGGGTGTTGCGCGCGATCACCTCAAGCCGGGCGACGCAGCGACGGGAATCATCCGTCTCGAGCGCACCCGAATCGCCGACGGCTCCGCCGACGATCGCGTGCGGACCGAATTGGTCACTGACATGTTTCTCGGGGACAGGCGCGAGAATCTGTTCAAGCTGGGCGAGCTCAGGTTGCGCTGCTACGGAACGCCACCCGCTGGCGCCGGTGAATGCTTTCTCGAACTTGCAGCGCAAGATCTGTGGATTTTTGCGGGTCGCGATTCGTCCTGACGAACTCACGACGCCGAGGGCGCACCCCGCTCCGGACGAACTCACCTGACGCGGGTTCGACCTTGGTCCGGCGTGCTCCTGTCCCGCCGCCACAGTGGCGACGCTGAGGTGCCGATGCCAGGGATCCATCGGCACGCTTTATCTGTTGATCCGCGCGCCAGACTCAGACGGGGAATGCGATGCAAGTGACCGGCATGCTGTACGGTTCGAAACTGCTGCAATTTGTCGGGTTCCCGACCTCCGAGGTGCTCGGGCCGTCGGCCAGCGAGGAAGAGATCAAGGCATTGATCGACCGCCATGGCACCGTATTCATCAAGCCAGTGTTCAAGGGCGGCGTGGGCAAGAAAGGCAAGGCGGGCCTTCTTGGCCGGGCGAGCGATCTGAAGACCGCGCTCAAGGAGAAGGAGCGGCTGTATTTCGTCGAGCACCGGCACGGAAACCAGGCCGCCAAGGCAAATGGCGTGACCTTCGAGGGCGCAGTCCCGGCCGAGCACGAGGTTTATTTTTCGATTGCCGACTCGACCCACTTCCGCGCGCCGACGATGACGCTGACGCACCATGGTGGAATGGATATCGAGGAGCTGGATAAGAAACTGGTGGCCAATGTCCCGTTCGATCCGCTCACGGGCCTCAAGGCGTTCGTGGTGGCCAACGCGCTGTCCGAACTGAACGCGCCCAAGGAACTCATTTCGCCGCTGGTGCAGCAGTTGCCCAAGCTTTGGGAGCTCTTTCACGATTTCGGCATGACCACGCTTGAGCTCAACCCGATTCGGATGCGCCCGGACCGCCAGGGCCGGCTGACGCCCGTCGCCTGCGATTTCAAGTGCGGCTTCGACCGCGACGATCCACGCTGGCAGCGCCTCAATCTGCCGGCCCACCTGTTCGCCGTCGACTACTCCGACTTCGAGCAGGAGATCAACCAGCTGCGCACCTACCAGGGCCAGAGCGACGTCTATGTGATTAACGCCAGCGGCACGATTCTGGCGCCAACGTTCGGCGGCGGGGCGAACTCGCTGGTGACCGAGATGCTCGGCGACGACGCCATCATCTCTTCCGATTTCGGCGGCAATCCGCCGTACGAGAAGATGAAGGAGGTGGCGCGCATCTGCTTCAGGCACTGGTTAAAGCAGACTAATGTGCTGTTCATCATCGGTGGCAAGTCGAACAACACCGACATCTTCGAAACCTTTCGCGCGATGGCCGATGCGCTGCGCGAGCATTTCAGCCGCCACGGGCCGACGCCACTGTATGTGGTGATCGGCCGCGGCGGACCGAACCTCGTCCGCGGCATGAGCGTGATGCGCGACACGCTGGAGGCACTGGGGCTGCCGTACCGCTTCTTCGGCTTCGACTCCGACATAAGCGAAGTGGTCGAGTACGCGCGCAAGGTCAACGATTGGATGAAGGCGGGCGGACAAGCGCAACTGGCGACCCGGCTCAAGATCGCGCAACCCGCGGCCGCTGGCTGACCGGGCGCTCACCGCGGCGGGACAACCACAGGAATCGCAGGAGACCCCATGTACAGGAAGGGAATCGGGGATTTCAAATACTACGTGGGCATCAGCTCACTGGCGCAGATCGCGACGCGGGAGGACCGCGTGTGCGTTCTTAACATTCTCGGCGGCGAGTCGAGCGAAGTCACGCCTGTGGGCCACGAGTACTCGGGTGGCAATGTGGTCTTCGGTACGTCGCCGGGACGGCGCGGCCAGACACTGGAAACCAAAATCGGCAACGTCCCTGTCTACAACAACGTGCGCGAGGGACTCAACGATGGCCATCGTTTCAATTGCGGCGTGATCTACCTGCCACCCTCAGCGGCACGCGATGGTGTCGCCGAGTTGATCCGCGTGAATCCGGACCTGAAGAAGATTTTCATGGTAACGGAGAAGATGTCGGTGCACGATGCGCGGGAGATCCGGGCGATGGGGCAGGCCAACGGCATTGACATCTTCGGCGCCAATTGCCTGGGCGTTGCCGACGCCTGGAACCAGGTGCGCATCGGTGGCGCGCTGGGGGGCGACACGCCGGCGGAAGCGCTCAAGCGCGGATCGATCGCAATCTTCTCCAATTCCGGCAACTTCACCACCACCATCGCGACGTACCTGCGCATGGCCGGCTGGGGCACGACCACGCTCATTTCCAGCGGCAAGGACGTGTACATCCATTATGCCGCGCCCGAATTCGCATTCGCTCTGGCCAACGATGCGCGGACCAAGGCCGCCGTCCTGTATGTGGAACCGGGCGGCTATTACGAACTGGACGCGAACTTCACCAAGCCGGTCGTGGCCTGCGTCGTGGGGCGCTGGAAGGCCAAGCTGACACGCGCGGTCGGGCACGCCGGCGCGATGGGGGGCGGTTCGGACGATGCCGCCGGCAAGGAGCGCTGGTTCATTGAGAAGTTCGGCGTCGATGGCATCTTCAGCCCGGATCGCCCGATCTACTCCGCAAGGGGCGCGCTGGTCACCAACATCGCCCACATTCCCGCGGCGCTCACGGCGGTGATGCGCGAGAATGCCACGCGGCCCGATTTCGCCCCCGAGGGCAGCCTGGCGCTCAAGCCCTGGTTCGGCGCCAACCAGGATCTCGAACTACCGGCCGCGGTGGATCTGCCGGTCGTCGAGGCGACGCCCCCGTACAACGAGCAGATCGCCGCGCTGGCGCGGCAGATCGGCACGGTGTTCCCGCGGCAGACTATGAAGGATTGCTCGGGCGCTTCACAGATGGATGCCAAGACACAGGTCACCAGCCTGCACGGCGTGTCGATGCTGGATGCGGCGCAGTATCCGCTCGAATCCAACGTCAGCCTTGCGCTCCTGCATGAACCGGGTGGCGAGAACGACCGGAAACTGATCAACGTCGCGATCGGTGCCGAACTTAATCTGCACGGCTGCCCCGAACTCGCGGCGGCACAGGCCGCGCGCGAGGCGGGCAACGCACCCAACAGCGTGCTTGCCGCTGCGGCGAGCATTGTCGGTCCGCGCCGCGCGCAGCGCGCACGCGAGGCGGCTGCCGCGCTGATCGATCTTTTCAGCCGCGCTTCGCTGAAGAGTGCCTTCGACCCGGCGTTCGACGTGGGTTCCATCGCCACGGATGCCGCCACGCGCGAGTTGTTCGTCTCCCCGGCGCGCGATGCAAAGGCAGAGGCGATGCTTGCTGGCCTGAAGGCGCGCGGGGTCCAATCGGTTTTCGTGCGCTATCTCGAGAGTCTGCCCGGGCACCCGTCTGCGGATGCGATGCTCGCCGCGATCACGACCTCGCTGGCGTGGGGTCCACTGCTGCGCAAGCGGGTTTCGCGATTGACTGCCGAGAGCCTGTCCTGGTGGATGCGCTTGTTCGGCGCGCTGATCGGCGCGTCGGTGCGCGCGGACCTGCATGAACCCCACCGCTTCTGCGGCATCGCGACCGGCGAAATCCTCGGTCGGCTGTCGCTGACCGAAGTGGCCTACGTTGCCTTGCTGGGGCTCATTCCGCAGCCAGCCAACCTTTTCGCCTTCCAGACACTCGTGGGGCTGTTGCTGACCAACGGCCCCGGAGCGATTTCAGCGCAGGGCGCGAAGGGCGCAGTGTCCGCCGATGGCCCCGAGTCCCCGGAACGGGTCCAGCTTAACAAGGGGTTGGTCGGCTTCCTCACGCATTCCGGGTACGCCCACGGCGGCA
The DNA here is from genome assembly GCA_035937415.1 of Edaphobacterium sp. (SeqCode). Classification (GTDB taxonomy): domain Bacteria; phylum Pseudomonadota; class Gammaproteobacteria; order Burkholderiales; family Casimicrobiaceae; genus PALSA-1003. The sequence goes on along the minus strand of DASZIB010000006.1, from coordinate 194,327 downwards.
ACGGTTACGAGGGGATCGCCTTTCTCCTGGAGCAATTCCGCGATTCGGGGCTAAAGGATCCCACCGATCCCGGCCACGGCATCGATCTCAAGGCGCTCTCGGGGCGCTACGTCGACGAATACGCCCGCTACAAGTCGCAGAAGAAGACCGCCGGCAGCCTCGACATCCAGAAGATTCCCGGCGTCAATCACCCAGTGTTCAAGGACCGGCCTGTCAACCATGATCCGCGTGAAGTGTACGTGCGTGAACTGTTCGCGCAGCGTGGCGAGTACAACGTATTTCACGAGTACTACCACGCACTGGTCAGGACGTTGTTCGACGCCGGTGTGTCGCGGAATGTCTACTGCGTCAACATCGACGCGGTGATCGCGGCGCTGCTCCTCAAGATGCTGTGGGAGCCGCATCAAAGCGGCGCGTTCTCGGCACAGGCGCTCGAAACCGCGGCGTTCACGATCTTTCTGTATCCGCGCATGCTGGGCTGCGCCGCCGAGATCGACGATCACCTGAATCGCGGCCGCAATCTGGATACGCGCACGCCGGCGTCGCAAATCAGGTTCGTGGCATGAGCGCCGGAAAGCACGCGCTGCCGGTGCGGGTCCCTACCGCGGCCGCCGCAGCTGTGGGGAACCCACGAAGGAGCCAACAATGAAGTTCCAGTGGAAGACGTTCGCTCCGCTCGTCGTCTGGCTCGTGCTTTACCTTATGCCAGTTCCAGCGGGCCTCAATGCCAATCAATGGCACTACTTTGCCGTCTTTGCGGCGGTCATTACGGGCCTGGTGCTGGAGTCGATGCCGGTGGGGGCGGTCGGGCTCATCGGCCTCACATTCGCTATCGTCATGGGCTACATCGATCCCGATCCCAGCAAATCGCTGCGTTGGGGGTTGAGCGGTTTTTCGGATGCCACCGTGTGGTTGATCGTCGGGGCATTCGTGTTCGCGATCGGCTATCGCAAGAGCGGCCTGGGCAAGCGGATTGCCCTGTTGCTGGTGCGCGGCCTGGGCCGGAAGACGCTGGGCTTGGGGTACGCCGTGGCGTTCTCCGACCTCATACTGGCTCCGGCCACGCCGTCGAACACCGCGCGCAGCGGCGGCACGATCTATCCGATCGTCAACAACATTCCGAAAATCTACGGCTCCGAGCCTGGCCCCACCGCCGGGAAGATCGGCACCTATGTGATGTGGACCGCTTTCGCCGCCACCGCCGTCACCAGCTCGATGTTCCTTACTGCGCTTGCGCCCAACGCCGCGGCGCTGTCCATCGCCAAGAAGACCGTCGGCGTGGACATGACGTGGTCGCAGTGGTTCATCGGCTTCGCCCCACTGGGCGTGTTGCTGATACTCCTGGTGCCGCTGGTGAGTTACTTCGTCTGCCGGCCCGAGATCAAGGAAAGTCCCGAGATCGTCACCTGGGCCGCGGGCGAGCTCAAGACCATGGGACCGATGTCGCGCAACGAGTGGGTGATGACAGGCTTGGTGATCCTGGCGATGTTCCTGTGGATCACCGGGTCGAACCCGGACATCAAGCTGCCGGGGCTCGGCGCCAACTACATCAACGCGACGACGGTGGTATTGGTCATCATCTCGCTGCTGCTGGTCACGGGGGTCGTCGAGTTTAACGACATCGTCAGCGAGAAAGCCGCCTGGGAAGTGTTCTTCTACTTCGTGTCGCTGCTTACCCTGGCATCAGGCCTGAACGAGATCGGGTTCATCAAGTGGGTGGCCGAGGGCTTTGCCCGGCCTCTCGTGGGAATGTCGCCAACGCTGGCGCTGATGCTGCTTGTCGGGCTCTTCTTCTGGATTCATTATTGCTTTTCCAGCATCACCTCGCACGCGGCTGCCGTATTGCCAGTGGTCCTGGCGGTGGGAACGGGAATCCCGGACGTGTCCGTACCCACGCTGACGTTCCTGTGCTGCTATTCGCTCGGCTTGATCGGGGTCATTTCGCCGTTTGCAACCGGTCCCGCACCGATGTATTACGGCAGCGGCTTTATCGGCAAGAGCGACTTCTGGAAGTTTGGCCTCATCTTCGGACTGATCTACTTCGTCGGTCTGCTGGCAATCGAGCTGCCGTGGCTGCAGATGATCCATTGAGGCGTTGCTGCGCCGGCATCGATCCTCGTCCCGGGGTGGATGAATTGCTACCCGGCCTTCTCCGCTGTGGTCCGCAGCGATCGGTCCGCTTGGATTGAAGGCGACACTCGCCCGTGGCAGATGGGCCGCCCTGTCGGGTGGCCCTTTGTGCGCCCGCCGGATCGTGCTAGCTTCAGCGTTTTGCCTCCCAGGGCGCTCGCCTCATGCCTTCGTTCGACATCATCTCTGAAGTAAACCAGGTCGAGGTTCGCAATGCGCTCGAGCAGACCAACAAGGAGCTCTCGACGCGCTTCGACTTCAAAGGCTCCGACGCGCGTGTCGAGCACAAGGACCAGGAACTGACCCTGTACGCCGACGACGCATTCAAGCTCAAGCAGGTAACCGACGTCCTGCTGGGCAAGCTCGCCAAGCGCAGCGTCGACGTGCGCGCACTGAAGCCCGGCGACATCGAAAAGATCAGCGGCGACAAGGTGCGCCAAGTCATCACCATCCGCGTCGGCATCGAGCAGGAGCTGGCGAAGAAAATGGTCAAGTTGATCAAGGACGCCAAGCTTAAGGTCCAGGCGAGCATCCAGGGGGACGCCGTGCGGGTCTCCGGCGCGAAGCGGGACGAGTTGCAAAACGTCATCACCCTGGTGAAGAAATCCATCACCGATTTCCCGGTCCAGTTCGGCAACTTCCGCGATTGAGCGGCCCGGGAGAGCGCATACCCCTTGCTTCCCGAGCGCGTCCTGGCATTCCCGGTGGTCCTGCGCCCGTTCGTACCCGGTGACGCGCCACGCGTGCAGTTGCTGGCCGGCGAGCGCGCGGTGGCCGAGACGACGGCGCTCATTCCACACCCCTATCCCGAGGGTGCCGCCGCGGCATGGATTGCGGCGCAGACGGAAGACCGCAACGCCGGCAACGAGTACACCTACGCCATCACGCTCGCCGCGGACGGCCTCCTGGTCGGCGCCATCGGCTTGCGCAGCGTCGCGGCCGAGCACGAGCATTTCGGCTACTGGATCGGCCGCCCCTACTGGGGCTGCGGCTACGCCACCGCGGCCGCGCGTGCCGTCATCGCGCTGGCCTTCTCGATGCTCGACCTGGAGTTGGTCACCGCGTCGCACCTGGCCCGGAACCCGGCGTCGGGGCGGGTGCTGGAGAAATGCGGCCTCAAGATGCTGCGCACCGAGCAGCGCGCGCACCGCGGCGGGTCCGAATCATTCTGCGTGCGTGCGCTCACGCGCGCAGCATGGGAACGCAACGGCCTGACCCGGAACTAGCGGGCGCCCGCCTTCAGGCAAGGTCGGCGAGGAGCGCCCGGCGCGTGGGTTCAGGCACCGCTTCAAGCAGCGCGGTATATCCGGGGTGATCGACACCGATCGCGAGGCCAGCGCCCGCCTTGAGTGCCTGGATCATTGCGGGGGTGAGCTCGAAGCGCACGAAATGCACCGAGGAGGTCTTGCTGGCGTTCTGGCGCTCGAGGTCCTCGTCGGCGATCGCGTGCACCCGCGGCTCGCCGGCGACCTGCACCCAGACGCGATCCTCGACGCCCTGCAGCCTGGCCAGCGCCTGCCGGCGTTCGTCCGCATCTTCGTATTCCACCAGCAGCGTCGCCTTCCAGTTGTGCCCATCCGGCACCAGCGGGTTGTAGACGTCGAGCTCGTCGGCAATTCCGGCCTCGTCGAACGTTTTTTCGATGCGCAGCATTTCCTGGATCTGATAGCGGACGGTGAGCTCGTCTTCGAACAGCAGCGTCAGATGCGGCCCCACGTGGACCGTGCGCGGCTTCTTGTGCGCGAGGACACGCGCCCGGAATTCCGCCCGTTGCCGCGCGTAGGCTTCCAGTGTCAGCAGACTATCGCGCGCGATACGCGGCATGCCCGTCCCCCCGCGCGTGGCAGCGTTGCCGCGCGCTACTCGAGCCCATAGGCGATGCGCAGCAGCGTCAATGGATGCGCCTGGTTGACCTGGCTTGCCGTTCCATCGAGCGCCGCGGCTTCTTCGATACCCTGCACGATCGCGCGGCCGGCAATCGGACAGTCCGAGCTCACATAGTCCGGCGCGCCCTCGGCCATCTGCCGGAACAGCGGCCGGCCGATCTTCATCGACGCCGCGTAGAACTCGCGCTTGACGCCCCAGGTACCGTCGTGGCCCGCGCAGCGCTCCACGGTGCGCACAGTCGTGCCCGGCACCCATTCGATCACCTCGCGCGTTTTCTGGCCGATGTTCTGCACCCGCGAATGGCAGGGGATGTGATACGAGACCTTGCCCAGCGGAGTCTTGAAGTCCTTCTTGAGCAGCCCATCCTTGTCGCGCAGCACCAGATACTCGAACGGGTCGAGCAGCGCCGCCGCGATCGCGTTGACCTGCGCATCCTCCGGAAAGATCAGCGGCAGCGCGCTCTTGAACATCAGCGTGCACGAGGGCACCGGGGTCAGCAGCGCGTAGCCCTCGCGCGCGAGCGCGGCCAGCCGCGGCGCGTTGGCAACCTTGAGCTGCGCCACCGATTCGAGGTCACCCAACTCCAGCTTCGGCATCCCGCAGCAGCCCTGGTCGTCGACGAGCCGGTAAGGGATCTCGTTATGGTCGAGGATGCGCAGCAGGTCGAGCCCGATACCGGGCTCGTTGTATTTGATGTAACAGGTCGAGAAGATCGCTACCTTGCCGCGTGTGCGCTCGCCGTCGCGCACCGGCCAGGCGGCGCTTTCCGGCGCCAGCGCCCGGAAGCGCTGCGCCGCGTACGGGGGAAGCCGGCGTTCCGGGTGTACGCCGAGGACCTTGTCGAGCACCTGCCGCGCCCGCGGCGACGCATTGGCCTTGTTGACGATCCGCACCACCACCGGAATCGTCGCGAGCTTGCCCAGCCGCTCGGTGCTCGTCAGCAGCCGATCGCGCCACCGCGTCTCTCCGCGCTGAAACTTCCGCGCCTTGGCGCGCAGCATCAAGTGCGGAAAGTCCACGTTCCACGGGTGCGGTGGCACGTACGGGCACTTGGTCATGTAACAGACGTCGCACAGATAGCACTGGTCGACGACCCGGCCGTAGTCGGCCTTGTCGACGCCCTCGACCTCGCCGCTTTCGGTCGCATCGACGAGATCGAACAGGGTCGGAAACGCGTTGCAGAGGCTTACGCAGCGCCGGCAGCCGTGGCAGATGTCGAAAATGCGCGCGAGCTCGCCGTTGAGGGCGGCCTCATCGTAGAAATCCGGATTGCGCCAGTCCAGCGGATGCCGGGTCGGTGCATCGAGGCTGCCTTCGCGGACGCTCATGCTCGCTCGTGGCGGCCGCTGTCCCGCCGCCCGGCGGCGCGACGGCGGCGCCGGGCCGCGGTTCGCTTCTGCCGCGGCAACAACTAATCGGCCAGGACGTCGAGCGCCTTCTTGAACCGGTTGGCGTGCGAGCGCTCCGCTTTCGCGAGCGTCTCGAACCAGTCGGCGATTTCCTCGAAGCCCTCGCCGCGCGCCGCCTTGGCCATCCCCGGATACATGTCGGTGTACTCGTGAGTTTCGCCGGCAATCGCCGCCTGGAGGTTGTCGCGGCTCTTGCCGATCGGCAGATCGGTCGCCGGGTCGCCGACCAGCGCGAGGTAGTCGAGATGGCCATGCGCGTGGCCGGTCTCGCCTTCGGCGGTGGACCGGAAAACCGCCGCGACGTCATTCTGCCCTTCCACGTCGGCCTTGTTGGCGAAGTACAGATAGCGCCGGTTCGCCTGCGACTCGCCGGCAAACGCCGCCTTCAGATTGTCGTGCGTCTTGGTACCCTTCAGATTCATCGCTTCGCTCCTATCGAGATGCGTGACCACCCGTGCGGCCGTTTGACCCGCGCGGCTATTCTGGGGCGCGGCCCATCATATGTCCAATTGATTGTACGAATACCCTTAATAAATTGCGTGTATGCGCGCCCGTGGCGCGGCCTGCTAGACTCGCCGCTGCCGCAGCCTACGCGCGGCAGCGAAACCGCGAGGATCCGTCATGCCACTTCCCGCCGCCTGCCTCGACCAGATTTTCCGCGCCGCCCGCACGCACAACGGCTTCGTCGACACACCCGTCCCCGACGCGACGCTGCGCGAGATCTTCGACTTGCTCAAGTGGGGGCCGACCAGCTCCAATTCGTCGCCCGGACGGTTCGTGTTCGTGCGCGGCGAAGCCGCCAAGGAAAAGCTCCGGCCGGCACTGGCAGAGAGCAATCGCGCCAAGACGATGGCCGCGCCGGTCACGGTCATCGTCGCCTACGACACCGAGTTCTACGAAGAGCTTCCGCAGCTCTACCCGCAGGTCGATTTTCGCAGCGGCTACCTCGGCAAGACGGCACTGATCGAGACCACGGCGTTCCGCAACGGCACCCTGCAGGGCGCGTATCTGATTATCGCCGCGCGGGCGCTGGGATTGGACTGCGGGCCGATGTCGGGCTTCGACAACGCGAAGGTCGACGCGGCGTTCTTTCCCGACGGCAAATGGAAGTCGAATTTTCTGTGCAACCTGGGCTATGGCGACCCGGCCAAGGTCAGGCCGCGCAACCCGCGGCTCGACTTCGCCACGGCCTGCCGCATCGAGTAGGCGCCTAGTCGAGCCGCTCGTAGGCAGGCAGCGTCAGGAACTCGACAAAGGTGTCGTTGTTGACGAGATCGGCGAACAACCCCGCCGCTTCGTCGTAGCGCCCCTCGCCGAACGCCGGACCGAGCAGCGCGCGGATCTTGCCCATCTCCTCGGGGATCATGGCCGCGACCATCTCCCGGCTCACCTTGCGGCCGTCGGCAAGCTTGCCCTTCGCCGAGCGGATCCACTGCCACACCTGCGAGCGCGAAATCTCCGCGGTGGCGGCGTCCTCCATCAGGTTGAAGATCGGCACTGCGCCCTGGCCGGCGAGCCACGCCCCGATGTACTGGATCGCGACGTTGATGTTGAGGCGCACGCCCTGCTCGGTGATCGGCTGCTCCGGTTCGAACCGAAGCAGGTCCGCCGCGGTCACGTGCACGTCGCCACGTTTCTTCTCCGCGATCTGATTGGGCCCCGGCATGAGCCGATCGAAGGCCTCCTTCGCCACCGCCACCAGCCCCGGATGCGCCACCCAGGTGCCGTCGTGACCGATCGTCGCCTCGCGCTCCTTGTCGGCCTGGACCTTCGCAAATGCCTCGCGGTTCGCTGCCTCGTCATTCTTCACCGGGATCTGCGCCGCCATGCCGCCCATCGCGTGGATGTTGCGGCGGTGGCAGATCTGGATGCAGAGCTCGGCGTAGCTCTTCATGAAGTGCGTGGTCATCGTGACCAGGGCGCGATCGGCCAGGCAGAACTCGCGGTCGAGGCGAAATTTCTTGATGCAGGAGAAGATGTAATCCCAGCGGCCGCAATTGAGCCCCGCCGAGTGCTCGCGCAGCTCGAATAGGATCTCGTCCATCTCGAACGCGGCGAGGATCGTTTCGATCAGCACCGTGGCCTTGATCGTCCCGCGCGGCACGCCGAGCTCGTCCTGCGCCATCACGAAGATGTCGTTCCACAGGCGCGCCTCGAGATGGCTTTCGAGCTTGGGCAGGTAGAAGTAAGGCGCGCTGCCCCGCGCGACGAGTTCCTTGGCGTTGTGAAAATAATAGAGGGCGAAGTCGAAGATGCCGCCCGAGATCGGCATGCCGTCGACGCGGACGTGCTTTTCCGGCAGGTGCCAGCCGCGCGGGCGCACGAAGAGCGTGGCGAGCTTGGCGTTGAGCTTGTAGGCCTTGCCTTCGGGGGAAACGTAGTCGATCTGGCGGCGGATTGCGTCGCGCAGGTTGATATGGCCCTGGATGTTGTTGTCCCACTTCGGCGTGTTCGCATCCTCGAAGTCCGCCATGAACACGCTGGCGCCCGAATTGAGCGCGTTGATGATCATCTTGCGGTCCACCGGGCCGGTGATCTCGACGCGACGATCCTGGATGTCCGCCGGCACCGGGGCGCAGGCCCAGTCCGCCGCGCGCAGTTCACGCGTCTCGGGCAGGAAGTCGGGCCGCTTGCCGGCGTCGAGTTCGCGTTGCCGCGCGCCGCGGCGCGCGAGCAGCTCCGCGCGCCGCCCGCCGAACGCGCGCTGCAGCCTTGCCGCAAAGGCCAGCGCCTCGGGTGTCAGAATTTCCGCATAGGCGGGGGTGATGCGGCCGGTGATTTCGATCCCTGGGCCGTAGCGGGGCGTGAGCATGTGCATTCCTTGTTCGGGTTCAAACGGTAGGCCGCCGGTGGGTCAGCGCGAACAGGCCGCAGGAGGACGCGGGTGGCGTACCGGAAGCGCCGTGCGGGACGGTCGGCCCCGTGGCGCTGCTGCAGTGCGGCAATGATAGCAGGCCGTAACCGGGGCGGGAGCAAACGGCCGGCCGCCGCCGGCGTTCACTCCCACCCTTCGCCCGGCCGGCCACCGAGTCGGTTGAGCGTGATATTCCAGGAGAGCGTGATCCGCGGCCGCCCGCCGCGATACGGATTGACACTGTGCAGATAATCGCTGGCAAAGATAATCATCGTGCCCGGTGGCATCGTCGGAATCATGTGCCGCGTGACCCGGTTGGGCTCGTCGGGGCAGCAGGCGTCGATGCGCGGATCGGCAAAGCAGAGCTTGCCCGCCATCACGTCATCCGGGTCGCCATCGCCAGGGTCGAGCATGTAGACGATGGAAACGTTCGAGCGCAGATGGCTGTGCGGCATGCAATAGTCGCCGGCGCGGTAGACGCTCGCCCAGCTGTCGTCGGTAAAGACAGGCCGGCGCGACAGGGTGCGGTGTGCGAGCAGCAGTGCCCGCGCGTGAATGAGCGTCGCCGCCGTGGCGTTCCACTCGGGAATCTTGCGCACCTTAGTGCCGCAGCCGCCGCGAAAGATCGCCGCGCCGGGCGTGCCGCTGTCGCGCAGCACCAGCACCGCGCGCCAGCGCGGGTCGCGTTCGGCGGCCAGGACCGCATCGATCAGCCCCGGGTGGTACGCGGCGCTGTCGGCAAACCGGGTCACCGCCATCAACCGCGCCGACATCGGCTCGATCAGCTGCCCCTCGGGCCAGACGGCGAGTGCGGCTCCGCCGACGTGGATCGTCGCCGGCAGCCCCGCCTGGTCTCCTGCCGTCGGGTCGGCAGTCCCCGCCGCGATCACTTACGCCGCCAGCTGCGGATTGAGCCGCTCCTGGCGGCTGTGCAGCTTGTTCAGGGCATTGATGTAGGCTTTCGCCGACGCCACCAGGATGTCGGTGTCCGAGCCCAGGCCATTGACGATGCGTCCGTCGCGTTCGAGGCGTACGGTGACCTCTCCCTGGGCGTCGGTGCCGGTGGTGATCGCGTTGACCGAATAGAGCACCATCTTCGCCTTGGAGTGCGCCATCTGCTCGATCGCGCGGAAGGTCGCATCGATCGGGCCGTCGCCACGCGTGTGCACGCTGTGCTCGCGCTCGCCAGCGGACAAAGTGACCTCCGCCTGCGGCACCTCGCCGGTTCCCGAGACCACCTTGAGCGCGATGAGCTTGTAGTGTTCGCGTTCCGGCGTGGCCTGCTCGTCGGAGGCGAGCGCGTGCAGGTCCTCGTCGAAGACCTCGCCCTTTTTGTCGGCCAGTTCCTTGAAGCGGGTGAAAGCGTGATTCACGGCCTCTTCGCTGCCCAGATCGATGCCGAGCTCGGCGAGCCGTGTCTTGAACGCATTGCGGCCGGAAAGCTTGCCCAGCACCAGCTTGTTGGCACCCCAGCCGACATCTTCCGCGCGCATGATCTCGTAGGTTTCGCGGTGTTTCAGCACGCCGTCCTGGTGGATGCCGGATTCATGCGCAAACGCGTTCGCGCCCACGATCGCCTTGTTCGGCTGCACGGGGAACCCGGTGATGCTGGAGACGAGCTTCGACGCGGTGACGATCTGCGTCGTGTCGATGCGCGTCGTGCACGGAAAGACATCCTTGCGGGTCTTCACCGCCATGACGATCTCCTCGAGCGAGGCGTTGCCGGCCCGCTCGCCCAGGCCGTTGATCGTGCACTCGACCTGGCGCGCGCCGTTCATCACCGCGGAGAGCGAGTTGGCGACCGCCACCCCCAGATCGTTGTGGCAGTGCACCGACCAGACGGCCTTGGCGGAGTTCGGAATGCGCTCGCGCAGCGTCTTGATGAGCGCGCCGAACTGCCATGGCATGGTGTAGCCGACGGTATCCGGAATGTTGACCGTCGTCGCCCCGGCCGCGATCGCAGCCTCGAGCAGCCGGCACAGGAAGTCCGGTTCGGAGCGGCCCGCGTCCTCGGGGGAGAATTCGACGTCGTCGGTGTAGTCGCGGGCCCAGCGCACCGCCTTGATCGCCTGCTCGAGCACCTGCTCGGGCGTCATGCGCAGCTTCATCTGCATGTGGATGGGCGAGCTGGCGATGAAGGTATGCACCCGGCCCGAGGCCGCGCCCTTGAGCGCATCACCGGCGCGCCGGATATCGGTCTCGCTGGCGCGCGCCAGCGCGCACACCCTGCTGTCCTTGATCGTGCTCGCGATCGCGCGCACGGCCTCGAAGTCGCCATTCGACGAAGCGGGAAATCCCGCCTCGATCACGTCGACCTTGAGGCGCTCGAGCTGCTTGGCGATCCGCATCTTTTCCTCGCGCGTCATCGACGCGCCGGGACTCTGCTCGCCGTCGCGCAAGGTGGTATCGAAAATGATCAAGTGGTCCGGCATGATTGAGCTCCTAGCCGCTGCAACAACTGCAATTCGTTCCCGCCGCGATGTCTCGGGCGGACGCGCACTACCAGGAATTGAGGTGGATTATCTGCGCGCGGGGCGCAGCAGCAGACCGCCGCCGAGGGCGGTCGCAAGGAGACGCGCAAGAGGGAAAACGACGCGGTTGCGTTGGCGGCTCATGCACGGACTATAGCCGGATCGGCCCGCGCCCGCAACTGCCGCCCGGGCCGGCGCTTCGCGTCAGGCACGCCGCCGCTTGAACGCCAGCCACGCCCACCAGGCATAGCCGGACACTGCATAGAGGACGAACCCGGCGAACAGGAAGACCGCCGGCTGGTAGCCCACCAGCACGAAGGACACCACGATCAGCAGCACCACGACAAACGACACGCTGCGCCGCAGGTTGATCGTCTTGAAGCTGTAGTACTTGAAGTTGCTGACCATGCTCACGGCCGCGAAAACCGTCACCGCCAGCGCCAACCAGCGCACGCCCTCCGGATCGAACGCGTTGTCGTCCATGATCCACACGAAGCCGGCGACCAGTGCCGCCGCCGCGGGGCTCGGCAAGCCCTGGAAGTAGCGTTTGTCGGCGACCTCGAGGTTGGTGTTGAAGCGCGCCAGGCGCAGCGCCGCGCAGGCGCAATAGAGGAACGCCGCGAGCCAGCCGTAGTTGCCCAGGGTGAGCAGCGCCCACTCGTAGACCACCAGAGCCGGGGCGGCGCCGAAGCAGACCATGTCGGACAGGCTGTCGTACTCGGCGCCGAACGCGCTTTGCGTCTTGGTCAGGCGCGCGACCCGGCCATCGAGGGCGTCGAGCACCATGGCGACGAACACGGCCTTGGCCGCCCAGTCGAAACGACCGTTCATCGCCTGCACGATCGCCCAGAAGCCGGCGAAGAGCGCCGCCGTCGTTAACAGGCTCGGAACCAGATACATGCCACGACGGCGGATGCGGTTCTTGGCGAACGCCCGCTCTTGCTGGTAATCCCCCATGCGCTAAAGCCTAGCAGTTAGGGCTCGGCAAGACAACGCCGCGCCGCGAGGCGCGTCAGGCGAGCGCGGCGACGATCGTCGTGGTCGCGTGCACGGCGTCGCCGACGGCGACGCGGGGCGTGGCATCGGTGGGGAGATACAGGTCCACCCGCGAGCCGAAGCGGATGAATCCGTAGCGCTGCCCACGTGCGAGGCGGTCGCCGGGACCGACATAGCACAGGATGCGCCGCGCGATGAGGCCCGCGATTTGCACGCAGGTGACGTCGACGCGGTCGGGAGTCGCGATGTGCAGTGCGCAGCGCTCGTTCTCGAGCGAGGCCTTGTTGAGCGCGGCATTGAAGAAGGCGCCGGCGTGATACCACTTGTTCTTCACTTCGCCCGCGACGGGGCTGCGATTGGAATGCACGTTGAACACGTTCATGAACACGCTGATCTTCAATGCGTCGCGGTCGAGATAGGGATCGCGGGCGCGTTCGACCAGGACCACCTTGCCATCGGCGGGCGCGAGCACGGCGCGGGGGTCCGCGGGCACGACGCGCGGCGGATCGCGGAAAAACTGGGCGATGAAAACCACCGCCAGCCAGGCGAGCCCGGCGAGAAACCACAGGCCGGTCGCCGTCAGCGCCAGCGCGAAGAAGATCGCGGCCGCCACAAATGGCCAGCCCTCGCGGGCGATGACCGGATGCGGATAAATCGGCGCGGCCATCAGGCGCTAGTGCGTCGACTCGTCGATGCGCTTCTCCTGCTGCTGGGCGTCGCGCTGCACCTGCTGCTCCAGGCTGCGCGCGCGCTCGATGGTGGCGCCCGGCGTGGCCGGCACGCTGGTCGGATCAATCGGCGCGGCGCTCGCCGCCGGCGGCACGCGCCCACTGACGCGCTTGGCTTCCTCGTCGGAGAGCAGCCCATAGCTCTTCAGCACCGTGCGCGCGAGCACCGCCACGATCACCAGAGCGATCAGGATGCCGATCAATCCGATCCAGCCGCGCTGCCGCGCCGGCAGACCTCCGGCGCGCGCGCCTAGTTGCGCGACTGGTCGACGAGCTTGTTGCGCTTGATCCATGGCATCATCTCCCGCAGTTTGCCGCCGACCTGCTCGATGGGATGTTCGGCGGTCGTGCGCCGCCGCGACAGCAGCATCGGCGCGCCGGCGCGATTTTCCAGGATGAAGCTGCGCGCGTACTCGCCGCTCTGGATGCGCGCGAGCGCCGCGCGCATCGCGTCCTTCGTCGCCGCATTGATGATCAGCGGGCCGGTGACATACTCGCCGTACTCGGCGTTGTTCGAGATCGCGTAGTTCATGTTGGCGATGCCGCCCTCGTAGAGCAGATCGACGATCAGCTTCAGCTCGTGCAGACACTCGAAGTATGCCATCTCGGGTGCATAGCCGGCTTCGACCAGCACCTCGAAGGCGTTCTTGACGAGCTCCACGCAGCCGCCGCAGAGCACGGTCTGCTCGCCGAAGAGATCGGTTTCCGTTTCCTCACGGAACGAGGTCTCGATCACGCCGGCGCGCGCGCCACCGATCGCCGCGGCGTAGGAAAGCGCCAGGTCGCGCGCCTTCCGGCTCACGTCCTGGTGCACGGCGATGAGCATCGGCGTGCCGCCGCCCTGGACGTAGGTCGAGCGCACCGTGTGTCCCGGCGCCTTGGGCGCGATCATCACCACGTCGAGATCGGCGCGCGGCAGCACCTGGCCGTAGTGGATGTTGAAGCCGTGCGCGAAGGCCAGCGTCGCGCCCTTGCGGATGTTGGGCTCGACCTCCTCCCGATACACCGCGCCGATGTGCTCGTCGGGCATGAGCATCATCACCAGGTCGGCGCCTTTCACCGCGGCGGCGACGGCGGCCACCTTGAGCCCGGCCTGCTTCGCCTTGTTCCAGGAGGCACCGCCGGGGCGCAGGCCGACGGTCACCTTCACCCCGGAGTCGGCGAGGTTCTGCGCGTGGGCGTGGCCCTGCGAGCCGTAGCCGACGATGGTGACCTTCTTGCCCTTGATGAGCGAGAGGTCGGCGTCTTTTTCGTAGTAGACCTTCATTCCATTCTCCTAGACCCGCAGTATGCGTTCGCCGCGACCGATGCCCGATGCCCCGGTGCGCACCGTTTCGAGGATGACGCCCGGCTCGATCGCCTGCAGGAAGGCGTCGAGCTTCGAGCCGGTGCCGGTAAGCTCGATCGTGTAGCTCTTGTCGGTGACGTCGAGAATGCGGCCACGGAAGATGTCCGCGAGGCGCTTCATCTCGTCCCGGTCCTTGCCTGCCGCGCGCACCTTCACCAGCATGAGCTCGCGCTCGATGTGATCGCCGTCGGTGAGATCGATCACCTTGACCACTTCGACGAGCTTGTTCAATTGCTTGGTGATCTGCTCGATGACATCGTCCGATCCCACCGTCACGATCGTCATGCGCGACAGGGTCGCATCCTCCGTCGGCGCTACGGTGAGCGACTCGATATTGTAGCCCCGCGCCGAGAAAAGCCCGGCGATGCGCGACAGCGCGCCGGCCTCGTTCTCCACCAGAATCGACAGAATATGGCGCACGCCTACAATTCCTCGGCGAGGATCATTTCCGTCAGGCCCTTGCCGCCCGGCACCATCGGAAACACGTTCTCCGCCTGGTCGGTGATCACGTCGAGGAACACCAGCCGGTCCTTGAGGCTCAGGGCCTCGCGCAGCGCGCCCTCGACGTCGCGCGGGTTTTCGACCTTCATCCCGACGTGGCCGAACGCCTCGGCGAGCTTGGTGAAGTCCGGCAACGCGTCCATATACGACTCGGCGTAGCGGTTGCCGTAAAAGAACTGTTGCCACTGCCGCACCATGCCCATGTACTTGTTATTCAGGTTCACGATCTTGATCGGCAGGTGATATTGCTTGCAGGTCGAAAGCTCCTGGATGCACATCTGGATCGAGGCTTCGCCGGTGACGCAGACGACCGTGGCGCCGGGATTGGCGAGCACCGCGCCCATCGCCGCCGGCAGGCCGAAGCCCATCGTTCCCAGGCCACCGGAGTTGATCCAGCGCCGCGGCCGGTCGAACTTGTAGTACTGCGCGACCCACATCTGGTGCTGGCCGACGTCGGAGGTGACGATCGCGTCCCCGCCGGTGATCTCGTAGAGCTTCTCGACCACGTACTGCGGCTTGATCAGCGCGCTCTTGCGGTCGTACTTGAGGCAATCCTTGCGTTGCCACTCCTTGATCTGGCCCCACCATTCCTTGAGCGCCTGCGCATCGGGGCGGTGCGGCGAGGATTCGCTGAGCCTCAACATCTCATCGAGCACCTCGCCGACGTAGCCCACGATGGGCACATCGACGCGCACGCGCTTGGAAATCGACGACGGGTCGATGTCGATGTGGATGATCTTGCGGTCCGAGCGGAAGAAGTGCGCCGGGTTGCCGATCACCCGGTCGTCGAAGCGCGCGCCCACGGCGAGCAGGACATCGCAGTTCTGCATCGCCATGTTCGACTCGTAGGTGCCGTGCATGCCGAGCATGCCGGTGAACTGCGGATCGGTGCCCGGAAAGCCGCCTAATCCCATCAGCGTGTTGGTGCACGGAAAACCGAGCAGGCGCACCAGGCGCGTGAGCTGGGGCGCGGCGTTGTTGAGGACCACGCCGCCGCCGGCGTAGACCATCGGCCGCTTCGCCTCCAGCAGCAGCTGCACGGCTTTCTTGATCTGCCCGGCGTGGCCGCGGGTCACCGGGTTGTACGAGCGCAGCGCGATCGTCTTCGGGTAGGTGTATTCGGCCTTCGCCTGGGTCACGTCCTTCGGAATGTCGACGAGCACCGGTCCCGGGCGACCGGTTTGCGCGAGATAGAACGCCTTTTTGATCGTCAGCGCCAGCTGCGCGACGTCCTTGACCAGAAAGTTGTGTTTGACGCAGGGCCGGGTGATGCCGACGGTGTCGCATTCCTGGAATGCGTCCTGGCCGATCGCGTGGGTGGGGACCTGCCCGGTGAGGACCACCATCGGGACCGAATCCATGTACGCGGTGGCGATGCCGGTGACCGCATTGGTGACCCCGGGACCGGAGGTGACCAGGCACACGCCGACTTTTTGCGACGAGCGTGAGTAACCGTCGGCGGCATGCGCGGCGCCCTGCTCATGCCGGACCAGCACGTGCTTGACCTGGTCCTGCTTGAAGAGCTCGTCGTAGATGTTGAGCACCGCGCCGCCCGGGTAGCCGAAGACGTACTCGACGCCCTCGTCCTGCAGGCAGCGGATGACGATCTCTGCACCGGTGAGCTGCATGATGCGTCCGCCTCAAGCAATTGATGAACACGTTCGCCCGGTCCCGCTCTTCGCGGGCCTGGGGCCTGCAAAACGCGCCGCGCCTCGGTCAGGCGCCTTTAGCTCAAAGGCTCTTTCGGGTTGAAAGCCGGTCTCGTCGCCCCCCAGCGGGGACTCCTACGCGCTTGTGGCGCGTCCGGAGGGGAGGCCAACGACCGTTTTTGCAGCAAAACCCGCGGATTCCCAAGGAATCCGCGAGCCAACGTTACCGGTATCGCTCGCCGCGGTCAAGTTTCCTGCAGCGCATCAAGTTGGTCTTTGCGCGCGCGCCGGCAGCTTATCGCGCGAAGCGGCGCTTAAGGCTCGCTTCAGGCACCGCGCCTATAATCGCCGGCATGAGTGTCGGGAGGAGTGGCAAATAGCTTCGCACCAGGAACTCTCGGCCTTTCTCGCGGAGGTCGAGCGGCGCGCCTTCAAGCAGGCCATCTTCGCCGTCCGCGACGAGGATTCGGCGCTCGACATCGTGCAGGACGCGATGCTGAAGCTGGCCGAGAAATACGCCGCTAAGCCGGTGGCGGAACTGCCGCTGCTGTTTCAGCGCATTCTGCAGAACACCATCCACGACCACTTTCGGCGCCAGAAGGTCCGTTCGACGTGGACGACGCTGCTGTCGGCGCTCGGGCAGAAGGACGACAAGGACGAAGATTTCGATCCGCTCGAAACTTTGCCCGCCCGGTCGGACTCGAATCGGGCAGACCCGGCCCAGCAACACGAGCAGGCGGAAATGGTAGCGCTCGTCGAGCAGGCCCTGGCGCGGCTGCCGGCGCGTCAACGCGAAGCATTTCTGCTGCGTTACTGGGAAGAACTCGATGTGGCGGAGACCGCCACCGCCATGGGCTGCTCCGAGGGCAGTGTGAAGACTCACTGCTCGCGGGCGGTTCATGCATTGGCTGAGATGCTCACGGCCAAAGGGGTCCGCTGATGAACGAACATGAAATCGCAAAGAAAATAACCGCTTATCTCGATCGCGGGACGGCTGATCTCAGGGCCGGGACGGTGTTCCGGCTGCAGCGCGCCCGGCAGCTGGCGCTGTCCCAGCTCGCCGAGCGGCAGCATGCCCCAGCCTTGGCTGTGGCCGGGCCCGGCGGCGGCATGTTTGGCGAACGCCGCTTCGCCGGCGCGCTGCGCATCGGGATCGGTGTGCTCCTGCTGGGCGGCGCAATTCTTGGCTACCAGTATTGGCAGGCGGCGCAGCAGGCCCGTGACATCGAGGAGACCGACGCCGCCATCCTGACCTCCGAGCTGCCGATCGAAGCCTATCTGGACCAGGGATTCCAGGCTTGGCTCAAGCGCTCCGAGCCCTGATCGCGGCCGGATTGCTGGCGGCGGCGCTTGCCAGCGTACCGGCGGGCGCGGTTGCGGTCGGGCCGCGCGCGCCGTCGTGGGCGGAGCTGTCGCCGGCTGACCGGCAGGTCCTCGCGCCGCTGGCCTCCGAGTGGGATACCCTCGACGCGCAGCGCCGGCAGAAGTGGCTCGGCATCGCCAAGCGTTATCCCAACCTCGGTCCGGTCGAGCAGCAACGCGCTACGCAGCAAATGAACGCCTGGGTGCATCTCACCCCCGAGCAGCGCCACCTCGCGCGCGAGCAGTACAAGAGCATCAAGCAGCTGCCCCCGGAAAAGCGCCAGCAGGTGCAGCAGAAATGGCAGGAGTACCAGAAGCTGCCCCCGGAAAAGCGGCGCGAGCTCGCCAATCGCGCCGCGACGGCGGCGCCGGGCAAGCCGTGACGGGGGCGTCGCGGGCGGCCTGACCGCTACCGGCGGTGCGCGGGCGGCGGGACTCGGGCGCCGCCTCTGCGCGTCCGTTTACGAGGCGCTGCTGCTGACCGCGCTCCTCTTCGCCACCGGCTTCGCCCTGCTTCCGCTCGTGACTCCTTCCGGCAGCGACCCGGCGCCCGGCGCCGGCAACCCGACGCACTACCTCATGGGACCTGGCGCGCGGGCTTTGTCCGCCAGCGTGGTGTTTGCGGTCTGCGCGGCGTATTGCGTCGGGTTGTGGAGCGGCGGGCGGCGGACGCTGCCGATGCAGACCTGGCGGCTCGCGCTACGCACCCGCGAGGGCCTGCCGGTGACGCCGGCGCGCGCGTGGCTGCGCTTTCTCGCCTGCGGGGTGGGGCCGGCATGCGCACTTGCCGGCTACGGCATCCTGCAGCCGGCTGGCAACGGGCGCTGGGCGATTGCGCTGCTGGCCCTCAATTACGCCTGGGCGTTTTGCGACCGCGACCGCGACTTCCTGCAGGACCGCATCGCGGGCACGCGGCTCGTACTCGCGACCGGCACCCCCGCGCGCAGCTGAATGGCTTGGCGCGCTCCGCCGCCGGCCGCTGTCGCTGGGCGGCGTGTGGCGCCGCAGGCAGCGCCGCGTCAGGCCCTACCGGACTGCTGCTCCGCCCGGTAGCGGGCGACGCTGTCGAGAATCTCCCGTTTCGCCTCCTCGGCGCCGACCCAGCTCGACACGCGGACCCACTTTCCCGGCTCCAGGTCCTTGTAATGCTCGAAGAAATGCGCGATCTGGCGGGTGGTGATCTCCGGCAGCGCGCGCGGCGAATCGATCTCCCGGTACAGGCTCGACAGCTTGTCGATCGGGACGGCGAGAATTTTCGCGTCGACCCCCGCCTCGTCGTCCATCTTGAGCATGCCGATCGGCCGGCAGCGCACCACCACCCCGGTGATCAACGGCACCGGCGAGAGCACCAGCACGTCGCAGGGGTCACCGTCCCCGGACAACGTGCGCGGAATGTAGCCGTAGTTGCATGGATAGCGCATCGCCGTCGACATGAAGCGATCGACGAACACCGCGCCGGTCTCCTTGTCGACTTCGTACTTGATCGGATCGCCGTGCATCGGGATCTCGATGATCACGTTGCAATCGTGCGGGACATCCGTTCCGGAGGAGACGCGGTCTAGATTCATGGCGGCGCGCGAGACGTTGCGCCGCGCATTATAGCCGGCGGGCGGGCGCCCCCTGCCGTATGATCGCTCCTTTGCAGAATCCGCAGCCGTCATGCTCTTCACGCTCCAATCGCGCCGGGTGCAGCTGCGCGGCGCGCATCACTTCGTCGCGGCCAACGCCGTAGTCATCGGCAGCGTCGTCCTCGACGACGAGGCTTCGGTTTGGTTCAATACCACCATCCGCGGTGACAACGATGTGATCACCGTCGGCGCCCGGTCCAATGTGCAGGACGGCTCGGTGCTGCACACCGATGCCGGCATTCCGCTGACCATCGGCGCCGAGGTCAGCATCGGCCACCAGGTCATGCTCCACGGCTGCACCATCGGCGAGGGATCGTTGATCGGCATCAAGGCGCTCATCCTCAATCACGCGGTCATCGGCCGCGAGTGCCTCATCGGCGCCAACGCCCTGGTCACCGAGGGCAAGACCATTCCGGACCGGTCGCTGGTCCTGGGTTCCCCGGGCAAGGTGGTGCGGACACTTAGCGACGAAGAGGTCTCCGGACTGCGCGCCATCGCCGCGCACTACGTCGAGAACGCCCGCCGCTACCTCAAGGATCTGGCCCCGGACCCGCGCGGTGCCGGTTGGGGGGAAAGGAATGGCGGCGAATCCGCGCCGCCCGCCCGCCGCATCTAACCGGTAACTTCGCTTCGGGCCCACTGCCATGAAAGCCTACCTGGTCGTCTTCGCCATACCCGTGCTGACGGCGCTCGCCGCGTTCGCCTACGGCCGTCCTGCCGCGGCGGCCGAGGAAGTAACCCAGGAAACCCGGGCGGCGACGGGATTTCGCCGCATCGAAATCAACGGCCAGGTGAAGGTCACCCTGATCCAGGGCGCCACCGAAGGCGTCACCCTCGAAGCGCCGGCGGCGGCCCTCGCCCGCATCCGCACCGAAGTCCACGGCGATACGCTCGTCGTCGACGTCGCGGAGGCGCGCTCCGTCTGGCAGTGGTTCTCCGGGCGCGGCGCGGTGCGAACGGCGCATATCACCATCCGCCTGCGCGAACTCGACCGGATCGAGGCCGCCGGCGCGATCACGCTCGACGTCGACAGGCTGCGCAGCAACAACCTCTTTCTCGATTTTGCCGGCGCCTGCACGCTGCGGCTCACTGACCTGGAGGCGACCTCGCTTCGCCTCGACGGCGCGGGGGCCACCAAGGTCGAAATCGGCGGCAAGGTCGCGCGGCAGAGGGTCGACCTCTCTGGCGCCAGCTCGTACCAGGCCGAACGGCTGGTCAGCGACGAGGCCATCGTCGATGTCAGCGGCGCCGGCAAGGCCGTGGTCAACGTCAGCAATTCGCTCGCGGTCGATATTTCCGGAGCGGGCAAGGTCGAGTATCTGGGCGACCCGCAACTCAGGCAGTCGATCAGCGGCATCGGCAAGGTCACGCGCCGCTAGCCAAGACGCGAGAACCGAGCCGCCGCCGGTTCGGTTAGCCTCAGTGCAGCGCCGCCGGGGCGCCGGAATCGAGCGCGTCGGCCTTGAACAGCAACGTCATTCCCGTCTGCGGATCGCGATCGGCGTGCACGCCGGCGAGAACGCGCACGTCGGCGATGCGGCAATCGCGCAGCAGGTCGACCAGCATTACGGCGACATCACCGGCGTGGTCGGTCGGGAACAACGGGCAGCAGAATCCTTCGGCCGCACGCGGATCGAAGGGGCTTGACAGCGACAGGCGCAGCTCGCCGCCCCCGGGCGCGGCCGCCGCGCGATGGGCACTGATCACCGCTGCCGGCTCGCCGGTCGCAGCGCGCAGCTTGCGGATGGCGTTGCTGGCGAAGAGCTGCGCGCCGATTTCGCGCTGCGCGGCGCGTCCCTGTTGCAGGGCGGCGGGCGGGGCTTGCGGTGGGCGCGGCAGGGCGAGCACCGCAATGCCCGGTGCGGCGAGCTGGCGCGCGAGCTCCTGCGCGAAAGGCACCGCCCAGCCGCGCTCGCCAGCGGCCAGGATGTCGGTCTCGCCGGCGGCAAGCGCGGTCCCGATCAGAAAGCGCAGATGCACGCTCTGCTGCCCGGGTGATACCGCGATTGGCGCCGGCGGCAAGTCGCGCGCGCCGCCATCGCGGCGACCGGCCAGGTTCTGCCACCCCAGGAGCTCGCTCCAGTGCGGCACATCGAGGGCCTCGGCGCCAACCAGGGCCGTGGCCAATCCGAACGTCTGATTGCCGGCGAGCGCCCCGTGTTCGCGCAGGATTGCCGCGAGGCGTTCGGTGTCGGGCAGAACTCCCGCGATGGTTGCTGCCGACGCCGGCCGCAGCGCGCTCTCCTCGCTGCCGGCGATGACGACCAGCGGCAGCGCGAACAGGCGCACGGCCACTGCGTCGCCTGCGGCTGGCCGCGAAGCGATCGCCCAGGCTTCGATGAGCTGCCGCCACAACGCTCGCGCGACCGCGACCGACGGCGCAGCGGCCAACGTCTCGGCCAAGCGCAAGGCTGCGCCGGAGCGCAGGCGCAGGGCGAGCTCACCCGCGAGCGCAAGACCGATCGCGTCGGCGCGGCTTGCGCTCGTCGCCGCAAGACTCTCTGCGGCGAGGTCTAAGAGCACCGCATCCGCGCCTGCCCCGCGCGCGGCGGGCAGTCGCGGATCGGCAATGTCGATGGGCACGCGGGCATTTTCGCACGCGCTCCGCGCGGCGCGGTTCTCTCACCCGCGGAGCGCGCCCACCGGCAGCGCGGCATGGTTATCGCGTAAGATTGCTTGCTGCAGCATCCGCCCTGGGGGCGTCCATGTACAAGCACATCCTGGTCCCTACCGACGGTTCGCGGTTGTCGCAGAAAGCGGCGGCGCAGGCCATCGATCTCGCCAAAGTCATGCGCGCCCGCTTGACCGGATTCCACGCTTCGCCCTTGTTTCCGCTACCCGTCTACGCCGACGGCGTGGTGTTCGAGCCGCTCGGGCCGGAGCAATACGAGGCGCAGTGCAAGAAGGTGGCCGAGCGCCAGCTCGGCGCGATCGCGGCCAAGGCGCGGGCGGCGCGGGTCGCCTTCAGCGCGGCGCACGTGTTCGCCCCGGCACCGTGGGAGGCGATACTCGCCGCGGCGAAGAAGCATCGCTGCGACGCGATCGTCATGGCCTCGCACGGCCGGCGAGGCGTCGCGGCGCTGGTGCTCGGCAGCGAAACCCAGAAGGTGCTCACGCACTCGAAGCTGCCGGTGCTGGTCGTGCGCTAACCTGCGCATAGGCCGTGTGGCTCAACAAGCGCCGCCCGGCGTATCCGGGCCTTCCGCGAGCGGGGCGATGCGCCTGAAACGCCAGCTGTTTCGCCCGGGCCGGCGCGTCGCGCAGATCGGCAAGCTCCTGGCACAGCCGTTGTTCGCGCGCCGCGCCGCGGCGGGGCCCACGGATCCGGCGGCTGCGGCGCGCCGGCGCGGCCTGCTGCCGCGCTTCGCCGAAAGCGTCGGCGCCCTGTTTTCGATCGGCATCGCGCTGGTGCTGCTTGCCGCACTCATCGCCTTGACCTATGCCTTCGCGCGCGAGCTCCGCCGCGACGCCTTCGAGCTCGATACGTTCACCGCGCCGAAAGAGATCGCCGAGCGTGGCTACACCTCGACCGCCATCGCCGAAGCGGTGCTCGACGAAATCCGCGCCATCCAGGCGGAGGCCTTTACGCTGCGCGAGCGGCGGCAGCTCGAGGTCGCTGCGGCGCTGCCCGACGTGCAGGTCGCCGGCGGCGGCCTGTCGATGCGGGCCATCGTGCGCTACGCGCGTCGGCTCATCGACCTGCCCGACAACCGCATCAGCGGCGAGGTGCTGCAGAACGGCCAGCTGCTCAAGCTCGCGCTGCGTATGCGCCAGGGGGCGCAGACGCAGTTGCGCGTCGTTGCGCGCGACGATGCCGACGTCGATCGGCTGTTGCGCGACGCCGGGCGCGCCATCGTGCAGGTCGCCGATCCGGCGCTGCTCGCGGTGTACCTGTTCGGTCACGAAGCGAGGGCGAAGAGCTTTCCGGAGACCCGGGGCGCCATCGATTACCTGCTCGCGCGTGGCAGTTCCGGCGAGCGTGCCGTCGGCTACCGCCTGCTGGGCAACGTCGAGCGACTGGAAGGCCACCCCGAGGATGCGCTCGCGTCCTACCGGCGCGCCGCCCTGCTCGACCCCGCGTTCGGCTCGGTGGCACTGGTCCGCCAACTCGCGCGCATGGGCCGCGACGCCGAGGCCCTCGAGCTCGTGCGCGAGCGTGCGCAGCAGGCGACTAGCGTGGATGAGCTCCTCGCCATCGCCGGCATGATGGGCGTGCTCGGCCGTAACGCCGACCAGCTCGACTACGCGCGGCAGGCCCTCTCCCGCGAACCGCAGGGAGCCGATCCCAACAACCAGGTCGCCGGGGCGCTCTATCTCCTGCACCGGCCCGGCGAAGCCCTGGCGTTCGCCCTCCGCGGGCAGAAGCTCAATCCCGCCGACAAGGACCTGCCCTCGACGGTCGCCTTCATGCTCGCGGCCAACGGCCGCGGCGCGGACGCGCTCGAGGTGTGCAACGCGGCACTGGCGGCGTGGCCGGGCGACCTGTGGTGCCACCAGGCGCGCGGCGATGCTTTCGCCGCGCTCGGACGCTTCGACGAGGCATTCAGCGAATACCGCTACGCCATCGACAACGGTCACGAATCGCCGAACCTGGCGACGCACTTCGGCGACGCGCTGCTCGCCACCGGCCAAACCGCCGCGGCGCTCGCCGAGTACCAGGCCGCGCTGGCGATCGAGCCGCAGCACTGGATGGCACACACCGGTTGGGCCCGCGCCCAACTCGCCCTCGGCCATCCGGACGAGGCCGCCCTGCGCTTTGCCGCGACGGCGCAAGGCGATCCCGACGATCCGCTGCTCTACCGCGAGTGGGCGCGGGCGCTCGATCGGCTCGGGCGCAGGGACGAGGCCGCGGCGAAACGCGCCGAAGCGGAAAAGGTCGAAGCGCGCCTGCGCGTAGCCCTGGTCCAACCCTGAGCCCGCTCCGCGCGCGCCGCGGCGCTTCACCGGCCCGGCTGCGCCCGCCGGGAGTTGGGCAAATTGAGTTAGAATCAAAGCTTTACATTCAGGCTGCTGTACGCCGCACCATGCGTTGGTCCCGGTTTTTCCTCCCCACGCTCAAGGAAGCGCCCGCCGAAGCGGAGCTCGCCAGCCACCGCCTGATGCTGCGGACGGGCATGATCAAGCGCCTTGCCGCGGGCATCTATACCTGGATGCCGCTGGGCTTACGCGTGCTGCGCAAGGTCGAGGCCATCGTGCGCGAGGAAATGAACCGCGCCGGTGCGATCGAGCTGTTGATGCCGGTCGTGCAGCCGGCCGAGCTCTGGCAGGAGTCCGGACGCTGGGACAAGTACGGCCCCGACCTGCTGCGCATCAAGGACCGGCACCAGCGCGACTTCGTCATCCAGCCGACCTCCGAAGAGGTCATCACCGACATCGCGCGCAAGGAGCTCAAGAGTTATCGCCAGCTGCCGATCAATTTCTATCACATCCAGACCAAGTTTCGCGACGAGATCCGGCCGCGCTTCGGGGTGATGCGCTCGCGCGAGTTCATCATGAAGGACGCCTATTCGTTCGACGCCGACCGAGAGGGGATGCTCAAGTCGTACCAGGCGATGTACGACGCCTATGCGCGCATCTTCACGCGGCTCGGCCTCAAGTTCCGCCCGGTCGCGGCCGACACCGGGCAGATCGGCGGCACGGCGTCGCACGAATTCCAGGTGCTCGCCGATTCCGGTGAAGACGCGATTGCCTGGTGTCCGAATTCCGACTATGCCGCCAACGTCGAGCTTGCCGAGGCCGTGGCGCCCGACGCGCATCGCGCCGCGCCGGCCGAGCCCTTGCAGAGAGTGCCGACGCCGGGCCAGGCGACATGCGAGGCGGTTGCCCAGCTGCTGCACCTGCCGCTCGGACGCACCGTCAAGTGCATCATGCTCCACGCCGGGGGCAAGGTATGCATGCTGCTTATCCGCGGCGATCACAGCCTGAACGAGATCAAGGTCGGCAAGCTGCCGGGCCTCGCCGGCTTTCGCTGGGCGAGCGAGGCCGAGATTGTTGCCGCCACGGGTTGCGCGCCGGGATATCTCGGACCCGTGGGGATCCCGGACGACATGCCCCTGGTCGCCGATCGGACGGTGGCGCTGATGAGCGATTTCGTCTGCGGCGCAAACGAAACCGACTATCACCTGCGCGGGGTCAACTTCGGGCGCGACTGCCGCGAACCGGACCTGGTCGCCGACATTCGCAACGTGGTGGCCGGCGATCCGTCGCCCGACGGCAAGGGCGTGCTGCAGATCGCGCGGGGGATCGAAGTTGGCCATGTCTTCGCCCTTGGAACCCTCTATTCGCGGGCGCTGGGTGCAACTTTTCTCGACGCCGACGGTCGACCGCAAGCCATGGAGATGGGGTGTTACGGCATCGGCATCAGCCGCATCGTCGCTGCGGCGATCGAGCAGAACAACGACGAGCGCGGCATCGCCTGGCCGGCTGCCATGGCTCCGTTCGCGGTGGCGATCGCGCCGATCGGCTACGAGCGCAGCGAAGCGGTGCGTGCAGCAGCCGACAAGCTGCACGATGCGCTCGACAGCGCCGGCATCGAGGTGCTGCTCGACGATCGCGGCGAGCGACCCGGGGTGATGTTCGCCGATCTCGAGCTCGTCGGCATTCCCCATCGCATCACCGTCGGCGAGCGCGGCCTGAAGCAGGGCGAATTCGAGTATCAGGGGCGGGGCGAGACGGTGGCAACGGCAGCGCCCGCGGCAAACATCGCCGCGCTGCTGCGGGCCAAGCTCGACGGAGCGAGCGCAGCATGACGCGCAGTAGAGCGACGTCGCCTGCTCCGTCGCGGCGCATCGCGCGAATCGTGCTCGCGACCCTTACGGCAATCGCGGCGACGGCGGCGCATGCCGGCGCGCAAGTCGAGGAGGCGCTCTCGGCAAGCGTGCAGAATTCATTGCATCGGTCCGTCAGCGACTATCCGGCGCCGCACCTGGTGTTCGCCACCGATGTCGAAGGCTGGGCGTGGCTCGCGGACATGTCGTCGCGGCTGGCGCCGAAGATACCGGATTGGCCGACGCGCCGCGACTTTCTGATCACGGTGCAGTACGAGGCGTCGCGGGCCGGTCTCGATCCGCAGCTGGTGCTGGGACTCATCCAGCACGAAAGCAACTTCCGCAAGTACGCCGTCTCGGCCGCCGGCGCGCGCGGCTACATGCAGGTCATGCCGTTCTGGGTGCGCCAGATTGGCGATCCCGAACACGATCTTTTCAACCTGCGCACCAACCTCCGCTATGGCTGCCGAATCCTGCGCTATTACCTCGATCGGGAAAACGGCGATCTCTATCGCGCTCTCGGGCGCTACAACGGCAGCCTCGGACACCCCGAATACCCGAACGCCGTGCTCGCGTCCATGCAGCGACGCTGGCTGTGGAATCCATCCCCCGCGAGTGGTGGCGGGCCCAACACCGCCCGCCTCGGCGCCAACGTAACGCAGTGAAGCGTGCGGCGCGCTACCGCGGCCGTTTCGCACCGTCGCCCACCGGACCGTTGCATTTCGGCTCGCTCGTCGCCGCGCTGGCCAGTTACTGCGATGCGCGAGCAGCCGGCGGCGAATGGCTGTTGCGCATCGAGGACGTCGATACCCCGCGCAGCCGCTCGCCGATCGGCGCGGCCATTCTCGCGACCTTGCGTGCGTATGGCTTCGCGTGGGATGGCGAGGTGGCGAGGCAAAGCGAGCGCACTGACTTGTACCAGGCGGCGCTCGCGGCTCTCATCGCCCGCGGCCAGGTGTTCGAATGCGCCTGCACCCGCAAGGATCTCGAGGGCGCGCCGCAGAGCCTCGCCGGCGAGCGCATCTATCCGGGAACCTGTCGCAGCGGCATCGCGTCCGGCCGCCGGGGCCGTGCTTGGCGCTTGCGCGTCACCGACGAGCCGATCGGCTTTCGCGACCGCCTGCAAGGCTGGCAGGAACAAAGCCTCCTGCGCGACAGCGGCGAGTTCATCGTCAAGCGCGCCGACGGCGTGTTCGCGTATCAGCTCGCGGTCGTCGTCGACGATGCCGCGCAAGGGGTGACCCACATCGTGCGTGGCGCGGATCTGCTGGCATCGACGCCGCGCCAGATCTGGCTGCAGCAGCAGCTGGGGCTGCCCACACCCTCGTACCTCCACCACCCCGTCGCGATCGATTTGCGCGGAGCGAAGCTTTCCAAGCAGACCGGTGCGCCGCCGCTCGACCCGGCGGAGCCACTGCCGGCGCTCCTGCGCGCCTGGGAATTTCTCGCACAATCGCCGCCCGCGGCGGCGCCGACATCGGTCGCGGAGTTCTGGCGCTGGGCGCATCTCGCGTGGACGCCAACCACGCTGCCACCGGTCGCGATGCTGCCGACCCCGCGCTGACTCGGGCAGCCGCGGTATAATTAACGCTTCGCCGTGCCGTACGCCGGCACAGCGTTCCGCCCGCATCCCGGCGCGGCTGTGTCGTTCGCGTTCCCGCCCCCCCATGACTACGCTCGTCGTCGTTCGGAAACACAACGAAGTCGCGATCGCGGCCGATTCGCTGACCACCTTCGGCGACACGCGGCTGTCCGCACAGTTCGATCGCACCTACGACAAGATCATGCGTTACCGCGACACCTATGTCGGGCTGGTCGGCAGCGCGGCGCACCAGCTGGTGTTCGAGAGCCTGCTCACGCAGCACAAGGATCTCGACTTTGGCAGCAAGGGCGCGATCTTCGAGACCTTCCGCAAGCTGCATCCGATTCTCAAGGACCAGCACTTCCTCAATCCCAAAGAAGAGGAAGACGATCCCTACGAATCGACGCAGATCACCGCCCTGATCGCCAATGCGAAAGGCATCTTCGGGGTGTATTCGATGCGCGAAGTGTTCGAGTACACGCAGTTCTGGGCAGTCGGGTCGGGGCGCGAGTTTGCGGTGGGCGCGATGCACGCGCTCTACGGCCGACTGCGCACCGCGACCGCCGTCGCCAAGGCCGGCATCGAGGCCGGGGCGACATTCGACAAAAACTCGGCAATGCCGATGACGCTGTACACCTTGCCGCTGCAGACCGCCTGAAGTACCGTTGCACGGTGCCCCCGCCGTTTGCCGACAACCTGACGCGCTTCGTGCTGGAACACGCCGCCGTGCGCGGTGCGGTCGTGAGCCTCGATCGTGCCTATCGCGACATCCTGGCCTGCCGGACGTATCCCGCCGGGCTGCAGCGGCTGCTCGGCGAGACGCTCGCCGCCGTGTGCCTGCTCGCCAATTCGCTGAAGTTCGAGGGCAGCCTCGTCCTGCAGCTGCACGGCGCGGGCGTATTGCGCTTGCTGGTCGTGGAATGCGATGCCGCACTGAACCTGCGCGCGACCGCGCAGTGGGACGGGGCGGTCGAAGAAGCCGCGGCGCTCGCCGATCTTGCCGGCGCGGCGCGCGGCAGCCGCCTGGTGCTCACGCTCGACCCGAAGGACGGCGGACCGCTGTACCAGGGCGTGGTGGAGTTGGTTGGCGGCTCGGTCGCCGCGCTCTTCGAGCACTACCTCGCCAAATCCGAGCAGATCGACAGCCGGCTCTGGCTCGGAGCCGGCGCCGGTCGGGCGTGCGGCCTGCTGTTGCAGCGCATGCCGGGCGCCGCCGACCTGGACACCGCCCCATGGGCCCGCGCAGAGCGCGCCGCCGACGCGGCGGCGGCGGCGTTCGGCGCGCCCGATGCGCACGCGCTGCTGGCGACGCTGTTTCCAGACGATGACGTGCGCGCATTTCGCGCCCGTGCGCCGCGCTTTGCCTGCTCGTGCTCGCGGCAGCGGGTCGCCGGCGCGCTGCAGCTTCTCGGTAGCACCGAGGTCGAGAGCATTTTGGCCGAGCTAGGCAGCGTTGGCGTCGACTGCGAATTCTGCGGTCGGCGCTATGCCTTCGACGCCGCGGAAGCGCGCGCGCTGTTCGCCGCACCGCCCGCCGCCGCAGTGCATTAATGCTCATCCGGCTCAATCATCACGTGAGAGCGCGCTCCCGAACTCGGCGCGCGGGCCATGTCAGCGCAGGAAGCCGCTGCGCTCGCGGCATCGTGCGTATCCTGTTGCAACGCAGGCTGCCACGGTTGCCGGCCTGGTCGCGGCATTCGGTCGCCGCAATGGACGGAAGAAATCGATGAAAGTGGTCATCCTAGCCGGAGGGTTGGGAACTCGCATCAGCGAGGAGTCCCATTTGAGGCCAAAACCAATGATCGAGATCGGTGGCCGGCCGATTCTCTGGCACGTCATGAAGATTTACTCGCGCTACGGACTCAACGATTTCGTCATCTGCCTTGGCTACAAGGGCTACGTAATCAAGGAGTATTTCGCCAATTACTTCCTGCACATGTCGGACGTGACTTTCGACCTGAAAGAGAATCGCATGGAAGTGCATCAACGCTACGCCGAGCCGTGGCGCGTAACCTTGGTCGATACAGGACTTGCCACGCTCACCGGCGGCCGGCTCAACAGGGTTCGGGCATACCTCGGCAGCGAGACTTTCTGCTTTACCTACGGGGATGGTGTCGCCGATCTCGACGTGGCCAGACTCATCGCTTTCCATCGCGCCCAGGGCAAGCTCGCGACCTTGACCGCCATCCAGCCGCCGGGACGCTACGGCGCTGTCGGCATTGCCGCTGGCCGGGTCACGAGTTTCGCCGAAAAACCCGCCGGCGACGGCGCGTGGGTCAACGGCGGCTTCTTCGTCCTCGAACCGACGGTTTTCGACTACATCGAGGGGGATCAAACCTCGTGGGAAGGCGAACCGCTGGCGCGCCTGGCACGCGACAATCAGCTAAGCGGCTACCAGCACACCGGTTTCTGGCAGGCAATGGACACGCTGCGGGACAAGAACCATCTCGAGGAACTGTGGCAATCCGGAAAGGCGCCGTGGAAAGTCTGGGATTAGCGCCGTTCAAGGATGCCTACCGCAGGCGGCGCGTGCTGGTGACCGGCCACACCGGCTTCAAGGGCAGCTGGCTCGCGCTCTGGCTCACCGAGCTCGGCGCCGATGTCACCGGGCTGTCGCTCGCACCCCCGACAGCGCCCAACCACTGGGATCTTCTCGGCCTGCGCATCCATGACTATCGACAGGACATCCGCGATGCGCCGGCGCTCGCGCAAGCGGTAGATCGCGCGCAGCCCGAGATCGTCTTCCATCTGGCGGCGCAGTCGATCGTCCGGCGTTCTTACGCCGACCCCGTGGAAACGTGGGCTACGAATGTCCTGGGGACGGCCAATCTGCTCGACGCCTGTCGACGCACCGCGACCGTTCGTGCCATCGTGGTCGCGACCAGCGACAAGTGCTACGAGGACCGGGGCCTGAAACGGGCCTACCGCGAAACGGATCGTCTCGGCGGCTACGACCCTTACAGCGCGTCGAAAGCTGCGGCCGAAGTGTTGGCTGCGAGCTACCGGAGCGCTTTCTTCGGCGCCCGTGGCGCGCCGTTGCTGGCCACGGTGCGCGCGGGCAATGCCATCGGTGGTGGCGACTGGTCCCAGGATCGCTTGCTGCCGGACTTGGTTCGTGCGGTCGCAGCCGATTCCAGGCTCGAGATCCGCTCCCCGAACGCGGTTCGCCCCTGGCAGCACGTGCTCGAGCCTCTGGCGGGCTACCTGTCGCTCGGGCAGCGGATGCTGGCCCGCGATCGTGACTGCGCAACCGCCTGGAACTTCGGCCCGGAGAAAGCGGATCATTGTTCCGTTGTCGGTCTTCTTGCAAAAATGAGAACGCGCTGGCCGGGCCTCGCCTGGCGAACGACCCGCAAGCCGGGGCCGCGCGAAACGCGGATGCTCGCGCTCGATAGCAGCAACGCGCGAAAAGAACTCGGCTGGCGCCCGGTCTGGTCGCTGGACACGGCGATCGGCGTCACCGCCGATTGGTATCGACACTATCTCAAGACGGGCAGCGGGGAGAGCCGCTCCCAGCTTCACCGCTACATCGCCGATGCGAATCGAGCGCGTGTTGCGTGGGTTTCGCGATGAACGTCCTGCCGACTAAGCTGCCTGGCATTGTCGTCATCGAAACGCAGCCATGCATCGACAGTCGCGGTGTCTTCACCCGCTGGTTCTGCGAGCGGGAGTTGGCGGAGGTGATCGGCCAACGCCACATCGTGCAGATCAACCGTTCCAGCACCGCCGCCATTGGCGCCGTGCGCGGTCTGCACTTCCAACATGCGCCGCATGCGGAAATGAAGCTCGTGCGCTGTCTCAAGGGACGGGTACTGGACATCGCTGTCGATCTGCGCCAAGGCTCTCCAGCGTTTCTTCGCTGGCACGCCGAGGAACTCATGCCCGGCAACGCCCGCATGCTGGTCATACCTGAAGGGTGCGCGCACGGCTTTCAAGTTCTCGAGGCCGACAGCGAGCTGCTCTACCTGCACACCGCTGCGCATGTGCCCGAAGCGGAGGGTGGCATCCGCTGCGACGATCCCCGCCTTGGCATCGCGTGGCCGCTGCCGGTCGCGGGATTGTCGCCGCGCGACCAGGGCTTGCCGTTCCTGGCGGCGGATTTTCGCGGACTCGCCGCATGAATTGCCGCCACTGCTGCGCCGCCCTGGAACATGTCTTTCTCGACCTGGGCCTCGCGCCGCCTTCGAATGCCCTGCTTTCCGCGGCCGAACTCGAAGCGCCGGAAGTCTATTTTCCGCTCAAGCTCCATGTCTGCACGCATTGCTGGCTGGTGCAGACCGAGGACTATGCCGACCCGCGAGCTCTCTTCGATCGCGACTACGCATACTTTTCGTCCGTGTCGCAGAGCTGGCTGGTTCATGCCGAGCGCTACGTCGACATGATCCGGAAGCGATTGCGCCTCGGCCCGCACAGCCTTGTGCTCGAAGTGGGTGCCAACGACGGTTACCTGCTGCGCAACTTTGTCGTGGCCGGCATCCCGTGTCTCGGCATCGAGCCAACCGCCAGCACCGCCACGGTGGCGGAGAGCCTTGGCATCCCCATCGTCAGGGAATTCTTCGGTGCAGCGCTCGCGCAGCGTCTGGCTGCGACGCGAGGTAAGGCGGACCTCATCATCGGCAATAACGTCTACGCTCACGTCCCGGACCTTAACGACTTCACCCGCGGACTCGAGAGTGCCCTGAAGCCCGGCGGTACGGTCACCCTCGAGTTCCCGCACCTGTTACGACTGATCGAGCAGGTCCAGTTCGATACCGTCTACCATGAGCACTTCTCGTACTTCTCGCTGCACGCGGTCGCTCGGGTATTCGCGGCCGCCGGCATGCGGCTCTACGATGTCGAAGAACTGGCAACCCACGGCGGCAGCCTGCGCGTCTATGCTTGCCATGTGGATGCGGCGTGTCCTGCAACGGCTGCCGTCGCTGCCCTGCTTTCCGAGGAAGAACGCTACGGGTTGACCCGACTCCCGACCTACAGCGGCTTCCAGGCACGCGCCGACCGCGTGCGGGACGAGTTTCGTGGCTTCCTGATCGAGCAGGAGCGTTCGGGGAAGCGCGTGGCCGGCTACGGTGCGGCGGCCAAGGGCAATACGTTGCTCAACTACGCCGGGATCAAGCCCGACTTGCTGCCCTATGTTTGCGATGCTGCACCGTCCAAGCAGGGCAAATTTCTTCCGGGTTCGCACATCCCCGTTTTGCCTCCCGCGGCCCTCCAGGAACGGCGGCCGGAGGTCGTCGTAATCCTGCCGTGGAATATCGCCGATGAGGTCATCGCGCAGCACGCCTACATCCGAACGTGGGGCGGGCGTTTCGTGACCGCCGGTCCGAACTTCAACGTCGAGTATGCCTGATCCGCATTGGGCTCCATGTCACGCATCTACTACGCCAAACCCTCGATCACCGAGCGGGAGATCCGCTACGCGACCGATGCCGCGGCGCAGGGGTGGGGAGAGCACTGTTATGACTACGTGCGGCGGTTCGAGGCGTTGTTCCGCGAGCATCTCGCGGTCGAGTACGCGATTGCCACGTCGAGCTGCACCGGCGCGATGCACATCGGGCTTGCCGCACTGGGTATTGGCAGGGGCGACGAGGTGATCCTTGCAGATATCAACTGGATTGCCTCGGTGGCACCGGTGACGCATGTCGGCGCCACGCCGGTCTTCGTCGACATCCTTGCCGATACCTGGTGCCTCGACCCAGCGAAGGTGGAGGCGGCCATCACCCCGCGCACCAAGGCCATTATCGCCGTCCACCTGTACGGCAACCTCTGCGACATGGATGCGCTGCTGGCAATCGGCGCGAAGCACGGCATACCGGTCATTGAAGATGCCGCGGAAGCGATCGGCTCGCAGTGGCACGGCCGGCGCGCAGGAGCGATGGGTATCTTCGGCGCGTTCTCGTTTCACGGCACGAAGACCGTGACGACGGGAGAAGGCGGGATGTTCGTCACTCGTGACCGGGCGCTTTACGAACTCGCGCTCACACTGAGCAATCACGGTCGCGCACGTGGCGAGGCGCGGCAATTCTGGCCGGAGCGGCTAGGCTTCAAATACCGACTTGCGAACGTGCAAGCGGCAATCGGTTGCGCGCAAATGGAGCGCATCGAAGAGCTGATCGCCGGCAAGCGCGCGGTGTTCGAGTTCTACGCGAGTGCTCTGGATGGTTTGCCGCTGCGCCTGAACCCCGAACCGGACGGAACGATCAATGGCTACTGGATGCCGACAGTGGTGGTCGACGCCGGGGCCCGGTTCGACCGCGCCGCCCTGCTGGCAGCGTTTGCGGCCGAACAGATCGATGGCCGCGTGTTTTTCTGGCCGCTCAGCGCGCTACCGATGTTCGAGCGCAAATCCGACAACAAGATCAGCTACGGCATCCACCCGCGCGCCGTCAATCTTCCCTCGTACCACGATCTTGGCGAAAACGAAATGCAACGCGTCGTCGCGTTGGTCCGCGGGCATCTCGACCACTGACGATGCGGAAGATCGTTCTCTGGGGGGCGACCGGCCAGGCGAGGGTGCTGCGCGAAGCGCTGGATGGTTCCGGTGTCGACGTCGCCGCCATTGTCGACAACCGTCGGCTCGCGTCGCCCGTCCCGGGCGTATCGATGTTGCTCGGAGAAGCCGGGTTGGACGCCTGGCTCGCAAAGTACAAAGCTCGCTCCGCCCTGCTGTTCGCAATCGCGGTCGGCGGTGCGCGTGGCGCCGACCGATTGCGGCTATTCGACGTGGTCCGGAAAAGAGGGCTCCGCCCCTACACGGTCATCCACCGCGCCGCATTTGTCGCCGCCGACGCCCATCTCGGCGAGGGCTGCCAGGTGCTGGCCAACGCGGCCGTCTGCACGCAGGCAAGGCTTGGCCGCCTCGTGATCGTGAACACCGCGGCATCCGTAGACCACGGCTGCAGCGTCGGTGACGGCGTTCATATCGCGCCAGGCGCCCGACTCGCCGGAGAGGT
This sequence comes from Edaphobacterium sp. (SeqCode), assembly GCA_035937415.1. Classification (GTDB taxonomy): domain Bacteria; phylum Pseudomonadota; class Gammaproteobacteria; order Burkholderiales; family Casimicrobiaceae; genus PALSA-1003. The sequence continues at coordinate 160,065 of DASZIB010000006.1, read as the reverse complement.
GGAGATAGGTGCGCGCGCGTTCGTGGGGGTGGGTGCGATCGTGCTGCCCCGCCTGCGCATAGGCGAGGACGCGATCGTCGGCGCCGGTGCCGTCGTAACCCGCGACGTCGCGGCGGGTGTCACGGTCGCCGGCAATCCGGCTCGCGTGCTGCGCCGTGCCCCAAAATCATGAGCGCCGCACCGCTACGACCACCCGCGATGGACGCCGCCAAGGAGTTTCAGGAGGGTCTCGCGCAGCGCATCGCCGCGCTGGCCAAGGCACGTGAGATGCACGATCTATCGCTCAGGTGGCTCTGCGACACGCTGCCCTATCGCTATTCGTACAACTTCTCCTGGCTGGGGCGGCCAATCATTCAGTATCCGCAGGACGTGATTGCGATGCAGGAGCTTATCTGGCGAGTCAAGCCGGACCTGATCATCGAAACCGGCGTCGCGCATGGTGGCTCGCTCATTCTCAGCGCATCGATGCTTGCCTTGCTGGATTATTGCGACGCGGTCGCGTCGGGGAAAGCGCTTGATCCACGGGCAAGCACGCGGCGGGTCATCGGCATCGACATCGATATTCGCGCCCACAACCGCGCCGCCATCGAGGCGCATCCGCTGGCCCATCACATCGACTTGATTGAGGGCTCTTCGATTGCAGCCGAGGTGATCGCGCGGGTGCAGGAAAGAGCGAAAGACTTCACGCGAGTACTCGTTTGCCTCGATTCGAGTCATACCCGCGACCATGTGCTTGCCGAGCTCGAGGCGTACGCCCCGCTGGTGACTCCGGAGAGCTACTGCATTGTGTTCGACACCGTTATCGAACGACTGCCCGCGGACACGTTCGCGGATCGAGCCTGGGGCCCCGGCAACAATCCGATGACGGCCGTGCAGCATTTCTTGGCGAAGCTCCGGACCGAACATGTCAGCGCCCGTGATGGCGAGCGGCTGAGTTTCGCCGCCGATGCCGAGATCGACAGCAAGCTGCTTATCAGCGTTTCGCCATGCGGGTATCTGCGCCGGATCCCCCATGGCAGCTGAAATCCGCTCGTCGTGCCGGCAATGAAGATCTCCGTAGTCATGCCGACGAATCGCACCTCCTACTCGGCGATCGCCCGCGCCTTCGACCTCGCCTCTCTCGATCCCAGCCAGTTCGAATTGATCGTGCGGGACAACTCGGAGAATGAAGACAAGCGGGCTCTGCTCAGAAAGATCGATTCGCCGACGCTGCGTCTGGCCATCGTGTCCAATTGCAGCGCGTTCCAGAATGCCATCGACGCCTTGCAGCTCGCGTCCGGCGACTTTGTCTTCTTTCTCGCCGATGACGACTGGCTATCGGCACGCGGGCTGCAGCAACTCCATGCATTGGCGATACAGACCGAGGGCGATCCATCCGTAGCGTGTCTGACTGGAGCGTACCTCGTCGAAATGGCAGCGGCGACGCGTTTCTTTCAGTATCGCGGGCTTGATTCCGCAGAGCCCGCGAAGAGACTGGAAAGCTATCTGGACGCGAATGCCGCGAATTTTCTCTACTACTCCGCGGTCAAGCGTTCGCTGGCGGATTTCTGCTTCGCATTCATGGCCAGCCTGCCATACCGTTTCTCGTATCACGATCAACTCGTTTCGTTGCTTTACCTCACGCTCGGCAGGGTCCTGCAGTGCGACCGCGTGGTTTATTCCTATGAGCTCGGCGACTGGGAGTCGCTGCCGGCTTCGCTGGCCAAGGACAGGGCCTGGTACGTCGAGGCCGGGTTGCCGGTCGAGTACGACCGGTTGCAGTGCTTGTTCTGCGCGATGGAGGGGGCGCTCTTGCTGCGGTCAGGGCTCGTCGGCGGAAAAGTTGCCTTCGATCGGACGCCACTTTCCGATTTGTGGTTTCTGCGCTATTTCGCCCGCTTCAAGCACCACGATCGCGAATCGGGGTCCGCGCAGAGCCCCGTGGCTGGCGCGATCGAAAGGCTCAGGAACAAGTGGTCCGCCCGGCCGCTGATCGACCTGGATGAGCTCCTGCGCGATGTTTGCGAGGTGCTGCAGATCGCCGACACTGCTGGCGCGAAGCGTTACTTCGACTTCTGGTCTACGCTTTAGGGGCGCCGCCGCCTTTTACTGCGGCGCGAGTTTTGATTCAGGGCTATTGAGAGGGTCTAGCAGGAGGAGCCGACCTTGAGCATCTATACGCCGCGCAGCTTCGTCGCGCCCGATACTGCGGCGATCGCGCGCCTGTTCGACGAGTATCCCTTCGCCACGCTGATCACGCCCGGCGACCCCGAGCCGTTCATCAGCCATCTGCCGCTGCAGCATCGCCCGGTTTCCGGGTCCGATGGGGTGCTGCTGGGGCACATGGCACGCGCCAACCCGCATTGGCAGCACTTCGGCAAGCGCGCTTCGGTGGCGGTGTTCCACGGGCCGCACGCCTATGTTTCGCCGTCGTCCTACGCCGATCCGGGCGGGGCGGTGCCGACCTGGAACTACGCGGTCGCGCACGTGCACGGCGTCGCCGAGCTCATGGAAAGCGAAACCGAGACCCGCGCGCTGCTGCACGAGCTCGTCCACCGCTACGAGGACGGGCGCGAGCAGCCGTGGCGCCTGCAGTTCGACGGCGGTCCGCAGGCGGGCCTGGTCGGCGCGATCGTCGGGTTTCGCTTGGTGATCGAGCGCATCGAGGCGAAGTTCAAACTGTCGCAGAACCGCAGCGCCGAGGATCGCGACCGCGTGATCAGCGCCCTGCGCGCCGAAGGCCACGCCGAGGCGCAGGCAACCGCCGAGTGGATGGACCGTTACGCACGGGAACGCACGTGAACGGGTGAGGCTGCGGTCAACACAACCGCATGTTGGCGAAATCGAGTATCAGTTCCGGCTGCTGGTAGCCGCGCCAGATTAGATAACCGAGCGCGGCGACCAGCACCAGCGCGATCACGCGCCAGGGCCAATGCACGAGCGCGTCAGGCACGCCGCGGCGCCTCCACTCCCTCGCTCGCGACCACGCCCAGCTCGCGCATCGCCGCCATTACCGAGCTGAAATCGGCTGCGGTACGAACATTCATGATCGGCTTCGCCAGCAGATTGACCGCGCGCCCGCTCACGATCAGCGGCAGGTCCTCGGGCAACTCGCTGCGCAGGGAGCGTATTTCCTGGCCCGCGATCTTGCCGGAAATTCCCCGGTCGAAGAGCAGGATCGCGAGACAGACGCGGTAGGCGCGCGCGGCGCCGCCGACCTCCTGCGCCGGCACGCCGGAACCGAGCGTCAGGCAGTTGATGCCCTCGGTGAACAGCAACAGCTCGAGAATCGCCAGCCCCAGCTGGTTGGGATCGTTCGGCGGCGTGGCGAGCAGGATCTGCCGCGCATCGCGGGTCGGGCGCACCAACCGCGTCACGTCGCGCAGCAGGCGCTGGGCGAGATCGGCGAAGCGCAGCTCCTGGAAATTCTGCATGTCGCCGCGCACCACCCGCTCGTGCACCGCCTCGTTTAAGGGGATCAGCGTCTGTTCCAGAAAACGGCGCAATCCCTGCCCCACGAGAAGCTTCGACAGGTGATTCTGCAACTCGCCGACGCGATGCTCGGCCAACAGCCGCACTGCCGCCTCGATCTCGCCGGGCAACGGCTGCGGGTCCTCCACCGCGATGCCGAGCATCGACTGCAACGCCGACTCCGCGAGGGGGACCACTGCGCCGGCGCGCCAGCCTTCCGACAGCAGCTGCTTGATAAGCTTCAGCCGCGCGACCTGCTCGGGCGGATAGACGCGGTCGCCGAAACCGTCGCGGGAGGGATCGGGAAAACCGTACCGGCGCTGCCACATATACAACTGCTCGCGCCGCAAGCCGGTGATCCGCACGACCTCGCGGATGTGCAGCGCACCACGCGCTTCGGCGCAGGCGACCGGAGCGACGAGCGGCGGGCCCGGTTCGCGCCGGCGGGTCGGCGCCTTGATCAGGATGCCCATGAACGTTTCCTTCCGATTCTGTGTGCCACAAGTATAGAGAAAACCTTTGTCCATTTCAGCTTGACGCAATTGCGGCAGGTCCCGCCGCTGCACGTCAGCCATAAGGCCCGTTCAGCGGTTTGGGTTGCTCCGCATACTGCTTTGCCCCATCATCCCGCTTTCGGAACAAGGACTTCCGGCGCCAATGGCCTCCAGAACCCGGTTCGCTCGCGGATGACCTTTCTCCCTCTGCAAGCACCGTGCCCGGAGCGAGCGCCCCTCTGTTGATGTTCGGATTCGGCAAGACCATCAAGGACCCGCTGGTCGACGCGAAAACAGCCGAGCGCTGGCTCGGCTTGTTCCCGGTCAATGATCCGCTGGCGATGCACGGCGCGGTTCTGGCCGAACTCGGCCGGCTGACCGAGCGCATCGCCAAACGCACCCCCGGGCGCCTGGAAGCGGTGTTTTTCGTCGACCGCTCGACCGATTCGCTGCGCAAGAGCCTGACCGCGCAATACCTCGAGCACGGCAACCGCTCGACGCGGGTCGAAAGCCAGCTCTGGCAGGCGCTGTTCGATCTGACGCAGACCTTCCTGCTCTGCTATCAGGCGTTCGCGCGCGAGCTCACCGATCATGCGCAGAGCCACAAGTGGCAGTCGCTGCTGCCGGAGTTGATCGCGCGGCAGATCACGCACCAGGGCCTGGATGCGAAGATCCGGCTATTCCGCTACGAGCAATGGATCCCGGCCAAGTGGACCGATCTGCACGCGCTGTTCCAGATGGCCTGCTCGGCGCAGATCGAACGCCAGGCCGTCGCGGTGCTCGCCGACGGCGGACTCACCACGATCGAACAGGAGTACCTGCGGGTGCTGGTGCTGCAGCTGGTGAACTCGGGCAACTTGACCCCGCGCCATCTCGAGTGGGTTGCCGAGCAGCTCTCCGAGTGGTGCGCGCCGTTGCGCCTGAATCTGGAGTCTTCGACGGTCACGAGCTTCTACGTCGACCTGGGTGCGCGCAGCGGCCTCAAGCGCCGTTCGCCGCAGCCCCTCGAAGGCCGCGTGCTCTTTCTCGACACCCGGCCGTTGCACGCGGTGCTGATGCAGAACGTGGTGATGCTCGATCAGAAAGTGCGCAACAACCCGCTCTCCGAGCGCACACCACGCCGCGCCGACCAGCTCAACCTGCTCTCCAAGCTCGCCTCGCAGGTCGATCCCGAATTCAAGCCGTTTGCGCGGCGCGGCGAGCGCACGAGCGCCGATGGCAGCGTCGATGCGATCATCGGTTTCGCCAAGATCGCCGCCTTCCTGCGCGACGAGGAGATGCAGCCGTTCGTCGACGGCAGCCGCCGCGCGGGGACGTTCGACGAAGCCATCGAAATCGCCACGTTCGGGCGGATGCGCAATGAGAATGCGCGCACCCTGGAGATGGCGCGGCGCCGGCTCGCCAGCTACGCGGCGCCCGGCGGGGCCTGGGACGTCCGCGACGTCTCGCAGACCGGCTTCCGCCTGGTGGCGCCGATGAGCGTGATCAACGCCGTGACCCTCGGCACGCTCGCTGCCATCCGGCCGCAGACCCAGGCGCGCTGGACCCTGGGCATCGTGCGCCGCATGAAGCGGCTCACTACCGAGCGCGCCGAAATCGGGTTACAGGTGATCGCCAACAACCTGGCCGGCGTCGAACTGGCCGAATCGAAGAAAAGCGACGCCGATTATTCGATCGACGGCGAGCCGACGGCGAGCAGCCGGCGTTTCAACGGGCTGTTCCTGTCCCTGCGCAAACGCGACGGCGAGACCACGGTGCAGACGCTCGTCGTCCCGCCCGGCGAATATCAGCCTGGCAAACGGCTGCACATGAGCGTCGCGCAGTCGTCACGACGCATTGCCTTCGGACGCCTGCTCGAGCAGCATCCCGACTGGGTCTGGGCGACGGTCGAACCGCTGCTGTCCGCGCCGCAGCCGGCGGCGGGCGCCGCGCCTTGACGGCGCCTGGCACACCGATGGCGGGCGACCGGTACCGGGAGATCTGCGCCGCCTATCGGTGGGAGGTGCCGCCAGACTTCAACATCGCGCACGCGATTTGCGCCCGTCATGCCGGCGAGCCTTCGCGCCTCGCCCTACTGTGGGAAGACGAGTCCGGCGCGACCGCGACCTACACCTTCCGCGATCTGCAGCGTAAGGCGAATCGCCTCGCCAACGTGCTCGCCGCGCGCGGCGTCGGCCGCGGCGACAAGGTCGCCGTCATCCTGCCGCAGCGACCCGAGACCGTCATCGCCCATATCGCCTGTTATCAGCTGGGCGCGGTGGCGGTGCCGCTGTCGTTTCTGTTCGGCCCCGACGCGCTCGAGTATCGGCTCGACGCTGCGGAAGCGAAAGTCGCCGTGGTCGACCCGGCGTCGCTGCCGAACCTGGCACCCATTCGCGGCCGGCTGGAGCGGCTCGCGCATGTCATCGGCGTTGCCGGCGCACGCGAAGCGTGGACCGAGGATTGGGAGACGGTACTTGGCGGCGCCTCCGACCGCTTTGCCGCGGTCCCCACCCGCGCGACCGATCCGGCGCTGCTGATCTACACCAGCGGCACGACGGGTCCGCCCAAGGGCGCGCTGATGCCGCAGCAATGCCTGCTCGGCAATCTGCCGGGATTCGTCTACTCGCACGATGTCTTCCCGCAGGCGGACGACCTGTTCTGGTCACCTGCCGATTGGGCCTGGACCGGCGGGCTCATGGACGCGCTGCTGCCGACCCTCTACTTCGGGCGGCCGATCCTGGGTTTCTGCGGGCGCTTCGATCCCGAGCGCGCATTGGCGCTGCTCGCGAAGTACCGCGTGCGCAACAGCTTCCTGTTTCCGACTGCGCTCAAGATGATGATGAAGGCGGTGCCGCAGCCCCGCGCCCGCTTTGACCTCGCCTTGCGCAGCGTGATGAGCGCCGGCGAAGCCGTCGGCAGCACGGTGTTCGCGTGGGCGCAGGAGGCGCTGGGGGTGACCATCAACGAGATGTTCGGCCAGACCGAGATGAACTACATCGTCGGCAATTCGCACACGCTCTGGCCGGCGAAGCCCGGGTCGATGGGAAGGCCTTATCCGGGTCACCGCATCCAGGTGCTGGGCGATGACGGCGCGGAAGTCGGGCCCGGCGAACTCGGCGAAGTGGCCGTCCACCGGACCGGGTCCGACGGCACGCCCGACCCGGTGTTTTTCCTCGAGTACTACAACGACCCCGAAGGCACGGCGAAGAAGTTCAGCGGCGACTGGTGCCGCACCGGCGATCTCGCGCTCAAGGACGACGCCGGCTATTTCTGGTACCAGGGTCGCGCCGACGACATGTTCAAGGCCGCCGGATACCGCATCGGGCCCTCCGAAATCGAGAACTGCCTGGTCAAGCACGCAGCGGTTGCCAACGCCGCGGTCGTGCCCAGCCCGGACGCGATACGCGGCAATGTCATCAAGGCATTCATCGTCCTGGCGCCGGGCCAGGCGCCGTCGCCGGGCCTGGAGGAAGACATCCAGCGCCACGTGCGGCAGTTTCTCGCGCCCTACGAGTATCCGAAGGAGATCGAGTTCATCGATGCCTTGCCCATGACCACGACCGGCAAGGTGCAACGGCGCGTGCTGCGCGAGCGCGAGCGGGAGCGCAAGAGCCGCCGAGTCAGCGCCTGATGGTGCGCCGACTTTCCCTGACGCTGTTGCCCGAGCCGATCGCGATCTGTCACCTCGAGCCGGCCGAGCCCTTACCGCTGTGGGCGATCGCGGCGCCCTGGTGGTCGATTACGCGCACCCCCGACGAGTGGTCGGTCGTCTGCATGGAATCCTCGGTGCCGGCCACCGTGAGCGCGAGCCGCGGCTGGCGCGCGCTGCGCGTCGCCGGACCGCTGCCGCTCGATCAGACCGGGATTCTGGCGAGCGTGACGCAGCCGCTGGCGGAGGCGCGCGTCTCGGTGTTCGCGCTCGCGACCTTCAACACCGACTACGTGCTCATTCCCGCTGCCCAGCGGACGACCGCGATCGAAGCCCTGGAGCAAGCCGGGCACAGGGTGGGCAGCCCCGGTTATTAGGGCGCTTGCTTGGCCGCGCCGCCGTTGCGCAGCGCGAAGCTCTCGAGCAACGCGCGGTGGGTGAGGACCCAGAACACCGCCGGGGCCACTGTGGGCAGGATCAGCGAGCCGAACTGGTAGGCAAACGCGATCGCTTCGCGCTGCAGGGCGTCGAATCCGGTCTGCGCGGCGACGGCCGGCCCGGCGTCGAAAACGAGCTGCTTCAGGAACTCGGCGACCAGTCCCCAGGTAACGAAGGGCGTCAGCACCACGTAGCCCAGGGCGAGCCGGCGCAGCGCCCGCGGCGCGCGTGCCGCGAGGATCAGCGCCGCGAGCATCGGCCAGCCGAAGGAATAGAGCAGCGGATTGAGGTCGACCGAGAGCACCCCGCTCTTGAGGTCTCCGGTGGTGGTGAGCGCCGGTTTCAGCGTCGACACGACGGTGAGCAAATGCCCCTGCTGCCGCACCTGGGCGACGAGATCGGCGAAGCCCAGCTTCAGGACGCCCTCGGTCAGCAGCCCAATCGGCCACGCGAGAACCGGTCCGGCGACGTACCAGACCGCGAACGCCGGGGGGAGCCACGCGGCGACGCGCAGCACGAAGCGGCCGAGCGAAGTGCCGCGCATGGCAGGGCGTCGCTTCAGGCGGGCGCCGGCGCGGGGCGCGGCAGCATGCGCACCCAGAGCAGCCACACGATGAGCACGTCGAGCATGATCAGCGCCTGCCACACGTACAGGTGCGCGAATTTGAACGCGTCAAGGCTCCACTGGCCCAGATAGAACAGGCTGATGACGCGCACGATGTTGAGACCCTGGACGGCGACGATCCCGGCGGCTAGCCCCAAGACCTTGCGTTTCCAGGGCGCGGGAAAGGCGAGCATCGCCGCCACCAGCACGATCGACGCCTCGACGCCGTTGCAGCCGGCCTCGATCGAGACGGCGAAGCCGTTGCGCGCGCTCAGCACCTTGCCGCTGGCGAGCACGCCCGGGTCGAAGACCTTGACCAGCGTCGCGCTGATGGTCGCCAGCGTATCCGTCCAGGGCACCACCAGCCAGGTCTGGATCCACGGCGTGAGCTCCAGGCCGAACAGCACCGCCTGCAGCAGCAGAAACCCCAGAAAGAAGCGGACCATTGAGCGCGTTTGAGAACAGGCTTAGCCGGTGCGAGCGGCGGCCGAGTCCGCCCAAAAAACCGGCGGCTCGCGGCGGGCGCTATTGTACGCGTTTCGCCGCGGCGGCCGTCTAGCCAAGCTTCGCGCGGGCGAGCGGCGGATTCTGCGCGAAGTAGCGCTTGATGCCGGAACGAATCGATTCGGCGAATTTCCGCTGCTGCGCCTCGTCGCGGAGCTTGAGCTCCTCGTCGGGATTGGAGATGAACGCCGTCTCGACCAGGATCGAGGGGATGTCGGGCGCCTTGAGCACGGCGAATCCGGCCTGCTCGACGCTCCCCTTGTGCAGCGCGTTGACCGCGCCGATGCCGTCGAGAACCGAGCGGCCGACGCGCAGGCTGTCGCTGATCTGCGCCGTCTGCGACATGTCGAGCATCGCCGAACGGACGATCGGATCCTTGGCGTTCAGATTGACCCCGCCGATCAGGTCGGACTCGTTCTCGTGCGCGGCGAGCAAGGCAGCGGCGGCGCTGGTCGCGCCGTGGTCCGAGAGCGCGAACACCGACGAGCCACGCGCCGTGGGCGTGCTGAAGGCGTCGGCATGGATCGATATGAACAGGTCCGCCTGCACCTGGCGGGCCTTCTGCACGCGCTGCTTGAGCGGCACGAAATAGTCGTCGTCGCGGGTGAGCATCGCGCGCATTCCGGGCTCGGCGTCGAGCTGCGTCTTGAGCTTGCGGGCGATGGCCAGCGTGACCTGCTTTTCGTAGGTGCCGCGGCGGCCGATCGCGCCGGGGTCCTCGCCGCCGTGGCCGGGGTCGATGGCGATGACGATGCGCCGCTTCGCATCGGCCGGCGACCGGGGCGCGGAACGCTCGTGGCCGGCGTCGGCGGCTGCCGCGGCGGGCTCTTCCGGGCGCGCCGGTTCACTGGGGTGCGCGTCGTGATCGCCCTCGAGCAGCGCCATCAGCGGATCCGGCGGGGTCAGCGGATAGAGGTCGAGCACCAGGCGGTTGCCGTAGGCGCCGACCGGGGGCAGCGCGAACAGTTGTGGATTGACTTCCGTCTTGAGGTCGAGCACCACCCGCAGCACGCCCGGACGGAACAGCGCCACCCGGATCGCGAGGATGTACGGATCGTTGGGCAACACGCGTTGCGGCAGTTGCGCGAGCTCGACATTGAGCTCGACGCCCTCCAGATCGATCACGATCCGGTTCGGATTTTTCATGACCAGCAGCTGATGCGCCATCGGCACCGGCGCTTCGAGGATCAAGCGCGTGTATTCCTGCGCCGGCCACATCCGCGCCGAGGCGACCGTCGCCGCCGCGGCGTGGCGGACGATCCAGCATTGTGCGGCGGGCAGCAGCAGCCATGCGCAGACGCGCCGCCGCTGCAGGGAGACGCGGGTCAGGCCACGGTTGCCGAGAAAGCGTCCAGGCATGCCCTACCCGCGGCCGTCTCGGCGCGCAGCGCGAGCGCGCGTCCCGATTCGGCGTGTTTCAGCTGCGCGGCAAGGTCGACCGTCGGCAACCGCGAGGCGATGCGCTCCGGCCATTCGATCAGCGCGATCGCATCGGGGCGGAAGAGCTCGGCGAAGCCGGTTGCATCCCATTCGGTGGAATCTCTGAAGCGATAAAAATCAAAGTGATAAAAGTATAAGCTCGAAATCAGATAATGTTCAACCAAAGCATAGCTCGGGCTTTTGACCGGCCCGGTCCAGCCCAAGGCGCGCAACAGGCCGCGCACCAGGGTGGTCTTGCCGGCACCGAGCTCGCCGGAGAGCGTCACGATCATGCCACCGCGAAGCCCGGGCGCTAAAAGCGCGCCGGCGCGTTGCGTGGCGGCGGGGTCGGGCAGGTAGCGCTGCAGCGCTTCTATAATTCCTCGCGTCCTTTTTCGATTGCTGCCATGACCGAAGCACTTGCCCCGCCGGTTGACCTCGACGCGCTCGCGCGCGCGATTCCGCACTGGGGAACCGAGCTCGGCTTCGCCGAGATCGGCATCACCGACACCGGGCTCGCCGCGGAAGAAGCGCGGTTGGCGGCGTGGCTCGCCGCCGGCCGGCATGGTGAAATGGATTATATGGCACGCCACGGCACGCGCCGGGCGCGCCCGGCCGAGCTCGTGCCCGGCACCATCCGCGTGATTAGTGCCCGCCTCGACTACCTGCCGCGGCGCGCGCGCGATGCGGCCGCGGTCCTCGGCGATGGACGCAAGGCTTATGTTTCTCGCTATGCGCTCGGCCGCGACTACCACCGCGTCGTGCGCGGCAAGCTGCAACGCCTGGCCGCGCGCATCGCCGCGGCGGTGGGCGAGTTTCGCTATCGCGTGTTCACCGACAGCGCGCCGGTCCTCGAAGTCGCGCTCGCGGCCAAGGCGGGCCTGGGCTGGCGTGGCAAGCACACGCTGCTGTTGACCCGGCATGCCGGCTCGTTCTTTTTCCTAGGCGAGATCTACACCGACCTGCCGCTGCCGGTCGGAGCGGCGGCAAGCGAGCACTGCGGGAGCTGCCGCGCGTGTCTCGACGCCTGCCCGACCGGGGCCATCGTCGCGCCTTACGAACTCGATGCGCGCCGCTGCATCTCGTATCTGACCATCGAGCTCAAGGGCAGCATTCCCGAGGCGCTGCGGCCGCTGATCGGCAACCGGGTCTACGGCTGCGACGACTGCCAGCTCTGCTGTCCCTGGAACAAATATGCGCAGCCGAGCGCAGCGCCGGATTTCGCGGTGAGAAATGGCCTGGACGAAGCCGACTTGCGCACGCTCTTCGCGTGGACGGCCGACGAGTTCGCGACGCGCCTGGAAGGCAGCGCCATCCGCCGCATCGGCTACCCGCGCTGGCTGCGCAACCTCGCCGTGGGTCTGGGCAATGCGCCGTACGACGCGGCGATCGTCGCGGCGCTCGAGGCGCGCCGCGACGATCCCTCGGCGCTGGTGCGCGAGCACGTGGCGTGGGCGTTGGCGCGCCAGCGAGAGCGTCGCCCCGCGGCGGGCGCAAGCTAGCGAATGAGCTGGTTCATCGACACGATGGGCAGCATGACCGCGAGCACGAGCACCAGCACGATCCCGCCCATGACGACGATCAGAACCGGCTGCACCAGCGCCGCGAGCCAGGTGAGCCGCCGCTCCACGTCGGCGTCCTGCTCGCGCGCGGCGCGCTCGAGCATCGCCGGCAGCTGCCCGCTCTGTTCGCCGTTGGCGACCAGGTGCACGAGTAGCGCCGGGAACACGCGCTGACTGGCAAGCGCGCGGGCGAGCGACACCCCCTCGCGCACGTGACCGGCGGCGGCGTGCGCGGCGTGGCGGATCGGCCGCGCCCAGATGACACCAGCGGCCGTCTCGAGCGCGCGCAGCAGCGGCGCCCCGCTGCCGATCAGGATGGAGAGCGTGCTCGCGAAGCGGGCCGTGTCGAGGCCCGACAATACCGTGCCGATGATCGGCGTGCGCAGGAGAAACGCCTGCGCGCGGTCGCGCCAGCGCTCGCGGCGCAGCAGCAGCGACGCCGTCGTGCCGACCACGAGCAGGAGGCCCAGCCAGTACCAACCGGTCGCGCGCACGAACTCGCTGCTCGCAATGAGCGCCCGCGTCAGCCACGGCAGGGTCTGCCGGCTCTGCTGGTAGACGGCGACGATCTGGGGCACGACGTAGAGGAGCAACGCGGCGATGACGGCGAGTGCGACCACCGTCACCAGCGCCGGATAGATCAGTGCCGCGGTGAATTTCTGGCGCAGCACCTGCCGCGCCTCGAGATAATCGGCCAGCCGCGACAGCACCGCGCCGAGCTGGCCGCTTTCGGCGCCGACCGCCGCCAAGCCACGGTAGAGCTCCGAGAAGGTGCGCGGGAAGCGCGACAGCGCCCCGGCGAAGGCTTCACCGGCCGCGACCTGCTCCCGGATCGCGGTGAGCAGGCGCACCGCGCCGGGGTGATCGGCCTGCTCGGCAACCGCCGCGAGCGCCTGGTCGAGCGGCATGCCCGAAAGCACGAGGGTGGCGAGCTGTCGCGTCACCAGGGCCAGCGTCGCCGGGGCGAGCCGCGTGGCGTCGGTGCGCATGGCGAAAGCCGGGGCGGCGGCTTCGACGGCGGTCGGGAACAGGCCGTCGCCGCGCAGCGCGTCGCGCACCGCGCGCGCCGACGCCGCGTCCAGCAAGCCACGGCGCGGGCGCCCCGCACCGTCGACGGCTTCGTAACGGAACGCCGGCATCAACGACTACCGCGAGAAGCCGCGCAGCGGCGCGCGCAGCAGGAACTGGCTGGGCTTGGCCAGCATGAACTGGACCAGATCGTCGAGCGCCGTCGTGTCCAGCGTCGCGGCTTCGAAATCGAGGATGATCGGATCGAAGCGATCGACATTGCGCATGGTGACGATGATCCGCCCGTTCTCGAAATCCGGATCGAAGCGCACCTCGCAGCGCAGTCCCGGCGCAATGCGAATGATGTTGTAGCGCGCGTCGCCCTCGGCCGCGGCATCGCTGTCGCAGCTGAACTCGATGTTGGCGCTGCTCAGTGCGCGCTCGACCTCGGGCGAACGGCGGATCGGCACGCGCAGCGGCGGCGGGGCGGGGCCGACGAGGTTGTAATAGACAATGATGTAGTCGTACACGTCGCGCTCCTGCAGGCGCTGCTTGCGAAACATCGTCGATGCCCGCTCGACGTGCAAGCCCTCGTAGCGCGCAATATGCGGCAGCTCGAAGCTGCGCTCGACCGGCGGCGTGATGGTCTGCAGCAGCCGGCACGCCTCGTCGCAATACTGGAACACGTGCTGCATCTGGCGGTCGATGCGGTCGATGACTTCGCGCGAGAGCTTGAGCTGCTGGACGCGGCGCGCGGCGACCGCGTCCGCTTGCACGCGCAGCTGCGCGAGGAGTAATGATTGCGGCGCCTTGGCCATCGGCGGCGCGATTAGCCGGCGTCACCCGCGACGCGCAGCAGCTCCGCCAGCGAGGTCGTCCCGTCGGCGAGCCAGCGCGCGCCGTCGGCGCTCAGCGGCCGGGTGCCGGCGCGAATGGATGCCTCGCGCAATGCCGCCTCGCCCGCGCGGTCATGGATGAGAGGGCGCAGGCCGTCGTCGACCTGCAGCAGCTCGTAGATGCCGGTGCGGCCGCGATAGCCGGAGCCGCCGCACGCGGCGCAGCCGGCCGCGCTCCAGAGCGGCTGCATGCGCGAGAGCCCCAGCCGCTCCAGCACCTGTGCCTCGCCGGGGGTGGGCGGAGCCGCAGCGCGGCAATCCGGACACAGGCACCGCACCAGCCGCTGCGCGAGCACGCCGAGCAGGCTCGATGCCAGCAGGTACGGTTCGACCCCCATGTCGGCGAGCCGCGTGACCGCGCTCGCCGCATCGTTGGTATGCAGCGTCGCCAGCACCAGGTGCCCGGTGAGGCTCGCCTGCACCGCGATCTGCGCGGTTTCGAGGTCGCGGATCTCCCCGATCATGATGATGTCCGGATCCTGGCGCAGGATCGAGCGCAGGGCGCGCGCGAAGTTGAGCTCGATCTTCGGGTTGACCTGCGTCTGCCCGACGCTGTCCAAGGCAAATTCGATCGGGTCCTCGACGGTCATGACGTTGAGGGTGCCGCGGTCGAGCCGGGACATCGCCGCGTACAGCGTGGTCGTCTTGCCCGAGCCGGTCGGGCCGGTGACCAGCACGATGCCGTGCGGCTCACGGATCAGCCGGTCGATCGCCGCGAGCGTCGCGTCGCTCATCCCGAGCGCGGTGAGGTCGAGGCGCGCGCTGTCCTTGTCCAGAAGGCGCAAGACCACGCGCTCGCCGGGACCGGTGGGCAGGGTCGACACGCGGACATCGACGCTCTTGTCGCCAAGCTTGAGCGCCATGCGTCCGTCCTGCGGCATACGCTTCTCGGCAATGTCGAGGCTCGCCATCACCTTGAGCCGCGACACCAGGGCCGCATGCAGCGCGCGCGGGGGCTCGATGACGTCGCGCAGCATGCCGTCGACGCGGAAGCGCACCACCGAGCGGCCCTCGTAGGGTTCGAAGTGGATGTCCGACGCCCGCTCGCGCAAGGCCTGCAGCAGCAGCGCGTTGATCATCCGGATCACGGGGGCGTCGGAAGTCGCCCCGAGCAGATCCTCCGCCTGCGGAATGTCCTGCAGCAAGCGCGCCAGATCGGTGTCGCGCGAGAGGTCCTCGGAAAACTGCGCGACCGGAGAGGCCTGGTTGTAGGCCGTGGCGAGCTCGGCGGCGAACCGCTCCGCGTTCACCGTCAGCGTCTTCAGCGGCCGCTGCAGCACGCGCTTCAACTCGGCGATACCCTCGAGCGAAGCATCGCTCCGCGCGAGTACCAGCACCGCCTCGCCGTCGTCCTGCAACGGCAGCACGCCGTGGGCGCGCGCGAACGCGTACGGAATGCGCCGGGCGGGAGCCGCGGCCGGGCTCGACACGGGACCGGGGACCGAAGCCGGCATGGCGCTGCGGCGCTAGGGCGCTTTGGGCGGCGGAGCGCCGGGCGGCGCGGCCGCGCCGTCCGCGGGCCCCGGCAGTGTGGGCAGCTGCGGCACGTTGGGATCCGGCCAGAACGGACGCTCCGCGGGTTTCAGCCGCTGTTGCTCGCCCATCAGGTATTCGTAGCGGTCGGCGGTGAGCGAATTCGACGCCGCTTCCGAGCGCACCACGGTCGGCTTGAGGAAGATCATCAGGTTGGTCTTGGTACGCTGCCGGTTGTCGTAGCGGAACAGCGCACCGACGACGGGAATGTCGCCGGCCACCGGCACCTTGTTCGAGCCGTCGGTGAAGCTGTCCTGGATGAGCCCGCCCAGCACCACGATCTGGCCGTCTTCGACCACCACCGCCGACTCGAGCGAGCGCTTGTTGGTGATGATTCCCGCCGGGTTGGTCGTGCTCGCGATGCTCGAGACCTCCTCGTAGATCGCCATCCGGACTCCGCCGCCCTCCGTAATCTGCGGCTTGACCGTGAGGATCAGGCCCACGTCCTTGCGCTCGATGGTCTGAAACGGCGTGACCGTCGTCGCCGAGCCCGTCTGCGCGTACTGGCCGGTGATAAAGGGCACGTTCTGCGCGACGACGATCTTGGCCTGCTCGTTGTCGAGCGTGAGCAGGTTCGGCGTCGACAGGATGTTGGTCCTGGTGTCGGTCTCCAGGGCGCGGGCGAGCAGCGCAAGATTGGTGATGGCACCGATGCCGGGGATGGTGATGGTGCCGCGGATGATCCCCAGGTTCAGGCCCTGCCCCACCGAGCTGAGGTTGGACTGCGCGTCGAGGATGTTCGCGCCGGCGCCGCGGGGGTTGAAATTGGTCCCGCCGCCGACCTGGGTCGAGTTGGTGTTGAACTTGTTCGGATCGAGCAGGTTCCACTGGATGCCGAATTCCGACGCCTTGTCGGCGGAGACCTCGACGACGAGCGCCTCGACGTAGACCTGGGCGCGGCGGATGTCGAGCTTTTCGACCACGGCGCGGATGTTGTTGTAGACCGGCTCCGGCGCCATGATGAGCAGGGCGTTGTTCGCCGTGTCCGCCTGGATCGTCGCGCCGCCCGCGCTAAAGGCGGTCCCGCCGCTCGCCCCGAGCGCGGCGGGCTGCTGCGGCGCGGCCGGTGCATTGGTCGCCGGCGCGGTCGTGCTGCCCGCATTGAGCGGGGTGGGCAGCGTCAGCGCCAGCGGGCTTGGTCCCCCCGCGCTGTCGCTGCCCCCGGAGAGCAGCGCGCGCAGCGTCTGGGCGACGTGGAGCGCCTCGGCGTTCTTGAGGTAGATGATGAAGATGTTGCCGCCGGCACGGCCGGCGGTGTCCAGCTGCTCGATGAGCGCGCGCACGCGCGCGAGCCGCGCCGGGTTGTCGGCGCGCACCAGGACGCTGTTGGAGCGCGGGTCGGCGACGACGGCCACGCGCAGCTGCGGATCGGCGGCGGCGCCGGGCGCGCCGCCGGAGTCGGCGAGCAGCCGGTTGAGAATCGGCACCAGGTCGATCGCCGAGGCGTTGCGCAGAGGCACCATCACCGGTTCGCCGGACGGGGGATTGTCGAGCGAGGCGATGATGCGGTTGAGCCGCTGCAGGTTGTCGGCGTAATCGGTGATGACGAGCGCGTTGCCGGTCGGAACCGCGGCGATGCTGTTGTTCGGCGTGATGAGCGGGCGCAGCACGTTGACGAGCTGGGTCGCCGACTCGTTCTTGAGCGCATAGACCTCGGTCACCAGCCGGTCGCCGCCGCCGGTCACCGGCCCCACCGCCACCGGCGAGGCATGCTGCTTCGCGTCCGCCTCGGGGACGATCTTGGTGACGCCGTCGCTTTCGACGGCCGCGTAGCCCTGCAGGCGCAACGCCGACAGCAGCGTCGGGTAGACCAGGCTTACCGGCACCGGCCGGGCGGACACGATGTTGATGACGCCCTTGACCCGCGGGTCGATCACGAAGTTGCGGCCGGTCATTTCCGCCACGGCCTTGACCACCGCCTCGATGTCGGCGTTGACGAAGTTGAGCGTGACCGGCTCGTCCGCGGCCCTCGTCGGAGTGGCGCAGAGCAGGGCGAAGAGCGCGGCGGCGAAGAGGAGGCGCGAAATGGACGTTGTCACGTAGCGCGGGTCGGAGGCGAGGGCGCGAGACAGCGGCGCTTCCGACCGTAACGGACCCCCGCGTCGCGGCAATGATAGCATGGGCCTTGCGCGGTCTTAGGGCGGTCCGCGAGCGGGCACGAGCCTGAATCCGGATGACACGCTGGTGTCATCTAAGCTTCAAATGCGCGACTTTAGGGAGCTTGCTATGCCGTATGCGTCTTCTGCCACAGCCCGCTTGCCAGCCGTCGCGGGCTGCGCTTTCTTCGTCGCCGCGCTCGCGCTCTGCTGCCTTGCGCACCCGGCGCGCGCCGACGACGCGCCGGCGAAGGCGAAGCCCGAGACGACGGTCCGGATCAAGACGTTTCCGCCCTCGGTCCAGATCGACTCGAAAGCGGCGACAGATACCACCGACGCCGGCGACGCGGGCGCCGAAGTCAAGCGCGGCGACAGGCACGTCCGCGTCAACAGCAACGACGACTTCGATGTCGACGCGTTCTCCAGCCAGGTGCAGAAGATGCCTTGGGTGATCGGACTCATTTTCCTGGTGGTCGGCTCGATCTTCCTCACCCCGGCCATCCTGCTCATCGGCATCGTCTGGTACAAGCTGCGCAAGACCCGGCTGCAGAACGAGGCCATGCTGGCCCTGGCCGCCAAGGGGATCGTTCCGCCGGCACAGGCAGCCGAAGCCCTGGCCGCAAGCACGCCGCCGGAAAATGTGGCCCCGCAGCTCTACCAGCAGGCGGTGGCGTTGCGCAAGCGCGTTGCCTGGTCGGATCTGCGCAAGGGCGTGATCCTGTCGATGATCGGCCTTGCCTTCCTGCTCTACGGCATCACGGCCGACGGCGAGCCGAGCTGGGTCGGACTGATCCTGCTGTTTGTCGGCATTGGCTATATCGTGCTGTGGTGGCTCGAGGGCCGGCATCTGACGCAGGTCAGCGCCACGCGCCCCGCCAACGGCGCGCCCACCAGCTCGAGCGGCGGATGAGGCGCGCGCCCGGTCGCCGTCCATGTCGTCTGCCGCGGTCAGCGATGCACAACTCATTGCCCGTGTCCTGGTCCAGGACGACCGCCACGCCTTCGGCGAACTGGTACGGCGGCACCAGTCGGCCGTGCGGGCATCTCTGCGCAAGCTGACCGCCGGCAACCACGCGCTCGCCGACGATCTGGCCCAGGAGACCTTCTTGCTTGCCTTCCGCAACCTGCGCAGCTTTCGCCAGGAGGCCAAATTCTCGACCTGGCTGTACCGGATCGCCTACAACGCCTTTCTGGCCGAGCGGCGCAAGACCAGGGAGCTGCCGCTCCCGGACAGCGACGACGGCGACCCGAGCGCGCTCGCCGCCGATACGGCTCCGCCGCTGGCACGAACGGTGGCGCTGGGCATCGATCTGCAGCGCGCGATGGCGGTGCTCTCCGACGCCGAGCGCGCGGCGATCGTCCAGTGCTACCATAACGACCTGTCGCACGAGGAAGCGGCGTTCGTGCTCGGTTGCCCCGTGGGCACGGTGAAAACGCATATTCTCCGGGCGAAGCAGAAGCTCAAGGCCCGGCTGGGCGCGTGGGCACCGGAAGGTTGACAGGCATGGCGATGGACCCCACCGACGGCGACGATCTCTGGCTCGAGCAGGCGCTCACGGCCGACGCGCAGGCGACCGCCTATGTTGCCGACGACGGCTTTACCGCGACGGTGCTCTCACGCCTCCCGGCGCCGGCGACGCTGCCCGCCTGGCGGCGCCCGGTCGTGGTGCTGTTGTGGCTGATGGCGGCAGGCGCCGTGGCGGCGCTTCTGCCGGACCTGTTCTACGCCCTCTTCCGCGGAATTTCCGCCCTGATCGTCGGGCAGCAGTTCACGCTGTCGCAGATTGCCGTGGCGCTGCTGCTGGTCAGTGCCACCACCTGGAGCACGATCGTCTACGCGATGCGTGCGGAGTAGGCCCTGCCCGACACGGCGTTGCGGCCGCTCGCGCCGCAACGCCGCCAAAAAAGACGGCCGCTGCAAGCGGCCGTCGTTGCTCCATTCTCCCGTTATCGGCAGCCCTGAGCGAAAGGCGCCTCAGTTGGTGAGCTTGAAGTCCATCTCGATCTCCCCGATCCACTTCCCCCCTTGGGGCTTGAACTTCCACGTCATGAGCGTGCTGATTATGGGGGCGTCGAACAGCCGCGCCGAGGGCGACTTGATGATCTTGACCTCCGTGACGTTGCCTTTTTCATCGACAAAGACGTGTGCGATGACGACGCCCTCGACCTCCTTGCGTTGGGCCGCAGGCGGGTACTCGACCTCGCCCCCGCTGATGTGCGCCCCAGCCGTGATCTTGACCACTGCCGGCGCCGCCGGCGGCGCCGGCGGCGGCGCCGGCGGCGCGATCACCGGCGGCGTGGTCGGAACCACGGGCGTGACCTGGGAAATGACCGGTTCCGACGTTATGGTCGGAACCGGTATGTCCGGCGGCGGGACATAGACCTGCGGCGGCGGCGGAGTCTTCGGGATCTCGATCTTTTTCGGGGGCGGCGGCGGTGGCGGCGGCGCCTTGATCTCCTCCACGATGGTGGCGGTGAGCGGCTTCTTGATCACTTCGATCGCCTTGCGCGCGAGCCCGGTTACCAGCGCATAGATCACCACGACATGCAGCACGATGACGAACGTGATGCCGATCACGTGCCGCGTCGGGTCTCTCTGTTGCCGTGCAAAATCCATGGCCTTTTGACTCCAGTGACCTTCCGGCGTTCGTGCCTCGGGCTAATCCTCGACGAACTGTTCGCTGCCGACGATGCCGATCTTGGTAAGGCCCAGCCGCTGCGCTGAAGCCATCACGCCCGCGGTGATTGCGTAACGCGAGTGCTTGTCCGGGCGCAGGTGCACTTCCGGCTGCGGCGCCTGGGCGGCCGCGGCGCGGATGCGCTCTTCGAGCGCCGCCCGATCCGGCACCACTTCGCCGTTCCAGTACGTTATCCCGCCGGCATCGATGTCGATCTTGACGACCTGCGGCAGGACCAGGGGCGGCGGCGGATTGCCGGTCGGCATGTTGAGGTTGATGGCGTGCAACTGGATCGGCAGCGTGATGATGAGCATGACCAGCAGCACCAGCATCACGTCGATCAGCGGGGTGGTGTTGATGTCAATCATGACCTCCGGCTCGCCCGATTTGCCGGTACTGCCGACGTTCATCGCCATGACGCATTCCTCGAAAAGTCAGGGTACGGGTGCATCGTTCAGGTGCTGCGCGGTGGCGGCTCGGTGATGAAGCCGACCTTGGCAATCCCGGCGCGCTGGCAGGCATAGATGATCCGGCCCACGCCGGCATACTCCGCGCCGCCGTCGCCGCGGATCTGCACTTCGGGCTGTGGCGTGAGGACGGCGATTTTCTTCAGCCGGTCGATCAACGCGATCGTGCTGTCCATGCGCAGCTCGTTCCAGTAGATGCGGCCATCCTTGTCGACCGACAGCGTGATGTTCTCCGGCTTCGTTTCCCGGATCTCGTTGCGCTCCTTGGGCAGCTGCACCGGGATCGAGGTCGTGACCACCGGGATCGTGATCAAGAAGATGATCAAAAGGACCAGCATCACGTCCACGAGCGGGGTGGTGTTGATCGTCGAGACGACTTCCTCGTCGTCGACGGAAGGGCCGACGCCCATTGCCATGATCTAGGCCCTCGCCGGCGACGGGGACTTCGGGGAACTGAGCAGCACGGCGTGCAGGTCGGCGCCGAAACCGCGGACTTGGTCCATGGCGTTCTTGTTACGGCGGATGAGCCAGTTGTAGCCGAGCACGGCCGGGACGGCGACGGCGAGGCCCATCGCGGTCATGATCAGCGCTTCGCCCACGGGCCCGGCGACCTTGTCGATCGACGCCTGCCCCGCGATCCCGATCGCGGTCAGCGCGTGGTAGATACCCCACACCGTCCCGAACAGTCCGACGAAGGGCGCGGTCGAGCCGACGGTGGCGAGAAACGCCAGTCCATCCTGCATGCGGCTTTGCACGTTGTCGATCGCGCGCTGGATCGACATCGACACCCAGGTATTGAGATCGACGTTGCCGAGGAGCCCGGTGTGCGTAGTCGATGCCTCCAGGCCGGACTCGGCAATGAAGCGAAACGGGCTCCCTGATTTCAGCCCTTCGGCGCCCTGGCGCACGGACGGTGCGCGCCAGAATGATTTCTCCGCCTGGCGCGCCTGCCCACCCATCTTGGCCTGTTCGTACACCTTGGTCACGATGACATACCAGCTGCCGACCGACATGATGACCAGGATCGCCAAGGTGATCCGCGCGACGATGTCGCCGCCCTGCCACAACGCCTGGAGTCCGTACGGGTTGTCGACCATTTCGGTCGCGCGCTCCGGGGCTTTGGCCGGCGCCGCAGCCGGCACGGCCGCGGGCTCGGAAGGCGCGGCCGGAGCGGCCGTCGTCGCCGGAGGCTGCGCTTGCGCCTGCGCTGTCAGCGGCATGGCCGCCGCGGCCAGGGCGATGACCAGGACCGCGACCAGGGCGGTCAATGGGGTCTTTTTCAGCATGTTGTCTCCAGACAGATGGTTATTCACTATGACCGCTTCAGGCAGGCAGGTTCGAACGTCGATAGCAGCACCACGGGAATCCCTATACCGCCGGCCAGGCTTTGCGATACGCGCCCGGTTCTCATGCAGATGCAAAAAACACGTTGGCCCCACCGGGGAGGCGGGGCCACGCTCTCGTTAAAAGGTCCGAAGAATTGTACCTAAGGCCAGCCAAAAGTCCACCCGGAATCCGCCTCTGTCGGAGCCGCTGCGTCCGGCCGGGCGGCGCAGGTCGGCAAGATCGTCACCGGCGCGTTTTTCGACTGCCGCCGCAGAGGGCGGCTGCGCTTCGTCACCCCGTCGGTAGGTTCAGGCGGCGATTTGTCCGGTTCGTCGCGCGCGGATTGTGGGCAGCGTCGGCCCTGCCTAGGATGCAACCTGACCGCGAGCGCCGAACCCGTAGGCAGCCGCGACAATAACTGAATCCGGATTCGCAAATCATCGCATCCAAAGGGCATTCGAAGCAGACACACCGACGCCAAGGAGAGTGAATATGAACCAGTACCAATCCCCGATCCCGCGCACCGCGATGGCCTTTGTCGCCGTGGCCCTGACCGCCCTCACCATTGGCGTGTGGGTGATCGCGCCGACGAAGATGGAATCCGGTCAAGCGGATGCGCGCGCCCAGGCGCACGCACCCGCGTCGGTAGCGGACGTCCGGCGCCTCGACCGCATCGAAGTCGTCGCCCCGCGCGAGCCGACGGCGTCTGCGGTGTTCGTCCACCACATCCAGCAGGTGCCCAAGCACAAGCAGCAAACGTAAAGTGCGACGAATTGCGCGCGGTCGGTGCCGCGCCTGGGACGCTCACGAAAGGGCCGCTGGCACGCGCCGCCTGCCCTTTGCTTTGGCTGCTGCTGGAATGGCCTCCCTACTTGACCAGCGGAATCGTCTCGGCGATGTCGTAGGCGAGCACGGCGCGGATTTTCGATTCGAGCTGCAGAAAGCGCGCCGCCTTCTTCGGTGGCAACACCCGCGTCGGCACGCCCCGCATCAGGCGATTGTGCATCGTGCGCCGCGCCTTGAGCTCCGCCTCGTCGGCGGCGATGAGCTCGGTGGCGAGACTCTTGGCGTACAGGTCGGAAATGGGCCGATCGAGCGCAATCAAGCCTTCCACCGCGACCACGCGGCGGCGATTGCTCTGTTCGAGAACGCGCTGGTAGGCGTCGTAGATCGGCCAGAAGCGCTTCGCCTCGGTGGCGGTGAGCTGCAGCGTCGAGGCCACATACGCTTTCTTGTCGGCCCGGACCGCGGTGCGCAAGGCCTGCAAGTCGGTCACATCGGCGATCTTGTCTTCGGCCCAGCAAGCCGGCGCCGCGAGCAGCGCCACGGCGAACAGGGCGACGGCCATGTTTTTCTGCATCGTTTTTCCTCGTGTCGGTTGCGGTCAGTGCCAAAGCGCGTGTCCCGGGGCGGTCTGATCCGCGCGGGAGCGTGCCGGCCGGCCACCCGCAGCGCGCCCAACCGACCGCAAGCCGGTGGTCCGCCCGAAGCGCCGGAAACCGGCTTTTAGCACATTTTTTTGCCGCGCGGGTTGCGCTTGCGATGCTGCGCCCTGGCGGTTTGCACGCAGCGACCGGCAAGCGCCGCACCTGGAAAAGGTCGAGGCCGCGACCGCGGAATTCCACACCGAGCGCATCGACGTGCTCAGAGACAACGAACGGCACGGCATGCTCGACAGCCCCGACTGGGGCGCGTTCTACCTTTGGAAGGATGACGAGCTCATGGCGGAGAACGCCGCCCGCGGTCCGGAAACCAGCGCGCATTCTTGGCGAGCTTCCGCCCACCCGCGCGAAAAACCGCTCGCCCCCGATCCTGTTTTCGCGACTGCGGCCAGACGCCCCTATGCCACCGCCGTGCGACCTGGTCCGCGAGGAGCCCGATGCGCGTGATCCTGTGGTTCGAGAACGCGCGCCCCGAGCTCGGCGAAGAGGAGGGCGGGCTCGTGAGCGCCCTGTTCGAAGCGATCGACGCCTATACCGGCGAAAGACCGGCGTGGGAGATCGAGACCGGCCGCCCCGGCCGGTCCGCGCTAGTGCTGCACGTAGCCGAGCTTGGTCGGCTTCGAGGTCCCGAATGCTTCGGCGCAGGTTGCCGCCCAGCGCGAGAACATCGTCTCGAGCCAGAAGTTCTCCTGGACACTGGTGGTCCGGGTCAGCCGGCGGGTCGTCTCGTCCGCGCGGCGATGGTCGACGACGCGGCTCAAGAGCGTTCCGCTGACGGCGTCGCGCGCTTCGAGGATGAGCGTCCCCTCGCCGGAATCCACGGTAAACGACTTGGCGGTTCCGGCCGGCCGCGCATCCGGCGCGTTGACATACAGGTCGACCACGCTTGGGGTGAGGCGCAGCACGCCCGGACCCGGGCTCGCCACGATTTCGTAGCCGCGTGCTTTGAAAGCCTGGGCGACGGCGCTGTTCAGGCCGGAGGCGGTGTCGTCGGTGATTCGCTCCACCTCGTAGGGCGCGATCCGGCGCGTGAAGCCAAGCGAGTCGTTCGGGTTCTTGTTCCAATCATCGCGAAACATAACGCGGGCCGGGTCGATCAGTATCTTGCGATAGCCGGCCAGGTCCGCGTTCGGACGCACGTAGAACTCATCGAGGTTCAGCGTGCGCACCGGCACCAGTCCCGCGTCGGTTGCGGGGTTGGCTGCCTGGGACCCGGGCACCGCAAGTGCCCCGAGGGCCGCAATGGAAAACACCAAAAGCATCTGTCGTTTCATGGTTACTCCCATCCGATGCACTGCAAAAACCACACAGTACCCTGGCGAACGCTTCATCCTACATCCGCCGTATGACCGTGGCCAGTGCCCAGCCGTTCCCCGGCACCGCTTTGGCCATCCTGTAGGCTGCTAACACGGCAAACCGGGTCGGCGATTCCAAAAAAATCGCCGCCGCCGGACCGGCTGGTTCGATCCGCTCCGGGCGCACGGAGTTAAACTGCCCGTCCGCAAGGCTCGACCTCGGACCGCGTTCGGGCTCGCCCGTTGCCGAGGGGCTTAGGCGGTACCGATTGTTCCTGTGCTCACACCGCTTGCCACGATTGCCCATGCCCCTGCTCCAGCCCAAGCCAACCGTCGATGATCTGCTGCCGCGATTGGCGCGCTCGCCCGATGCCTATCCGCAGAAGCTCGACCTCCCGAGCTGGACGGTCCTGGTCGTGCTGTTCGACGCCGACACCTATCGCCG
This sequence comes from Edaphobacterium sp. (SeqCode), assembly GCA_035937415.1. Taxonomy (GTDB): domain Bacteria; phylum Pseudomonadota; class Gammaproteobacteria; order Burkholderiales; family Casimicrobiaceae; genus PALSA-1003. The sequence goes on along the minus strand of DASZIB010000006.1, from coordinate 134,777 downwards.
GGCGAGTTTTCTGGACGACCGGATCCTCGGGGCTGCCACCCAAGGTACCTGGCTGCCGGTCGACCATGCCGCCGAGGCGGCGCGGCAGGTCGCGCAACCCTGTCCCCTTCATTTCATTTTCCACACCGGCCATGTCGGTTCGACCCTGGTGAGCCGGTTGCTGGACGAGACCGGCAAGGTGCTTTCGTTGCGCGAGCCGTTGCCGCTACGCACGCTCGCCGAGGCGAGCGATTGCCTGGGCCGATCCGATTCACTGTTGAGCGCCGGCCAATTCAATCTTGCTCTTGCCCTGTTCATGCGCTTGTGGAGTCGCGGCTACGAATCGACGCACAGCGTGGTCGTGAAAGCGACCAGCAGCGCCGGGCGCCTGGCGGTGCCGATCCTCGGGGCGAGCGAGGGCGCGCGCGCAATCTACATGAACCTGCGCGCCGAGCCGTACCTGGCGACGCTGCTTGCCGGCGCGAATTCGCTGACCGATCTGCGCGGCCATGGGCCGGAGCGCACGCGCCGCCTGCAGGCGCGCAGCCCCGTGCCCCTGGGGCCCCTGCATGCACTGTCCAGCGGCGAATTGGCCGCGCTAAGCTGGCTGGCGGAATCGGCGTCGCAACACGCAGCCCTGACCCGATTCCCGGGCAGGGTCATGGCGCTCGACTTCGATGCGTTCCTGGCGAGCATTGCCGACGGCATGGCCCTTATTCTTGATCATCTTGAGCTGTCGCCGGACACCCGGTACCTGGCACAGATCGAGCGCAGCGCGGTCCTCACGCGTTACTCCAAGGCGCCGGAGCATGCCTACACGCCGGAGCTGCGGGCAGACGTGCTGCGCGAGTCGCAGCGCGACAACCGCGAGGAAATCCGCAAGGGCATGCGCTGGCTCGAACGCCAGGCGCAGGCAGACCCCGCCTTCGCCACGGTCGTCAATGCCGCGGCCCTCTAGCTCGTCGACCACATGCGCAGCAGGTTCTGGCGCACGACATCCAGCCGCACGCGGCTCTCCCAGCGCATCGAAAGTCCTTCCAGTGCCGCGATTTCGTTGAGCTCATAGACCTGGGCTCGCTGGTGCTGGTCGGCGATGCAACTTTCGATGAACGTGATCGACACCAGGCGCTCGCCGGAACGCACCGGCATCACTTCGTGCAGCGCCGTCGAGGGATAGACGATGGCGTCCCCTGCCGCGCTCTTGAAGGCGATCGCCTGATTGCCGATCACAATCGATAGTTCGCCACCCTCGTAGGCGGCAGGATCGTTGACGAAGACGGTGCAGGAAAGATCCGACCGCAGGCGAAAATTACCCAGTTGAATAAGCGCCGCGTCCGCGTGGGCACCGTACTTCATGCCCGGCGTATAGCGGCAGAGCAAGGGCGGTGCCACGTGCTTGGGCATGGCGAAATCGACGAACTCGCGCGAGCGCGCGAAGGCCCCGCTTACGATCTGAACCGATTCGGCGTATTTCGGATCGGTGTGATCCGCTTGCAGGTTGTCCTTCGTGGTGTTGGCCGGATTCGATACCCGGCCTTCGACGAAGCGCAGTTCATGGCTGAGCGCTGTCAGCCGCGCTACTTCGGGGGCGGTCAGCAGATTCTTGATTTTGAGGAACACGTTGCGGTCTGCCTCAGAGGTTCGTCATGTGCAGTCTGCCGACCGGCATGGGTCGCGCGGCGCACTCCCGTTCCCTTGCGCGGGCGCGCCCAACGCGCATCCTACACTTCCGCCGCCGGCCGGTGCCCGCAGCCAGCCGCGCCGACGATTCCGAACACGTGCCGCCGGGTGGCGCGCTCTCGCGCCGCAGGGGTGGCCCGCGTCGCGACTGGGTCGGTTGCGGATCCGCACGACGGGCGCCATGATATGCACCGGCCGCCGGGCCCCTTGCGGCGGTCCGAAAGTTTGCCGATGCGGTGCGGCGGCAATGATTGATTTCCAATCCGATCAGGCGATTAGGAGCTGATGCATGCGGGCGGGAGAAACCGGCAACCGTAGCAAGCCGACTTGCAGCGGCGCCTTGCGCGCAATCGGCCCCGCGAGGGGCACGCACGTAGCGCGCGAGTGGGTGCGCACGACGGGCGGCGCAATCGATGCCGCCGCGATGAGCATTGCGCCGGAAGGATCGAGCCGGTGAGCAGCGCTGCGGCCAGCCTTCAGCAGATCAATGCCCTCGAGGTGCAGGCCGCCAGGGCCGCACAGTCGGGGCGCGATGCGGAGGCTGTCGCCCTTTGGGGTCGAATTCTCCAAATCGACCCCGTGCATGCGCGAACGCTGACCGCACTCGGGCTGCGGGCCATGCGCCTGGGGGACATCGAATCCGCGCGCGCGTCGTTCCAGCGCGTCGTCGAAGCCAGCGGCGCAGACCCCCAGCAATGGATCAATCTGGCCCTTGCCTGTCGGCAAATGAAGGACGAGGCTGGGGAGCAGAACGCACTCAAGCAGGCGCTCTCGCTCGATCCCCGCGACCTGGTGGCCTTGATCCTGCGCGGCAACCTGCTCGAGCGGCAGGGCAAGATGCATCGGGCCGCGGTGGCCTACGGTGCCGTGGCAGGCGTCTCGCCGCCCCTCGCGCGGCTGAACCCTGATCTGAAACCCGCGGTTAGCCATGCGTTGACCTTCCGCGAGAAATATGACCGGGATTTCGCCCGTTTCATGGATCAACACCTCGAGTCCCAGTATCGAACATTTGCCGGAGAGAATTTGCAGAGGTTTCGCGACTCCCTCGATATCATGGTCGGTCGCAAAAGGCGTTACGAGTCGCGCTCGGAGATCTATCATTACCCCGGTCTTGTGCCGGTCGAGTTCTTTGACCGCGCTGCCTTTCCCTGGCTCGACCCGATCGAGTCCGCCACCGACGAGATCCGCGACGAATTTCTCGCGGTCCTCGCCGCCGAGGACGGGTTCACCCCCTACATCACCTACCCGGACGACGTGCCGCACAATCAGTTCGCGGAACTGAACAATTCGCCGCGCTGGAGCGCGTTCCATCTCTATAAGGATGGGCTACGGGTCGAGGAGAATGCCGCCAAGTGCCCCAAAACCATGGGCTCGCTCGCGGGTGCCCCGCAGCCGGACCAACCCGGACGCACGCCCGCGGTGATGTTCTCGCTGCTCAAGCCCAAGACCCGGATTCCGCCCCACAACGGCGTGACCAATGTTCGCCTGGTCACCCACCTCGCCCTCATCATCCCCGAGGATTGTGGATTCCGCGTCGGCAATGACACGCGGCAATGGGTTCCCGGCAAGGCGTGGGTGTTCGACGACACCGTCGAGCACGAGGCGTGGAACAACAGCGACAAGCTGCGCGTGGTGCTCATTTTCGATATCTGGCATCCTCACCTGACGCCGCCCGAGCGGGCCATGATCACCACGCTGGCGGCGGGCATCCAAGCGTTTGCGGGTGACACAGGCGGGTTCGAGCCTTAGCTCCGGCAGCGCCCCGTTGCCGCCGGCGATTTTGTCCGCATACCCCGGTTGTGCGCGACGTCAAAGCAACTTCAACTGCAAGCGGGCAACCAGATCGGCGGGGCGTAACCGCGACCACTCACGCCGGAACGCCTCCCGGAACGGAGGGTCGTCCGGAACACCGCGCATCGAGGCCCGCGATGCGATGCTACCGTCTTGCGCATCCTTGGCCGCTACCTGCAGCAATGTTTCCCGGGAAACGGTTCCCGAGCCCCCCGTCCACGCGAGCACATCCGCGATCGGGTCGGTGCCAAGCTCCCGGAAATCTTCGTAGTAACAGATGCGCACCGCGTAGTTTCGGGTGAGCTCATCAAGCGCCAGCAGTCCTCTTTTCAATAGGGCTACCGCCCAGGCCGGGTCGAGCGCGTTGCGTGATAGGCGTCTTAGTGATGCCGCCCAATCAACCGGGTCGCGGAGAATGAACATGATACGTGGCGAGTTGAAGGCACCGGCGATCAGCAGCGGCGCGTTGTTGCACTCCAGATGCAGCTTGATGACCGAGTACGGTAGTAGCTGCGTTGCGCTTGCGATGGTGCTGCGCAGCGAAAAGTCCAGTGGCTGGTGGCAGGCTGCTTGCCGGTAAAAGTCCGGTTCCGACACGGCGCGCACCCCCGCCGCCTGGAGCGCCCTGACGAGAAGCGTTGAGCCACAGCGGCCAATGGAAAAGATCAGCGCGGGTGATCCGGACCCCTCGGGAAGCGCGGCAAACGGAACCTTGATGACGCTCCGGGCATACTGCCGCTGCTCCTGATAGAAAAACGTTGCGCCGGAAATGTCCGGGGTGGAGACGCAAAGCAAGGTTCGATTCGCAAGGTCGAAGCAATAGGGGCTCACGTCCGGCTCGAACACGCGCGACGCACCCACCGCCCGACCGGCGTCGAGGATAAAGTCGTCCGGGGCCGATACGCCCAGAAGGTCGGTGTTGCGATAGCGGACCGTGTATTCGCGAAGGCTCATCGGGTGTGTTTCTTGGGGGGCGGGGCCAATCGCGACGGGTGCGGGCCTCGTTATTCGACGATACCATCGAGCAGGAATCCCGGACCAACGCCAACCCAGTGCGCGTGGCGCTCGTGTTTCAGAGCCGGCATCCGCACGGGGGCGCCCGAGCGGGCCACGTACACCGCGCGGGCGACGGGCGCCAGGGCGTTCTTGGGCTGATGCGGGCGGGCCTGAGTCCTCAGGTTCGGCGGCGCGGTGCCACGTTCGGCGTTATTGCACCCGTTTCACTCGGGCGGTGCGATTGTCGCCTTCGAACTCCAGATAGAACGCGCCGATTGCGGCGCGCCGGATCGTCACCTTCGGGTCGGTCAGGTCGAGTATGCGGCTGCTCCCGTCGACGATTTGCCACACTTGGCCATTCGCAAGCCGGATCCGCGTATTGGACTGCCAGCCATCGAAGTGGCCGGGAATGCGACTTTCGATGTTGGGCAGTTCGATCTGGTGCGGCGCCCGCTCCATGCCGAACTGCTCCGGTGTCTGTTGCGGCAAGGCGCCCGGCTGCGCCGCGACGGGGCTGCTTTCGGGCACGGGCAGCGCGTCATAGCAGGCTAGGCGCGCCGCCGCATCGGCAATGCCGCGACAGCGCAAGAACGCTGAGTCCTCGGCCAGCGCCGCGGTCGATAGCAACAACAGGCAAAAGAGTGATCTCATGGTCTGGCCGGCGCAAGCCTTGTTCGAAGCGGGCCAGCAAAGCGCACCGCCGGTCTGGTTCCGGTTGCGCCGCGCTCTCGCGCAGGCGGCTTCCACTGCGCGCGGGGCACAAAGAAGGACGGCGAGCCGGAGCTCGCCGTCCATGATGCCCGCAACCGCACTCCCTGGATCAGAACTTGGCGGTCACGCTGACGAAGACGCGCCGGCCGAGCGCATCGTAGACCTGCGGGTACGTATTGCCACTGCCGAACGTCAGCGCCTCCTGGGCCGAGGAAATGATCGGCGGATCCCGGTCGGTGACGTTGTTTACACCGGCCCACAGTGTGACCTGCTTGGTGATCGCCCACGAAGCGGCAAGGTCGAGGTAGCTGCGTGCCCCCATGTTCAGATCGACTTGATTGAAGGAGCTCGCCAGCAGCGGATTCGAACTCGACGCATCCAGCTTCACGCTGTCGATGTACCGCCAGGTCGCTGAAAAGTCGACGTTCCAGGGTGTCGACCAGGTTCCGCGCAGGTTGTGCCGCCACTTCGGCGTCGGCGTTCCGCACGTGGGCCCGGCCAAGCCGACGCAGTCATAGTCACCCACACCCGAATTGGTGATGTTCTGCCTGACCCAGGTGCCTTTGAAACTGGCCGAGAGGCTACCCCAGGCGATGGGCATGCTGTAGTCGGCGGCGAAGTCGACGCCAGAGGTCTTCAGCTTGGTGAGGTTGACGTTCGTGCCGGTGATCGCGCCACCATTGAGCCAAAGGGTGCCCAGCGACGGATCGCGGTGAATCAGGTCGCAGAACGTGCCATTGGAAATGCACTGCGAGAGGGCCAACGTCGGGTTTACCCGTCCGATGGCGTTATCGACGGTGATCTGCCAGTAGTCGATCGACCCGCTCAGATTCTTCAGCGGCTGGAAGACCGCGCCCGCCGTATAGGTCTTCGCCCGTTCCGGATCGAGGTTGGGATTGCCACCCTGCAGATAGTTGCCCTGGCCGGCCGGGTTGGTGAGGATGGTGGTGCCGTACTGGTTGGGCTTCAGCCCCGTCGCCAAGCATTGCGCCAGCGTCGCGGAGGGTGTCGGGCCGCCGCAGGGATCCGCCGAAAAGGCAAACAGGTTGAGCCCCTGCGCCGTGAACAACTCGACGACGTTGGCGGCGCGCACGGCTTTCTGGTAGCTGCCACGGAACCGGACTTCCTTCACCGGCGCCCACTCCGCGCCAATCCCGTAGGTCGTGGTGTGCTTACCCGTCGTGTAGTCCGAGTAGCGGGCGCTGCCGTTGATGCTGAGCAGCTTCGCGTATTGCCTGTCCTCGATGATCGGCACGTTCACTTCGGCGTAGATTTCGTTCACCGAGTACTGGCCGTTCAACGGCAGCGTCGGGCCGCCCTGGCCGGCCAGGTCGCCGGTCGAGAACTCGAGATCGGTGTTGAGCTGGAGCTTTTCGGTACGGTGTTCGATTCCGCCCGCAACGCCGACTCCGGAGCTCGCCCATGCGCTCTTCATCCCGTACATGCCCAGGTCGCCCGTCAGCGTGCCACCGAACACACTCTGCTCGGTGAAGCCCGTGGCGAATCCCGGCGTTTGCAGGTAGTTGAGCGCGGCCGGGCTCACCCCGCCCAGCGAGAAGATGTTCCACGGCACGCAGTTCGGATCCGTGCCGTCGAGGACCGATTGGCACACCGGCTGGCCGTTCGCGGGGTTGGTGACGACATTCAAGGCGCGCCCGATGCGGACGACCGACATGTCGTTGTGGTACTCCCGGTTCAGCAGCACCTTGCCGAGCTGGTACCAGACGTCGTAATCCCAGCCGCCCAAGACCTCGCCCTTGAATCCCAATACGCCGCGGAACGACGTGTGGCGGAGATCGTCCACCCGCCCGCCGCCCTCGACGTTGCGGCGCAGGATCAAAACGTCACCGGGGGTTCCCGGGCTGGCCCCGAAGGTGGTCAGGAAAGCGTTGGATAGCAGCGGGTTGGCCGCGCTCGGGTGTATTTCCACCCCGAATGCGCCGCTGGGCGCGATCTGCGCCAAAGTATGGTCGTCATGGAAACCGAACTCCACATACGAGCGCATCCATGGCGCTATGTCGTAGTGGGCAAACGCGTTGACGTTATAGCGCTCGTCGGGACGCTGATAGTAGTTATACGGCGCGAAATTGAACTGGTCGTTGGAGGTAAACGGCCGCACCCCGCCCATGTTGTCGGCGATGGTGAACGCGCCTGGTGTTCCATTGGCGCCAAGGTTGACGAATTGGCCGGTAGCGCTCGTGCCCGAGCCGGAGCAGGTAAGCCCGTGGGAGTTCGAGCCGGTTGCACAGGCGCTGTAGTCGCGATTGCCCTGTACTACCGCGTGGCTTCTCTCGTAGCCCATGAACACCGTGGCGTTGCCCTTGCCGTTGGCAAAGTCGCCGCCGATCGTGACGTCGTAGTTCGACACCTCGCCATCCGAGTCGACGTCGCCGGGAACCTTGAACTGCGCGGGGTTGGTGGCTGCGCGCGCAGCGACCACGCTTGCCAGCGAATTGTGCTGCGAGTGATTGTAGAAGCTGTAGCCGGCGTCTAGCTGCACGCCCTGAAAATGGTCGTTCATGATGAAGTTCACGACGCCGGCGATGGCATCGGAACCATAGACCGCCGATGCCCCGCCGGTCAGGATTTCCACGCGCTGAATCAGCGGCAGCGCAATCTGGTTGAGGTCGGCCGCATACTCCAATGGGCTGCCCGCGGGCAGCCGGCGGCCGTTGACGAGGACCAGCGTGCGGTTGGAGCCCAGGCCGCGCAGGTCCACCACCGCCGTGCCGGTCGCGCCGTTGGAAAGCATGTTCCCCATGTCGGCGAAGACCTGCGGCAGATTATTGAGCAGGTTCTCGACTGACACCGGGTGCTCGAAGGCGATGTCCCGCGCGTTGATGACGGTCACCGGGCTCGTGCTCTCGAGGTTCGGCGACGGAATGCGCGAGCCGGTGATCTCAAGTTTTTCGATTTTCTCGGGTGCGGGTTGCTGCCCGTAGGCTAACGGCACCGCCAAACCAACAATGACCCCGGCACTTAGCACCTGCCCGACGGCAAGCGAAAGCTTCTTTCTGTGCATTCTCTTCATCTGGACCCCCATAGCGTTGAAAAATTACAGCCGCATTTGTTACCAACGCGATCGAACCTGATCGTTCATCCAACCGAAGTTTGTTACGGATCACTTACCGGCGATTTGGGAACCCCCGGAGGCAAGTTGACCCGGCAGGAAATTGTGGAAATTTTGCCGCGGACACAGTTGTAACGTTACAACACCCCGAATTCGACCTGCAACAAAATGATGCCGAAGTTACAATCCGGCTGGCTGCCTTGTTGCAAATCTGCCAACGATGCCGAAACGCAACCCCCGAACCGCTCGCGCACGGCGCCGCGTTTGTGTTGCACATCCGGCGCGAGATTGCGGCGCCGACCGGAGCCTGCGGGCGAGGAATCTCGGCCGCGCGCCAGGCTGAAGGGCCGTGGCGCCACCCTCCGCCTTCCGCATCCTGCCCGCGACTGCGCAGGACGTCCCGGCGATCCTGGCGATGATCGAGGCGCTGGCCGACTACGAAAAGCTGCGTTCGCTCTGCGTCGCGACCTCAGCCGACCTCGAGGCCGCCCTGTTCGGTCCCCGGCCCGCCGCCGAAGTGCGCGTCGGCTGGGAAGCGAGCACGCCGGTTGCATTCGCCCTCTTTTTCCATAATTTCTCGACATTTCTGGGCCGCAAGGGCCTGTATCTCGAGGATTTATTCGTGCAGCCAGCGTATCGCGGCAAAGGCTATGGGCAGGCGCTCCTCGTCCACCTCGCCCGGCTTGCCGTCGCCCGCGGCTGCGGCCGCTTCGAGTGGGCCGTGCTGGAATGGAACGCGGCGGCGATCGGCTTTTACGAGTCGTTGGGGGCGAGCCTGTTGCCCGACTGGCGCATTACCCGGGTCACCGGGCCGGCGCTGGCGCAGCTGGCAGCGCGGCCGACGGCCGACGCGTGAGGCGGGGCTTGCAGCGCAGCGTGCGCTGGCCACCGGGTTCGGGCGATAATTGCACCTTTTTAGGAGCGGCGGGTGCTGGCACCGCCGCACTGCCCTGGGATACCCATGACTGACGCCATTGCCGCGGCTTTCCGGCAACTGTCCTGCGACGCTGATTTCTGGTCGCTCCGCTTCACCGACGAACGCGCCGAAAGTTTTGCGGTGCGCAAGAACGTCGCGCAACCGCCCGCCCTGCTGGTCGATCGCGGCGCCATGTTGACGGTCTACGCGGGCCGCGGCTGCGGTTACGCGGCCACCTGCGACCTGTCGCCCGCGGCGCTGCAAGCGGCGCTCGACCGCGCCGCCGGCTGGGCGCGAGCGGGAGCGAAGCGCTCGCTGATCGATTTTGGGGCGCTGGCCCGGCCTGCACCGCGCGGCACCTACGCCTCTCCGGATACCGCCACCCCGGGCTGGTCGCAGCGCGCCTGGTATGACCTGCTCGCCGACGAATCGCGCCAGGCGGGAAGCGATCCGCGCATCGTCGACTGGGAGGCGACGGTGGAGACGCGCACCGCCGAACATCGCTACCTGACGAGCGCCGGCGGCGACGTGACGCAGCACTATCGTTTCGTCATGCCCGGGATGTCGGTGACCGCGCATGCGGACGGCGACACCCAGACGCGCACGCTCAACGGCTACCGGGGCCTGGCGCAGCAGGGCGGCGAGGCCATGCTCGATCGCTTCGCCTTCGTCGGCAGCGGACGGCGCATCGCCGACGAGGTGCTGCAGCTGCTGCTCGCACCGAATTGCCCGCACGGCAGCATGGACGTGCTGCTCTTGCCCGACCAGATGGTCCTGCAGATCCACGAGTCGATCGGGCACCCGCTGGAGCTCGACCGCATCCTGGGGGACGAGCGTAATTTCGCCGGCACGAGCTTCGTCACCCTCGACATGTTCGGGACCTATCGCTACGGATCGGAACTGCTCAACGTCTGCTTCGATCCGACGCCGCCCGAAGAACTGGCGAGCTACGCGTTCGACGACGACGGAACGCCGGCGGAAAAGGCCTATCTCATCCGCAACGGCATCCTCGAGCGCCCGCTCGGCGGCGCGATCTCGCAGGCGCGCGCGGGAATGCACGGAGTCGCCAATTCGCGGGCGGACAACTGGAACCGGCCCCCGATCGACCGCATGGCCAACATCAACCTGGAACCGGGCGAGGCCACGCTCGAGGACATGATTGCGGGGCTCGAGCGGGGCGTGCTGATGAGCACCAACAGCTCGTGGTCGATCGACGATTCGCGCAACAAGTTCCAGTTTGGCTGCGAATGGGGCCAATTGATCGAGGACGGTCGCTTGACCCGGGTGGTCAAGAATCCGAACTACCGCGGCATCTCGGCGAACTTCTGGCGCAGCCTCACCCGGGTGGGCAATGCCGCGACGATGCAGGTGCTCGGCACCCCTTACTGCGGCAAGGGTGAACCCTCGCAGGTGATCCGCGTCGGGCACGCCTCGCCCGCCTGCGTGTTCACCGCGGTTGACGTATTCGGCGGAGACACCGCATGAGCCCGCGCAATCTCGAGTCCTATTTCAACGCCGTCGCGAGCTTGCTCGACCGGTCGATCGCAGGCGGCGAAATCTATACCTGCCGGCTGGACGCGGAGATCTCCGATTTCGTGCGCCTCAACCGCGGCAAGGTGCGGCAGCCGGGCACCGTCGCCCAATGCTATCTGCGGCTGCACCTGATCGACGGCCGCCGGCACGCCGAGCAATGCCTGACGGTTGCGGGGGATCTTGGCCAGGACCGCCCCGCCATCGCCGCGGCGCTCACGCAGTTGCGGGAAACGGTCGCGGCCCTGCCGGAGGATCCGCATCTGAATTTTGCGACGGAGGTCCACGCCAGTCGGGTCGTCAGCGCTGCGGCGCTGCCGCCAGCCGAAGCCATCGTCGAGAACGTGCTCGCCGCGGCCGACGGCCTGGATCTGGTGGGCATCTATGCCGGCGGTCCGGTCTACCGCGGCTTCGCCAACTCGCTCGGGCAGCGGAACTGGCACGAGGTGCGCTCGTTCAACCTGCAGTGGAGTCTCTACCATCGCGCCGACAAGGCGGTGAAGACGACCTACGGCGGCTTTGCCTGGGATGCGGACGCGCTGGCGGCGAAGATGGCCGACGCCCGTGCGCGACTCGCCCTGCTCGCCCGCCCGTCGCGATCGCTGAAGCCCGGACGCTACCGTGCCTATCTCACGCCGACGGCGATGGAGGAGATCGCGGGCATGCTCTGCTGGGGAGGTTTTTCGGGGCGTGCGCTCGAAACCCGCCAGAGCTGCCTGTTCCGGCTCAAGGACCGTGCCGTCGCGTTTGATCCGTCGGTCAACTTTGTCGAAAACACCGCCGACGGCGTCGCGCCGGGATTCCAGGACGAGGGGTTCACCCGGCCAGGGGCGGTGCCGCTCGTCAGCGCCGGGCAGCTGGTCGGATCGCTGGTAAGCCCGCGGACCGCCCGCGAGTTCGCGCTTACGCAGAACGGTGCGAATGCGGGGGAAGCCCCGGAGTCGCTCGACATGGGCGCGGGCGATCTCGCCACCGCCGACGCGCTATCCGCCCTCGACCAAGGACTCTATATCGGCAACCTCTGGTATCTCAATTTCTCCGACCGGCCGGCATGCCGGCTGACCGGCATGACGCGCTTCGCCTCGTTCTGGGTCGAGGCGGGCAAGATCGTGGCACCGGTCGACGTCATGCGCTTCGACGACAGCGTCTTCCGCCTGCTCGGCGACCAGTTGGTCGGTCTCACCGCCGAACGCGAACTGCTGGTCAACGGCGATACCTATCGCGAGCGCAACATCAGCAGCATGCGGCTGCCGGGCGCGGTGGTTCGCGACATGGCGTTCACGCTCTAGAACCAGGCCCGGCCGGCGCGGGCGCGACCCGACCGGGCTCCCTAGGGCGACGCCGGCCGCCGCCTCGCCGGCGGCATGTGCCGACCGCAGGCGACGTACGCGGCGCCGCACAGCGCGGCGCGCACGTTCAGATCGGGAATGTAGGCTAAAAGCGGCAGCCAAGGGCGGCGCAACCCGGCAAAACGAAAGCTCCACGCCGGCTACCCGCCCCTCCGCTCCGACCGCGCCACGAGCCGCGGCAGGGACAGCCCGGTCCCGCAGCCCACGTCCGGTACCGCATCGCCGGGCACCAGGTTGAGTGTCGCGATTGTGCGCTCGCGCAGGCGCATCCGCCGGGCGGACGCGTCGCATCCCGGCGCGTGCGTTCGATAGCGCTCGATCGCGAGCGCCGGGTCGGGCGCAGCGTCAATCCGAGCCGTGGTGCCAGCCCTTGGGGATCGCGGAGAGCAGCTTCTTGGTATAGGGCTGCTGCGGATGCCGGTAGATCTCGTCGGAGTTGGCGATCTCGATGATCTCACCCTGATTCATGACCATGACCTCGTCGGAGATGTACTTCACCACCGCCAGATCGTGCGAGATGAAGATGTACGACAGGCGAAACTCGTCCTGAAGGTCCTGCAGCAGGTTGAGCACCTGCGCCTGAACCGAGACATCGAGCGCCGACACCGACTCGTCGCAGATGAGAATGTCCGGCTTGAGGGTGAGACAACGCGCGATCGCGATCCGCTGCCGCTGCCCGCCGGAGAATTCATGCGGGTATTTGTAGAACGAAACCTCCGGCAGGCCAACCTTGTGCAGCATCTCGAACGCGAGATCGGTGCGCTCCTGGGTCGAGACGCCGATGCCGTGGATCATCATCGGCTCGGTCAGGATCTGGCCGATGATGAAGCGCGGGTTCAGGGATGCGTACGGGTTCTGGAAGATGATCTGGATGCGCCGCTTGTAGGCCATGAACTCGCGCGGCGACATGCCCAGGATGTCGCGGCCCTCGAACAGCGCCTCGCCCGACGACGCCTCGTGCAGCCGCATGAGGGTCAGGCCGACGGTCGTCTTGCCCGAGCCCGACTCGCCGACGAGGCCAAGCGTCTTGCCCTTGGGCAGCTTGAATGAAACGTCCTTGACCGCCTGAAACCGGCGCCGCCCGAACAGGCCCTCACGCGTATAGAAGTCCTTGCCCAGATTGCGCACGTCGAGAATGATCGGGTCGGACGGCGTCACGCCGCGCTTGCGCTCGCTGAGATTCATGGCGTGCGCGCCGCCGTCCATGAAATCTTCGATCACCGGCAGCCGCACCGGGCGCCGGTCGAGTCGCGGGCGGCATTGCAGCAATGCCTTGGTGTACGCGTCCTGCGGCCGCTCGAACACGACCTTCGCGGGACCCTGTTCGCGGATCTCGCCGTTGCGCATGACGACCACGTAGTCGGCGATTTCGCCGACCACGGCGAGATCGTGCGTGATGAACAGCACCGCCATCTGGTGCTTCTTCTGCAGTGCAGCGATCAGGTCCAGGATCTGTTTCTGGATCGTCACGTCGAGGGCGGTGGTCGGCTCGTCGGCGATGAGCAGCTTCGGCTCGCACGCGATCGCCATCGCGATCATCACCCGTTGCTGCTGTCCGCCCGACAGCTGCGAGGGAAAGGCGTTGATCTTGTACGCCGGGTCGGGGATGCCGACTTCGTCGAGAAGCGCGATCGCGCGTTTTCTTGCTGCCGCCGGCGACATGTTCATGTGCAGCTGCAGCACTTCGCCGAGCTGGAAGCCGACCGTGAACACCGGGTTGAGCGAGGTCATTGGCTCCTGGAAGATCATCGACACATCGGCACCGCGCAGCTTGCGCAGCTCGGTCTGGTCGAGGGCCAACAGGTTGCGGCCGCCGTAGTGGATCTCGCTGCCCGGGAGCACGAGCGCATTCTCCTTTGGCAACAGCCCCAGGATCGACAGCGATGTCACCGATTTGCCGCTGCCCGACTCGCCGACCAGGGCCACGGTGGCATTCTTCGGGATGTCGAAGCTGACGCCCTTGACCGCCTCGAACACGGTCTGCTTGTCGAGCCGGAAGTTGATCCGCAGGTTGCGGACGGAAAGTAGCGGTTGCATGGCTGCCGGGGTCATTTCAATTTCGGGTCGAGCGCATCGCGCAGGCCGTCGGTGAACAGGCTGAAGGCGGTGACCAGCACCGCCATGAACGTCCCGGCCGCAGCCAGCTGCCACCACTTGCCGAGGATCAGCTCGTTCTGCGCCTCGTTCAGCATCGAGCCCCACGAGACGACGTCGACCGGAACGCCGAAGCCGAGGAAGGACAGGATCACCTCCGACTTGATAAACGCGACGGCGTAAATCGACAGCTGCACCAGGACGACGTGACTGACGTTCGGAAAAATGTGCACGAACATGCGTCGCGCGTTGGACGCCCCGATGGCGTCGGCCGCCTGCACGTACTCGCGGCCCTTGTGCTTGAGGTATTCGCCGCGGATCAGGCGGAAGATCCCGGTCCAGCCGGTCAGCCCCAGGATCAGGATGATCGTGAGCGTCCCCTTCTGCTGCAGCACCGCGGCGACGGCGAGGATCAGCAGCAGGTAGGGGATGGCGGTGAAGACGCTGTAGAACCAGTTGAAGAAATCGTCGAGCCAGCGCCCGTAGTAACCGGCGACCGCGCCGAACACGGTGCCGAGGAAGGTCGCGACAAAGGCGGACGCTAGGCCGACGAAGATCGAGGTCTGCGAGCCCTTGATCACCTTCTTCAGGACATCGCGCCCCCACTTGTCGCCTCCGAGCGGCAGCGTCGGCGCGCGCACTTCGGCCACCGCGTTGACGACCCCCTTGCTCTTGATTTCCGCCATGACGTCGGCCAGCGGATCGACGCTCTTGCTCTCCGCGGCGGTGTCGCCCCCGCCGGCCTTGGGTGCCGTCGCACCGCTCTTGATGGCCGCGAGCGCCTCGGCGAGCGGATCCTCGACCGGCAACTCGGTGGGCTCATCGGCCGCACTCGCGGCTGCCGGCGCGCTCGCCGCGCCCGCGGCCGGTTCGGCCGGCCCCATGAACGTCGGCGGCGCGTAGTTGACCCCGACCTCCCGTGCCCAATCCTTAGCGATGAGGCCGGTCCCCGAAAGCACCATCATCACCAGGAACACGACGACGATGGCGAGCGACACCATCGCCACCCGGTCGCTGCGCAGGCGCTTCCACGCCAGCGCCCATAGCCCGGGAGAGACGGCATGCGGTGCGTCGTAGGGCATCGTCCGCCTCCTATTTGAGCTGCACGCGCGGGTCGACCGCCTTGTACATCAGGTCGGCGAGCAGATTGAAAATCATCGTCGCGACCGCGACGTAGACCGTGATCGCCTTGATGACCGGAAAGTCGCTGCGCTCGACGGCGAGAATCACCTCCCGGCCGATGCCCGGAATCGAAAAGAAGCGCTCGACTAAGAACGCGCCGATCAACAGGCCCGGCAGCGTCGCCATCACCTGGGTGATGATCGGGATCGAGGCGTTGCGCAGCACGTGCACCCACATGATCCGGTTCTCCGACAGCCCCTTGGCCCGCCCGGTGCGGACGTAATCCTGGTTGATCTCATCGAGCACGAAGGTACGGAACAGGCGCAGGTCCGGGGCGATGCTCACCACCAGCAGGATGAGGATCGGCAGCGATGAATACACCGCCAGGTTTTCCCAGAAGCTGTCGCCCCAGCCCTGCACGGGAAACCAGCCGAGCTTGTACGCGAACACATACTGGAAGACGATGATGTACACCAGGATCGAGATCGACAGGCCGACCGTGCACGAGATCATGACCGCGCGGTCGGTCAACGAGCCGCGCACGTACGCGACGGCGAGCGCGAGCCCGATCGAGATCAGGGTCGAGAGGATCAGCCACGGCACCAGCAGCGTCAGCGACGGGCCGAGCCGCGTTGCCATGATGTGCGATACCGCCTCGTTGGTGCTCCAGCTGGCACCGAAGTCGGCGGTCAGCACCTGCTTGATGAAGATCCAGAGCTGCACATAGTAGGGCTGATCGACGCCGAGCTGCTTGCGAATGTTGGCGATCTGCTCGGCACTGGAGATCTTGCCGGCGAGGACGTACGCGGGATCGCCACCAACCCAGTTGAACAGGAAGAAGACCAGCAGGATCACGCCGAGCAGCGTCGGGATCATCTGCCACAGGCGTCGGGTGATATACGCGGTCATCGGCTCCTCCTAGCGTGGCTCGTTCCCGGCACGCGCGCCCGCGGCAATCGTCGCTGCGCGAGGCGCCATATGCTACCCCGGCTGCCTTCCGGGTGCGCAATCCGAGCCATCGATCCGCAACGCCAGGCGGCCCTGCTCATTGGCGCCGCCGGCTGTTGTCGAGGTCGTAGTAGATGAAATCGGCGACCAGGATCGGATGTTTCTTGTAGCCGACGACCTGGGGCTGCACGAGCATATTCCGGTAGCGTGTGTCGTGCAGTTTCCATACGCCGTTGAACTCGGCCATGCGCCAGAGCTTCCGGTACAGCTGGTCGCGCTCCGGCGACGCCGGCATCGCCTTGGTCGCTTCATAGATGCGGTCCCACTCCGGCAGCTGGAAGCAGGCGCTGTTGTTCTGGTAGCTGTTCGGCCCGTAGAGCAGCTGCATGAAGTCGTCGCCGTCGGGGTAGTCGGCGATCCACGAGGCGGTCCGCGCCTGCAGCAGGCACGCGCGCTCGCGCTTGAGCTCCTCGGGAAACTTGTTCTTGTCGACCTGGATGCGGATGCCGATGCGCTCGACCGACTTCTGCCACAGCTCGTCAATTTCCCGGTCGCGCGAGGACGGCGTCGAGGAGTAGCGCCAGACCAGCGGCCGGCCGTCGGGCCAGGTCCGGTAGCCGTCGCCGCCGCGCTTATAGCCGAAGTAATCGAGCAGCTGGTTGGCGAGCAGGACGTTGTAGGGGAGGCTGGTGCGGTAGGTCGGGTCGTGGCCGACCACTCCGGGCGGAATCGGGTATTGCGCCTCCTGCGCCTGATTCTTGCGGATGACGCGCAGGTACTCCGCGTTGTCGAAGGACATCAGGATCGCCCGGCGCAGTGCGATTTTTTCCTTGCTGAAGCCGCCGAAATCCGGATCGGTCGTATTGAAATAGGTGTAATTGATGTCGGGATCGGTTATCCGGTCGAGCCACACGCCCCGCGCGGCGAGCGCCGCAGACACCTTGTCGCCGGGAATCGCCACCGGCGCGAATGTCTCGCGCAGATCGAGCACATCGAGCTCGCCGTTCTGGAAGGCGAGCCAGGAAGCCTGCTGCTCTTCGATGACCGAGATCTCGACGGTTCCGATCTGCGGCATCTGTTTGCCGTCCATTGCCGCGATGATTGCCGGGTCGCCCGGATCGCCGCTGGGCGCAAAGTGCCAGATGAAGCCGCGAAATTCGGGGTTGGCCTCGAGCACGATCTTGTTCGAACGCTTCCAGTCGCGCAGCCGGTACGGCCCGGTCCCCACGGGGTGGGCGTTGGTGTCGTCCGCGTATTCCTCGATCACCTCGCGCGCCACGGCGCCGTAATTGGGCAGCGCCATGAGGTAGGCGAAACTGTAGTCGGTTTCCTTGAGCTTGATTTGAAGGGTGTAGCGGTCGAGCGCCTGCAGGCCTTCGACCTTGCGCTCGTAGTCGAACTTGCCGGTCTTCTCCGCTTCCTTCTTGAGCGCATCCAGTCCGACGATGCCGTCGATGAAGCTCTCGTAAGGCGCGTGGATGACCGGGTCCTTGTAGCGCTTGATCGAGTAGACGTAGTCGGCGGCCGTCAACTCGCGCCGTTTCCCCCTGAAGGCGGGATCGGGGGCGAAGTAAATGCCTTTCTTCAGCTTGAACAGGTAAGTGCGCGCCCGATCGCTCACCGTGGGCAGCGCCTCGGCCGTGCGCGGCACGAGCTTGGCCGGGCGGGCGAGGTAGTCGTAGGTCAACAGCGGCTCGAAGATCGCTTCGTTGACCTCCTGCGAGTAGTAGTCCTGGACCTTGGCCGGATCGAAGCCGGTCTCGGCAACATAGAACTCCAGATGCAGCACTTTGGCGGGATCCGCGCCGCAGGCCGGAGCGTTCGCCAGCAGCGCGCCCAGCGCGGCGGTGGCCATCCAAGTCAGCGCGGCAGGCACGAAAAGCGGACTCTCTCAAAAAGCCGCGATGTTACACGAGCGCCGCGCCCCAGCGGGCGCGCTGGCCGGTTGCCGATTCATTGCAAGCGCTCTGTTTGGTTGAGGAGATCCATGCGCAACGCAGCCCATGCAACCGCGCGAGTGCGCGCCTCGGCTGGGGCGCGGAACCAGGACCACTGGGTGCCCGTCTATTGGCCTTGTGGGACCCGGTAGTGCCTCAGTTTAATTACCTGGGAGCGCATCCTTCCCCGGGTTTTGAGGGCATGGCAGAATGGTTCTGAGCGAAAGGAACGACGGTCGATCTTGGCCAACGCCAGGATCCTGCCGCGACTGCGCGATTTCGCGCGGCGCAAGGAGCAAGGCAGCCGTGGCGCAGCACTGGACATCGCTCTCAAGCGGAGGCGCCGAGAGCGCTGCCGCGATGCCGGGTCGCCCACGCGTAAGGCCTCGAAGTGGCGATAAATCATACCTTTGTCAGCGTTCGGAGCAGACAATGCGCACATTCAGCGTTGCCCTCGTACTCGTTGCATTGACCTGGGGGGTGGCCTACGGCGAGCTGCCCAGCTACGCCGGCCCACAAGCGAAGCCCGAAGCGTCAGGGATGGCGACGGCTGTGCTTGCCGGCGGCTGCTTCTGGGGGGTGGATGGCGTCTACAAGCATGTGAAGGGCGTATCGGCCGTTGTCTCCGGCTACGCCGGCGGGACCTGGGGGACGGCCAAGTCTGAGATCGTGGCGACGGGGACGACGGGGCACGCGGAGTCGGTGCAGATCACCTATGATCCGGCGCAGATCTCCTACGCCGAGTTGCTGAAGATCTTCTTTGCGGTGGCGCACGACCCGACGGAGCTGAACCGGCAGGGGCCTGACGTGGGACCGCAGTATCGCTCGGTCATCTTCTACGCGGATGACCAGCAAAAGGAGATTGCACAGCGCTACATCGAGCAACTCAACCAGGCAAAAGTCTTTCCCGGTCCGATCGTGACTCAGTTGAAGCCGCTGAGCCGGTTCTACCCGGCCGAGGCCGATCACCAGAATTACCTGCAGCTCCACCTGTCGGAGCCCTACGTCGTGGTCAACGACCTGCCCAAGCTCAAGCAGCTGCAGAATGATTTCCCGAGCTGGTACAAGTGAGCCGCAGGGACGCCGCGCGATACGCTGCGTCGCTTGGTCGGGCCTTTAGTGTCTCGAGGCAGAGCGTCCTGGTGCACCCGTAAGAAGCCGCGCGCCGCCGCGCATTGCGTCGCTTTCAAGGGGCGCAATGTGTCATGCCACGCGCCCTCGACTTCGGCCGCAGACGGGTGCGAACACCTGCGCTCGATCACGGCCGGCGCAGCGCCGTGTCGATGTCGAGATACTGATACACCGCCGGCATGATCGGGTGATAGCGATAGCCGAGCACCCACGGGTACACCAGCACGTTGCGGTAGCGCGCGACCCCCAGCCGCCAGACGCCGTCGATCTCCATCTGCCGGCTCATCAGTTCGAACAGTCGCGTTCGCGCCGGCGAATCGGGCATGCGCAGCGTTTCGGCGTACAGCTTGTCGAATGCGGCGGAGTGGTAACAGGCGTTATTGCTCTCGTGGATGTTCGGCCCGTAGAGGAGTTGCATGAAGTCCTGGCCATCGGGGTAGTCGGCGCCCCAGGCGGCGCCCCACAGCGCGAGCTGGCAGGCACGCGCCGCCTTGATGTTGTCGGAGAACGCGTTTTTCCGCCCCTCGAAGCGCAGGCCGATCACGTCGAGATTCCTCTTCCACAGCTCGTCGTATTCACGGCTGATCGCCTGCGGCTCCGAGGTCAGGACGATGGTGAGCGGGGTGCCGTCGGGGTTGTTGCGATAGCCGTCGGCTCCTTTCTTGTAGCCGAAGTAGTCAAGCAGCTTGTTGGCGAGGACCGGGTCGTAGCGGATGATGCTCCGGTACTGCGGATCATGGCCGACTACTCCCGGCGGAATCGGACTCTGCAGCGCGATCGCCTGGCCCTTGCGGATGACCCGGATCTCCTGGTCGATGTCGTACGACAGCAGGATCGCGCGGCGCAGCGCGATCCTCTCCACGGCGAAGCCGCCGACGACAGGGTCCTGGATGTCGAGCGCGTAATAGGTGATCTCCGGCTCGACGCTGCGGTCGTGCGCGATTCCGCGCGCGACAAACGATGGGGCGAGCCGGTTGTCGGGAATCGCGATCGGGGCGAACGAGCCGAAGCGGTCGGTGTAGTCGATCTCGGCGTGCTCGAAGGCGAGCCAGCGCGACTGCTCTTCGGCGATGACGCTGATCTCGACCCGGCCGATCTGCGGAATGCGCTTGCCGGTCATCGCCGCGACCGCGGCCTTGTCGCGCGGATCATCGGAGCCCTTGAAGTCCCAAATGACCTCGCGGTAATCGGGATTGGCCTCCAGCACGACCTTCGCCTTGCGCAGCCACGTCTTGAGAATGTACGGTCCCGTGCCGATCGGGTGCGCGTTCGTGTCCTCGGAGTAGGCTTCGATCACCTCGCGGGCAACGGCCGACAGCGCCGGCATCGCCAGGATGTAGCTGAAATTGAAATCCGTTGCCGTCAGGTGAATGCGCAGCGTGTACCGGTCAACGATCTCCAGGCCGCGCACGGCAGCGTCGTAGTCGAACGGCGCGCCGTGCTCCGCCTTCCTGGACAACTCGTCGAGCCCGACAATCTTGCCTTCGACCAGGAACCGCCAGGGCGAACGGTTGTGCGGATCGGCGAAGCGCTTGATGGAGTAGGCGTAGTCCGCAGCGATCAATTCGCGCGGGCGGCCTTTGAACGCCGGATCGGGATGGAAGTGGATTCCGCGCCGGATATGCAACAAGTACGTTTTGCCGTCGTCGGTGACATCCGGCATCGACTCCGCGGTCAGCGGGACGAGCTTCGCGGGCCGGGCGAGATAGTCATAAGTGAGCAGGCTCTCCATGACCTGGAGCAATACCTCGCTCGAAATGTTGTCGCTGACCTTCGCTGGATCGAAGCCGGTCTCCTCGATCTCGAAGGCCACCCGCAGCACCTTGGTCGGATCGGCCGCCCACGCCGGGAGGGACGCGGCGAGAAGGAGGCAGCCGCAAAGCCCGGCGGCGAAGCTCAGGGCCGGGCGCAGGACCCGCATGGCACGCGCGGCGCGAGCTGGCAGAGCGGGGAGAAGCTGGGAAACGCCGCGCTGGCGGCGGCTCGGCGCGCGCATGAGGGCTAAGTGTGCCACGCCGCCGACCTGGGCGTTCGATCCACCGCTTCAGTGCGGCTTGACGTCGACGTAGGCAAACTCGCCGTGCAGGATCGGGTGCTTCTTGAACCCGATGACCCACGGCCGGATCAGCTCGTTGCGCAGGCGCGAGACGCCGAGGCTCCACGCCGTGTCGACCTCCATCTGCCGCGACATGAGCAGAAACAGCCGATTGCGCTGCGGCGAGTTGGGTAGCGCCTTGGCTTGCTCGTAGAGCTTGTCGAATGCCTTCGATTCGTAGCACCCGTTGTTGCTCTGGCCGGTGTTGGGGCCGTAGAGCAGCTGCATGAAATTGTCGCCGTCGGGATAGTCGGCAGTCCAGGCCTGGCCCCACATCTGCAGCTTGCACTCCTTGGCCGCCTTGACGTTGTCGCCGTAGGGCGCGGCATCGAAAACCATGCGGATGCCGACGCGCTCGGCGGAGCGCTGCCACAGCTCGTTGAACTCGCGGTCGATGCTGGACGGTTGCGCCGCCTGATGGATCAGGAGGGGTTTGCCGTCGGGGAGCGCGCGCCAGCCGTCGGGCCCCTTCGCATAGCCGAAATAGTCGAGCAGCTTGTTGGCCGTCTCGGGATCGTACTTGATGATGCTGCGATACCTCGGGTCGTGACCGACGACGCCCGCCGGAATGGGCATCTGCGCGTGCACCGCCTGGCGCTTGCGCAGCACGTCGAGTTCCCGCTCGACGTCGTAGGCCATTGCGAGCGCGCGCCGCAGCGCGATCCTTTCCTTGGCCAAACCGCCGAGCACCGGGTCGCGGAAATTGAACGCGGTGTAAGTGACCTCGGGGTCGATCGCTCGATAATGCGTGACGCCCTGCTCTGCCAGCTCGGGCTTGAGCTTGTCGCCGTCAAACGCCTGGGGCGCGAACGCCGGCGGCACATTGATGTAATCGAGCTCCTTGTTCTTAAATGCGAGCCAGACCGATTGCGGCTCCTCGATGATCGTGATCTCGACGCGACCGACCTGCGGCATGTGCTTGCCCTTCATGTCGGCGATCAGCGCCTGGTCCGAGGCTTCGTCGCTGGGCTCAAAGTCCCAGATGAAGCCGCGGTAATCGGGATTGGCCTCGAGCACGATTTTCGAACGCCGCGTCCAGCTTTTCAGAACATACGGGCCCGTGCCGATGGGGTGCGCCATGAGCTCTTCGCCAGGATAGGCCTCGACAACTTCACGCGCCAGAGCGCCGAAGGGAACGTGCGCGACGACGTAGGGAAAGTTGTAATCGGTCGCGGTCAGCCGGAAGCGCAGCGTGTACCGGTCGAGTACTTCCATGCCGGGCACCTTCGCATCGTAATCAAAGCGGCCGGTCTTTTTCGCCTTCGCGGCGAGCGCATCGAGACCGACGATCTTGCCTTCGAGCATGAATGTCCATTGCGAGCGGTTGACCGGGTCCATGAAGCGCATGTAGCTGTAGACAAAATCCTGCGCGGTCAGCTCGCGTCGCTGCCCCTTGAATGCGGGATCGGGAGTGAAGAAGATGCCCTGGCGCAGTTTGAAAACATAGGTCCTGCCCTGGTCGGTAACCTCGGGCATGGCCTCGGCGACCATCGGCACGACCTTCGCCGGCCGCGCGAGATAGTCGTAGGTCAGCAACCGCTCGAAGATCGCTTCGTTGACCGTATTGGAGTACAGGTCGCTGACGCGGCAAGGATCGAATCCGGTTTCGCCGGTTGGAAAGTACCAGCGAATGACCTTGTTCGGATCGGCCTTGGCCAGCGCATCGACGCTCGCCGAGAGCGCAGCGATGAACGAGAACGCCACCGCTGACAAGAGACTCCACGACGCAGGCGCGAAAAATCCGCCACGCGGCCACCTGAACTTGCGCCGCATCAATTTCCTCCTTTCCGAACGGCGCGTAATGTACCACTACGCACCCTGGGCATTCCTTACCCCTGCGGCCGCACGCGGCCCGCGGAACCCGTTCACTAGGCCGGCACGGCATCAAAGGCGATGGTGAGGCGGCTTTCCGGAGTGGTGAACGGCACGGTGCCATGCCACATGTACGACGGGAACAGCACCAGCCGTCCGGGCTTCGGCCGAACGAAGTGCTCCGCAGCCATCGCCGGCGTGATCTTGAACGGCGGCTGGCCAAAGCGGATCCAACCCTCGTGGTTTTCCGCGTCGAGGGCGTTGACCGGAACCTCGACATAGAAGGCCGAGGACAGCCAGCCCATGGGATGGAAGTGGTCGACGTGGAAGCCGTTGGGTCTGAGCAGCACCGACCACGAGCCACTGAGCCTGTGGCGGTGCGTGTTGCGACGCGTCAGCGGGTGGGACGGTTCATCGCCCATGGCTGACATATGCTCCAGGATCGGCGCTTCGATGGCGGCGAAGAACCCCTTGATCCCCGGATCGTCAACCTGGGTCAGCTCGGTCGTCGTCTGCACCCCGCCGCGAACGGTCAGCTCCGGCGGGTGAAACGACAGGCTATGGAGGTGCCGCAGGCCGGCGGCGAGATCGGCCAGCCAGGCCTCCACGCTGGACCAGCCCGGAGGCGCGGCGACATCGTAGGCCCGGACGAATGCGTCGTAGTTGTAGAGCCAGCGATAGGCAGGGTCGGCCGCCGCTCGCGCGGCCGTGGCCAGCCACCCCCAGGCTGCCTGATTGTCCGGCTCGAGCTCAGTCGCGCGCCGGGCACGGACCAGGGCTTCGTGCGCGCGGCCCTTGGCGAGCAGCAGCGCGATGTGTTGGATCTTGACGGCGACATCATCCGGCGCAAGAGCTTCCGCCCGTGCGGCCAATTGTGCGCCGTAGTCCTCATCATCGCCTTCCAAGGCCGCCTGGGCGACGGCGCATAGCAGTAACAGGTCGTTCGGGTTTCGCTGCAGCGCCGCCTCGAGCGTCGCGCGCCGCTCGACTTCGGCTCCGCCGGCCTTGAGGATCCGCCCCGTCGCCAAAATCACCGGCGTCTCGGGCGCGCCGGCGCGCAAGGCGGCGTCCAGCGGGCCGATCGCTGCCCGTGCGTCGCCACTGCGCATCCATATCAGTCGCGACAGTTCGTTCGCGGCATCAAAATAGCTCGGGCGACGCTGGAGGACCTGGCGGAAGGCGTCATCGGCGGCATCGAACTCGCGCAGGGCCCGCAAGGCGCGGGCGTATACCAGCCACGTCTCCGGAGCGTCGAGTTTCAATCCGAACGCCCTCGCCGCGGCCGCCTTGGCCTCGCCGGCGAGGCCCATATCGCCCAACGTCGCCGCGAGATTGTGCCAGGCAACCCCGCTGCTCGGATAAAGCGCTGTCGCCTTACGATTGACTTGGAGCTGGGCGTCGTGCCGACCCAGCGCCTTCAGCACCGCGCTGTGGACGCAGAGCACTTTATGGCTCGGCGTCGGGGCGGCCGCGAGAGGCGCTATGAGAGTCAGGGCTTCCGCGGCTCGACCTTGGCCGGCAAGCCGTTCTGCGGTCTCGACTGGATCCTGTCGCGAAATCACCGGCGGTTGCTCCGACCAGGCTCAATTGCAGGAGACGACAGAACGTGCCATGCGCGTGCGCAGTTTTCGTCGGGTAATGTACCATTCCAGCGCTTCGTGACGCCATGACGACGCTACTCACGTATCCCCTGCCGGAGGGGCGGCGCTGGGTATCGCCGCGCCCGAGATGAAGCCGCGCTACTGGGACGAGGCGGTGCGCACGCTCTCGCGTGGCGATCGTGTGTTGCGCCGTCTCGTTCGCCGCTATCCCGGCATTCACCTCAAGCGGCGCAGCGATGCATTCACCACGTTGGCACGCGCCATCGTCGGCCAGCAGATTTCGGTCAAGGCCGCCGATGCGATCTGGCAGCGCTTCGTGGCTCTTGTCGCTGACGGCCCGCAGCGCGGCTTTCCGCGTCTCGCGCCGCCGCGGGTTTCCGTTCAGGGTGTAGCTGCGCTGCGCGGCTGCGGGCTGTCGCAGCACAAGGCCGAGTATCTGACCGATCTTGCCGCCCACTTCGCCTCGGGTCGCCTCGATCCCAAGCAGTGGAAGGCGCTCGACGACGAGGCGCTGATCGCCGCGCTCGTCGACGTCAAGGGTATCGGGCGCTGGACCGCGGAGATGTTCCTGATGTTTCACGAGCTGCGACCCGACGTTCTGCCGCTCGATGACCTCGGTCTGAAACGCGCACTCGCCGACCACTACAACGGCGGCGAGCGCCTCGATCGACCGGCGATGATTGCGCTGGCGGAACCTTGGCGCCCATGGCGTTCGGTCGCAACCTGGTATCTGTGGCGCAGCCTCGACCCGATCCCAGTCGAGTATTGAGAGTTGCCGCCTTGCCGCCGCCGTTTACGGGCCTGACGCCGGACGTGGTGCTCGACGCGCTCGATAGCGTCGGCCTCCAAGGCGACGGGCGCATGCTCGCGCTCAACAGCTACGAGAATCGCGTCTACCAGGTGGCGATGGCCGACGGGCCGCCTTACGTTGCCAAGTTCTACCGCCCCGGACGCTGGACCGACGCGCAAATACTCGAAGAACACGGCTTCGTGGGCGAGCTCGCCGCCGAAGAGATTCCGGCGGTCGAGCCGCTGGCGTTTTCTGGACGCACGCTCGCCACGTTTGCGGGTTTCCGGTTCGCGGTCTATCCAAACTGCGGCGGCCGCGCTCCGGAGCTCGAGGATCGCGCAACGCGGGAGTGGCTGGGACGTTTCATCGGCCGGATCCACGCCGTCGGCGGGCGGACGCGCTTCGCTGCCCGGCCTGCCCTCGATATCGCGAGCTTCGGCGTCGAGCCACGCGACTGGCTCCTCGCCCACGGGTTTATTCCGCCCGATCTCGACGCAGCCTATCGCAGCGTCGCGGACATGGCGCTCGCCGGCGTGCGCGAATGCTTCGCGCGGGCGGGCGAAGTGCGGGTGTTGCGGCTGCATGGTGACTGCCACGCGGGCAACGTGCTGTGGCTTCCGGAAGGGCCGCGCGCCGGACCGCATTTCGTCGATTTCGACGACAGCCGCATGGGGCCGCCGATCCAGGACCTGTGGATGCTGCTTGCGGGAGATCGAGACGAGATGGCGCGGGCGCTCGGCGACCTGCTGGCCGGCTACGAGGATTTCCAGATCTTCGACCGGCGCGAACTGCACTTGCTCGAAGCGCTGCGCACGCTGCGGCTCATTCACTATGCGGCGTGGCTGGCAAGACGCTGGGACGACCCCGCGTTCCCGGCTGCGTTCCCCTGGTTCAACACGCAACGCTATTGGCAGGATCGAATCCTCGAGTTGCGCGAGCAGATTGGTGCGATGGACGAGCCGCCGCTCGCCGTTTAAGCGCTGAGCACGCCGTCGACGAGGTGCAGCATCCGGTCGGTGCGCGCGGCAAGACCGGGATCGTGCGTGACAATGACGAGGCTCGTCCCCGCGCTGCGATTGAGCTCGAGCATCATTTCGAACACCTGCTCCGCGGTGTGGCGGTCGAGATTGCCGGTGGGTTCGTCGGCGAGCACCACGGCCGGCGCGGTCACGAGCGCGCGCGCCAGCGCGACGCGTTGCCGCTCTCCGCCGGAGAGTTCGCTCGGGCGATGCTCCACGCGCTCCGCGAGCCCGACCCGCTCCAGGATCGCCGTTGCGGCGGCGCGCGCGCGCGCGCGCCCTTCGCGCCGGATGAGCAGTGGCATTGCGACGTTGTCGACGGCCGAGAATTCGGGCAGCAGGTGGTGGAACTGGTAGATGAAGCCAAGCGCGCGATTGCGCACCCTTCCCTGTTCGGCTTCGCGCAGTCCCGCGAAGGGCTTGCCCTGCACGAACACCTCGCCCGCCGTGGGTGCGTCCAATCCGCCCAGCAGGTGCAGCAGCGTGCTCTTGCCCGAACCCGAGACGCCGACGATAGCGAGCCGCTCGCCGGGGACGACCGCGAGATCGACCCCGAGCAGCACCGGCACTTCGAGCGGCCCGCTGCGATAGGTCTTGCGCAACTTGCGGCACTCGAGGACCGGCGGGCTGCTATTCATACCGCAGCGCCTCCGCGGGGTTGGTCCGAGCCGCGCGCCAGCTCGGGTAGAGCGTCGCCAGCAACGTGAGCCCGAGGGCGATGGCCGCGACCATGATTACGTCGCCGCGCTGCACCTCCGAGGGCAGCTCGCTGATGTAATAGACACTCTTGTCCAGGAACTGCACACCCAGCATGCGTTCGACGAACGGCACCACGGTTTCGATGTTGAATGCAAGCGCCAGCCCGCCGGCGACGCCCAGCAGCGTGCCCAGCGCCCCAACCAGCGCGCCCTGAATCACGAAAATGGTCAGAATGCTCGCCGGCGATGCGCCCTGGGTGCGCAGGATCGCTATGTCGGCCTGCTTGTCGGTCACGACCATCACCTGCGCCGAAACGATATTGAACGCGGCCACCGCGACGATCAGCGTGAGGATCAGGAACATCATGCGCTTCTCGATCGCGACCGCGCGGAAGAAGTTGGCGTGGCTCAGGGTCCAATCGCGCACCTCGGCGTCTTCGGGCAATACCGCCAGCAGCTCCCGCGCCACGCTTGGCGCGGCAAACAGGTCATCGAGCTTCAGTCGTACCCCGCTCACGGCGTCGCCGAGGCGGTAGAGCTTCTCGGCGTCGGCCAGATTGATAAGCGCGAGCCCGCTGTCGAATTCAAACATGCCGATCTCGAACACGCCGACGACGCGGAAACTCTTGACGCGCGGCAGCGTGCCCGCCGGCGTGACCGTCCCTTGCGGCGTGATGACCACGACGCTCTCGCCCAGGCGCACGCCCAGCGCCCGCGCGAGCTCGGCCCCGAGCACGATGCCGAACGCATCCGGTTTGAGCTCGCTCAAGGAACCGGCGCGCATGTGACTGCCGAAATCGGCAACCTTGTCCTCGAGCGCCGGATCGACGCCGCGGACGAGCGCGCCCCGATTGACCGGGCCCGCCGAGAGCATCGCCTGCCCGAGAACGTACGGCGCCGCCGCGCGCACCCGCGGGTTCGTCTGCGCCGCGCGCGCCACGCCATGCCAGTCGGCCATGGCGCCGTTGAGGCTGCGAATCTCGATGTGCGAAGCGACCGCCAGGATGCGCGTGCGCAACTCCTCCTGGAACCCGTTCATCACCGACAGCACCACGATCAGCGCGGCTACGCCGAGGGCGATGCCGAGCATCGACACGGCGGCGATGAACGAGACGAAGGCATTGCGGCCCGCGCCGCGACGTGCGCGCGTGTAGCGAAGCCCGACGAAGAGTTCGTAGGGCAGGTCAGACATCGTCGTGGCTCAGTTCACCCATGCCCGGTCCTTCGCATTTGCGCAATTGCGCTGCGCGACAAGCGCGCCAGTTTGCCACAACCCGCGTCCCGGGAATGCCGGGTGCGCATGCTACACTCGGCGCGCTCCCGCCCGCGCCACTCCGATGCGTTTCACTCTGGTTCTGCCCGGCCTGCTCGACTTGCCTTCGGCCGCGTTCGCCTGCATCGAAAACAGCGCCCCGGCGCTCGCGCGTCTGGTCGTCGCCGGCGGCGCGCCGACAACCGAGCAGGACGGGCTCATCGCCGCCGCCTGCCGCGTCTGCGGTATCGCGAAACAGCAGGACTGGCCGGTCGCACCGTGGCTCGCTCGCGCGGCCGGCGTCGACCCGGGCGGCGCGTACTGGCTTTGCGCCGAGCCGGCGCGTTTCATCGTCGGACAGAGCGACGTTCGTCTCGGCGGGCTGATCAGCGACCTGGAAGCGGCTGACGCGCAGGCGCTGGTCGAAATGCTCAACGCGCATTTTGCGGCCGATCGCATCCATTTCGTCGCGCCGACGCCATCGCGCTGGTTTGCCCGCGCCGAGCCAGCGCCACGCATCTCGACCCGCCCGCCCGAGGCGGCGTTCGGCGCGCCGCTGACCGCCTATCTCGCGGCCGGGCCGGACGGCGCGCGCTGGCGGGGCTGGCAGAACGAGCTGCAGATGCTGCTCTTCGAGCACCCGGTGAATCGCCGTCGCGAAGCGAGCGGCCTGGCCAGCGTCGACAGCGTCTGGTTTTGGGGAGGCGGCACGTGTGCCGAGCCCGCCGCGCTCGCGAGCCGGATTTTCGCTGCGGGTGGCCTGGTCAGCGCGCTCTGCCGGAGCGCCGGACTCGAGCCGGCGCCGCTGCCCGCGGCATTCGCTGCGTTGCCGAGCGCAACCGCGCGGGTCGCCTGGCTTGGCACGCTCGATGCCGACTCGGTCGACGCGCAACTGTCGGCCCTGGATAGCGCATGGTGCGCGCCGGCCGAGCGCGCACTTCACGCCGGGAGCATCGGCGAAGTCGAGCTCCTTCTTGGCGGCCGCGCGCTCACCCTCGGCTGGTGCGTGTCCAGACCGTCGCTCGCGCAGCGCTGGCGCCGGCTTTTCGTTCGGCCGCAGGCCTCGCCCCTGGTCGCGCGCTGGGTCGCCGAGGCGGCGGAGCACTGACG
The DNA here is from genome assembly GCA_035937415.1 of Edaphobacterium sp. (SeqCode). Taxonomy (GTDB): domain Bacteria; phylum Pseudomonadota; class Gammaproteobacteria; order Burkholderiales; family Casimicrobiaceae; genus PALSA-1003. The sequence continues at coordinate 105,146 of DASZIB010000006.1, read as the reverse complement.
GTGGACATCGTTCGCCGTGCGGTGCCCGAAGCCGCCACGGGTCTGATCGCCGCCGGGATCGCACCGGTGCTCGCTCGCGTGTATGCCGCTCGCGGCGTTCGCGCCACGGCCGAGCTCGACCTCGACCTTGCCAAGCTGCCGTCGTGGACGACGCTGAAGGGAATCGCCGCTGCGACAGCACGGCTCGCCGACGGGATCGACCGGCGCGAGCGACTGTTGATCATCGCCGACTACGATGCCGATGGAGCCACCGCCTGCGCGATCGGTGTGCGGGGCTTGCGGGCGATGGGTGCGCAAGTCGACTTTCTCGTGCCCAACCGCTTCGAGTATGGCTACGGGCTCACGCCCGAAATCGTCGCCCTGGCGGCGCAACGCAAGCCCGCGCTGATCATTACCGTCGACAACGGCATTGCCAGTGTCGACGGCGCCGCTGCCGCCCGCGCGCGTGGCATCGACGTGCTGATCACCGACCATCATCTGCCGGGCGCGCAGCTGCCCGACACCCCGTGGATCGTCAATCCCAACCAGCCGGGCTGCGCTTTTCCGAGCAAGCATATCGCCGGCGTCGGCGTGATGTTCTTCGTGCTCGCGGCACTGCGCTCCTTCCTTCGCGACCGCGGCCACTTTGCCGGGCGCGGCGAGCCCAACCTGGCGACCCTGCTCGACCTGGTGGCGCTGGGAACGGTCGCCGATGTGGTGCAGCTCGATCACACCAACCGGATCCTGGTCGGACAGGGATTGCAGCGTATCCGGGGCGGGCGCATGCAGCCGGGCGTGCGCGCGCTCTTCACCATCGCCGGCCGCGACCCTGCCCGCGCGACTGCGTACGATCTCGGCTTCGTCGCCGGACCGCGGCTCAACGCGGCAGGGCGCCTGGCGGACATGTCGATCGGCATCGCTTGCCTGCTTGCCGAGGACGACGCGAGTGCCGCGCCGCTCGCCGCCGAGCTCGAACGGCTCAATCGCGCGCGGCGCGAGGTCGAGGCGACGATGCAGGAGCAGGCGCTCGACGGGCTCGACGCGACCGTCGCCGACGATCAGTACACGCTGTGCCTCTATCGCCCCGAATGTCATCAGGGCGTGGTGGGGATCGTGGCATCGCGCCTGAAGGACCGGTTCCATCGGCCGACGATCGTGTTCGCGCGCGGCGGCGACGGCGAGCTGCGCGGCTCAGGCCGGGCGATCGCCGGCTTTCACCTGCGCGATGCGCTCGACCTCGTCGCCAAGCGCGCGCCGGAGACCATCCTGCGCTTCGGTGGTCATGCGTACGCCGCCGGATTGAGTCTTTCCGAGTCGGCGCTGCCGCGCTTCAGCGCCGAATTCGAGCGCGTGGCGCAGGAGTGGCTCACGCCCGCCGTCCTGCGGCAGACCCTTGAGACCGACGGCGAACTCGATCCGGCCGAGCTCACGCTGGGACTGGCGCAGGAAATCGCGGCGCACGTCTGGGGACAGGGTTTCCCGGGCCCCCTGTTCGAGGGCGACTTCACCGTTCTCGAACAGCGGTCGGTGGCCGAAAAGCATTTGCGGGTGGCTCTTTCGGGGGCGGGACGGCGGCGCGAGGCGATGCTGTTCAATGACCAGGGGCCGCTGCCCGACCGCATCCGCGCCGCCTACCGCCTCGAAGTCAACCACTACCAGGGCCTGTCCAGTCTGCAGCTGGTACTCGAACGTTGGCAGCCCGGTTGATCGCTCCGATGTGAGCGCTTGCACTCGGCGCGTTGTTAGGCGCCTTGAATGCGCTGCAGCGCATGACTACCGCCCCTGCCGGAGGGGGCCGGCCGGGTGTCCTGGGTGGGCGCTGACTGCTAACTATCTCATTGAAATAAAGCGATTTATCCAAAAAACAACACTTCCCGGATGCGTCGTGCTGTCATCGTTCGGCCATATTGTGCGGGCGCATCAAAAGGGGTAGAGTCCGCTGCGGCGCAACAGGGCGGGCGAGCGGTAAGGCGCGTGACTCTGGCCGATGAAGGGGGCGAGAGGGCGGCATGGGTTTGAACGGGAACGGTTCGCTTCGACTGCACGGCAAGGTATCCATTATTACCGGCGGAGGGCAAGGAATAGGCCGGGCCACTTCGATCAAATTCGCCAAGGAAGGCGCCAAGGTCGCTGTCTGCGACATCAACATGACCTCGGTCGCCGAGACGCTCGCCCAGATCCGGGAGTTGGGCGGCGAAGCCCTCGGTTTCCAGGTCGACGTCACCGACAAGGAGAGCATTGCGCGGATGGTCAGCAGCGTGATGTTTGCCTGGCATCGCATCGACACCCTGGTCAACAACGCCGGCATCGTGCAGGACGCCCGGTTGAGCAAGATGACCGACGACCAGTTCGAGCGCGTGATCGACGTCAATCTCAAGGGCGTCTACAACTGCACCAAGGCGGTGGTCGACATCATGTTGCAGCAGAATTCCGGCTGCATCCTCAACGCCTCGTCGATCGTCGGCCTGTACGGCAATTTCGGGCAGACCAACTATGCCGCGACCAAGTTCGGCGTCATCGGCATGGTCAAGACCTGGGCGCGCGAGCTCGGCAGCAAGGGGATCCGCGCCAACGCGATCTGTCCTGGATTCATCGAAACGCCCATCCTCGACTCGATACCGGCAAAAGTGCTGAAGGCGATCGAGGAAAAGGTGCCGCTGGGTCGGCTCGGACGGCCCGAAGAGATCGCCAACACCTATGCCTGGCTCGCGTCGGACGAGGCGAGCTACATCAACGGCGCGGTCATCGAGGTTTCCGGCGGCATCACGATCTAGCGTCGCGGCTTTGCCGCGCGCTTGAGCGGGGGCCACGCGCGCGGTAGCATGGGCGCGCTCGCTGCGTCGCCGCTATCCCCGGAGCCCGTGCATGCGTCAGATCCTGTTGGTCCTTTTGCTCCTTGGCGGCGCGCTGCGGCCCGAGGTCGCCGCCGCGCTCGACAAGGTCAATCCGTACATCTGTCCGAACACCGCGCAGGGCAGCGGAATCGATTGCTTCCTCGAAGCGGTGCCGCAGACTTACACCATGTGCCGGCAGATCAAGAGCATCGAAATCATCGAGTTCGGCTTGGCCGGTGCGCAAGAAGGCGTCAACGGCGCCAAGACCGAGTCGTGCATCGACAAGCACAAGCTCTTGATCGTGCGGCCCTACCAGGCGGCGCTGCGCGAGGCAGCCCGCAGCAAGGAGATCGTGCTGCGGCTACGCGAGCTCTATGACCTGTGGCTCGACAGCCTGGCGAAGCTCCTGCCGGCGCCTGGCGAAGCCGACGCCGGCTACAAGCAGCGCGTGGCCGGCCCGTACGGAGAGTTCGATACCCGGATCAAGGCGATCCGGACCTTGGCTGACGCGCCGGCCAAGCCGGCCGCGAAGCCGGTATCGAAGCACAAGACGCAGAGCCCTTGACCGACGCAACACCGCGCGCCGCGGCGCGGCAGGACGCCACGCCGCGTTCCCAGGTCACGGTCGAGCTCTCGCGGATTTTCGGTCCGGACGGGCCCCTCGCGCGCGAGCTTCCGGCGTATCGGTTTCGCACCGAGCAGCTGGCGATGGCCGAGGCGGTCGCGCGCGCGATCGAAGAGCGCGGACCATTGCTCGCCGAAGCCGGAACGGGCACCGGCAAAACCTTCGCCTACCTCGTCCCGGCGCTGCTCTTCGGCGGCAAGGTGATCATCTCGACCGGGACGAAGACACTTCAGGACCAGCTGTTCCAGCGGGACCTGCCGCTGGTTCGCGATGCGCTCAAGGCGCCGCTCACCGTGGCCCTCCTCAAGGGGCGCGCCAACTACGTCTGCCACTACCACCTCGCGCACGCCAGACAAGCCGACAGTTTCGCCTCGCGCGCCGACGTTCGCTATCTCGGGCACATCGAATCCTTCGCGCGGGCTTCGCTGACCGGCGACAAGGCCGAACTCACCGCGGTGCCCGATACCGCCGCGATCTGGGCGCAGGTGACGTCGACGCGGGAGAACTGTCTCGGCGGCGAATGTCCGCACTACAGCGAATGCTTTGTGATGAACGCGCGCAAGGAAGCGCTCGCGGCTGACGTCGTGGTCATCAATCATCACCTGTTCTTCGCCGACGTCGTGCTCAAGGACGAGGGTCTCGCGGAGCTGCTGCCCGCGTGCAACACGGTGATCCTGGACGAGGCGCACCAGCTGCCCGATACCGCGACGCTCTTCTTCGGTGAGGAGCTCACCGCCGGCCAGCTCGCCGAGCTCGCGCGCGAGGCGGAGGTCGAGAGCCTGAAAACCGCGCGCGACTACGCGCCGCTGCCCGCCGCCGCGCAGGGGCTGGTGCAGGCGCTGCGCCGTGTGCGGCTCGCTGCCGGCGACGTGGCCGGCAAGTGGTCGCATGCCGAAGCGATGCGGCGCGCGGACCTGGTCGCCGCGCTCGATGCATTGGCGACGGCCCTGGATACGTTCGTGGCCGAGCTCTCGCGCCAGTCGGAGCGCAGCGAGCTGCTGGCGCAATGTGCCAACCGCGCGCGCGAAGTCGCGGCGCTGCTCGGCCGCTGGCGCAATCGAGACGATCCGGATTGGATTCGCTGGTTCGACGTCAGCAGCCGCGGCTGGCAACTGCATGCTTCGCCGCTGTCGATCGCGGAAATCTTCGCCCGCCAAGTTGCGGATACGGCCCGGGCGTGGATCCTCACCTCGGCGACGCTGGCCGTCGGCGGCGACTTCACGCTGTTTCAGCGCGAGCTCGGCCTTGGGGACGCGGCGACCGGATGCTGGGACAGCCCGTTCGATTACGCCGCGCAGGCGCTGCTCTACCTGCCGCGCGAGCTGCCCGAACCGAACAGTTTCGAGCATACCGATGCCGTCGTTGCCGCGGCGCTGCCCGTGCTGAAAGCCAGCCGCGGCCGGGCGTTCCTGCTGTTCACGACGCTGCGTGCCCTGAGCCGGGCCCGCGACGGGATCGCCGCGGCGCTGGCGCGCGAGGGCCTCGACTACCCGCTGCTGGTGCAGGGCGAAGGATCGCGCAGCGAATTGCTGTCGCGCTTTCGCGTCCTGGGCAACGCGGTGCTGCTCGGCAGCCAGAGCTTCTGGGAGGGTGTCGATGTGCAGGGCGAGGCATTGTCGGTCGTGATCATCGACAAGCTGCCTTTCGCGCCACCGGACGATCCGCTGTTCGCGGCACGGCTGGAGCATATCGCGCGCCAGGGCGGCAATCCGTTTCTCGACTATCAATTGCCGCAGGCCGCGATCAGCCTGAAGCAGGGCGCCGGCCGCTTGATTCGCTCCGAAACCGATCGCGGCGTGCTGATGATCTGCGACCGTCGCCTGACCGACAAGCCGTACGGTCGCCGCATCCTTGCAGCCCTGCCGCCGATGCGGCGGACCCGGGAACTGAGCGAGGTCGTTGCGTTCTTCGCGCAGCCAGCAGATCCGCGCGCCTGCTAGCAGCGCGAGTCGCTGCCGCCGGCGGGCGGGGTCACCAGAACTGCCACCACGGCTTGACGCTGAAGGAGTCGCCAGGCGGGATCAGCAGCTCGTCCTTCGGCGACCAGAAGTTCCACCAGGGTCGCGTGCCGGCGGTGAAATACCTGCCCGAGGGGTAGGTCTGCTTGAGAACGCGCTCCGTATCGTCGCGCAGCTGCGTCAGCCCGAGCTTGTCATAGCTGCGGACGATGATGATCAGCGCGTCCTCATTTGCGGGCGTCTGCGGATAGTTGAGCAGCGACGCCTGGGCCCGATTGGCCGCCGCCAGGTAGGCCCCGCGCCGGTAGTAGTAGTCGGCAACGTGCACTTCGTAGGTGGAGAGCGCGTTGGTGAGATAGCGCATGCGCACGGCGGAGTCCGCCGCGTACTTGCTGTCCGGGAAACGCGTGATCAAATCCTTGAATGCGCCGAACGATTCCCGCGCCATCTTCGGGTCACGCTCGGAGAGATCCTGCTCGACGATATACCCGAAAATCCCCTGGTCCTCGCGGAAGTTGACGACGCCCTTCAGGTAATAGGCGTAGTCGACGTTCGGATGATTCGGATAGGTGCGGATGAACCGATCGCACGCAGCGACCGCCGTCGCGGTCTCGCCGGCGCGGTAGTTCGTGTACGCGCCTTCGAGGATCGCCTGCTGCGCGTAGCGACCATAGGGATAGCGCCCCTCGAGCGAGTCGTACAGCTTGATCGCCCGCGTATAATTGCCGGTCGTCAGCATGGCGTGCGCTTCCTGGTAGAGCTGCTCGGCCGACCAGCCCGTGGTTTCGTCCTTGACATCGGGCAGCAGGTTGGACAGCACGTCGCATCCAGTCACGCACAGCGCGAGCACGATCGCGGCGACGAGTCGAGTTCCCAGCGGCGATACGGTCAACATTGTTCCAACCCCAGTGGCACCTGCGAATTATACAGTAGCGTCCGCAGCGGCCGACGCGCCGCGCGAGTTCACGATCTCTGCGGATCTCGCGGGGCTGCGCCTCGATCAGGCGCTGGCGCGGCTGATGCCCGAGCACTCGCGCAGCCGCATCCGAACCTGGATCGACGCGGGCCGCGTGGTCATTGTCAGCGGCGCAACCGCGGCCGCAAAACAGAAAGTCTACGGTGGCGAACATATCGTCGTCACGCCTGCGCCCGACCCGCAGGCAACCGCGTTCGTCGCGCAACCGCTGCCACTGGCGATCGTGCACGAGGACGCGACGCTGCTCGTCGTCGACAAGCCCGCGGGTCTGGTCGTCCACCCCGGCAGCGGCAACTGGGATGGCACGCTCGCCAACGCGCTTCTGCACCATGCGCCGCAGCTTTCGGGGGTCGCGCGCGCGGGCATCGTGCACCGGCTCGACAAGGACACGAGTGGCTTGCTGGTGGTGGCAAAGACGCCGCAGGCGCAGACCGATCTCGTCCGGCAGCTGCAGGCGCGCACGGTGCGCCGCGAATACCTGGCGCTGGTCGAAGGCGTGATCGCGCGCGGCGGCCGGATCGACGCCCCTCTCGGCCGCCACCCCGTCAAGCGCACTTCGATGGCGGTCGTCGCAGCCGGCAAGCCTGCCGTCACCCACTACGAGGTGCGCGAACGCTTCGCCGCCTGCACGCTGCTGTCGTGCCGACTCGAGACCGGCCGCACGCATCAGATCCGGGTGCACCTGGCGGCGCTGCAGCATCCGCTCGTCGGCGATCGCACCTACGGACGCCGGCACGGCATCGCGTTTCGCCGTCAGGCGCTGCACGCCTGGCGGCTCGGCCTGGTGCATCCGCTGACGCGCAAGCTGCTGCAGTTTGAATCACCGTTGCCGGACGACTTCGCGGCGCTGCTTGCGTCGCTGCGCGCGCGATGAGCGTGGCCAGCGCGCGCAGTGCCTTGGCGGCGCGCGTTGCCGCGGCAGGCCTCGACTGGATCGTACCGGAGTGGGCGGCGCCGGGGTGGGTCTGCGCGCTGTCGACAACGCGGCACGGACGCGCCGGCGCGCCGTTCGACCTGGCGCGCAACCATTCGCAATTTGCGGCGGCGCGCGCCGAGCTTCGGCGCTGGCTTCCCGCCGATCCGGTTTGGCTCGCCCAGGTGCATGGCGCGGCGATCTGTGACGCCGACGCCGCGACTGCCCTCGCGGGTCCGCCGCCGCCGGAGGCCGATGCGGCCGTCGCGCGCGGCACCGCTGTCGTTTGCGCGGTGCGCACCGCCGATTGCCTGCCGGTGCTGTTGAGCGACCGGAAGGGAACCGTCGTCGCGGCGGCGCACGCCGGCTGGCGCGGGGTCGCGGCAGGCGTGCTCGAAGCGAGCATTGCCGCGATGCGCACCGCGCCGGCGGAGATTAGCGCCTGGCTGGGGCCCGCGATCGGGCCGGTGGCGTTCGAAGTCGGCGCCGACGTCTACGCCGCGCATTGCGCCGCCGACGCGGGTGCCGCGGAATGCTTCGCGCCCCACCGGCCCGGCAAGTGGCTCGCCGACCTCTACGCGCTGGCGCGGCGGCGCCTGCAGCGTGCCGGCGTCAGCGCAATCGCCGGCGGCGGCCGTTGCACCTTGACGGAGAGCGGAACTTTTCATTCGCACCGCCGCGACGGTGCCGCCGCCGGACGCATGGCGACGCTGATCTGGATCGCGGCAGCTCCACGCGGGCGCGAAATGCGCGAACACTGACCCCGCGTTGCGCACTACGGCGGCGCGCCGCGTTTGTGCAGGGCATGGCGAGCCGATACACTCGCAGCGACGCAAGAGCGAATGGCGATGGACCCACAAACGCCCGCAAACAGCTGGGCCGAGCTCGTCGGCCAGTGGCAGACGATGAACCAGCAGTGGCTGCAGTGGTGGGCGCGCAGTGCAGCCGCACCGGTGGCGGCCGGGCCCATGCCCGTTGAATTGGGAAACGCCGCGCTGGGGGTGCTGGCGCCGACGACGGCGTGGATCGATCCGGCCGCCGCGGCGGAGCTCACCGCCGACTTCAACCGCCGCCTCGAGGCGCTCTGGGAGCGCGTGCTCGCGGGCGATACGGCACCGGGCTCCGAAATCCATGCGGCCGCGCCGAGCGGCGATCGCCGCTTCGGGGCGAAGGAATGGCGCGAGGAGCCCTATTTCACCTGGCTTAAAGACAGCTACCTGCTCTACGCCGATTACGTACGCCACCTGGCCGCGCTGGCGCAGGGCGATGCAGCCAGCCGCAAGCGCCTGCGTTTCCTGGCGCAGCAGTACGCCGATGCCATCGCGCCGTCGAACTTTCTGGCGACCAACCCCGAGGCGCTCAAGCTCGCCATCGAATCCGGCGGAGCCAGCGTCGTGCAGGGGCTCAGCAACCTCATGAGCGATGCCCAGCGCGGCCGCATCGCCATGACCGACGCATCGGCTTTCGTCGTCGGCGGCAACCTGGCGCTGACCCCGGGCAGCGTCGTGTTCCGCAACGAGTTAATCGAGCTCATTCAGTACGCGCCGGAGACGGCGGAGGTATACAAGCGGCCGCTGCTGATCGTGCCCCCGTGCATCAACAAGTACTACATCCTGGACTTGCGACCCGAGAACTCGTTCGTGCGGCACGTCGTCGGGTCGGGACACACGACGTTCATCATCTCCTGGCGCAATATCCCGCCGCAGCTCGGCCACCTTACCTGGGACGACTACCTCCAGCAGGGCGTGCTGCAGGCGATCGCGGTCGTCCGCGAGATCTCCCGCAGCAAGACCGTCAATGCGCTTGGTTTCTGCGTCGGCGGAACGCTCCTTGCCTGCGCGCTGGCGGTGCTGGCCGCGCGCCACGAGCACGTCGTGGCCAGCGCCACGCTGCTCACGACGCTGCTCGATTTCGAGGAGCCCGGCGAGATCAGCGTCTACGTCTCCGCCGAGTACCTGGCCGCGCGCGAGCCGGCGCTCCTCGCGGGCACGCGCGTCCAGGGCAGCGAATTGGCCAATGCATTCTCCAGCCTCCGCCCCAACGAGCTGGTCTGGAACTACGTCGTGAGCAACTATCTGAAAGGCAAGACACCGCCACCGTTCGACCTGCTTTTCTGGAACAGCGATTCCGCCAATCTGGCCGGTCCGATGTACGCCTACTATCTGCGCAACATGTACCTCGAAAATCGCCTGCGCGAGCCCGGTGCCTTGACGATGTGCGGCGAAGCGATCGATTTGTCGCGGGCCACGCTGCCGACCTACGTTTATGCCTCGCACGACGATCACATCGTGCCGTGGCGTTCCGCGTATCGCACGATCGGAATCGTCGGCGGCGACGTGACCTTCGTGCTCGGTGCGTCGGGTCATATTGCCGGCGTCATCAATCCTCCCGGGAAGAAGCGACGCAACTACTGGGCCAACGAGTTGCTAACGGACGATCCCGACGACTGGCTCGCGCGCGCAGCAGCGCATCCGGGATCGTGGTGGCCTGACTGGATCGAGTGGCTTGCACCGCACGGGCTCGCGCGGCATGCGGCACCGACGCGCGCGGGCAGCGCCCGCCATCGCCCGCTCGGCCCAGCGCCCGGGACCTACGTGCTCGAACAGGTCGCCTGACGCGCAGAGTGGCGCATTGTGCCCTTGCAGCAGCATGCGTTAACATCGGGCCGAAGCCTTTCCCGCAGAGGCGCCGCCGCAGTGGCGCCGGCATCGAACTTCCGATGGAGACCCCACGATGACAGATACCGTGATTGTTGGTGCCGTGCGCACCGCAATCGGCAAATTCGGCGGCACCCTGGCCAAGACCCCTGCCCCGGAGCTCGGCGCGACCGTGATCCGGGCGCTGCTCGCGCGCGCCAATCTTAAGCCGGAGCAGATTTCCGAGGTCATCCTTGGCCAGGTGCTGACCGCTGGCAGCGGGCAGAACCCGGCGCGGCAGGCGCTGATCAAGGCTGGTCTGCCCGCGGCGATCCCGGCGATGACGATCAACAAGGTGTGCGGCTCGGGCCTGAAGGCGGTCATGCTGGCGTCGCAGGCGGTGCAATGCGGTGATGCCGAGATCGTGATCGCCGGTGGTCAGGAGAACATGAGCGCCGCCCCGCACGTGCTGCCGGGCTCGCGCGACGGCTTTCGCATGGGCGACGCCAAGCTGATCGACAGCATGATCGTCGACGGCCTATGGGATGTCTACAACCAGTATCACATGGGCACGACGGCTGAGAACGTCGCCAAGCAATACGCCATTTCGCGTGCGCAGCAGGACGAGTTTGCGCTGGCGAGCCAGAACAAGGCGGAGGCGGCGCAGAAAGCGGGCAAGTTCAAGGACGAAATCGTCCCGGTCATGATCCCGCAGCGCAAGGGTGAACCGGTTGCGTTTGCCGCCGACGAGTTCATCAAGACCGGCGCGACGCTCGACTCCATCACCGGTCTTAGGCCTGCGTTCGCCAAGGACGGGACGGTGACTGCGGGCAACGCTTCCGGGATCAACGACGGCGGCGCGGCCGTGCTGGTCATGAGCGCGGCGCGAGCGCAGCAGCTCGGGCTCAAGCCGCTGGCCAAAATCAAGGCGTTCGCGGCATCCGGAGTCGACCCGTCGATCATGGGCATGGGCCCGGTGCCCGCGTCGAAGCGCTGCCTGGAGAAAGCCGGCTGGAAGCACTCCGACCTCGACCTGATGGAAATCAACGAAGCTTTTGCGGCGCAGGCCTGCGCGGTCAACAAGGAGATGGGCTGGGACACGAGCCGGATCAATGTCAACGGTGGCGCAATCGCGCTCGGGCATCCGATCGGCGCGTCGGGCTGCCGGGTGCTGGTCACGCTGCTCTACGAAATGGCCCGGCGCGACGCGAAGAAGGGATTGGCAGCGCTATGCATAGGCGGCGGGATGGGCGTCGCGCTCGCCGTGGAACGTTGACCGGGCGGCAATCAGCGTCGCGGCGAAACCAGGAGGAGCAGATGACAGAGAACAAGACGCGCACCGCGCTCGTGACCGGCGGCATGGGAGGGCTTGGCGAAGCGATCTGCGCTAAGCTCGCCGCGCTCGGTCACAACGTCGTGACCACGCATTCACCCGGCAATACCAAGGCGCCGGAGTGGCTGGGGGCGATGAAGAAGCAGGGCTACACCTTCCATGCCTATCCCTGCGACGTCGTCGACTGGGACTCGTGCGTCGCCTGCGTGGCGCAGGTCGCCAAGGATGTCGGCGCCGTCGATGTCCTGGTCAATAATGCCGGTATCACGCGCGACATGACTTTCAAGAAGATGGACAAGGCGCACTGGGACGTGGTGATCAGGACCAATCTCGACGGCTGCTTCAATATGACCAAGCAGGTCTGCGACGGCATGGTCGACCGCGGCTGGGGTCGCATCATCAATATCTCGTCGGTCAACGGACAGAAGGGCGCCTTCGGACAGGTCAACTATTCGGCAGCCAAGGCTGGCATGCACGGCTTCACCAAGGCACTGGCGCTCGAGGTCGCGAAGAAAGGCGTCACCGTCAATACGATCTCTCCCGGCTACATCGGCACCAAGATGGTCATGGCGATTCCGCAGGAAGTGCTCGACAGCAAGATCATTCCGCAGATCCCGATGGGCCGGCTGGGAAAACCCGACGAGATCGCGGGGCTGGTCGCCTATCTTGCGTCGGAGGAGGCCGCCTTCGTGACCGGCGCCAATATCGCCATCAACGGCGGCCAGCACATGTTCTGAAACGGGCCGGCGGGCGTGACCGAGCCTCGACCCTTGGTGGCGACGGCGAGCCGGACGGCGGCGCCGCGCACGCGGCAAGGCTGCGGCGACGCACCGACCGACCCGACGCAGACAGTTGGCACTGGGCCGTGGGCGCTGCGTGCGCGATCCTGACCACCGGCGTCCTTCCACTCCATGTCATCCATCCGCCCCCTAGCGCGTCCGCCCGGTAGCGCGGCACCGCTCACGCTGCCGCAGGTGATGCAACACGCCGTCGCGGCATACCAGCGCGGCGAACCGGCGGAGGCGGAGCGACTGTGCCGAATGATGCTCGACGTCAAGGCGGACTATTTTGACGCGCTCTACTTGGCGGGAATCATCGCCGGGCAGACCGGGCGCGCGACGCAGGCCGCCGAGTTGCTGTCCAAGGCGGTGGCGGTCGAACCCGCCATTGCCGATGCCCATTACTACCGCGGCGTCGCACTGGGCGAGCTGCGGCGTCCGGCCGATGCGCTGGCAAGCTATGAGCGCGCCATCGCGCTCAAGCCCGATCACGCCGACGCCCATTTCAACCGTGGCGTCGCGCTGGGCGAGCTCGATCGCCCCCTGCAGGCGGTGGAGAGTTACGACCGCGCCATCGCGCTCAAGCCCGATAACGCCGAAGCCTACAACAATCGCGGCATCGCGCTGGATCGTCTGCAGCGCTATAGGGAGGCGGTGGCGAGCTATGAGCGCGCCATCGCGCTCAAGCCCGATTACGCCAGGGCCTACAACAACCGCGGCGTTGCGCTGGCGGGCGAGCTCAGGTATTTCGCCGAAGCGGTGGAGAGCTACGAGCGCGCGATTGCGCTCAAGCCCGACTACGCCGAAGCGTATAACAATCGTGGCATTGCGCTCGGCGCGCTCGACCGGCCCGCGGACGCCCTGGAGAGCTATGAGCGGGCCATCGCCGCCCGGCCCGATTATGCGGAAGCCTTCTACAACCGCGGCAACGCGCTGCGCGAACTGCACCGCCATCGGGAGGCGATACAGAGCTATGAGCGCGCGGTCGCCCTCAAGCCCGATTACGCCGCCGCGCACTGGAACCTGGCGGATTGCCGTTTGCTGCTCGGCGACTTCGCGCTTGGCTGGCGGGAGTACGAGTGGCGCTGGAAGTTAGAGCAGCCCGGCGCCGCCCGACGCGATTTTCAACAGCCGCTGTGGCTGGGTGCGCAGCCGCTGGAAGGTCGCACCATACTGCTGCACAGCGAATTGGGCATGGGCGACACGTTGCAGTTTTGTCGTTACGCGCAAGCGGTCGCCGCACGCGGCGCCAGGGTCGTGCTGGAAGTGCAACCGCCGCTACTGCCGCTGCTTGCCAATTTGGAAGGCGTGGCGCAGGCGGTGCCGCGCGGCGCTGCGTTGCCGGCCTTCGACTGTCACTGCCCGCTGATGAGCCTGCCGCTGGCGTTCAAGACCGATCCGACGAACATTCCCGCCAATATCCCCTATTTGCGCAGCGATCCCCCGCGCGTCGCCGCGTGGCGCGAGAAACTGGGCCCGAAGCACAAACCGCGCGTAGCGGTGGTTTGGAGCGGCAGCATGTCGCAGCGCAACGACAAGCGCAGCATGGCGCTCTCCGCGATGCTGCCGCTGCTGGGTGAATGGGCGGAGTGGATAAGCCTGCAGAAGGACGTGCGCGAGTCCGATGCCACGCTGCTGGCGGCGCGCGCCGATCTGCGCCACGTGGGCGGCGAGCTGCAGGACTTTGCCGACACGGCAGCGGTCATGGAATTGATCGATGTCTTGGTGACGGTGGACACCAGCGTGGCGCACGTCGCGGGCGGAATGGGCAAGCCGGTGTGGATCCTACTGCCGTTCAACGCGCACGACTGGCGCTGGATGCTGGATCGCGAAGACAGCATCTGGTACCCGACCGCGCGCCTGTTTCGGCAACCCGCGGTCGGCGATTGGGCAAGCGTCGTTGGTCGGGTGAACGCGGAACTGCTGCGGCAATTCGGCACCCGCCGCTAGGAGCCGGAACCAGCGCAAAAAAAAGCCCCGGCATCGCTGTCGAGGCTGTGAGGCTGCAGAGCTAGGAGGAGGAAGCTACTGCAGTATCCGGATCATCGGGGTTACGCTGTTACGGCAACCAGACGACACGGACGGAGTCATCAACACCAATATAGTGACCGTCTCCCGGGTTTCAAGTTCCCGTCCTCTTCCGCCTAATGCCCTATGCCGCCTTGCGGCCCTTGGTCGTTGCCTTGGCGGCGCTCGCCGCGTTGGCAGTGGCCGCGCGCATCGATGCGTCCGCAAAGCTCACAACTTGCTTGGTCGCCTTCGACAGTTGATCGAACGCGGCGGTCGTGGCCGCGACGGTCGACTTGAGCGCCGTCACTGCGACATCCGAGCCCGCAGGCGCGTTCTTGGCCGCCTTTTCCACCCACGCCGCGACACCCTTGGTGTACGTAGCCCAGGCTTCTTCAGCCAGCGTCGAGAAATCGGATTGCGCTTGCGAGGCGATTTCGTAGATTCCGCGCGAGTAACCGAGCGCGTTTTGCACACCGGCTTCGGCAAGCTTGGCGCGAAGGGTGAAGAACTCCTGCACGTCCTTGACGCCGGCGACGGCGTTGGCGCTGTACACGCCTTGCTCCAGCGCGACCTTGGCGGCCTGAAGGTTAAGCTTGGTCAGGCGCTCGGCCTTCTCCAGCGACAGCGAGGCGAGCTTGACTGCGTTGTCATAGCCGGCCTTGTTGATTTCAGCGAATTGTTCCGTTGCGTTGTACATGATCGACCTTTCCGTTGAGGTTGGTTGCGTCCAAACAATCGTCCGGCTGCGAGGGTTCGGGCCATGGGTCTCGTCACCGCTGCCCGGGGCTGAACCCTTCTCAACCCCCTTTTGCTGCACCGCACAAAACGTATTCTAGGGGCGGCACCAAGCCATGTCAAGAGCTTTTTGGTGCGTCGCAACAGGACCTTTTAGCCACTCGGGGACGCAAAACAAACACTCAAAGAAATCAGCGGGTTATAATAATCGATCGCCTGCTGGAGCCGTGCATGAACAAGTCGTCGATCCGCGTGATCAAGAAATACCCGAACCGCCGCCTTTACGACACCGCCAACAGCGGCTACATCACGCTGGTCGACGTCAAGCAGATGGTGCTCGACCACGTCGATTTTCAGGTCATCGACGCCAAGTCCGGCGACGACCTGACCCGCAGCATCCTGCTGCAGATCATCCTCGAGGAGGAGTCTGCCGGGCTGCCGATGTTCTCCAGCGAGATGCTCGCGCAGATGATCCGCTTCTACGGCAATGCGCTGCAGGGCATCATGGGCAATTACATGGAGCAGAACGTCAAGGCGTTCCTCACCATCCAGACCAAGCTGCAGGAGCAGGCCAAGCAGATCTATGGCGACAAGTTGCTGCTGACCCCGGACCTGTGGAAGCAGTTTCTGCAGATGCAGGCGCCGGCGATGCAGGGCATGCTCGGCAACTATCTCGAGCAGAGCGCAAAGCTGTTCATGGACATGCAGCAGCGCATGCAGGACCAGACACGCGGGCTGTTCACCGCGTTTCCCTTCCCCAACTTCGCCGTGCCGGGATCCGGCGAAGACGACAATAAGCGCTGAATTCCCCAGCCTGGCCAAAGCGGCGCACAAGCTGCATTGCAGCGTAGCGCTTTTTCGCAGCGCAACCGAGTTGCCCCACCGGCGATGAAGCCTCGAACTGCAGCGGTGCCCCGAATCGGGTTCGTATCCCTCGGCTGCCCCAAGGCACTCGTCGACTCCGAGCACATCCTCACCCAGCTGCGCGCCGAGGGCTACGCGATCGCGCCGAGTTACGCCGGAGCCGATCTCGTCGTGGTCAATACCTGCGGCTTCATCGACGCCGCGGTCGAGGAGTCGCTCGCCGCGATCGGCGAGGCGCTCGCGGAAAACGGCAAGGTCGTCGTCACCGGCTGCCTCGGCGCCAAGGATGGCGGCGCGTTCGTCAGGAAAGCGCATCCACGCATCCTGGCGGTCACCGGCCCGCACGCCGTGGTGGAAGTCATGAGCGCGGTGCATGCCGAACTGCCGCGGCCGCACGATCCATTCAGCGATCTCGTGCCCCCGCAAGGCATCCGGTTGACGCCGAAGCACTACGCCTATCTCAAGATCGCGGAAGGCTGCAACCACCGCTGCAGCTTCTGCATCATTCCCGCGATGCGCGGCGACCTCGTAAGCCGGCCCTTAGGCGAGGTCATGAGCGAGGCGGAGCACTTGCTGCGGGCGGGCGTGCGTGAGTTGCTCGTCATCTCGCAGGACACGAGCGCGTACGGGGTCGACGTCAAGTACCGCACCGGTTTCTGGCGCGGCCGGCCGGTCAAGACGCGGATGACGGAGCTCGTGCGCGCGCTCGGCGAGCTTGCCGGCGAGCACGGCGCATGGGTGCGCCTGCATTACGTGTATCCGTATCCGCACGTCGACGACGTCCTGCCGCTGATGGCGGCGGGCAGCGTGCTGCCGTATCTGGACGTCCCGTTCCAGCACGCCAGTCCGCGGCTGCTGAAACTGATGAAGCGCCCGGCCAATGCGCAGAACAACCTGGACCGCATCCGCGCCTGGCGCTCGATCTGCCCCGAACTTACCGTCCGCTCGACCTTCATCGTCGGCTTCCCCGGCGAGACGGCGGCCGAGTTTGCGGAGCTGCTCGAGTTTCTCGAGGCGGCGGAGCTCGACCGGGTAGGTTGCTTCGCCTATTCGCCGGTCTCGGGCGCGGCGGCGAACGCGCTGCCGGATCCGCTCCCGGAGGCGGTCAAGGAAGAGCGGCGCGCGCGCTTCATGGCCGCGCAGGCGAAGATCAGCGCCCGCCGCCTCGCGGCCAAGGTCGGGCGCACGATGGAAGTCCTGGTCGACACCGTGGAAGCCGGGCGGGCGATTGCACGCAGTGCGGCCGATGCGCCCGAAATCGACGGCATCGTCAGCATCGAGGATGGTGGCGATCTCGTTGCGGGCACGTTCGTCCGGGTGGAGGTCGTCGCCAGCGGCGCGCACGACCTCACGGCACGCCGGGCCGCGTAGCGCGGGCCCGCGCCAGGGATCTTGCCGGGGTGTTATTTGGCCGGCAGTGCCCGTAGCGCGACGGCGAGCTGCTCGAGGACGTCGCCGAGCGCAGCGTTGAGCCCCGTGACCAGCGCCTCCGCCGATCGCGTGGGAACCTCGCGTCGCGCTCGAAGTTCACCGCTCCACAGGAACGCACCCGCGGCAGCCCGGGCGTCGGTGAGAAAGAATTTGATCGTCACCACGGCCGCCGGCTTCGCCGGTTCGCGCAAGTCGCCGTAGAGCTCGCTAACGAACACCTCGAGCAGCTCGTCGGCGTCGCGGGTGCTCGATGGCGGTAGCACGGCCTGGTAGAGCGCCGCGGCAGCGAGCCAGGCGGCGATCGTTTCCCCGAGCATCGCTGCGGGAGTGATCAGGAATTCGTCGTAGAAATCGGCCTCGAACCTGAGCTCGCTCTCGCGATAGACGAGCGATCGTCCCCGGAATGGACCGGCTACGGACACCGCATCGACCTTGAGCGTCGTCGGCCGCGGACCGGCGCCCGCCGGTGCGGGGTGCGGCGGCTCCAGCAGAAACGTCGACTTGAGCGGCGCCGGTTGCGAGCAACCGGCGCCGAGCAGCACGGCGGCCGCCGCCAATGCGCGACGACGCGACAGCGAAGCGGGTGGGGTCACGGTTGGATACCTTTGGCTGGCGGTGGCGGCGCGCCGAGGATCAGCCGCGATGGATTGCGCTTGGCATCCTCGGTCAGGTCGCGCAGGTTGTCGGTGATCTGCCGTACGTTGTCGAGCGTCTTTCGCAAGTCGGACTCGGTCCCGCCGAGAACGCGATCGAGTCGCGCCAGGGTGTTCGCCAGATGCGCCAGCGCCTGGCGCAGGTTGGGATCCTCGAGGAGCTTCCTCGCCTGGGCCACGGCGGCGCCGGCGTCCCCGGGCAGCTTCTTCCATGCTGGATCGTCCAGGATGGTGGCGAGCTTCTGATTGGTCTGCCGCAGCTCTCCAAGCAGCGCGGTACTTTCCTTGGAGATCCGGTCGACGTCAAGCTGATCGAGCTTGCGGTCGACCTTACCCAGAACGCGTGTCGTCGATTCAGATATCTTTGCCGTGTCCACCGCGGCGACGCGCTCGTTCGTCGTTTCGAGCAGGCGATTGAGGCGGGTCACCACGCCGTCGAGGTCGAGGCGTTGCAGTTTTTCGACGACATCGCCGGCAGCGGAGAAGAATTGCGTGAATGTCGACCGCGCGCTCGGAATGTACACGTGGTCGGGCTCCCAGGAGATCTGCAGCTCCGGGTTGAGCTTCGGATCGACGTAGTCGATCTCCAGGTAGTTCGTCCCGGTGATGCCCTGCGGCGCGAGCCGGATGCGCAACCCTTTCTCGATTTCCACGTGCACCGTCTCCGGCCGGGTGATTTCGCCACCGGCCTTGGTTCCAATCAGACGCCCGAGAATCGTCGCCTCGACGAGGACGTAGCGCAGGCGCTCCTCGGCCGGCTTGTCCTGCTGGTACTTGTTGTACGTGAAGTTGATGCGCGTGACCTCGCCGACCGTAACGCCGCGATACTTCACCTTCGAACCGATATCGAGACCCTGCACCGATTCGTTGAAATAAGTCTCGATCACGGTCTTCGACTGGAACCATCGGCCCGAGCCGATAATGAGCAACAGCAGCAGCAACGCCGCGACTGCGCCGATGACGAACACGCCGAGCTTGAAATTGTTCGCCTGCGCACTCACTACGCGGTCTCCGTCGCGGCTTCCGGTTCGCGCCGGAAGAACTGCCGCACCCGGGGGTTCTCGCTGGTATCGCGGAGCACCCGTGGATCGCCCTCTGCAATGATGCCCTGGGCACGCTTGTCGAGCATGATCACGCGGTCGGCGATGGCGTAGATGCTGGCGAGCTCGTGGGTCACGATCACGAACGTGATGCGCAGGCTCGCGGCGAGCCGGCGGACCAACGCATCGACCTCCGCCGAAGTGATCGGATCGAGCCCCGCGGAGGGCTCGTCGAGGAACAGGATTCCCGGATCGAGCGCCATCGCCCGTGCGATCGCGGCGCGCTTCTGCATGCCGCCGCTGAGCTCCGCCGGCATGTGCCCGCAGAAGGTCTCGAGGCCGACCAATTCGAGCTTCATGCGCGCGATCAGGTCCATGGCGGGCAGCGGCAGCGCGGTGTACTCCTCGAGGGGCAGCCGCACGTTCTCGAGCAGCGTCATCGACCCGAACAGCGCGCCGCTCTGATACATCACGCCGATCTTCTTCAGAATCTCCTGCCGCGCCGCGCCCTCCGCGGTCACGATATCGGCGCCATCGATGAACACGTGGCCCGCCAGCGGCTCATACAGGCCGATCATGTGCTTCAGGAGCGTGCTCTTGCCGCTGCCGGAGCCGCCGAGAATGATGAACACCTCGCCGCGATTGACCTCGAAGCTCACGTCCCGCAGGACCACGTCATCGCCGTAGCCGGCGCTGAGGGCCTCGACCCGGACAATCGGCGCGGCAGGGAGCGCGGACGTCATATGTCGAGAATATAGTAGATGACGGCAAAAATGCCGTCGACCGCGACCAGGGTCACGATGCCGGAGACGACGGCGCGCGTTGCGGAAATGCCGACGGCGCTCGCCCCGGTCTGCGTCTGCAAGCCGCGCAGGCAACCGATGCCGGCGATGAGGATCGCGAATACCGGGGTCTTGGCCAGGCCCGCGAGCACGTCCTTGAGGTCGACAATACTGGCGACCTCATGCAGATAGGTGACGAAGGGGATGTTGAACGACAGCATCGTCAGACCACCGGCCAGCACGCCGATCAGGTCGGCGAACAGCGACAGCAGGGGCACCATCAGCAGCGAGGCGATGACGCGGGTCACGACGAGGAATCGCACCGGATCGAGCCCCATGGTGGTCAACGCATTCAATTCCTCGTTGACCTTCATGGTGCCGATCTCGGCGGCGAACGCCGCACCCGAGCGCCCGGCGAGCAGGATCGCGGTCATCAGCGGCCCGAGTTCGCGCAGGACCGACAAGCCGATCAAGTCGGCCACGAAGATTTCCGCGCCGAACTGCCGCATCGGCACCGCCGCCTCGAAGGCCAGGATGACACCGAACAGAAACGAGATCAGCGCGACGATCGGCAAAGCGTTGGCGCCGACCTGCTCGCAGGTGTACCACACGTCCTTCCAACGCACGCGCCGCGGGTGCGTCAGCGCATATCCCAACGCGGCGCCGGTTTCGCCAACGAACGCGATCTGCGTGCGCAGGTCGCGCCCGAGCGTCGCCGTTGCGCGGCCGATCTCCTCGATCGCGCCAACGCGCGGGGGTGGTGGCGCGGCCGACGCGGCGAGCCGAGCGAGATCGAACTGGTTGAGCAGTGCCTGGAATTCGGGCCGCAGCCCGCGGACGGATACCGCGGCGCCGTCGGCACGCGGCTGCCGCAGCAGGTCGACCAGCATCGCGATGCCGCCGCCATCACAATAATCAACCGCCGCCGCATCGACGATGATGCGGCGCGTCGGGGCCGCGGCCAGCGCGGCGCTCGCCTGCGCCCAGGGAAGCGGGATCGAATAGGCGTCGAGCCGGCCCACAAGCGCCAGGATCAGGCTGCCATCGGCGGCATCGGTGATCGTAAGGCGCGCCGGCGCGACCAGGATACCGGTCGCGGACACGAGCGCGGCGTTCACTGGACGAGCTCGAGCTGCGTCCCCATGACGCGGACGCGATCGCCTTCGCGCAGCATCGGTTCGTAATTCTGCGTTACCGATCTTGTCCCGCCCGCATCCATGCGCACCACGACTTCCCAACGCCGCGTGTTGAGTTGGGTCGGGCGGGTTCCATACGCGGCCCCGCCGGCGGCACCGATGAGCACGGTGCCCTGCTTGGTGAGTCCCGGCCCGATCTGGACCATGGTCGCGGCCGAGGGGCTCCCCGTCGGTGAGCCACCCGGCGGGCTCGCCGAAACGCTGCCCAGCGGCGTCCATTGGTCCTTGGTCGTGACCGGGCGGATCGATTCGATCTTGCCGCAGCGATCGCAGGCGTCCGCCGGCGCCGGTGCTGTCGCCGCCCCCGATGTGGGCGCCTGCCCCAGTTCCGGCGGTGGCGGCGGCACTTGCGCCGCGGCCGCGCACGCCAGCATCGCAGCAGCGGAGGCGAATACGAGGCGGTGCCGGCGTGTCATTGCGGCAGCGTGCTCAAGTAGAACATCGCATTCAACAACGGGCCCGGCCGGCCCAACCCGGCCAGCCAGCGATAGAAAATCGCATCGATGTCGCCACTGCCGTAAAGCTCGACGAGCGCCCGGTTCACCGCGAGCCGGAAATCCGGATCGTCGCGCCGCACGACCAGCGCGTACGGCTCGAAGGAAAAATCGTTGTCGAAAAGCTCCCAGCGCGCGGGGTCGGCGCTCGCCGCGCGCAACGCGACGAGCACGATGCGATCGCTGGCATAACCGTCGACCTTCCCCGCGCTCAGCAGGGCGATGCCTTCGAAGCCATCCTTGACCGGCACCAGTTGCGCCTTCGTGCCGGTGACTGCGAGCTGGCGCTTGAGCGCGCTTTCGGTGGTCGTGCCCGGTATCACTGCGACTCGGCGCGAGTCGAGATCCGCGAAGCGTTCCAGCTTCGAGGTAGCTGCGGTGAGCACGCTTCCGCCGTCGACAAAGATCGGCAGACTGAAATCGACGGTCTCGTAACGCGACAAGCTGATCGTAGTCGTGCCGCATTCCATGTCGACCTTGCCCTTCGCCACGGCGTCCAGCCGCTCCGCGGCGTCGAGCGGCGTCCATTCGATGCGCAGCGATGCGAGGCCGAGCCGCTTCTGCAGCGACGCAACGATACGCGTGCAGATTTCGACACTGTAGCCACGCACGCTGCCGTCGCGCTCCTTGAACGAGAACGGAGCCGCCCCGGACCGATACCCGAGCCGGATGCTGCCATCGGTACGGATGCGCTCCAGCGTGGTCGAGGTGTCTGCGGCGTGCGCAGCAGCCACGAAGAGAATGAGGCATGCCGCGACCCGAGCACCCAGCGCGGCGGCGCGACCATCTGCCAAGCTCGTTCTCCCTCGAGGATAACGCCCGCCGCCGCACGCGAGGACCACGCCGCAGCGAAGCTAGCTAGAGTGTAGCATGGGGCCCGACGCCGCAGCGCGGGCGCGTGGCGCCCCTTATAATGTGCTGGCGTCGCCGGTCCAGCCGGCGATGCACAACCGGCGCGCGAGCGCGCCCCACCGCTTCGATGACCACGCCGCGAGGTGTCCCGTGAAACGATTGTCCCTTGTCTTACTCGTGCTCGGCGCCGTTCTCCCGCTGTCTGCACCCGCACAACAGCGCGGCCCGGACACGCTTGCGAAGATCAAGGCCGCGAAGTCGATCACCGTCGCTTTCTCCGCGGATTCACTGCCATTCTCGTATGTCGAGACCAACAATCAGCCGGCGGGCTATTCGATTGATTTGTGCAAACGCGTGATCGCCGGCATCGGCCGCGCCATCGCCGTGCCGGACCTCGCCGTCAACTGGGTTGTCGACACCGTACCCAATCGCATCGCCATGGTGGCAAACGGCAAGGCGGATCTCGAATGCGCGAACACGACGCAATCGCTGTCGCGCCTGAGCGACGTTGATTTCAGCAACCTCATCTTCGTCGACGGCGGCGGCTTTCTGGTGCGCACCGATTCGACCATCAACGCTTTCGGAGATCTGGCGGGCAAGTCGATTGCGGTCACCTCCGGCACCACCACCGAAAAACGGCTCAACGCGGCGCTTAAGGATCGGCTGGTCAACGCCAAGATCGTCCTGGTCAAGGATGGTGTCGAAGGCGTCGCGATGCTCGAATCCGGTGCCGTCGCCGCGTTCGCGAGCGACAAGATCAAGCTGATCGGCCTGGCCGCGCAAGCGAGGGATCCGAAGCTCTTCGCCATGCTCGCCGAGGATCTTTCGTTCGAGCCCTACGCGTTCATGCTGCCGCGCAACGACTCGGCGTTCCGACTCGAGGTCAACCGCGCGCTGACGCAGGTGTACCTCTCCGGCGAGATCGAGCAGATTTTCTCCAAATGGCTCGGCCGACTGGGTCGTCCGAGCGGCCTGCTTGCCGCGATGTACGTGCTCAATGCGATTCCCGAGTGAAAGGAGGACCCAACATGCCCCGGCTGCAGCAAGCATTCGTTTGCGCCTGCGCCGGCGCGCTGTTCGCGGCCTTGGCCCTGACCGGCTGCGGCCCGCAGCCCACGTACCAGGTCGTCCAGAGCCCGCCACCGGCACGCGTCGGCACCGTGGAATCGCTGCGTGAAGTCGTCGAGCAAAAGGATCCCGGCGGCGCCGGCTTGATTGTCGGCGCGCTCGCCGGTGGTGGTCTGGGCAGCCTCGTGGGCGGCGGTACCGGCCGCACGGTGGCAACAGTGGTGGGTGCGGTTGGCGGTGCCTATGCCGGCAACCAGATCGAGAAGTCGCAAACGCAGGTCGTATATCAGATCGGTATCCGGTACGACGACGGCAGCTGGGCCACGATCCGGCAGTCGGTTCCGACCGGCTTGCGCATCGGCGATCGCGTGCGAGTCACCGATTACGGCGTCGAGCTGTTGCGCTAGCCCGCAGCGCCGGACCGCGTGCGGGCCATGCGGCGCGGGCATGGTGCGACGGTTTGCCAATGCGCGCACTGCAGCCGCTGCGGCCAGCGCGCTGCGCCGGCAGACAGGATGGAAGCGCGGTATATAATGTTCTTCCCGGCGAGGCAGCCTTCGCCGACAACCAACGGAGTGAACCATGGCGGACAAGGCGATTCATTACGTCGCGCGCGCTCTCTACGCGCTGCTGCTGTTGGCGGCTGTGCAAGGCGTCGCGCTGGCGCAGAGCGACCAGCAAAAACTCGTCGATGCAGCCGACAAGACGTTGTCAAACTTCCTGCGCGACCCGGACATGACCTGGCTGCAACAAAACATCAGCCGCGCCAAAGCGGTCATGATCGCGCCCGAAGTGGCGAAGGCCGGATTCATCTTCGGCGGCTCCGGCGGTCGCGCCGTGACCCTCGCGCACGACGCGGCGGGCCACAAGTGGGTCGGGCCGGCCTTCTACACCCTGGCCACCGCGAGCGTCGGCTTCCAGGCCGGCATCTCGGTGTCCGAGGTCGTGACCCTGGTCATGACGGACAAGGGGCTGAACTCGCTGCTGGCACCGTCGGTGAAGCTCGGCGGCGACGCCAGCGTCGCCGCCGGACCCGTCGGCGCGGGTGCCAAGTCGGATATCGTTACCGACTTCATCACCTTCAGCCGCGCGAAGGGTCTCTACGGCGGCTTGAACCTCGACGGCACGGTGATCGCGATTTCCAACGAATGGAACGAGGCCTATTACAACAAGAAGGGCGTCCTGCCGCCGGATATCCTCGTGCGCATGACGGCACACAATAAGGGCGCCGCCAAGCTGGTGGCGGACGTAACCCGCGCCGCCGGCAAGAAGTAGCCGGCCCTTCGACATGGCGCGGTCCGGAGCCGCCGCCCGGTCCGCGCCGCACGCCGCTGCCGGCGTGCGGTTCGTGCTCGACGGGGAAATCGTCTACCCGGGCGACGTCTCGCCGCAAACGACGGTGCTCGAGTTCCTGCGCGAGCATCTCGGCCGCACCGGCACCAAGGAGGGCTGTGCCGAAGGCGATTGCGGCGCCTGCACGGTTGTGCTTGGCGAGCGCGGCGACGCCGACGCCCTGCGCTGGCGACCCATCAACTCCTGCATCCGGCTGTTGCCCACGATCGACGGCAAGGCGCTCTTCACCGTCGAAGGCCTCAAGTCTCCGACCGGCGCACTGCATCCCGTGCAGCAGGCAATGGTCGATTGCCACGCGTCGCAATGCGGGTTCTGCACGCCCGGATTCGCGATGTCGCTGTTCGGTGTGTACAAGAACACGGCGCAGGGCGACCGCGCGACGATCGACGATGCGCTGTCGGGGAACCTGTGCCGATGCACGGGATATCGTCCGCTTATTGCCGCGGCGGGGCGCATGCGCGAGCTCCCGCCGGCGGCAGGCTGGCGCGCGCCCGGCATCGACGCGCATGGCCGGCGCAGCGTCAGCGCCGAGGAACGCGCGCTCGGCGCGCAGCTCGCGAGCCTCGACCGGGACACGGGCCTCGTCTGTGCCCATGGGGGGCAGCGTTACGCGGCGCCGCAGACCGCCGACGAATTGGCGCAGCTGTGCCTGGCGCATCCCGATGCGCAGCTTCTCGCTGGAGGAACCGATGTCGGGCTGTGGGTGACGAAGCAGCAGCGCGATCTTGGTACGATCATCTACACCGGCAACGTGCGCGACCTCCTGGCCGTGCGCTCGACGCCGACTCAACTCGAGATCGGCGCCGCCGTTTCGCTGACCGATGCCCTTGCCCTGCTTGGCAAGCATTGCCCCGCCCTGGCCGAGGTCTGGTCGCGCTTCGGCTCGCTGCCGATCCGCAACTCCGCGACGCTCGGCGGCAATATCGCCAACGGCTCGCCGGTCGGCGACACGATGCCCGTGTTGCTTGCGCTGGGCGCAAGCCTGGTGCTGCGCCGCGGCGACGTGCGGCGCGAGATGCCGCTCGACGATTTCTATCTGGGCTATCAGGCGACCGCGCGCCAACCCGGTGAGTTCCTCGAGACCATCCGTGTGCCGTTGCCCCCGCCAGGGCTCGAGCTGCGCGCGTACAAGCTGTCGAAGCGTTTCGACCAGGACATATCCGCGGTCTTCGCCTGCTTCAGCCTGCGCCGCGATGCGGCGGCGTCCGACGCCCCCATCACTGCCATCCGCATCGGCTGTGGCGGCGTCGCGGCAATTCCCAAGCGCGCGACGCATTGCGAACAGGCGTTCGCGGGGAGGCGCTGGGACGAGGCGGCAATCGCCGCCGGGCAGGAGGCGCTCGACCGGGATTTTGCGCCGATCTCGGACATGCGCGCGGGCGCGGCTTACCGGCGCGTAGCGCTTAAGAACCTGCTGCGTCGGTTCTATATTGAAACGGCAGGCAGCGGCGTGAAAACGCGCGCCGTCGACTACACCGCCCCGTGACCGACCCGATACCCCTCACTGGCGCGTCCGCGCTCATCGGAGCGGAACTGGCGCACGACAGCGCGCAGCTGCATGTTGCCGGCGCGGCCGCGTACGTCGACGACATCGTCGAACCGCGCGGAACCCTCCACGCCGCCCTCGGCAAGAGCGCCAAGCCACATGCGCGGATCATCGCCATCGATACCACCGCCATTATGGCCGCACCCGGGGTCGTCGCCGTGGTGACTGCCGGCGACATCCCGGGCCGCAACGATGTCGGGCCGGTGATCCACGACGAACCCATCTTGGCCGACACCCTGGTCCAGTACGTCGGACAACCGATCTTTGCCGTCGCGGCGACCTCGGTCAATGCAGCGCGGCGCGCGGCGCGGCTCGCCCGAATCGAATACGCCGAGCTCGACGCGGTGCTGACCATCGATGCGGCACTGGCCGCGCAAACCTTCGTGCTACCGACCGAGCGGCTCATCCGCGGCGACGCCGCCGCCGCGATTGCCGGCGCCCCGCATCGACTTGCCGGTCGCTTCCGCTGCGGGGGGCAGGACCATTTTTATCTCGAAGGCCAGATCTCGCTGGCCGTGCCGCAAGAGCACGGCGGAATGCACGTGCACTGCTCGACGCAGCATCCGGCTGAAGTGCAGTTGCAGGTCGCGCACGCATTGGGTATCGCCGCCCATGCCGTCAGCGTCGAATGCCGGCGCATGGGCGGCGCCTTTGGCGGCAAGGAGTCGCAGGCGGCGCTGTTCGCCTGCGTCGCCGCCATCCTCGCGCGCCGGACCGGGCGCGCGGTGAAGATGCGCCTCGACCGCGACGACGACATGATCATGACCGGGAAGCGGCATGCATTTCGCTACGACTACGAGGTCGGTTTCGACACCAGCGGCCGGATCCGCGGCCTCGATCTCGTGCTTGCGTCGCGCTGCGGCTTTTCGGCGGATCTCTCGGGGCCGGTCAACGATCGCGCGCTGTTCCACGTCGACAACTGCTACTTCCTCGAAAACGTGGCGCTGACGTCGTACCGCTGCAAGACGAACACGGTATCGGATACCGCGTTCCGCGGCTTTGGCGGCCCGCAGGGCATGTTCGCGATCGAGTACATCCTGGACGAGATCGCGCGCTACCTGCGACTCGACCCGTTCGATGTCCGGCGGGCGAATTTCTATGGCGATTCGCCGCGCGACCAGACGCCGTACCGGATGCAGGTCGAGGACAACATAATGCCGCAGCTCGCGGCGCAACTGGCGGGGCGCGCGCGCTATCGCGAGCGCCGCGCCGAGATCGCGGCGTGGAACCGGGCGAGCCCAATCCTCAAGCGCGGCATCGCGCTGACCCCGGTCAAATTCGGCATTTCGTTCACCGCGACGCACTACAATCAGGCGGGAGCCCTGGTCAATCTGTATACCGACGGGACCGTGCTGCTCAATCACGGCGGCACCGAAATGGGCCAAGGGCTCTACACCAAAGTCACGCAGGTCGTCGCGCACGAGCTGGGCGTCACGCCCGATCGCGTGCGCGTGTGTGCTGCCGACACGTCCAAGGTGCCCAACGCCTCGGCGACCGCCGCCTCGTCCGGCAGCGACCTCAACGGCATGGCAGCGCAGGCCGCAGTGCGCACGTTGAAAGAACGCCTCGTGCCCCTCGCGGCCAAGCATTTCGGTGTGGCGGCGACGGACGTCCGCTTCGCCGCGAATGCGGTGCATGCCGGCGAGCGGACACTGCCCCTTGCCGACCTCACCGTGCTTGCCCACCGGGCGCGCGTGCCGTTGTCCGCGACCGGCTTCTACGCCACCCCGAAGATTCACTACGACCGCAAGACGTTCTCCGGCCGTCCATTTTTCTATTTCGCATACGGGGCCGCGGTTGCGGAAGTCGTGATCGACACGCTGACCGGCGAGAACCGCATGCTCGCCGTCGATATCCTCCACGATGTCGGCGAGTCGCTCAACCCCGCACTTGACCGCGGCCAGCTCGAAGGCGGCTTTTTGCAGGGCGTCGGCTGGCTCACCACGGAGGAGCTGTGGTGGAACCCGCGCGGCGAATTGCAGACTCATTCACCATCGACGTACAAGATTCCAACCTGCCGCGACTGGCCCGAACACTTCGCCTTCGAATGGTTCGGCGAGCCGAACCGCGAGGCAACGATCCATCGCTCCAAGGCAATCGGCGAACCGCCGCTGATGCTGGCGCTGTCCGTGTTTCACGCGCTGCGCGACGCTGTTGCCGCGGCCAGCGATTACCGCGTCTCGCCGCGGCTCGACGCGCCGGCGACCAACGAGGCAATCCTCCTCGCTGTCGAGGAAAGCGCGGCGCGCGCGGCAACGGCTCTTGCCGCACCTCCTGCGGCGGCGGTGGCGCAGTGAACGCGTGGATTGGCCCGTTGCGCAACGCACTTGCTGCCGAGGGTCGCGCGGTTCTGGTCACCGTCGCCGCGACACGCGGTTCGGTGCCGCGCGAAGCCGGGGCCTGGATGCTGGTGACGCCGACGCAGGCGCAAGCGACCATCGGCGGCGGCCACCTCGAGTTCGAGGTGCTGCGCATCGCCCGCGATGCACTGCAGGCGGCCAAGCTGGGCACCTGGTTGGTGCGCTTCCCGCTGGCGGCGCGGCTGGGCCAGTGCTGCGGCGGCGTCGCAACCGTGCTGTTCCGCTGCTTCGACGCGGCAGCGGCGGGCTGGCTCGATGCGCTGGCGCGACGGGGCGAGCACGACCTGCCGCTTGCGCTCGCCACACCGATCGCATTGGGCGGGAGCGCACCGCTCGCCGTCGGACGAGCCGATGCGGGTGCAGCCTCGTTGCCTGCTGAGGTGCTTGCGGCGGCGCAGGCCCTGCTCGCGCAAGCGGACGCGCCGCCGACCGTCATGGAGCAAGACGGCGCGGCGTGGTTCGTCGAGCGCATCGGCACGCACGATTTCCGCGTCGTGGTGTTCGGCAACGGGCACGTGGGCCGCGCGCTGGTGCAGGTGCTCGGCGCAGTGCCCTGCAGCGTGACCTGGGTGGACGAGCGCGAGTGCGATTTTCCCGCGACCGCGCCCGCCAACGTCACGATGGTCACGACCGACGTGCCCGCGGCGGAAGTGCGCGCCGCCGCGCCGCAAAGCGTGTTTTTGGTGCTGACCCACAGCCACGCGCTGGATTTCGAACTCGTCGCCGCAATTCTTGCGCGCGACGACTTCCGCTACGCCGGCATGATCGGCTCGAGGCCCAAGCGCGCCCAGCTCGAGCGGCACCTGGCGGCGCGCGGCTTCGCAGCGGAAACGATTGCGCGCGTGACCTGCCCGATCGGCATCGCCGGCATCGGCGGCCGGGAACCCGGGATCATCGCCGTTGCCGTGGCCGCCGAGATCGTCCAGGCGCACGAGCGCGCTGCCGCGAATGCGGAGCGCCGCGTCGGCGCGGAAGTCTGATCGGGCCCTATGAAGGTGCCAATCACCGACACTGCGGCCGTGCCCCGGCTGGAGCTCCAGGGGATCACCAAGGTCTACCCCTCGGTCGTCGCCAACGACGGCATCGACCTCACCGTCATGCCCGGGGAGATCCACGCGGTCCTGGGGGAAAACGGCGCCGGCAAGTCGACGCTGATGAAGATTGTCTACGGCATCGCCAAGCCGGATGCGGGAACGATCCACTGGAACGGCCATACGGTTG
The DNA here is from genome assembly GCA_035937415.1 of Edaphobacterium sp. (SeqCode). Classification (GTDB taxonomy): domain Bacteria; phylum Pseudomonadota; class Gammaproteobacteria; order Burkholderiales; family Casimicrobiaceae; genus PALSA-1003. The sequence goes on along the minus strand of DASZIB010000006.1, from coordinate 75,508 downwards.
CCATCGCGAGCCCCGCCCGGGCGCGGGCGCTGGGCATCGGCATGGTTTTCCAGCACTTCTCCCTGTTCGAAACGCTGACGGTGAGCGAGAACATCGCGCTCGCTCTCGAGCCCGGGGGCACGGCCGCGGCACGCGACGAGCGCATTCGCGATGTTTCCGAGCGCTACGGCTTGCCGCTCGATCCGCGGCGGCACGTGCATTCGATGTCGGTCGGCGAACGGCAGCGCGTGGAGATCGTGCGCTGCCTCCTGCAGCAGCCGCAACTGCTCATCATGGACGAGCCGACGTCGGTGCTGACGCCGCAGGCGGTCGCTACGCTCTTCGCGACACTACGCCGTCTTGCCGCCGAGGGATGCAGCATTCTCTACATCAGCCACAAGCTCGACGAAATCCGGGCGCTGTGCCAGCGCGCGACGATACTGCGCGCGGGCAAGGTAACCGGCGAATGCGACCCCCGCCAGGAGACCTCTTCCGGACTCGCCCGCATGATGATCGGCGCGGAACTGCCGCATCCGCGCCACCGGCAGGCGAGGACCCGCGGCGATGGCACGCTGGTGGTGCGCGGGCTCTCGCTGCCGGCCGAAGACCCGTTCGGCACCGATCTGGTCGACATCGAGCTTTCCGTGCGCGGCGGCGAAATTGTCGGCATCGCGGGAATATCCGGCAACGGCCAGAAGGAGCTTCTGGCCGCATTGTCCGGCGAACGGACGCTTAACGATGGCAAGCCGATCGTATTGAACCGCAATCCAGTGGGTAGGCTCGACGCCGCCACCCGCCGCGCTCTCGGCCTCGCCTTCGTGCCCGAGGAGCGACTGGGGCGGGGCGCCGTGCCGGAAATGTCCCTCGCCGACAACGCGCTGCTGACTGCCCACCGACAGGGCCTCACGCGGCACGGCTTCATCCGCCCGGAAGCAGTGCGCGCCTTCGCGCAAGCCACGATCGCGCGCTTCAACGTCAAGGCGTCCGGGCCCGCGGCGACGGCGCGCAGCCTTTCCGGCGGCAATCTGCAGAAATATATCGTCGGCCGCGAAATTCTGCAGGGACCGCGCGTGATCATCGCGGCACAGCCAACCTGGGGCGTGGACGTGGGCGCATCGGCGCAGATCCGACAGGCGCTGGTCGATCTGCGCGACGAAGGCGTTGCCGTGCTGGTCATCTCCGAGGAGCTCGACGAGTTGTTCGAAATCTGCGATCGCCTCGCCGTCATCGCGCGCGGCCGGCTCTCGCCGGCATTGCCTACCCGCGAGACCAACGCGGAAGATATCGGCCTGCTGATGAGCGGTTCGTTCATCGGCGCGCAGGGCGTCCTGCGCGCCGACGCTTCGAGCGCGGGCCTGATCGATGCGCATTAGGCTGGAGGCGCGCCCCGAGCCGTCGCGGCTGATGAGCTGGCTGTCGCCACTGTTCGCCGCGGCGGCGACGCTTCTCGTCGGATTCGTGCTGTTCGCAATCCTGGGCAGCAATCCCTTCGCAGCGTTCTACGTATTCTTCGTCAAACCCGTCGAGACCCTGTACGGGGTTGGCGAACTCCTGCTCAAGGCATCGCCGCTTATGTTGTGTGCTGTCGGCCTTGCCGCAGGCTACCGCGCCAATGTCTGGAACATCGGTGCCGAAGGTCAGCTAACGCTCGGCGCGATTTGCGGCGGTGGCGTCGCCCTCGCGCTGCAGGACAGCGGCAGCGCGTGGGTGCTGCCGTTGATGCTCGGCGCCGGCGCCCTGGGCGGCATGGCATGGGCCGCGATCCCAGCCTGGCTCAAGACGCGCTTCAATGCCAACGAAATCCTGGTCAGCCTGATGCTCGTGTATGTGGCAACGCTGACCCTGTCACTGCTCGTGCACGGCCCGTGGCGTGATCCCGAAGGCTTCAATTTTCCCCAGTCGAAGATGTTTACTGACGCGGCTGTGCTCCCCAATCTGCTGCCGGGGACGCGGCTTAACGCCGGGTTTCTGCTCGCGCTTATCGTCGTTGCCGTGGCCTGGCTCTTCATGCGCAAGAGCCTCGCCGGTTTCCAGATGCGGGTCGCCGGCCTCGCCCCCGCCGCGGCCAATTACGCGGGCATCTCCGCCCGCCGCACCGTCTGGCTCGGCATGCTGATCGGTGGCGCGACCGCGGGCATCGCCGGGGTCGACGAGGCGGCCGGTCCGATCGGCCAGCTGCTGCCGACGATGTCCCCTGGGTACGGCTTCGCCGCGATCATCGTCGCCTTCGTGGGCCGCTTGCACCCGTTCGGAATTCTGCTGTCGAGCCTGCTTATGTCGCTGCTCTATCTCGGTGGCGAGGCGGCCCAGATCAACCTTGCGCTACCGTCAGCTGTCACCGGGCTGTTTCAGGGCACGCTGCTTTTCTTCCTGCTCGCCGCCGACGTATCCGTCAATTTCCGCGTGCGCCTGGCGCGGCGCGCGCCGCCGGTGAGCGCCGGCGCCCGATCGCTCACCGCAGGCAATGCCGCCTGATGGAATTGGCCGCAACGCTGATTGCCCTGACGCTCGCCGCGGGAACGCCGCTCGTGCTCGCCGCGACGGGCGAGCTCGTCACCGAGCGCGCCGGCGTGCTGAATCTCGGGGTCGAAGGCATGATGCTCGTCGGCGCGGTCGTGGCCTTCATCGTCGCTGCCACGACCAAGCTGCCCTGGCTTGGAGTCGCGGCGGGCATGGCGGCGGCGGCGGCACTGTCGCTGGTATTTGCGCTGCTGACATTGACGCTGATGGCGAATCAGGTCGCGACCGGACTCGCGCTGTCGCTCTTCGGCGTCGGCCTGTCCGCATTCGTCGGACTGCGTTACGTCAGCATCGTCATCGACGGCATCAAGCCGTTGTCCGTCCCCGGAGTGTCCAATCTGCCTTTCTTCGGCAAGCTGTTGTTCGCGCACAGCCCTTTCGTCTACCTATCGGTGGGACTGGTCGCGTTAGTGCAGTGGTTCCTGTTTCGCACCCGCGCGGGCTTGATACTCCGCGCCGTCGGCGAATCACCCGACTCGGCACATGCAATCGGCTACCGGGTGATCGCCATCCGCTACGCCGCGGTGCTGTTTGGCGGCGCCTGCTCAGGACTGGCCGGGGCGTACCTGGCCACCGCGTATACGCCGTTGTGGACCGAGGGAATGACCGCCGGCCGCGGCTGGATCGCGCTGGCGCTGGTCGTGTTCGCGACTTGGAAGCCATGGCGCATGCTTGCCGGCGCGTACCTGTTCGGCGCGGTAACGCTGGCGCAGTTCCAGGCCCAGGCATTGGGTGTCGCCGTGCCCTCACAGCTGCTCGCGATGCTGCCCTATCTGGCAACGATCATCGTGCTGACGATCATTTCGCGCGACGCAGCCACGATCCGCCTGAATGCGCCCGCATCGCTGGGCAGGCCTTATCATCCGGAGGTGTAGCGGCCTCGGGTAGAATGGCGCTTAGCCCGTCGCGTCGCCGGCAGCCCCTGCCGGATCACTTCAAGGAGAGGGAGATGTTGCCGATGTTCAAGCGCTCGACATGCCGCACGCTATTCGCAACGCTTATTGCGCTCGGCGCAGGCTTCGTTCCGGGGATGGAAGCGGCGGTTGCGGCCGACGAACCGTTCAAGGTCGGCTTTGTGTATGTGAGCCCGGTCAGCGACGCGGGCTGGACGTTTCAGCACGACTCGGGTCGCAAGGAGATGGAAAAGATGCTGGGCGCCAAGGTCGTAACCAAATTCGTCGAGAACGTGCCCGAGGGCGCGGACGCTGAGCGCGTAATTCGCGAGCTGGCCCTCAGTGGCAACAAGCTCATTTTCACGACTTCCTTCGGCTACATGAACCCGACGCTCAAGGTCGCCAAGCAGTTTCCGCAGACCGAATTCGAGCACGCAACCGGCTACAAGACCGACGCCAATGTCGGCATCTACAACGCGCGCTTCTACGAGGGACGTTATCTCGCCGGAATCGTCGCCGGCAAAATGACGAAGTCGAACGTGGCGGGTTACGTCGCGGCATTCCCGATTCCGGAGGTCGTCATGGGCATCAACGCCTTCACCCGCGGCATGAGAAGCGTGAATCCCAAGTCCGAGGTCAAGGTGGTCTGGGTCAATTCATGGTACGACCCGGGTCGCGAGCGGGAGGCGGCGGAAACGCTGGTCTCGCAGGGGGCCGACGTGCTCACGCATCACACGGACTCGACCGCCGTGGTCCAGGCCGCAGAGGCGAAGAACGTCTATTCAATCGGTTATCACTCCGACATGTCGAAATACGGGCCGAAGGGCGAGCTGACGGCGGTTACCCACCAGTGGGGCGCGTTCTATACCAAGACGGTTCAAGACGCGATAGCGGGCACGTGGAAACCTGGCAACGTCTGGGGTGGCATCAAGGAGGGCATGATCAAGATGGCCGCGTTCAACAAGATCGTGCCCAAGGACGTGCAGGATCTGGTCAACCGGACCGCAGCCGATATCGGCAGCGGCAAGCTGCACCCCTTCACTGGACCGGTCAAGGACAACGACGGCAAGGAGCGCCTTGCGGCCGGCAAGGTGATGTCCGACGACGTGCTCTCGAAGATGGACTATTACGTCGAAGGCGTGCAAGGCAAGCTCCCGGTTTCAAAGTAGCCCCGGCAATCGATTCGACCTGCGCGTAGCGACGTGCATAGCAAGCGGGCTCGCGAGCGGCCGCTCAATCTGCGCGGCTGGTTCGGCGCCCAGCTGCGGGTCGTCGCGGTGTTCGAATTCGCCAAAGGCGCGCTGGTGCTCGCCGCCGGCGCGGGCCTGCTCGCGTTCGTGCATCGCGACATCCGTGACGTGGTCAGCGAACTGCTGCTGCACCTGCATCTCAATCCAGCGAGCCGGATCCCCGGAATCTTCGTGGCGCTGGCCGAACGCGTCAACTCGATGGATCTGTGGCTGCTCGCGCTCGGGGCTGCGCTCTATGCGGTCGTGCGCATTGCCGAAGGCTACGGGCTGTGGTTCGATCGCGAATGGGCACAGTGGCTGGGCGCGCTGTCGGGCGCTCTCTACGTACCCTTTGAGCTTTACGCTCTGTGGAAAGGCGTGACTCCGCTGAGGCTGACGACGCTCGGCATCAACTTGTTCGTCGTGGCGGTGCTGAGCGATGCGCTCCGACGACGGCGTCGCTACCGACGCCGGGGATCGACTAGGCAATCCGCTTCAGAATCCTGAGCATCGCGTCGAAACGCTTGCCATAGGGCGGATACAGCAGCGAATTGAGCGTCAAGCGCGGCTGAACGAATACCGCCTTCTCATGGGTGAAGCCGAGGAACCCGCGCTCGCCGTGATAGGCACCGCTGCCGGACGCGCCGACGCCGCCAAACGGCAGCTCTTCGTTGCAAAAGTGCCATAGCGTGTCATCGAGGGTCACCCCGCCCGCGATTGTCTCGCGCAGAACCCGCTCGCGCAGGCGCCGGTCGCCCCCAAACGCGTAGAGCGCGAGCGGGTGCGGGCGGGCATTGATCTTCGCGATCGCTTCGTCGATCGTCGCATAGGCTTCGATGGGCAGGATCGGGCCGAAAATCTCTTCGCGCATCACCGCCATGTCGTCACGCACATCCAGGAGCAGCGTCGGCGGGAGCTTGCGCGCGCGCCCTGGCAGCACTTCGCCGCCGGGATTGAGCCGGACCACGCGCGCGCCTTTCTCCTCCGCATCGGCGATGAGCGCGGTCAGCCGGGCGTAGTGGCGATCGTTGACGATGCTCGTGTAATCGGGATTGGCTCCGACCTGCGGATAGAGCACGGCAACCGCGGCGGCCAACACGTCGACCAGCTCCTGGATGCGCTCGGCGGGTGCCAGCACATAATCCGGCGCAATGCAGGTCTGCCCGGCATTGAGCAGCTTGCCGACGCAGAGCCGCTTGGCCAGCAGGTCGAAATCCGCATCGGCCAGGATAAGGGCCGGCGATTTGCCTCCGAGTTCCAGCGTCACCGGCGTCAGGTTGTTCGCCGCGGCAAGCGCGATCTTCCGTCCCACCGCCGTCGAGCCGGTGAAGAACAGGTGATCGAAGGGCAGGCGGGAAAATGCCTCGCCGACGTCGGCTCCGCCGTTGATGACCGCGAACTCATCGGCCGCGAACGCGGCGGCGATGCTGCGTTCCAGCAAAGCCGCTGTTCGCGGCGTCAGCTCGCTCGGTTTGAGTAGCACGCGATTGCCCGCCGCAAGCGCGGCGATCGCGGGCATCAGCGAGAGCTGTACCGGATAGTTCCATGGGCTGATGACGCCGACGACCCCGAGCGGCTGCCGCACGACGTGGCTCCTGCCCGGGCGCAGGAAAAGCGGCGTCGGCACACGGCGCGGCCGCATCCACTGCGCCAGGTTGCGCCGTGCATGCCGCACTCCCGCGGCCACGAGAAACAACTCGGCGAGCCGCGTTTCCTGCGCGGGACGCACCCCGAAATCGGCGGCGATCGCATCGACAAACTCCGCCTCACGCGCGTCGAGCAGTGCGGCGAGACGGTCCAGACGGTCGCGGCGGACGGCAAGCTCCGGATCGCGCTCGGCGGCGAAGGCTTTGCGCTGGGTGGCGAACAGCGCGCCGAGCGTGTCGCTGCCGGCGTCGTCGCTCATGCGCTCGCGCGCGCGGCCGCGATCGCCTCGAGCAGCGTTGCCGGATCGTGCGCCCCCGACACGGCTGCGCGGCCGTTGAATATGAAGAACGGCACGCCGGTGATGCCGCTCTCCTGCGCCTCGCGGCACTCGGCTTTCACCTCCGCGCGATAGGCCGCCGAAACCAGCATCGCCCGCGTCTCGTCTGCCGGCAGTCCGGTGTCCGCCGCGAGCGCGACGAGCTCGTCGATCGCGCCGAGGTTGCGCCCCTCGGTGAAAAAAGCACGGAACAGTCGCTCGACCAGCACCTCGGCGTCCCCGCGCTGCTGCGCCCAGGCGATAAGCCGATGCGCGTCGAGCGTATTCGGCTGCAGCCGAATCCGGTCAAATGCAAAGACAATGCCGGCCTCTGCGCCGACCGTGCGCACACGCTCGTAGATCGCGTCGGCAGGCGTTTTACCCCCGAACTTGGCTTCGATATACGCTGCCCGTGGCATGCCTTGCGCAGGCAGATCGGGATTGAGCTCGAACGGATGCCAGCGAACCGTGATCACCAGGCCGGGTTCGCGACGCAGGGTGGCGAGCGCCGCTTCGAGCTTGCGCTTGCCGATATAGCACCAGGGACAGACGACATCGGAAACGATGTCAACGAATAGCGGTGCGACGACGGGCTCGGTCGCAGCGGCGGCCGAGGCTGCGGCTGTACTCATGGAGGGTGCCGGGCGCGCAAGGTGAATTTCAGCGCTCGATTGTACTGCAGTGGCACCCGATTCGTGGCTGGAAGCGCTGGCACCCGGGGGAGCCAGCGACCGCCGCACGCTTCGTGCGATCATTCCTCATTTCGCCCCGGGCCGGACTCGGGCAGCGGTTTCCAGGTTGCAATCCTGCCCCGGTTGTTCGCCCTTTGCCATGCCCGCATCTGCTTCGCACTGGGACATTTTCTGTGCCGTCGTCGACAACTACGGCGACGTTGGTTTCGCGTGGCGCCTCGCGCGTCAGCTTGGTGGCGAGCACGGCATCGGCGTGCGCCTGTTTGTCGACAATCTCGCGGCGCTCGCCTGTCTCGTGCCGGAGGTCGACGCAGCGAGCGGCGCCCAGACTGTGCGCGGCGTCGATGTGCGCCGCTGGGACCATCAGCGTGCCGATCCGGCCGCCGTTCCCGGCGATGTCGTTATCGAGGCTTTTGGCTGCGGCCTGCCGGCGTCCTATCTGGCGGCAATGGTCGAGCGCAAGCGGCAGCCGGTGTGGATCAATCTCGAATATCTCTCCGCGGAAACATGGATCGAGCGTTGCCACGGCCTTGCGTCCCGCCATGCCACGCTGCCACTGACGCGGTACTTCTTCTTTCCTGGCTTTACCGCTGCCAGCGGTGGCCTGTTGCGCGAGCGCGACCTTTGTGCGCGCCGCGACCAATTCCGCTCCGATCAGCGCGCCCGCGAAGGATTCTGGCGAGCGCTCGGGCTCGCCGCGCCGGCGGAGGATACGCTGGTGGTATCGCTCTTCTGCTATCCCAACGCGACGCCGGCCGCCCTGCTCGACGCGTGGGCGGATGGCGGTCAGCCGCTCCTTTGCCTCGTGCCCGAGGGAGTCGCAGCGGACACGCTCGTCCACTGGAGCGGAGGCAACGCGCTGCGCGCGGGCCAGCGGTTCGGCCGCGGCCGGCTTACGCTCGCCGGCGTTCCGTTTGTGTCTCAGGACGATTACGATCGGCTGCTTTGGACGTGCGACATCAACTTCGTGCGTGGCGAGGATTCGTTTGTCCGCGCGCAATGGGCGGCGCGACCGCTGATCTGGCACGTTTATCCGCAAACGGAGAACGCACACCGATTGAAGCTCGAGGCGTTTCTGGTGCGCTACTGCGCCGGACTTGCGGCGGACGCGGCAACGGCCGTGCGCAGCCTCCTGCGCGCCTGGAACTGCGCCGGCGACGCCGGGGTGACCTGGCCCGCGTTCGCGGCCGCGCGAGGCACGCTGGACGCCCACGCCGTCCACTGGGCGGAGGCGTGCGCCGCCCAGCCAGACCTCGCCTCAGCGCTGGTCAAGTTCTGCATCGATCAGGTATAATGATTGGTTATCTGAATCAATGGATTAGCAGAGTGCAGCCATGAAAACCGCGCAGGAAGTCCGCGCCGGCAATGTCATCATGATCGGCAAGGACCCGATGGTCGTGCAGAAGGCCGAGTTCAACAAGTCGGGCCGCAATGCATCCGTCGTCAAGATGAAGCTTCGCAACCTCCTCTCGGGCTCGGGCACCGAGACGGTGTATCGCGCCGACGAGAAATTCGACGTGATTCAACTCGAGAAGAAACCGGTGACGTTCTCGTACTTTGCCGATCCGATGTACGTCTTCATGGACGAGGACTACAACCAGATCGAGGTCGAGAAGGATAATCTCGGCGACGCGGTCGCATACCTCGAGGACGGCCTAGCCTGCGAGTTGACGCTCTACGACGGCAAAGCGATCGCGGTCGAGTTGCCGAATTCGGTCGTGCGCGAGATTACCTACACCGAGCCTGCCATCCGTGGCGATACCTCGGGCAAGGTACTTAAGCCTGCCAAGCTCGGCAGCAGTCTCGAGGTGCAGGTCCCGCTGTTCGTGGCGACCGGCGACAAGATCGAGGTTGACACGCGCACCGGTGAGTATCGCCGGCGCGTTTAGCGCGCCGAGGGTTGCCTTCGCTGCTCGCGTACCGGCGGGTTCGCCGCCGGCTCAAGCGGGCCCGTCCTAGCGCTCCGCCGCCCGCTGCTCGGGCTGCCAGCCACCGCCCAGCGCTGTCATGAGGTCGACGTTGGCGGACAGGAGATTCTGGCGGCTGCGGATGCGCGCCAGCTCCGACAGGTTGAGGCTGCGTTGCGAATCGAGCACGTCGAGAAACTGCGCGTAGCCTGCTTCGTAGCGGACGTTGGCCAGATGCAGCGCCCCGCGCGCCGCATTGACGCTCGCTTGCGCATCGCGCTCGGTGGCCGCGTACTGGCGCACGTTGGTCAAGGCGTCCGAAACCTCCCGAAACGACGTCTGAATCGTTTTCTGGTAGGCGGCGAGCGATTGCTCGCGCCGGGCCTGCTGCACGTCGACCTGTGCCGTCAGCTTGCCGCCTTCGAAGATTGGCGCCGACAAGCCCGCACCGAGCGTCCAGATCCGCCCGGGCAGCGTGAACAACCCTGCGAGCGCGGCGCTTTCTCCGCCGAAACTGCCGGTCAGCGTGATCGTTGGAAAGAGTTGCGCCTTGGCGACGCCGATCTGGGCGTTGGCAGCGACCAGGTCCTGCTCGGCCTGGCGGATGTCCGGCCTACGCTCGAGCAATGCCGAGGGCAGTCCCGGCGGCGGTAATGCGGGCACCGGCAATCCGGCGAGGTCGCCGGGGGCCAGCGCCAGATCGAGCTTGCCGGTAAACGTGCCGAGGAGGTGCTCTGCCAGGTCGCGCTGGCGCAGAAAATCGTCGAGTTGAAATGCCGCATCGAAGCGCACACCCTCCGCCTGCCGGACGTCGAGGTCGGAGGCGAGGCCAGCGTCGGCGCGCCGGCGCACGATGTCCAGCGTCTGGTCGCGGGACTCGAGCGTGGAACGCGTCGCCGCGATCTGCGCATCGAGGGAGCGCAGCGAAAAATACGTCTGCGTCGTCAATGCGGCAACGGAGAGCGTCACAACCTCCTTCGCGTAGCGTGTGCTGAGGTCCTGTGCCCGCGCCGCCTCGGACGCGCGCCGCAACTTGCCCCAGAAATCGATCTCGTAGGACGTCGACAGCGCGAGCAGCAGGTCGTTGCGTACGCTGGGCGTGCCGGTGGGGGCCGGCAGCGCGATCTTGTTGCTGTAGGCGTTCCGGTCGACGGCGCCGCCCAGGTTGAGCGGCGGGAAAAGCGCGGCGTTGACCACGCGCACGTTCGCGTCGGCTTCTTCGATCCGTGCGACCGCCTGGACGATGTCGGTATTGTTTGCCAGCGCGGTTGCGACCAGATCGTTCAGCGTCGGATCCTCGAACAGGCGCCACCATTCCGCTGGCACCAGGTCCGCGGCCGGCGCCGCATCGGCCCCTGCGAATGCCGCCGGCAGCGGCATACTGGGGCGCTCGTAATCGGGCCCGACCATGCAGCCGCCGAGCGCGAACGCAACCATGGCAAGCTGGAGGTGCCGCGTCATGCCGGCCCCTGCTTGGCGTCGGCAGGGGTTGCCGCAGACTTGCTCTCGCGCCGCGACAATAGGACGAAGAACAGCGGGATGAACACGGTGGCGATGAAGGTCGCGGCCAGCATGCCGCCGAACACGCCCGTGCCCATCGACCGGCGCGCGGAAGCGCCAGCGCCAGTGGCCAGCACCAGCGGCACGACCCCCAGCACGAATGCGAGCGAGGTCATGACGATCGGCCGGAAGCGCAGCCGCGCCGCCTCGAACGCGGCCTCGATCGGCGAGAGGCCCTTTGCCTGCTCCTGGGCCGCGAACTCGACGATCAGGATCGCGTTCTTTGCGGCGAGGCCGATCAGGACCAGGAGCCCGATCTGGAAGTACACATCGTTGCTGAAATCGCGCACGAACACCGCGGTGAGTGCGCCAAGCAGCCCGAAGGGCACTGCCAGCAGGACTGCGGCCGGCAGCGACCAACGCTCGTAGTTGGCGGAAAGAATCAGAAATACCATCACGATCGCGAAACTGAAGGCGAGAATCGCGGCCGTGCCGATGCGTTTTTCCTGGAACGCCTGGCCGGTCCAGGCGATCGTGTAGCCCGGCGGCAGCGATCGGGCGACGTCCTCGACCGCGGCGATCGCCTGCCCCGAGCTCACGCCGGGCGCGCTGTTGCCCAGCACCTTGGCGGCGAGAAAGCCGTTGTAGCGATCGAGCTGCTCCGGACCGATGGTGTTCGTCAGGCTGATCAGGGCCTTGACCGGAATCATGTCGCCGCCCGCGGAGCGGACATAAACGTTGCCCAGGTCCTCCGGTTTCGAGCGGTACCGTCCGTCGGCCTGCAGCTGCACACGATAGGTATGGCCAAACTTGTTGAAGTCGTTGACATAGAGCACACCCATCGTGCTCTGCAAGGCGTCGAAGACATCCTGCACCGGCACGCCGAGGGACATCGCTTTCTCGCGATCAACGTCGACGAACAGTTGCGGCGAGGTGGGCCGGTAGAACGACGCAATGCCGGTCAGCTCCGGGCGCTTGCGCAATGCACTGAGGAACTGCTGCAGGCCCTGGTAGAGCTTCAGCGGATCGGCGTCGGCGCGGTCCTGCAGATAGACTTCAAAACCCCCGGCGATTCCCAGTCCCCGAATCGACGCCGGATTGAACACTACCAAGGCACCTTGCGGCAACTCCGAGGCCTGCGCCATGGCCGACTTCGCCAGCTCCTGAGCGGTAGTTTTGCGCTCATCCCAGGGCTTGAGCGGGATAAAGATGGTCGCGGCGTTGGCCCTGTTCGCGCCGCCGATGACGTCGAACCCGCTGACGACGAAGACGTGCTCCACCGACGGTTGCGCGAGCAGCATCTTCTGTACGGCGGCGCCCAACGCCTGCGTGCGCTGCAGCGTCGCCGCATCCGGCAGCGCCAGCGAGCCCAGGACATAGCCCTGATCCTCCGGCGGGACGAAGCCGTTCGGAACGAGCTTGAACAGCAGCGCATCCACGCCGAGGATGCCCGCGAAGATCAGCACTCCGATCACCGCATGGCGGGCGGTCAGCCGCACCGCGCTGAGGTACACGCGCGTCAACCACGCGAACGAGCGATTGAACGGCCGGAACAAGCGGTTCTCGATATGCTGGGGCTTGAGCAGCAGCGCGCACATCGCCGGCGACAGCGTCAATGCGACCAGGCCTGAGATCGTGACCGCGGTCGCGACCGTCACCGCGAATTGCTGGTAGAGCTTGCCCGCCAATCCGCCCAGAAACGCCACCGGAATGAATACCGACACCAGCACCAGTTCGATCGCGACAATCGCGCCGGTCACCTCCCGCATCGACTCGATCGCGGCCTCCTTCGGGGAGAGCTTCCGCTCCGCCATCAGCCGTTCAACGTTTTCCAGCACCACGATCGCGTCATCGACGACGATGCCGGTTGCCAGCACGATCGCGAACAGCGTCAGCGTGTTCAGCGTGAAGCCAAACAGGAGCAGGCCGCCGAACGCGCCAATCAGCGAGACCGGCACCGCGATGATCGGTATCAGCGTCGCGCGCCAGCTCTGCAGGAACACGAACACGACCAGCAGCACGAGGATTGCGGCCGCAATGAGCGTGATGATCACTTCGTGGATCGACGCCTGGACGAAGCGCGTCGTGTCGAAGGGAATCTGCTGCGTGACGCCCTGCGGAAAACCCTGCGCGAGCTGGGCTATGCCCGTGCGCACGGAGTCGGCGACCTTGAGCGCGTTGGCGCCGGATTGCAGAAAAACCGCGATGCCGACGGTCGGTTTGCCGTCAAGGTTCGTGAAGGCATCGTAGCTCACCGCGCCGAGCTCGATCCGCGCCACGTCGCGAATGCGCAGCGCGCCGCCCGGCCCGGTTGCGCGCAGCACGATGTTGCCGAAGTCGGCGGGGTCCTCGAGCCGGCCGCGGGCAGTGACCGTATAGACCAGCGCCTGCCCTGCCGGCGCCGGCTCGGCGCCGATCTTGCCGGCCGCGTACTGAGTATTCTGCGCCCCGATCGCCTGGGCCACGTCGGTTGGCGTGACGCCAAGCTGCGCCATCTTGGCCGGGTTGAGCCAGACGCGCATCGAGTAGTCGCGCGCGCCGAAAATCGTCACATCGGCCACGCCGGGAATGCGCTTGAGCTCGTCGAGAACGTTGATGGTGGCGTAGTTGCTGAGATAGAGCGTGTCGTAGCGGGGATCATCCGACGACAACCCGATCACGAGCAGGATGTCCGTCGAGCGTTTCAAGGCCACGACGCCGGTCTGGCGCACGACCTCGGGCAGGCGCGGCAGCGCGATTGCCACCCGATTGTTGACGTCGATTACGGCCTTGTCCGCATTCGCGCCGACTTCGAAGGTACAGGCGATCGTCAGCGAGCCGTTGGTCGACGCCGTCGAACTGAAATAGCTCAGGTTATCGACGCCGGAGAGTTGCTCTTCGATCGGCGCGGCGACCGTGCGCGCCAGTGTGTCGGCGCTTGCGCCCGGGTAATTCGCGGTGATGATCACCGTCGGCGGCGCGATTTCCGGATACTGGGCGACTGGCAGCACCCGCGCGGCGATCAATCCTCCCAGCGTGATGATGATCGAGATCACACCGGCAAAGATCGGCCGGTTGATGAAGAACTCCGAAAACGACATTACGGTGGCCTTACTTTGCGGCCGTCTTGGCGGGGACGCTCGGCGCTGCGGCGGGCGGTGCCTCGGCCACCGCTATGCCAGGCTGGATCTTCAACAGATTGTCGACGATCACCCGGTCGCCGGCGTTGAGCCCGGAGGTGATCACCCAGTCCGTGCCGATCCAGTCGCCGGTCTTCACCGGCCGTGCCTGGGCCTTGCCTTCCGGGTCGACCACGAACAGCAGATTTTCCTTCTCTGTTTGAATGACCGCGGTCTGCGGCACGAGGAATACGTTGTCGCGCTGCCCGGCGGCAATACGCACGGTAACGAACTGGCCCGGAAGCAGCTGTTCGCGCGAATTGTCGAATTCCGCGCGCAGCTGCTGGGTGCCGAGGCGGGGGTCGATAGCGGTCGCCGCAAAATTGAGGCGGCCCTTGGAAGGATAGACCGTGCCGTCGGCAAGCACGAGTTGCACGTCGGCGGATGTCGTACGCGACACGTGCCCGCCCGGCAGCTTGGCCAGATCGGCGGCTGCCAGACTGAAGCGCACCCAGATGGGCGTCAGCTGGTTGATCGTCGTGAGCAGGCTGCCGGCGGCGTCGGTGCTGATGAGCGTCCCGATCGAATGCTCGGCGCGGCCGCTGATGCCCGCAACGGGCGCGGTGACGTTGGTGTACGACAGATTGAGCTCGGCTTGGCGCACGGCGGCGTTGCCCTGCTGTATCGCCGCTTCCGCGAGTTCCCGGGTCGACGTGGCGTCGTCGAACTCCTTGCGGCTGACTGCGCGCTCCTGTACCAGCGGCTTCAACCGCGCCTCCTCGCGCCGACCCTGCCCGAGCTGCGCGGTCGCCTGCGCCAGCTGCGCGCGCGCCTGTGCCAGTGCAACCTCGAACGGCGCGCGATCGATCTCGAACAGCGGCGCGCCCTCCCGCACCGGATCGCCTTCGCGATAGAACTGCTTGATGAGGATGCCGGACACGCGCGCGCGCACCTCGACCTGTTTCGAGCCTTCGATCTGGCCGACGATGTCGAAGGCGACCGGCACGCTGCGGGAGGCTACCGTCACCACGTGCGCGGCGACCGGTGCCGGCGCGGCGGGGGCGCCGCCCTCCTTGCCGCAGGCCGCCAGCATTCCGGCGGCAACAATTACCGCAAGGCAGCGCGAAGCCCGCGCCGACAATCGGCCGTGCAACGCCGGGACTGTTTTTCTCATCGGGAACATGAACACTCCGCGAACGACGAGGCACGGGTTCGGCCACACCTGATCGGCCGATTATTATACAATCGCGAATGTATGTAAACTGACGATGGCACGGAGCCGGCATTGCGTCGAACCAAGCAGGAATCCGAACAGACGCGGCAGCAGATTCTGCGCGCCGCGCGGCGCGAGTTCGCCCGCCGCGGCGTCGCGCGCACCACGCTGGAGCACATCGCCACAACCGCGGGCGTGACGCGCGGCGCGATCTACTGGCATTTCACCAACAAGGCGGACCTGTTCCACGCCATGCGCGAACAGGTGTCGTTGCCGTTGATCGATCGGATGAACTTCGCGCTTCTTTCTGTCAGCGACGAGGATCCGCTGGCGGCGATCGGAGTGTTCCTGCGCAGTCTCATCGAGTCGATCGCCGACGACAGCGCCGCCCTGCGCACGTTTCAGATCCTGTCGTTCAAGTGCGAGTACGTGGATGAATTCCAGAGCGAATTTACGCGCCAGACGCGGCGCTGCCAGGAACTCGTCGCCCAGCTGAAAACCGTCTACGAGCGTGCGCAGCGCGTGGGAGTGCTCCGCCGGGACCTCGCGCCGGCCGTTGCGGCACTCGATACCTGCGTCTTCCTCAACGGTCTGGTGCGTCTGTTCCTCATCGACGACGCGGCGGCGCTGGTGCGCCCGCATGTCGGCGAGCTGATCGCCGCGCACGTCGCGAGCCGGCGCAGCGCGGCCCACTAGAGCTGCGACGGTGGTTGCGCCCTCCGGCGCGGCCCGTCTACTATCGGTGGCAACCAGCGCGCCGACGCGCGGCGCTCCAGGGGGAAGTTCGATGCGCACCCAGGTTGGCATCGTCGGCGCAGGCCCGGCGGGACTTCTGCTGTCGCACCTGCTGCACCGGGAAGGCATCGAGTCGGTCGTGCTCGACAACCGCAGCCGCGCCGATATCGAGGCGACCATCCGCGCCGGCGTGCTCGAGCAGGGCACCGTCGACCTGCTCCAGGCGCTCGGCCTGGGCGAGCGCATGCAACGCGAGGGCGCCGTCCACCACGGCATCGAGCTGCGTTTCGCCGGCCTCGGCCATCGCGTCGACCTCTCCGAGCTGACCGGGGGCAAGGCAATCACCGTCTACGCCCAGCACGAGGTGATCAAGGACCTGGTGGCGGCCAGGCTCGGCGCCGGCGGCACGATTGTCTTCGACGCCGAAGCTGCGAGCGTGCACGATCTCGACGGCGTGACGCCCATGATCACCTACGCTCACGGCGGCACCCGAGAACGACTCACCTGCGACTTCGTGGCCGGCTGCGACGGCTTCCATGGCATCTGTCGCCCCGCCATTCCGCAATCGGCGCGCAAGGAGTTCGCACACGTGTACCCGTTCGGCTGGTTCGGCATCCTGACCCGCGCGCCGCCGTCCGCGCACGAGCTGATTTACACCCATCACTCGCGGGGCTTTGCTCTGGTCAGCACACGCTCACCGGACATTCAGCGGCTGTATTTTCAGTGCGATCCGCATGACGACGTTGCCAACTGGCCCGACGAGCGCATCTGGGCGGAGTTTCGCGCCCGTCTCGCGACGCACGACGGCTGGACACCACGCGAAGGCCCGGTCATTCAGAAGAACATAGTCGCCATGCGCAGCTTCGTCTGCGAAACGATGCGGCATGGCCGGCTCTTTCTCGCTGGCGATGCCGCGCACATCGTTCCGCCAACGGGCGCAAAGGGACTCAACCTCGCCGTTGCCGACGTTTGTCTGCTCTCACGCGCCCTGGCGGCGTTCTATCGTGACGGTCGCCAGGAGCTTCTGAACGCCTATCCGGAGACCGCGCTGCGCCGGATCTGGCGCGCCGAGCATTTCTCCTGGTGGATGACCTCGATGCTGCACCAATTCCCCGGCAACGACCCGTTCCAGGAGCGTCTGCAGCTGGCGGAACTGGCTTATGTGACCACCTCGCGGGCGAAGGCGGTCACTCTGGCAGAGAATTACGTGGGCTTGCCCCTCGAGTGACCCGCCCAGCGGCGGGTCACTCGTATATCGGTGCCGGAGCTCAGTGCGCGCCCGCGGGCAGCGCTTGCCGACGCGGCAACGGCAGGACGTTGCCGCGGGAATCGGCTGCATCGCCCGCTCTCGCATCGCGTTCGCGCAACTCGCGGCGAATTCTCGCAAAGGTCTTTCTCACGTCGGTCTGCACGCTCGGCGTGTACCTGAACGTCGGGTCGAGGATCGATTTCATGTGAGTTCCCTGCCGTTGTTGTCTTGGCGCGTCGCGCTATGGCTTCAGCTGCCCGCGAATCTCGCCATCCGGATGTGCGGCACTGTGCACGTTGACGTAGAGGCCGCCCGACGTGAAAGCGCTATATTGCGCATCGCTCAGCTTGGCGCCGGCCGGCACGGACCACTTGCCGTCGCCGTCCTTGGCCAGCGGTACGGCGACACCACCGTTCTTGCCCATGGGGCCATCGTGGATGTGGGCCGCTGTGGCGGTGATGCCCTTGGTCATGATGCTGCCGCTTACCGTCTTGTCGGCGTTGACCGTGATCGTGCCGGATCCGGAAGCCTCGGTCTTGACTGGCGGCACTTCCTGGTCGCCGGACAGCGACACTTTGACGTCCGCGGCGAGCGCAACCCCCGCCGCAAAAAACAAGACGCCCAAGGCTCCGGCGAGTGGTCGCCGCGGCAAGGAGCAACGTTTTTTCGTCGGCTTAGTCATGGTTCACTCCATAGTCGGCCCTATTGGGAATTTGAAGCATCCGCAGCGTGTCTGCGGACGACGTTCAAAAGCCCCCTTTGGCGTGGCAATGATGGTCGAGCCTGGAGCGCTGTAGCGTCAATCGGACGCCTGCTCTTTTGCGTGTAGGAGATTGTTACCGACCTGTAGGACTGGTTCCGAAGCAACGGATCCTCTGCGGCCACCGTCCCGAAAAAAAACGCCGCTCGATCGCGCGAGCGGCGTGTGATGGTGGAGGCGGCGGGACAGCTGATCCATCTCTTTCGAGACGGGCCGGACTATGCCTTCATCCTGTGCACAGGATGCGGGGCGTGTTATTCGCCCATAGCTCGCGGCGAATCCTAGTAGCGGCTCCCTGCGCTTTCGCGCCGTCAGCCGGCCTATGAGTCTCTACAGGGCAGGCCTGAGGTTCGCCCTCTTCCTACCCCTCGGCGTTGCCATTCCGCGAGCAGTGTTGCCGCCGCGCGGTTGCAGGGTTCGCCGATGTGAGCCCCGTTGTCACTCTGCCCTTGCGGGCAGAGGCGACCATTACCAATCGAACCCGCGTCCGAAGATGCTACACAGGCAGGACTACATGCTTAGCCTCGTCATTGTGCTCTCGCTCCGGCGCCACTGACGGACAGGCGACGCCGATGCCAGTCACCTAGATTTGGCGTATCGCCCAAGTGACCCGGGCGTACGCGATCGCTCAAAATGTCCTCGCTGTGGCTTCGCCGTTACCGGCTAATCACCCGAGCTGAGCGCCGCCCGGTGCGAGGTCCGGCGGGGTTAAGCCGCCAGAGCGTAAGTTTCGTCGTTCGCAGTTAAGTTTGCGATTGCAGAGGATTCACAAGGTTCTGCACCTTGGCATGCCCCACGCTGCTTCGCAGTCCCCGTCGAAACCAGGTCGCCCCCGGTAATCGGTTCTGCGGCGAGCTTCGCTTGATCGCTCGCGCGCTGGAGTAACTATGATAACACCGCGGCCGGGATTGCGCCCGGCGCGACTCCTATTTCGGGGCGGGTCGCCCGCGTTCAAGCCTGCAGCGGAACCTTCGGCTTGACGCTGTGGCCAGTCCGGCGAAGACATTGGCATCGACTTGCCGCGCGCGCAGGAGGGCGCTTGTATAATTGCTGCCCGTGACCCAACCGCCAACTTGGCGTATTCCATTGCGGGGACCGCTGTTCGAGGGGCACTGCGTCCGTGTTGGCTGGCCTGAGCCCGACGAAATCGACTCTCTGACTGCGTTGCGCAATCGCCCGCAGGTCTGCGCCAAGTTCCTCGATCCCCGACCGCTCGATCCGCAGCGCAATCGCGAGTGGATCGACCACGGCAT
Organism: Edaphobacterium sp. (SeqCode); assembly: GCA_035937415.1. Lineage (GTDB taxonomy): Bacteria > Pseudomonadota > Gammaproteobacteria > Burkholderiales > Casimicrobiaceae > PALSA-1003. The sequence goes on along the minus strand of DASZIB010000006.1, from coordinate 56,517 downwards.
GCGGCGCCCGTATGAGGCACTGCTCGCGATCCGTCTGAAGCGCGGCGGTGCGCTCGTCGGTGCAATCGGCTGGAGCCGGGGTGATCCCAGCGAGGGCAGCTTTGAGCTCGGGCGGGTAATGATCGATGCCGACGTTCTGCGCCGCCAGCGCCGGAATTTCCCCCCCGGTTATGCCGGTGTCGCCACGGACGCCGGCACGGCCCTGCGCGACTTTGGTTTTCGCGCGCTTGGGTTGACGGTCATGCGCAGCGTGTTCATCGACGACAATCGACTGTCGCGACGCGCACTGCTCCTCGGCGGCGCCCGCATCGTCGGCGGATCGCGCATGCAACGTGCCGATGGCAGCGAAGTCGCGGTAACGCGGCTGGAACTCCGGCGCGAGGAGTGGGAGGGGCTCGTCGAGGGACGCAAAACATTTCCCGGCAACCCATATTGGCGGCAGGCCGATGGATGAATCGACGCACCGCGCAGCGATCCCGGTGTTCCGCCCGCAGTTGCCCGCGGCGATGCGGCACCGGCTCGAGCGCACGCTCGATAGCGGCTGGATCGGGTATGGCCCGGAATGCCGGATGCTCGAAGCGGCATTTACCGCGCCGCGCGGCGGCTGGGCCCTTGCGACTTCGTCGTGCACCAGCGCGCTCTACCTTGCCGGGCGCCTGATCCAGCGCTCCTGCGCGGCGGTCGCGCCCGAAATCATCGTGCCGTCGGTGACCTTTGTCGCCTCGACCATGGCCTTCCTTCAGGCCGGCATGCGCCCGGTGCTGGCCGAGGTCGATCCGCGCACGCTGCTGCTCGAGGTCTCCACACTGCATCGCCTGCTCTCGCCGCGGACGCGCGCGGTGCTGGTTGTCCATCTCTACGGCCAGCGGCATCCCGATCTGCCGGGCTTGCGCACGTTCGCCGATCGTCACGGCCTGGCGCTCATCGAGGACTGCGCCCATCGAGTCGACCTGCTCGACGCCGCTCCACCCTTGGGCGATCTTCTGTGCTACAGCTTCAACGCCGTCAAGGAACTGCCCGGCGGTGACGGCGGTATGCTTTGGGGCCGGGACACGGACCAGGAGCAGTGCGCCCGTGAAGTGTCCAATCTCGGCCTCACCGGAGATACCATGCAGCGGGCCGCGACTCTGCGCCACGCTGACTACGGATTCGGAACGCTGCCCGGCCTGAAGCTGCGCAGCAACGATATTGCTGCGTCGCTCGTTAACGCGGCGCTCGCCCATTTGCCGAAGTGGCGCTCGGAGCGACGCGCGCAGTTCCAGCTCTACGACCAGGCGCTCGCCCGGCTAATGCCCATGGCTCAACCGCTCCCGCGCCAGGACGACGACAGCTGCCTCATGTACGTCATCAAGGTTCCTGCGGCAAGTCGCGACCGCGTGCGCACCGAACTCGCGGCAGCGGGTATTGCGACCAGCGTCCATTATCCTTCTCTGGCATGGCACCCGCTCTTCCTCGAGCACGGACGCGGGGCGCGGTGCGAGTCCCAGGACGAGCGCGTGGTGACGCTGCCCTCTTTCGTTGGCCTGAGCAGCGAGGATATCGCTCGGGTCGCAGCCGAACTCGGGCGCGCCTTGTTTGCGCGCGAGGACTACCGCCCCCCGGAGGACGTCGAGGGTTCGGTGCGCGGCGACGCACCGACGCGATGAGCTTGGCGCCGGATGCCCTCGCCGCGGCACCGCGCGCCGACCTGACTGCCGCGGCTATCCGCGACGGCCGGGCGGCGGACCTCGTCGCAGCGGTCGCCGACCGGGGCAGCTCCGTCGTGCGCGTCGATATCCCCGTCGGCCCCGACGCTGGTCCGTGCCTCTGCCTGCTCGGCGCGCAAGCGGCCGAAATGGCGCTGGGAGCGCAGCGGGACGCCTTCAGTAGCGATCTGGGCTGGCGCCCGATCCTCGGGCAGGGCTTCGGGCAAGCGGTGCTCAACGTCGACGAACCGCTGCACACACAGCAACGCCGCCTGATTGCGCCGGCGTTCGCGGCAGAATTCATCGAGCGCTATGCTGAGCGCATCATCGCCTACGCCGACGCAACCTTTCGGCCGTGGTGCGACGGAGACATCGTCGATACCTACCGGGCGATGTGCCATTTCACCTTTCGTGTCGTCGGTGCCACCGTCATTGGCTTAGCCGAGGCTATCATCGAGCCCGCGTACCACGCGTCACGCGTCTTCCTCGACGGGTACGATTTTGAAACCGAATCGCGCGCTGAATTCCTCGCGCGGACGACTATCGCGCGCGAGAATCTGTTGTCGTTGCTGCGAGCCGCCGTGCATGAACGCCGGCGAGGACCTGCGCCGGAAGCGCGATCCGTGCTCGACCTCCTGCTGGCACCGGCGACGGCTGGCGGTACGCAACTCGGCGACGAAGCGATTGCCGGATACCTGGCCATACTGCTGATCGCGGGTCACGATACCGGAGCGACGATGTACGGGCGCGCACTTTATTGCCTTGCCGTCATGCCGGACGTCGCCGACGCGCTCGCCGCCGAACTCGCCGCGGCCGGATGGACCGCAGCGCGGCCGTTGGGTGTTGCGGATCTCGACCGGCTGCGCCTGCTGGAAAGCTTCATGCTCGAGGTGGGCAGGCTGTACCCGCCGCTCATCAATCTGCCGCGCGTAATGGCGCGCGACCTCGAATTTGCCGGATACCGGCTCACCAAGGGGACCCGCGTAGCCATCGCGATCGCGGCCAGCCAGCGATTGGCGGCGCTGCACCGGCATCCGGCGCGATTCGATCTTTCGCGTTATGACGATCCGGGTGCCGATCGCAAGACGCGCCCGTTCCTGATGCTTACGTTCGCCGGCGGCGGACGCATGTGCCTGGGTATGCGTTTCGCTCAGATTGAATTCAAAGCAATTGTCGCGCGGGTGGTAAGCACGCTGCAGCTCTCGCCATGCGCTTCCGAAGCCATCGCGCATGCCGGGTTCTGGGTCGCGCGCCCGGCAGCCCCGTTGCGGGTCCGCGCGGCCGCCCGATGAGCACGAGCTTTCATGGCGGCCCGTGCGCATCGGCAGCGCGGCGCGTCAGCACGTCGCGCAGCGAATCGGTGAAGTCGCGCCGTGAAAAAATCGCGAACGCGCGCTCGGCCAGCGCCAGCCGCCGCGGCTCGTCGTCGAGCAATCCGCGACAAATCGCGCCGAGGTCGGACGCTTTGCCAACAACCAGCGCTTCGAGGAGTTCGGCGTCCAGGTCGGTTGTCTGCCCCCCCTCGGTCACGAGCAGCTTATGGTTGGCAAGCGCATGGGCGATACGGCCAAACTCGAGCACCGAGTCTTCGTGCGAGTGAACATTGACGACCAATTTGGAGCGGGCTATGAGCGCGTCGCGCGCGGCGCCATAGATGTTCACCGCGCGCTGTACGCGTACGCCAAACCGCGCGATGTCGCACAGAATCGCGTCGCGACGCCAGTTGATCGACCCGTAGAACAGGGCGTCAATGTCGGTCGGCACCGTGCAGTCGATGGTCGTGTCTTCCGGCAGGTAGCCGGGGCGCAGCAGACGCACGCGATCCGAAATGCCGGCCCGGCGCCACGCTGCGACGTTCGCCGCGCTGTAGTCCCAGGTCTCGAAGCGGCGGATGAAGGTACTGAGGTCCGCAAGGAACTTGCTGCCGGCGAACATCTTTTCCACGTTGTAGACGATGCTGCTCGCGGGCAAGCGGTCGATCAGCTGCGTGTCCAGATTGTGGACGCCGACGAGGACATTGGTCGCATCCCAGACGATCTCGTTTGCGGCGACCCGGGCGGGATAGCCAAGGCGCCGCAAGGCGTTGCACAGCTGGTGCGCCGCACCCGCATACGCCTCGTGGTGCAGAAAGGCCCGCGGCCGGACGAGCAGGACGTTGAAGCGCTCCACCGCGGCGCTCTACTCAGGGGCTGCCGGCACCGGCGGTGCCGCCGCGCGGCTGGTCGCATAGATGCCGCTCAGGATCAACGCGATGCCGGCGATGTGGAACAGCTGCAGCCGCTCGCCGAGGAAGAGCCAGGCGAGCGCCGTCCCGAAAACCGGCATCAGGTGCACGAACAGACCGGCCACGTTCGCACCGACCTGCGCAACGCCTTGGTTCCAGAAGACATAGGCAAGGAACGAGGAGAACAGGCCGACGTACGCGAGCGCCGCGAGGGCTTCCCACGTCCACGCGGCGGGGCGGCCAAGCGCGGCTTCCCAGACATAGAGGGGCAGCACCGCGAGCGTGCCCACGCAGGAGATCACGAACAGTAGTGCCAGCGTGTGCAATTCGGTCGGACGCCAGCGCAGGCAGACGGTATAGAGCGACCACAGCAGCATCGACAGGATTACCAGGATGTCGCCGACGTTGAGCCGGAAGTCGGCCAACTGCGCAAGGCTGCCGTGCGAAAGGATCGTCACCACGCCGCCGAGCGAGACAGCCACCCCGACGACCTGCACGCGGGCCAGCCGCTGGCGCAGCAGCAGCCACGAAAGACCGATGATCATCACCGGAATGAACGAGTTCAGGATGACGCCGTTGGTTGCCGTCGTGTAATTGAGGGCGAGGTAGCTCAGCGCGTTTTGCGCACCGACGCCGAGTACGCCCAGCAGCAGCAGCACGCGCCAGCGAGCGCGAATGAGCGGCCATTGCCGGCGCACGTGCGGCAGCGCAAACGGAAGCATGAATGCGATCGCGAACAGCCAGCGGTAAAAAGTCATCGTCAGCGGTGGGATCGCGCGGTGCAGACCGCGGCCGATGATCCAGTTGCACGCCCAGAAGAAAGCCGTCAGCGTCAACAGGATGTATGGAGAGAAATGCCGCGCGGCGGACGGCGCGGAAGGGATCGCCATGCGGCATTATGGCCGATGATCGGACGTGCGCAATGTGAACGCAACGTATAATTCGCGGTCAGACCGATCCCGTTTTGCGCGCCTGCGCTGTGAATTTACCGCTCAATATCCCGTCATCCTTCGGCGTTGCCACCGCTGCGCTGCCGCGTCTGTTGCCCGAGCCGCCAGCGAGCGGAAGAAAGGCGCTGGCGCCGCCGCTGGCCGGTTCGGCGGATGCCTTGGCGCTCGCCCAGCGCGCGAGCGCCGCCGCCGATGGCGGCGCGTGCGTCGCGGTGGTCTGCGCCGAGGCTCTCGCAGCGCAACGCCTGGCGGAGGAAATTGCCTGGTTCGCGCCCGCGCTGCGCATCGCCACGCTCTCGGACTGGGAGACGCTGCCCTACGATCATTTCTCGCCGCACCAGGACCTCGTATCCGAGCGGCTGTCCGCGCTGTATCGCGTATCGCGCGGCGAGTGCGACGTGCTGCTGGTCGCCGCGACAACAGCGTTGTACCGGCTGGCGCCGCCATCGTATCTTGCGGCGTACACTTTTTTTCTCGCCCGGGGCGAGAAACTCGACGTCGCCGCGTTGCGCGCGCAGCTCGCGCTCGGCGGCTACCAGCACGTCACGCAGGTCGTCGCCGCGGGCGAATACAGCGTGCGTGGCGGCCTTATCGATCTTTTCCCCATGGGAAGCGCCCTGCCCTACCGGATCGATCTGTTCGACACCGAGATCGAGTCGATCAGGAGCTTCGATGTCGACAGCCAGCGCACTCTGTATCCGGTGCCGAACATCCGCTTGCTGCCGGCGCGCGAATTCCCCCAGGACGATGCGGCACGCACGCGCTTCCGCGGTCGCTTTCGCGAGGTTTTCGAAGGCGACCCATCGAAATCCACGCTCTACCGCGACATCAGCAGCGGCGTCACACCGGGCGGCATCGAATACTACCTGCCGCTGTTTTTCGACGCGACTGCGACAATCGCCGACTACCTGCCCGCGAATACGACGCTGTGCGTCCACGGCGACGTCGGCGCGGCGATCGAGCGCTTCTGGCAGGATACCGAGTCGCGCTATCGACTGCTGCGTGGCGACCCCGCGCGTCCGCTGCTGCCACCGCACGAGCTGTTCCTGCCGGTCGATGAATTCAACGGCATCCTCAAGGGCTTCGCGCGCATCGAACTCGGCGCTCCGCTGCCCGAACCGGGCGGCGGAGCGACGCGGCGGAGTGCCACGGAGTCGCCGCCCCCGTTGCAGGTGGATCGCCGGGCGGGCGACCCCTTGTCGGCGCTCAAGCGCTTTGCGACGGCGACCCGGGAGCGGGTGCTGATCGTCGCCGACGGGCTGGGCCGCCGCGAAACGATGCAGCAGTATTTCGCCGAATACGGCTTCAAGCCCGCCATCGTCGCCGATTGGGCGGAGTTCGTGCGCGGTGACGCGAGCCCGGCACTTGCCGTCGGTCCGCTGCATCGGGGATTCGTGTGGCCGGAAGGCGGCGTTGCGCTGGTCACCGAAGCCGAGCTCTACGCCGACGTCGTGCGCAGCGCCGCCAGGCGCGAGGCCCGCCGGACCAACGTCGAGGCGATGCTGCGCGACTTGTCCGAAGTACGCATCGGCGATCCCGTCGTGCACGAGCAGCACGGTATCGGCCGCTATCTGGGTCTGGTCACGCTCGATCTGGGTGACGGGCCGACGGAATTCCTGCACCTGCTCTACGCCAACGACGCCAAGCTCTACGTTCCGGTCGCAAGCCTGCACGTCATCAGTCGGTACAGCGGGGCCGCGCCTGAAGCCGCGCCGCTGCACGAGCTCGGCAGCGGGCAATGGGACAAGGCGAAGCGCAAGGCGGCGCAGCGTGCGCATGACACCGCGGCTGAGCTTCTCAACCTCTACGCTCAGCGCGCCGCCCGCGAGGGGCACGCGTTCCGCTTCGACATCCACGACTACGAGGCCTTCGCTGCCGGCTTCCCGTTCGAGGAAACGCCCGATCAGGCGAGCGCCATCGAAGCCGTGATCAAGGACCTCGTTACCGGCAAGCCGATGGATCGGCTCGTTTGCGGCGACGTCGGCTTTGGCAAGACCGAGGTCGCGCTGCGCGCCGCGTTCATCGCGCTCGCGGATGGCCAGCAGGTTGCGGTGCTCGTGCCGACGACGCTGTTGGCCGAGCAGCACTTCGAAACCTTCTCCGACCGTTTCGCCAACTTGCCGGTGAAGCTCGCCGAGCTGTCGCGCTTCCGGACCGGCAAGGAAGCCAAAGCGGTCCTCGACGGCCTTGCCGAAGGCCGCATCGATCTGGTGATCGGCACGCACCGACTGATCCAGTCGGACGTCAAGTTCAAGTCCCTGGGCCTGGTGATCATCGACGAGGAACACCGCTTCGGCGTGCGCCACAAGGAGCAGTTGAAGCGGATGCGCGCCGAAGTCGACGTGCTGACGCTGACCGCGACGCCAATTCCGCGCACGCTCGCGCTGTCGCTCGAGGGCTTGCGCGATTTCTCGGTCATCGCGACGGCGCCGGAACGGCGACTCGCGATCAAGACGTTTGTCGCCCAGTACGCGCCGGGCGTCGTGCGCGAGGCGGTGCTGCGGGAGCTCAAGCGTGGCGGCCAGATCTACTACCTGCACAACGACATCGCCACGATCGAAACCAGGGCCGAAAAGCTCCGCGCCCTGGTCCCCGAGGCGAGGCTCGCCATCGCGCACGGGCAGATGCCCGAGCGCGAGCTCGAGCGAGTCATGCGGGACTTCTATCAACAGCGCAGCAACATGCTGCTGTGCTCCACGATCATCGAGAGCGGGCTCGACATCCCCACTGCCAACACGATCATCATCGACCGCGCCGATCGCTTTGGGCTCGCCCAGCTGCATCAGTTGCGCGGGCGGGTCGGCCGTTCCCACCACCAGGCGTACGCCTACCTGCTCACGCCGCCCGAGGAAGCGCTGTCGGGGCAGGCGAAGAAGCGGCTCGAGGCGATCCAGCTCATGGAAGAGCTCGGTTCCGGCTTCTACCTCGCCATGCATGACCTCGAGATTCGCGGCGCGGGGGAGGTGCTCGGCGAGGAGCAGTCCGGCGAAATGCAGCAGATCGGCTTCCAGCTCTATGTCGATATGCTCAAGGCGGCGGTCGATGCGCTCAAGGCGGGGCGCGAGCCGGATCTTGCCGAGCCGCTCGGTGTGGCCACCGAGATCAATCTGCACGTGCCGGCGCTGCTGCCGGAGACCTATTGCAGCGATGTGCACGAGCGGCTGGTGCTCTACAAGCGACTCGCCAATTGCGAGACCGAGGTCGAGCTTACCGCCCTGCAGGAAGAACTGATCGACCGCTTCGGTCTGCCGCCCGAGCCAACGCAGGCCCTGCTGGCCTGTCATCGGCTGCGTATCGCCGGCGAAGCCGTGGGGGTCCTCCGGATCGACTCCGGGCCCGAGCGCACGCAGGTACAGTTCGGCCCCCAGCCCGCATTCGATCCGGGCAAGCTGATCACGCTGCTGCAGAAAGACTCGCGACACCGCCTCGCCGGGCAGGACCGCGTGCGCATCGAGCGCGCCGCGCCGAGCCTCGATGAGCGGGTGGCGCTGGTGCGTGAATTTCTCGCGCGCTTGTCCTAACCGGCGCTTCCCAGCCGCGCCCAGTTGTCGACGAGCGCCATCGCCTGCCGCGCCGTAGGAACGCTGCGCTCGACGAAGCCGGTTTCGCTGCTGCGGGTACCGCGCAGCTCGGGATGACGCGCAATGAGCTTGTGCGCCGTCGCTTCCCAGAGCGCGTCGAAGCTGCCGTAGGACCGGTGCACAACGCCAAGGTCGCTGGCGACGGCCAGGCGCAAACCGGCCTGTGCCGCGCGCAGCGTGAAGTCGACATCGTAGCCGTGAAAGCCGTCGCAGGTCTGCGCGTCCCAACCGACGCGTTGCGCGACCTCGCGTCGCATCGCCAGAAAAACACCATCCATCACGCGGATGCCGCGGGCGAGAGGGGCGACGCGACTGTAGACGGTCACCCGGTAGCCGGTCGCGTCGGGATAGATGACCGAGCCGTGCAGGAACGGCCACCCCGCGAAGGCCCACGCGGGCGCCGTTGCACGCGTCGCGCCGGCGATGCCGAGCACGTCGCACTCGGCGAGTCGGCGGAGGAGCCGGGGCCCGAAGTCGGTGGCGAGAATCTCCACGTCATCGTGCGAAAAGACAATGATGTCGCCCTTTGCGGCCGCGCCGCCGCGCGTGTAACCCTCGGCGAGTGAGGTGGCGCCGCTGATGCGCACGACGGCATGCGGCCAGGTGCCGAGCGCCCGCTCGTAGCTTGCCGCCATCGCCGCGAATTGGGCATCGTCATCGCTGCAGACGACGATGCTAATCGATTGCTGCGCCGGCGCCGCACCGGCCGGCGGGGACGCAGCCGCGTCTGCCTCGTCCGGTAGCAAGTGGAGCAGCGCCCGCAACGCGTACCTGAGGGTCGGATCGGCGTCGTACGCGCGAACGCAACACGCGATCGCCTCGGCACGTCGCTCGCACCGGGGTGCAATTGCGACAAGCTCAGCCCAGGCGCGCTCGGTCTGCGGCGCGGTTTGGAGCAGCGCCTCGAGCCGGTCGAATGCCGCGACATGGTCGCCCATCAGCGCGGCGACGCGTGCTCCCTGCAGCGCGTATTTCGCGTTGCCGGGTTCGACTGCCGCCGCGCGGTCGTTCCAAACGAGCGCCGTGTCGAAGTTCCCGGCATCCAATTCAAGCAGCGCCAGGAATGCGGCGGCCTTCGCCGCCGTTGTCTGCTGCCAGACCGTTTCCGCGCTGCGACGCGCGTCCTCGATTCGACCGGCACGGTGCGCGGCAAGCGCCGCCGAAAGCGCAGCGGAAACATCCATCGTCGCGATACTAGCTTCCCGGCGGGACAGCGTCGAGCGCGGCCGCACAATCACCGTCCAAGGTTGGTATCATTGATCGCGCGGTGGAAGGCGTCCCCGCGCCATCACCGCCAATGTCTGGCACCACCTCAGGACTCCCGTCTCAGGTTCGCGTGTTCGTGCGCGATTGGCTGTCGTCGAACAACATACTGCTCAAGAGCCACACCGGCCACGTTCTGATCGACTCGGGCTACGGCCGCCACGCGCCCCTGACGCTGGCGCTGTTGGGAACGCCGCAAGGTCTGGGCGAGGCGCCGCTCGCGCGCTTGGTCAACACGCATTGCCACAGCGATCACATGGGCGGCAACGCGGCGATCCGAACGCGTTACCGCTGCGCTATCGCGCTGCCCGAAGGCGAGGCACCGCTCATCGACGCCTGGGATGAGGACAAGCTGCTCCTCGCCTATGCCGATCAAACCACTTCCCGGTTCGGCTACGATGAGGTCATCCGCGCTGGCGACACGCACGTCTGGGGCGATCTCGAGTGGCGGGCGCTCGCGGCGCCCGGGCATGCCATGGGTGCACTGGTGTTTTTCAACCCTGAGCACCGCATCCTCGTTTCCGGCGATGCGCTGTGGGCCGATGGCTACGGGCTGGTGATGCCCCCCGAAATCGACCCGCATGCCCTTCCGGCGACTCGTGCCACGCTGGAAATGATCGCCGGCCTCGGCGTTCGCACGGTGATTCCCGGCCACGGCGCGCCCTTTGCCGATGTCGACGCGGCGCTGGCGCGCGCCTTCGCCCGCACGGCGGCGTTCGAAGCCGATTCGCTGCGTGCGGCGCGACACGCGCTCAAGGCCGTGCTCTGCTTCGCGCTGCTCGATAAGCGCCGCCTGTCGCTGGCCGGGTTGTCCGCGTACGTTGCTCGCGTCGGCATCTATCGCGATTTCAACGCCCGCTTCTTCCGTCTCGCGCCGGCCGCCCTGGCCGAGCGGTTGGTGGGCGAACTGGAGAAGGTCCAGGCCGCGCGGCGCGAAGACGGGTGGCTGGTTCCAGCCTGAGCGGCCGCACCCTTGGTGTAATCGGTAGCGTGAGCGTGGCGACGTGCGCGAATCGCACCGGCTGGCACCGCGCAATGCCCGCTCGCCGAGCATGCCTCGGCGTGCGGGTGGCGTTGCCGGTTCCGGAAGTGCCGCTCAGCCGCGAAACTGCGCGACGGCGTCCCTGATTCCCGTCGACAGCATCTCCACTGCAACAGCGGTCAACAGGAGTCCCATCAAGCGCTCGACCGCGCGCATGGCGCGCTCGCCGAGCAGGCGCTGCAGCTGCCCGGCAGCAACGAGCGTTGCGGTGGTCACGACCATGGCGCCGGTCAACGCCGCCACCCAGGCGCCCAGGAGGTGCGGCTCGCGCGAGGCCATCAGCATGACGGTGGCAAGGGCCGAGGGGCCGGCGATCGCGGGAATCGCCAGCGGCACGATAAAAGGATCCGTACCGGGAACGTCCCCGAAGACACCCTCCGGGTGCGAAAAGATCATGCGCAGCGCAATCAGAAACAGGATCACTCCGCCCGCGATCGACAGGGACGTTTCCGAAACGCGCATCAGGGTCAAAAACGCATGCCCGCCCAACAGGAACGCGAGCAGCACCACGTAGGCGATCAGGCACTCGCGCAGGACGACCCGAACGCGGCGCTCGGCGGGCAGCGCCGACAAGGCGGCCGCCACCAGGGGGACGTTGCCAAAGGGGTCGATGACGAGGAGGAGCAGAATCGTCGCGGACAGGAGCTCGACGGCCATCGGGACGGGCGGCGTTTGATCACTCGCTGGCGCAGTATATCGCCGAACCGTGGTCCGGATCGTGCAGCACTGGCATAATTGTCCGCTTTCCTACCGCCTTCCTGGAGCCCAACGTGGCCCTGTTTCCGTCTTTTTCCCGCTCCCTCGCGATTGGCGTTGCACTCGTTGCCGCCGGCGCCTCTGCCCAGAGCAAACCGCCGGTCGCCCCGGTTCGCAATGTCACCGATACCTATTTCGGCACGACCGTTACCGACCCGTATCGGTACATGGAAGACATGAAGAATCCCGAGGTTGCGGATTGGATGAAGGCGCAAGCCGACTACACCCGGACGACGCTGGCGAAAATCCCGGGCCGCAACGAAGTGCTCACCGAAGTTACGACCTTCGGTGACGCGGCTGCAGCGCGCGTCAGCTCGGTTCAGATCGTGGGCGAAAAGGTCTATTACCTGAAGCGCCGGGCCGATGAAAATATCGGCAAGCTCTACCTGCGCGACGGTTTCGCCGGGGAGGAGCGACTGCTGGTCGACCCGGACGCGATGCCGGCCCCGGAAGGCAAGCATTTTGCGGTCGACTATTTCGCCCCGTCGCCGGACAACAAGTACCTCGCCTACGGCATCTCCATCGGCGGCTCCGAGGAAAGCGTCTTGCATGTCATCGATGTCGCGACCGGAAAGGAGACCGGCGACGTCATCGACCGCGCCAACTTCGGCTCGCCGTCGTGGCTGGCGGACGGACGCCTGCTGTACAACCGGCTGCAGAAGCTCACGCCGGGCGGCGCGGTGACCGACAAGTACGTCAACTCGCGTGCCTATGTCCACACGCTCGGCACGAATCCGGACAACGATGCGCCGCTGCTCGGCGTTGGTCTCGCCCCGGGCATTGCGATCGAGGCGGCGGAGATTCCGGTCGCGGCAAGTCCGATCGGCTCGAAGTACGTGATCGGCCTGATCGTCAACGGCGTGCAGAACGAATTCAAGCTTTATGCGGCGCCGCTCGCTGCGCTGGCCGGTGACAAGACACCGTGGGTAAAGATCCTCGACAACGCCGACGATGTCACCGGTTTTGACGTTGCCGGCGATACGCTCTATCTGCTGACCCACAAGAACGCATCGCGGTTCAAGGTGCTGAGCGTCCCGCTTTCCAATCCCGACCTCGCAACGGCGAAAGTCATTGTGGCGCCGAGCGAGGCAGTCGTCACGGGAATCGCCGTGGCGAAGGATGCGCTCTACGTGCGGCGCATGAATGGCGGCGTGAGCGACCTGCTGCGCGCGCCTTATGGTCCGAATGCGAAGCCGGTGCCGGTCAAGCTGCCCTACGCCGGCGATGTCGACGGACTGACGGCCGACCCGCGCCGTCCGGGCGCGGTGTTCAACCTCGGGGGCTGGACGCGCTTCGGCGATTACTATGCCTACGAACCCGGGATCAACAAGGTAGTCGACACGCGGCTGCAGCCGCAGGGCAAGTACGACAACCCGCTGAATCTTGTTTCGACCGAAGTCAAGGTCAAGGCGAAGGACGGCACGCTCGTGCCGCTGTCCATCGTGCACCTGAAAGGCGTCAAGCTCGACGGCAACAATCCGACGATCCTTTATGGCTACGGCGCCTACGGCATCTCGCAGACGCCGTTCTTCCGACCGACCTTTCTGCCGTGGTTCAACCGGGGTGGCGTGTTCGCGGTCGCCCACGTGCGCGGTGGCGGCGAATACGGCGAGGACTGGCACAAATCCGGCTACAAAGCGACCAAGCCGAACACCTGGAACGACGCGATCGCGTGCGCCGAGTGGCTCATCGCGCACAAGTACACGACCGCGCCGAAGCTGGCGATCATGGGTGGCAGCGCTGGCGGCATTTTTGTCGGCCGCTCGATCACCGAGCGGCCTGACCTGTTCGGCGCGGCAATCGACGAGGTGCCGGTGTCCGACGCGATGCGCTGGGAGTTTTCAGCCAACGGCGTGCCGAACATCCCGGAATTCGGCACCGTCAAGAAGGAAGACGACTTCAAAGCGCTGCTCGCGATGAGCTCCTACCACAGCGTCAAAGACGGTGTCGCCTATCCGGCGGTGCTGCTCCTGACCGGTATCAACGATCCGCGGGTCGACGCGTGGGAGGCCGGCAAGATGGCAGCGCGACTGCAGGCCGCGACCGCAAGCGAAAAACCGATACTTCTGCGCATCGACTACGACGCCGGACACGGCTTCGGATCGACGAAGAAGTCGCAATACGAGGAGCGCGCGGACGTCCTCTCATTCTTGCTTTGGCAGTTCGGCGTAAAGGGATTCCAGCCCTAGGGTCAATGCAGCTTGACGCGGGGCGCGGTACGTCGCCTCAGGAACCGGCCGACCGTATCGAGCGCGACGCCGAGGTAGCCGAAGATGAGTGCCTGGTGCAGCTTGTAGAGCGAGGCATACATCCAGCGCGCGATCAGGCCCTGGACTAGCAGGCTGCCGCCGACGAGGCGGCCCATGAGGCTGCCGACCGCGGAGAGTTCACCCAGCGATACCAGCGACCCGAGATCGCGGAAACGGTACGTCGGCAGCGGTGTTCCGGCAAGCCGTGCCTGCATCGACTTGACCAGGAGCAGTGCCTGCTGGCGCGCCGCCTGCGCGCGCGGCGGGACAAGCGCGCCTTCCCGCCCCGCTTCCGGCCAGGGACACGCGGCGCAATCACCGAATGCGAACACGTCGGCGTCGCGCGTCGTTTGCAACGTCGTCATGACCACGAGCTGATTGCCGCGCCCGGTCTCCAGCCCGTCGAGGCCGTTCAGCCAATCCGGCGCCTTGATCCCCGCCGCCCAGACGACGAGATCCGCGGCATAGAACGCTCCGCTCGCGGTATGCACACCGCTCGCGTCGACCGCGGTCACACGCTCGCCGGTGCGCACGTCGACATCGAGCTTGGCCAAAAGTCCCTTCGCCGCCTCGGCAACGTGTTGCGAGAGCAGGGGAAGGATGCGCGGAGCGGCCTCGACGATGGTTTGCCGGATGTCCTTCTCCGGGTCGAGGTGGTCCAGTCCGTAGCTCGCGTGCGCGCCGGTCGTATGCCGGATCTCCGCCGCCAGCTCGACGCCTGTCGCCCCCGCGCCGATGATGACGATGTTGACTCCGGCCGGTCGTCCTGCGCCGGCCTCCGCGTCCGCGCGCACGCAGGCGGCCAGCAGCCGGCGATGGAAGCGCTCGGCGTCCTTGAACGTGTCAAGCGCGATGGCATGCGCCGCAACCCCCGGGATATTGAAGTCGTTGCTGACGCTGCCCACGCAGAAGACGAGCGTATCGTAGCGGAGCACGCGGCGCGGCAGCATGAGCGCGCCGTCGTCGTCGAAGACCGGGTCGAGGGTGAGTTCGTGCCGCGCCCGGTCGAGGCCCGCCACCGTGCCCTGCCGGAAACGAAAGTGATGCCAGTACGCCAGTGCGAGATAGTCGACGCCGTGGACGTCGGCATCCATCCGGCCCGCGGCGACCTCGTGCAGAAGTGGCTTCCACAGGTGCGTGGCGTAGCGGTCGACCAGCGTGATTTCGGGGCCGCCGCGCCGCCCGAGCTTGTCGCCCAAGCGCGCCGCCAGCGGCAGCCCACCGGCGCCGCCGCCGACGATGACGATGCGGTGACGCGCGGGCGGAGGCAAGCCCACCGACGTCAATCCTTGGCCGGTCGCGGCGGCGCGTTGAGCCCCCGGATCCGCATCGCCTGGGCCTTGAGCGCGTAGTCGAACAGCGCCAGACGCTGTTCGACAAATTCGCCCGCCACCGACGCCTGATCGGCGGGTGCAAGCTTGAGAAAGGCATCAGCCTCCCCGGTATCGACGCAGATCTTCATCCCGAGGTTGCGGGCGATGTGCAGCATCGTCGCATTCTCCGCCAGACAATGCATGAACAGACGGGTCACGAAACGGTTGCGCACGTGGTCGGCGGCGCGCGCGAGCAGCGCGCTGCCGATGCCTCGACCGCGATGCGTTTCCAGCACCGACACGCCGAGTTCGGCCATGTCTTCGGTGAACGCTACGTGGGCGACCCCAATGAGGGTGAGTTCATCGTCATGGACGCCGAAGACGGCGTCGACGTCGAAGTCGATGCGATCGACGTAGGCGACGATCGCCGCGGGCCCGATAGCGAGGCCGAAGCGCAGCCGCACATCCTCCCCGCCGAGGCTAAGGAAATGCCGCCGTAGCGCCGGCCGCGACGCCTCCACGAGTCGCTGCACGGGAACATTCTTTTCGCTCATGCCGCCCGTCCGCCGTTGCCCCGGATGCCGTTCAGTCGCCGGCTGCCGTAGCTTCGCGTCGCGGATCGGCGCCGCTTTGCATCCGCACCACCGCGGGTCTCGTGGCCCAACGCCCTGAGCTTCGGCTCCAGCAGCACCGCGGGCCCGCCGCTATAGCGAGAACGACGAGCAGGAAACGGCGGCGCATCGGGGTGGCGAGCAATTGGATCGGCAGCGATTGTACCGCACGCCAACGGCACGCTTGGGTCGCGCAGGGGATCGAGCCAACGCCAATGGTGTTGCATCCGGCGCGACGCCTCGCGTGCCGATCCCCGATGCGCCGCGCCAGACACTCGTCCCGCGCCGGGGTTGCCAAGCGCACGGTTCCATCGCATCCTTGCCGCCATGAGCCGTTCACTCCTTCCCGAGGCGGTCGAGCGTTATGTCGCGCAGGACATCGCGCGCGAAACGGAAATACAGAAGAAACTGCGTGCCGAAACCGCGCGCCTGCGCGAAGCCGGCATGCAGATCGGTGCCGATCAGGGCGCGCTACTGGCGCTGCTGATTCGCGCAATCGGTGCGAGGATGGCGATCGAGATCGGAACCTTCACCGGCTACAGCTCGCTCGCCATGGCCGCGGCGCTGCCTGCCGGCGGCAGGCTTGTCTGCTGCGATATCAACGAGCAATGGACGGCAATCGCGCGCCGCTACTGGCAGGAGGCGGGGCTCGCCGATCGCATCGAGCTGCGCCTCGCACCGGCGCTGAAGACGCTCGCGGACCTCCGCTCGAAGCACGGGCCCGGTGCGTTCGATTTCGCATTCATCGATGCCGACAAGTCAGCCTACGATGCGTATTACGAGGCTTGCCTCGACCTCATTCGCCCGGGCGGTTTGATCGCGCTCGATAACATGCTCTGGAGCGGCAACGTTGCGGACCCGCAAATGCACGACGCCGATACCGACGCGTTGCGCGCGCTCAACGCCAAGATCCGCGACGACCGCCGCGTCGACGCCTGCCTGCTCACCGTGGGGGACGGGGTGATGCTGGCGCGGAAGCGCTAGAACGCTGCAACGGGGACGTCGGCCTCACTTGGCCATGTGCGCCAGCAGAGGCACGATCATCAGGGCGACGATGTTGATGATCTTGATCAGCGGATTGACTGCGGGCCCGGCGGTATCCTTGTAGGGATCGCCCACCGTATCCCCGGTGACGGCGGCCTTGTGCGCGTCGGAGCCCTTGCCGCCGTAGTTGCCGTCTTCGATGTATTTCTTGGCGTTGTCCCAGGCGCCGCCGCCGGTCGTCATCGAGATCGCGACGAACAGGCCGGTGACGATTGTTCCCATCAGCAGGCCGCCGAGGGCCGTCGGACCCAGGACCAGGCCGACGATGACCGGCACCAGCACCGGCAGCAAGGACGGGACGATCATCTCCTTGATCGCCGCCTTGGTCAGCATGTCGACTGCGACGCCGTAGGCCGGCTTCGCCGTGCCTTCCATGATGCCGGGAATTTCCTTGAACTGCCGGCGCACTTCGATCACGACGGCGCCGGCGGCGCGGCCAACCGCTTCCATGGCCATCGCGCCAAACAGGTACGGGATCAGGCCGCCTAGGAACAGGCCGACGATCACCATGCGGTCGGACAGGTCGAAGGACACGTTGATGTTCGCCGTTTCAAGCGCGTGCGTATAGTCGGCGAACAGCACCAGCGCGGCAAGCCCGGCCGAACCGATCGCGTAGCCCTTGGTCACTGCCTTGGTGGTGTTGCCGACCGCATCGAGCGGATCGGTAATCGCGCGCACCGAGTCGGGCAGCCCCGCCATTTCGGCGATGCCCCCCGCATTGTCGGTGATCGGTCCGTAGGCATCGAGCGCGACGATGATGCCGGTCATCGACAACATCGCGGTGGCGGCGATGGCGATGCCATACAGCCCGGCGAGCCAGTACGAACCGAGGATCGCCAGACACACGGAGATCACTGGCCACGCGGTCGACTTCATCGATATGCCCAGGCCCGCGATGATGTTGGTCGCGTGCCCAGTCGTCGACGCCTGCGCAATGTGGCGCACGGGCTTGTACTCGGTCGCGGTGTAATACTCGGTGATCACCACCAGGGCCGCGGTCAGCGCCAGGCCGACGAGCCCGGCGCCCCAGAGCCTCATCACGGTCAGCTCGGGGTGCGCCGCGATCAGGCCGCCCATCATCCAGTAGGTGATGCACAGGAATCCGCCGGCGGAGAGGACGGCGGCGACGATCAAGCCGCGATAGAGCGCACTCATGATCTTGCCCCCCGGTCTCGCTTTGACGAAAAACGTGCCGACGATCGAGGCCAGGATCGAGAATCCGCCGAGCACAAGCGGATACGTGACCGCGGCGACGGCGCTGTCCGGGAGCAGCAGCGCGCCGAGCAACATGGTCGCGACAATGGTCACCGCATAAGTCTCGAACAGGTCGGCGGCCATGCCGGCACAGTCGCCGACGTTGTCGCCGACGTTATCGGCAATCACCGCCGGATTGCGCGGATCGTCTTCAGGTATTCCGGCCTCGACCTTGCCGACCAGGTCCGCGCCGACGTCGGCGCCCTTGGTAAAGATACCCCCGCCCAGTCGCGCGAAGATCGAGATCAGCGAGCCGCCGAAGGCCAGGCCAACCAATGGCTGGATTACGGTATGCAGCCCCTCCTTGGTGGCGTTGGGAACATACGGTGCCGCTTGCGTGAGAAACCAGTAGAAGCCGGCAACGCCGAGCAGCCCGAGGCCGACGACGAGCAGACCCGTGATCGCGCCGCCGCGGAAGGCGATGGCCAGCGCTTCGTTGAGGCCGGTGCGAGCCGCCTCCGCGGTGCGCACGTTGGAGCGGACCGAGACGTTCATTCCGACATAGCCCGCCAAACCCGAAAGCACCGCGCCCACCGCGAAGCCGCCGGCGGTTGCGCCGCCCAGAAAGATCCAGATGATTCCGAACAGGCTAACGCCGACGATGCCGATCGTCGCGTATTGCCGGTTGAGATACGCCTGCGCCCCCTGCTGCACCGCGGCGGCGATTTCCTGCATGCGCGCGTTTCCGGCAGGCTTGGCCAGGATCCAGTTGATCGACCAGGCGCCGTACCCCAATGCGGCGATCGCGCACACCAGCGCGAAGACGAGTGCGTAGGACATGACCATCCCCTCAAAGACGTGGCGAAGACTTTGTTATCCGGGTCGCACAATGCGCTTACCGGCCCGGTCGATCCCTGGCGCCCTGCGTGCCGCAACAGCGCTGCGAAACCATAGCCGCATGCGCCCGCGGGAACCGGGAAAACATGCTATTTTGCCAGTGCTCGGTGCAGAAAGTCGAGCCGATCGTGCGTGCGCGCGAGCGACCCAGGCGCTTCCTCGCCGCGATTCATCGACGCCGCCGCGCTTGCGGCGGTCTGCCGCGAAGCGGTGAATCAGAGTTTGAATTCGGTGGCTAGCTTCTTCGGCACCGCGACGTTCTTGAGCCGGACGTAGCGCGGCAGGCCATCCCTGAATGGCGGGTAGTCCTCGCCGCGCACGAGCGGTGACAGGTAGCGCCGCGCCGCGGCGGTGATGCCGAAACCGTCGGCGGTGATGAAATCGCGCGGCAGTTTCTTTTCGACATTGGCAACGCGGTCCAGGGGCGCCACCCCGATCTTCCAGCGATAAGGCTTATCCGAGGTGCGGACGATGGCGGGCATCACGGCATTCCTGCCGGCGAGCGCGAGCTCGACCGCCGCCACGCCAACCGCGTACGCCTGGTCAAGGTCGGTCTTCGAGGCGAGATGTCGCGCCGAACGCTGCAGGTAATCGGCGACCGCCCAATGATACTTGTACCCCAGCCGATCCTTGATCAGCGTGGCAATCATCGGGCCGACCCCGCCCAGTTGCGCGTGCCCGAACGCATCGCGCGTTCCCGCTTCCGCGAGCAGCTTGCCTTCCCCGTTGAGCAGGCCTTCGGAGACGCCGATGCAGCAGTAGCCGTAGCGCTTCACCTTGGCATCGATCGTGGCGAGGAACGCCGCTTCGTCGAAGCGTATTTCCGGGAACAGCAGTACCAGTGGCAGCGGCGTGTGCTCGTCGTCAGCCAGGCCGACCGCCGCGGTGATCCAGCCGGCATGACGCCCCATCACCTCCAGGACGAAGACCCGCGTCGACGTTTTGGCCATCGAGGCCACGTCGAAGCCCGCTTCGCGCATCGAGGTCGCGACATACTTGGCGACCGATCCAAAACCGGGACAGCAATCGGTCACCGCAAGGTCGTTGTCGACGGTCTTGGGCACGTGCACCGCGAGCAGCGGGTAGCCCATGCGCGCAGACAGCTGCGAAACCTTGAGACAGGTGTCTGCAGAATCATTGCCGCCGTTGTAGAAGAAATAGCCGATGTCGTGCGCGCCGAAAACCTCCAGCAGCCGATCGTACTGACGGCGGTCCTTGTCAATGCTCGCAAGCTGGTAGCGGCAGGAGCCGAACGCGCCGGCGGGCGTGTACCGGAGCGCGGCGATCGAGCGCGCGGGCTCGCGGCTGGTATCGATGAGCTCTTCGCTTAACGCGCCGATGATGCCATTGCGACCCGCGTAGACCTTGCCGATGCGCCCGCGGTGCTTGCGCGCGGTTTCGATCACGCCGCAGGCCGAGGCGTTGACAACGGCGGTCACACCGCCGGATTGGGCATAGAACGCGTTGCGCGTAGGCATGGGCGGCTCACTCCTGCAGCGCGGCCAGACATGCCGCGCGTGTCGCCTCGACCGTGCCCGTGCCGTCGACTGCGCGGTACTTCGGCGCCGTGGGGTCGCGCGCCGCCCACTGCTGGTAATAGGCAATGAGGGGCTCGGTCTGCTCGTGATAGACAGCCAGCCGCTTGCGCACCGTCTCCTCCCGGTCGTCCTCGCGCTGGATCAGCGGCTCGCCGGTCACGTCGTCGCGATCGGGAATCTTCGGCGGGTTGTACTTCACGTGGTAGGTGCGGCCCGAGGCGACGTGGACGCGGCGTCCGCTCATCCGCTCGACGATCACCGCGTCGGCAACGTCGATTTCGAGCACATAGTCGAGCGCCACGCCGGCATCACGCAGCGCGTCGGCCTGCGGAATGGTGCGCGGAAAGCCGTCGAAAAGGTAGCCGTTGCCGCAATCGTGTTGGCACAGCCGATCGCGCACCAGCCCGATGATGATCTCGTCCGAGACCAGCCCTCCCTCCGCCATCACCTGGCTCGCGGCGAGGCCCAGTGGCGAACCCGCGCACACCGCCGAGCGCAGCATATCGCCGGTCGAGATCTGCGGGATACGGTAGGCTTCGCAGATAAAGCGCGCCTGCGTTCCCTTGCCCGCGCCGGGCGGGCCAAGCAGGATGAGTCGCATCGGCAACGGTGAGGGGGCGAAGAATTGACAACTTGTTGCCGGATTCTCGCGTCATTGGGGCGCGCGGTCAAACCTTTCCCGCGGCGTACAACGCGCGCACCCGCTCGAGGTCCTCCGCGGTGTCGACTCCCGGTGCGGGCGTGCCCTGCGTGACGCGCACGGCGATGCGGTAGCCGTGCCAGAGCGCGCGCAACTGCTCCAGCGCTTCGAAGTGCTCGATCTGCGCTGGCGCGAGCGACGGATAGTGGCGCAAAAAACCGGAGCGGTACGCGTACAGCCCGTAGTGCCGGTACACGGGCAAGCCGAGGGGCAGTTCATGGCGCGTGGCCGCGAAGCCATCGCGCGCCCACGGAATGGTCGCGCGGCTGAAGTAGAGCGCGTAACCCTCGCGATCGAGGACGACCTTGACGACGTTGGGATTGAATGCCTCTTCGGGGTCTTCGATCGGGTGGCACGCGGTCGCGATCGACGCTTCGGCGTGCGTCCGCAGCTCCTCGGCGACGCCGCGGATCAGCGCGGGATCGAGCAAAGGCTCGTCGCCCTGGACGTTGACCACGATCGCCCGGTCGTCGAGTTTGAGCGCAGCCGCGGCTTCCGCCAGCCGGTCGGTCCCCGTCGCATGATCACGGCGCGTGAGCATGGCATCGATGCCGTGTTCGACGGCCGCCGCGCGAATGCGCTCGTCATCGGTAGCGATGAGCACCCGGTCCGCGCCACTGGCCTGTGCCCGCTCGGCGACGCGAACCACCATCGGTTTGCCGGCGATCTCGAGCAGCGGCTTGCCCGGCAGGCGCGCGGACGAATAGCGCGCGGGAATCAGGACAGTAAAGGTCACGCCGACCCCTCACTCGTATTCCGACGGCTCGAGCTTGCGCGCCTCCTCCTCCAGCATCACCGGAATCCCGTCGCGGATCGGGTACGCGAGCCGCGCCGCCTTGGAGATCAGCTCCTGCCGCTGCCGATCGTAGATGAGCGGACCTTTGGTAACGGGGCAGACAAGGATCTCAAGCAGCTTGGCGTCCACGGATCGTCCTTTCCAATCGCGCGATGAGCGCGGGGTCGATGCGCGCCCGGATCGGCAAGAACCAGCAACGCCCGTCAGCGAATGCTGCGCATTTTACCGCATCCTTCTCCGTCATCAGGATCGCCGTCGCGTCGGGGAACGCCAGGTCGGCAGCGACGTAGCGATGGTGGTCCGGAAACGCGTGGCAGACCGGGTTGAGCCCGAGCCGGTGCAGGAGAGCGAAGAAGCGCGGCGGATTGCCGATGCCCGCGACGGCGTGGACCACGCCCTCGCGCCAGAGAGCGGGATCGGCTACCGCGTCCGGTCGCGCGACGTTGCGCCACGGCAGGGGCTCGTGCGTCATCGTGGTTTCCCGCCCGCTGCCGTCACCGGGTGATGGAACGTCGGTCGTGAGCCGCACCAGCGCATCGACGTGTTCGAGGCGCGAGCGCGCCTCGCGCAGGGGGCCGGCGGGAAGCAGCCGGCCGTTGCCGAAGCCGCGTGCCGCATCGATTACGCCAATCTCGAAGTTGCGGCGCAGCGCGTAATGTTGCAGCCCGTCGTCGGCAACGATGAGGTCGCAATCAGGATGCGCGGCGAGCAGTGCGCGCGCCACGGCTACGCGATCGCGCCCGATCCAGACCGGCAGTGCATCGGCCGCGACCAGCAGTGGCTCGTCACCGACCACGGCGGGATCGTCACCGGGCGCGACCGCGCGCGGCAGGCGGTTGCGCCCGCCGTAGCCGCGGCTGACGATGCCGGGGCGCCAGCCCTGCTGCGCCAGCGCCGCACCCAGCGCTCGCACCAGTGGCGTCTTGCCGGTACCGCCGGCGACGATGCTGCCGACGACGACGACCGGCACGGGCAGCGCGATGCTGCGCAACACCCCTTGCCGATAAGCCCAACGGCGTAGTGCAGTGACGGCGCGAAAGAGTAACGACAGCGGCAGCAGCGTCGCGGTCAGCGGGGTGAGGCCCGGCGCATACCACGCAGCGACGAGCCGTTCGGAGAAGGCCACGATCGAGCGCCGGATCGCAGTGTCGAATCGGGTTCCCGCCACGGCGCGGGAACGATCACCTGGCCGGCGTTTGGGTCGCGAAGGTGATGTGTATCAGGCCCGCTTCCCGCGCCGCTTCCATCACGTGGATGACCGATTGGTGTGTCGCATTTGCGTCTGCGTTGATGATGACAACCGGATCCTTGGCGTCTCCGGCCGAGTGCTTGAGCGCATCGGCGAGCGCGGCCACGGTAGTGAACTGGAATACGATCTTGTCGATCACGTAGCGTCCCTGCACATCGACGCCGACATTGATCTCCCGCGGCCGCTGCTGCATCGGGTCGGCGCTGGCCTCCGGCAGCGTGATCTGCAGTTCCGCAACGCGCTGGTATGTCGTCGTCACCATCAGAAAGATCAGGATGACGAGCAGCACGTCGATCAAGGGAATGAAATTGATCTCGGGCTCTTCTCTCTTGCGGCTGGTGCGCAGGTTCATGGCGGTCCGGTCACGCCCGGTCTAGTTGCGCTCGCCATGCGCCAGCTCGACGAGCTTGATCGCCTGCTGCTCCATCTCCAGCGTCAGGCTGTCGACCTTGGCGCGGAAGTGGCGATAAAAAATCATGCTCGGTATCGCCACGATGAGACCGAACGCCGTGTTGTAGAGTGCGACCGAAATGCCGTGCGCGAGCTGGATCGGGTTCGATCCCGCGGCGCTCTGCGAACCGAAAATCTCGATCATGCCGACGACGGTGCCGAACAGGCCCAGCAGGGGCGCCATCGCCGCGATCGTGCCCAGTGTGGTCAGGAACCGCTCGAGATCGTGGGCGACCAGGTGCCCGACCTCCTCGATCGCTTCCTTCATCACCGGCCGCGGGCTCTTCACATTGGCAAGGCCCGCGGCAAGCACGCGCCCGACCGGTCCGCGGCGGGCCGTCCTGGTGAGTAGCTCCTGCGTGACCCCGCCTTGTCGGTATTCCACGAGCACCTTGTCGACCAGGCCCGGCGGGGCGACCACGCTCTCGCGCAGCGACCACAAACGTTCCAGAATCAATGCGAGCGCGACGATCGATGCAAAGATCAGCGGCCAGATCGGCCAGCCCGCCGCTTGGATGAGCGACCACACGAGGCGATGCTCCTTCGAGGCAAAGCGTGCACTCTAACTTGGCGGCTTCGATTCGGCAAGACGCGCTGCCATCGTCACGGCGCTGGTCCATCATCGCCATCCGCAAGCGTTGCCGTGATGGCCGCACCGACGAGCACGATCACCCAAGACAGGTAGAGCCAGATGAGAAACAGCGGCAGCGCGGCAAGCGCACCGTAGACCGCCTGGTAGGTCCGCACATGCGCGAAGTAGAACGTGAAGCCGCGCTTGGCCACTTCGAATGCGAGCGCGGCCAGCACTCCGCCGACGAGCGCCAGGCGCAGTGGCACCCGACGCGCGGGAACAAACGCGTAGATGAAGGTGAACGCGGCCGCGTCGACGACCAACGCCAGCGGCTGGCGGAGCAGGTTCACCGCCTCGCCGCCGAGCGACGTCGCGGCGACCGATTGTTCGATCACCCAGTTGGTGAAGTACACCGCGGCGCCGATCAACAGCGGGCCGGCGGTGAAGCCGAGCGCGTAGATGAAGACTCGCCGCGCGAGCGAGCGCGGGGCGCGCGTGTTCCAGATCGTGTTGATCTCGCTTTCCACCTGGGCGACAAGCAACACCGCGGTGGCGACGACGAAAACGATGCTGATGCCTTTGAGCTCCGCCGACTTGGTAACGAACTCGTTGAGATAATGGCGGACCGCAATGCTGCTGCTGGGGAGGAAGAACCGGAGCAGGAACCCCTCCAGGGCTTCCTGGAAACGCTCGAACAGCGGGAAGCCGGAGACGTACGCGAAGGCCACCGTGAACAGCGGCACCAGGCCGAGCAGCGTCGTGAACGCGAGGCTCGCCGCGGTGTCGCTCAAGCCGACGCCGGTCAGCCTGCGCCGCAGGCGGCGAAGAAATTCGACGAAGGCAACCACCCGCGCGAGCATGTGCGACCCCTTGCGGGGGATTATCGCATTGCTTAGGCGGCATGCCGCGAGACCTGCGTCGGCGCGCAATCGGCGCTATGCTAGGCCTTTTTTCCGAACCGGCTTAAACCTCATGACCTCCGCCTCCGCCCCGACCCAAACCGCCGTCCTCGGCGGAGGCTGTTTCTGGTGCCTCGAGGCAGTATTCGCGCGCCTGCGCGGCGTGCACTCGGTCGAGTCCGGATATGCAGGCGGGCACAGCAGCGATCCCACTTACGCGGCCGTCTGCAGCGGCGACACCGGCCATGCCGAGGTCGTGCGCATCCAGTTCGATCCGAGCATCCTGACCTTTCGTGACCTGCTCCAGGTATTTTTTGCAACCCACGATCCGACGACGAAGGACCGCCAGGGCAACGACGTCGGGACCCAGTATCGTTCGGTCATCTTCAGCCAGACGCCCGCGCAGCGGCAGGATGCGGAGGCGGTCATCGCCGAGCTCTCGGCGCAGAAGATCTGGCGCGACCCAATCGTCACCGAAGTCCTCGATGCCCCGCCGTTTTATCCGGCCGAGGGCTATCACCAGGAGTATTTCGAACGCAACGGGCGCCAACCCTACTGCCAGTTCGTCGTCGCGCCGAAGCTTGCCAAGTTCCAGAAGGCGTTCGCCGACCGGCTCAAAGGTTGAGTACCGCTAGCTCCGGCGCGCGAAGAACCCGCCGCCCGCAAGCGCGCCGCCAACGAGCCAGAACACCGGCCCGATCCCCACCGAAGACCCGATGGCGCCGAACAGCAGCGGCACCGCGAAGGTCGAGGCGTTGATGATCGACAGGCGCAGGCCGACTGCCTCGCCCATCCGTCCCGCGGGCGCCACGCTGTGCAACAGCGACATGACCATCGGCTGCCCGCTGCCCAGGGCCAGCCCGAGCACGAACGAGAGCGCCATCAGCGGCCCGACGCTGGCGACGAACGGAAACAGCGCGTAGGCGGCGCCGGCGACGAACAGTGCCGCGGTCAGCACTTCGAACTCGGACAAGCGGCGCGCGATCCACGGCATCACCAGCCGCACGACGAATGTCGCCGCGGCAAACGCGGCGAGGATCGTGCCGATGAGCGACGCCGACAGGCGCAGCCGCGCCCCGTAAATCGGGATGAAGAATGCGTGCAGGTCCCAGGCCATCGACAGCAGGGCGTTGACGATGAACACGCGACGCAGCGGCCGACTGCGGAATAGCTCCGCGATGCCGGATGCCGCCGGCCGCTCGGCCGGGTGCAGTCGTGGCAGCGCGAGCGCACCGCGGGCAAGGACGGCTGCCGGCACCAGGGGCGACAGCGCGAGGACGAGAAAGGTCGTGACAAAGCTGGCGTGGTCGATGAGCAGCCCGGCGACAAGCGGGCCGGCAAAGCTCGATACCGAATACCCGAGCGCGAGCAGAGTGAAGTTCCGGGCGCGGTCGGCCGGCGGCCCGAGGGCGCCGGTCGCGTTCTGGGCGGCGACTTGAAACAGCATGAAGGACAGGCCGATCAGAGACGTGGTGACGAACAGTGCCGCCAATCCGGGAAACAGCGGCGGCAGCACCGCCGCGATCGCCAACCCGCAGGAGCCCGCGAGCATGGGGCGGCGGACACCGATGCGGTCGGACAAGCGGCCGGCGCTCACCGCAAGCCACATGGGAAGGAACGAATAGAGTCCCATCAGCGTGCCGACGACGAACGGTGATGCGTCGAGCGACAACGCGTACAGCGAAACCGTGACGCGACTGCCGGTAAGGACCGTGTGATTGAGAATGCCCAGCGCGATCAGGGCCGGCAGCGTCCGCGAGCGCCGCTC
Source organism: Edaphobacterium sp. (SeqCode) (assembly GCA_035937415.1). GTDB lineage: Bacteria > Pseudomonadota > Gammaproteobacteria > Burkholderiales > Casimicrobiaceae > PALSA-1003. Next base: position 29,737 of record DASZIB010000006.1, on the reverse strand, counting down.
GCCCGCGCCGGTCACGGTGCCAGGCGCTCGAGACGCCAGAGGGCGCCGTCGCGCCGGTAGCGGAGCCGATCATGCAGGCGCGACGCGCGTCCCTGCCAGAACTCGATTGTCTTCGGCGCGACGCGGTAGCCGCCCCAGTGCGGCGGTCGCGGAACTCGCTCGCCCTGCGGCGCGAGTCGCTCGCGTAGCGCAGCAACCTCGCGTTCGAGCCACTCCCGGTCCGGAATAACCTGGCTTTGCGGCGAGGCCCAGGCACCGAGCTGCGAGGCGAGTGGACGCGTCGCGAAATAGACGGCGGACTCCTGCGCCGTGGCCTTGGCCACCGCGCCTTCGACGCGCACCTGGCGCTCCAGCTCCACCCAGTGAAACAGGAGCGCCGCCACCGGCCGAGCGGCGAGCTCGGCCCCTTTGCGGCTCTCGTAGTTGGTGAAGAACATGAAGCCGGCGGCATCGACGCCTTTGAGCAGCACGATGCGCGCGGATGGCGTGCCGTCCGCCGCCACCGTTGCCAGTGTCATTGCCGTCGGTTCGGGCAGCTCGGAGCGTACCGCGTCATGCAGCCAGTTCTGGAACTGGCGCAGCGGGTCCGGATCGACGGCGTCTTCAGTGAGCGATGCGCGGTGATACTCCCGGCGCAGGTCGGCGATGTTCACGGCGGTGGTGGAGCGAGTGCGGCAGCCGCATTATCGGCGATTTCACCAGGCCCCGGGGAAATCAGGCCGCAAGCGAATTTGCCACGCCGTTGATGGCGGGGCCGGGAGGCGGACCTGGCCGACGCTCGTTCCGACCGGGCCGCGGGCGGAAGTTGCGGATCAATAGAGCCGGCGCAGGTGATAGCCCTGTGTCCGCAATTGGGCCAGCAGGCCGTCTTCGCCCAGGAGGTGCAACGCGCCGACGGCGACAAACACGCCCCCGCGACGGAGGGGAAGGAACAGGCGGTAGGCCATCAGCGCGCTGCGGTTCACCACCAGTTGCTGGGTGAGCACGGCGTAATGGCGTCTGAGCTCGGCGTCGTCGCCGGCCGCGGCAGGATCCAGGCGCGCGAGCGCGGTCAGATCGCCGCGCAGCCACGCCTGGATGGTCGGTTCGCTCTGCGCCTCCAGGTCGGCACGATGCGCAAGCGCGTGCCGCAAAAGCGCGATCTGCGTCGTAAGCGGGATGGAATCAAACGCCGCAACCTGCTCCTCGATGGTCTCCAGTCCGATGATCGTGAGCCGCCGCTCGCGGGCGGCGACCCACAAGCCGTGGTCGAGCGTGGGCGCCTCGCTGGCGCGGCGCGCCGCGGTGACCCGCAGCAATGCGCCCCAAGGCTTGGTGCGCGCGAGCACCTCGTCGGCGGGCGCGGTGCTACCGAGCGCTTGCCGCAGCTGGAAGTAGGCTTCCTCTCCGATCAGCGCCGCCAGCCGCCGGCCGTCGTCGAACTGCATGGCGTCGAAGAAATATGCGTCCTCGAAGTCCGACCAGGAAATCTCCATGGCGAGCGTCCGCGCGTGGGCAAACGCCCGTGCCACCGGAGCGGGCAGCGCAATGACCCGTGGGTCGTTCGAATGCAGCGTCCCGAATACCCACGACGGCCGAGCACCCGGCTTGTCGAGCTGCCACAGCAGGCCCTGCGCAAACGGCTCGGCCGCCCTGCCCGCTGCGGACCAGGCAAGCGCGAGTGCCAATGCCGCCCAGCGCAGCGCGGTGGCGGGTGGGTTCCAACTCGGCGTGCGGGTGCGGCGCATGTGCGGTGGGTGCCGGATTCGCGTCCCGTACGAGCATGCCGCCCGCGCCATATTGTCGCGCGCCGCGCTCGCCGCAGGTAGCCTTAGCGACAGTCGGCAAACGGCGGTGGCAAGCGCGGCTGTCGGGCGCGCGTTCCCAAAGCGACGCGACAGGCGTCCGCCACTCGGCGCAGACCGCACAGATTTGCCCACCATAGACGAGAATGCGGTATATTTGTTCCGATGGAGCATCGGGATCGGTGACAGGAGATCGGTCTGGCTCCATACCTATCGCCGTCGCATCGAAGCGATCAACCACCAGGAAGGAGAGCTATGGCTACTGCCAAGAAAGCTGCAAAGAAGAAAGCCGCCAAGAAACCCGCGGCGAAGAAGTCGGCCAAGAAACCCGCAAAGAAGGCGCCGGCCAAGAAAGCCGCGCCGAAGAAGGCTGCGAAGAAAACTGGCGCGAAGCGCAAACCGAATGCGGCGTTCATGAAGGCGATGACGCCCTCGGCCGTGCTCGCCGCGGTCGTCGGCAGCATGCCGCTGCCGCGCACCGAGGTCACCAAGAAGATCTGGGACTACATCAAGAAGAACAAGCTGCAGGACTCGATCAACCGGCGCCTGATCAATGCCGATGAAAGGCTGCGCCAAGTCTTCGGTGGCAAGAAGCAGGTGTCGATGTTCGAGATGACCAAGCTGGTTTCGAATCACCTCAAGTAAGTCCGCGCTTGCCGGCGTCGCGGGACGCCGCCGAACCGCTCGAGACGGCCGCCCATCGCTCACGCGCTGGCCGGCCGTTTGTTCTTGGGCACTCCGGCGGCAAGCGCGCGCCTGTACCTGCTCGCAGGCGCGCATAGCTCGGGCGAGGCGCGGCCGCGCGGCCAGAGGGCGCCCCAGCGCGTCAGTTCCGGCATGGCGCCAGACTTGTCGACCAATGCCTTGCGCACCGCGTACAGCGGGTAGAGCGCAAAATCCGCGACCGAGAGCTCGTCGGCGAGAAACTCCCGCCTGGCAAGGCGTGCGTCGGCGACGCGCAGGAAGCGCAGCGGCTCTTCGAAGTAGGCGGTGTTCGCGGCGGACCTGTCCGGCACGATCGTCGAGCATAGAAATATCGACGTGCTCGCGCGGGCGACGTCGGTGACCGCGGGCATCAGCCATTGCCACGCCATCGCCCGGCGGGCCGGGTCCGCCGGGAGGAACTTGTTCGCCTTCGTCGCCGCGTAGAGCACGATCGCCCCGGATTGCGCCAGCGTGAGCGGAACCCCGCCCGGACCGTTATGATCGACGATTGCCGGAATAGGGCCGGCCGGATTGATGTTCAGGAACTCGGGCGCCTTGTGCTCACCCTTGGCCAGGTCGACTTTGTGGACGCGCTAGGGAAGTCCGCATTCCTCCAGGATGATCGCGGCGCGCTGTCCGTTGGACGTGTTGAAGGTATACAGATCGATCATGGCAGGGCCCGGCCGGATGAGGCGTTCGCCACTATATACTTGGCATGGCGCCGCCAACCGATAACGCGCAATCCTCAATGGGGAGCAAACCATGAAGCACTTTTCTTCACTCGCGCTGTGCCTGATCCTCGGCTTTTGCGCTACGGCGCTTGCCCAGACGCCCCTACCCACCCAGCGCATCCGCGGCGAGGTGGTCGCAGTTGACGGTCTTCAGCTGAAGGTGAAATCGCGCAGCGGCGAAAGCCTCACCATCAAGCTGAGCGAGAATTATGTCGTGACGGCCGTGGCCAAGGCCGACATGGCGAGCGTCAAGCCCGGCGTGTTCGTCGGCACCGCGAGCATGCCGCAGCCCGACGGCACGCTCAAGGCGCTCGAAGTGTTGGTATTTCCCGAAGCGATGCGCGGCACGGGCGAAGGCCACTACGCGTGGGACCTGAAGCCCGGCAGCATGATGACCAACGCGAGCATCACCGCCGTGGCCCCGGTTACCCAGTCGGGCGGGCACCAGATGACGCTGAAGTACAAGGATGGCGAAAAGACGATCCTCGTCCCCGACGATGCACCGATCGTTACCTTCGAGCCGGGGGACAGAGCGCTGCTCGTCCCGGGCGCACACTTCCTGCTCACGGCCACAGAGCAGCCTGACGGCAGCCTGACGGCAACGCGCGTCGCGGTCGGCAAGAACGGCCTCGTGCCGCCGATGTAGCGGGCTGAGCGAGAGCGTGGCGACGCGATCAGGGGGAGCGCCGCGCCGGCCAGTCATCCTCATCGGTGAGGATGCGGATCACGCGGGTACGCTTGCCGCCGCCATAGCGCTCCATCTGCACCTCGATCGGATAGAGCTCGGCGAGCTTGGCACGGGCTTCGGCTTCGCTGTCGAAAGTGAGCACCGCACCGTCGGCACCGCGCACGTCGCTCCAGATACCGTTGCCGGCTTCGACCTCGATCTTGAACTTCATGGGCAAGGCGGCGGCCACGTTCAGGCCAGCGCCTGCAGCGCGCGGATGCGCGCCTCGATCGGCGGATGGGTCGCGAACAGCGCCATATAGCCGGCCTTGTCGGTGATGCCAAATCCGGACAGCGATTTAGGCAGCTCACCGGGGGGCAATCCGCCCAGGCGCGCGAGCGCGTGCATCATCGGCTGCGGCGTGCCCAGATACTTCGCGCTGCCGGCGTCGGCACGGAATTCGCGCTGGCGCGAGAACCACGCGACGACGATCGCGGCCAGAACGCCGAAGACGATCTGGCAGACCAGGACGGTAACGTAGTAGCCAGGGCCGATTCCGCGCTCCGTGCGGAACACGGTCCGGTCGACGATGCTGCCGACGACTCGGGCAAGGAAAACGACGAATGTGTTGACAACACCCTGGATCAGCGACAGCGTCACCATGTCGCCGTTGGCCACGTGCGTGACCTCGTGACCGAGCACGGCCTCGATTTCCTCCCGCGGCATCGCGTTGAGCAACCCGGTCGAAACGGCGACCAGCGCCGAGTTCTTGAAGGCCCCGGTGGCGAAGGCGTTGGGCTCGCCCTCGTACATCGCCACCTCGGGCATCGCGATCCCCGCCTTGTCGGCAAGCTTCTTGACAGTCGCGAGCAGCCAGGTTTCGCCTTCGCTGCGCGGCGTCTCGATGACCTGCGCTCCGGTCGACCACTTCGCCATCGTCTTCGACAGCAGCAACGAGATGAATGCACCACCGAACCCGATGATGGCTGAGAACATCAGCAGCGCGCCGAGGTCCAGACCGTTCGCGGCGAGCGCCTGGTTGAGACCGAGCAGATTGGTGACGATCGTCAGCACGACCATCACCGCGAGGTTGGTGATCAGGAACAGGATGACGCGTTTCATTTGCTCCTCCGCTGCCTGTCGGGTCGGCTGTCCCCCACGCGCCGCCCACGCGGGGACGCCAGTATCGCCGGCCGTTGTTACCGACGATTGACCGACCCCTCCTTGCCCCATGAATCGCGCAACGTCACGGCGCGATTGAACACCGGGTGCTCTGGCGCGTGCTCCTGGCTGTCGGCGATGAAGTAGCCGTGCCGCTCGAACTGGTAGCAGGCTTCGCGCGGAGCTGCGACCACGGCCGGCTCGACGCGGGCGGTCACCGTGGTGCGGGAGGCGGGGTTGAGATCGTCAAGATAGTTGCGCTCGGTCGCCTCGTCAAACGGCGCCTCGTCATCGAAGATTGCTTCGCTGACCGGGGCCCCAACGGGCCGCGCGGCGGCGCTCGCGGCCGAATCGAAGTGTGCGGTCGTGCGCCCGGGTTGCGGCACGCTGAACAGGCGATCGTACAGGCGGACCTGTGCCGGCGGTGCGTGGCGCGCGGCCAGCCAGTGAATGTTGCCTTTCACCTTGCGCGCCTCGGCCCCCGGCGTGCCGCTGCGGGTGGTCGGATCGTACGTGCAATGCACGGCGACGAGGTTGCCCTGCGCGTCGCGCTCGGCGCCTACGCACTTGACGATGTAGCCATAGCGCAGCCGCACCTCGGCGCCTGGCGAAAGCCGGAAATAGCCTTTGGGCGGCACTTCCTCGAAGTCGTCGCGCTCGATCCAGAGCTCGCGCGCGAAAGGCAGCGCACGCTTGCCCGCCTCCGGCTTCTGCGGATGGTTGGGAGCGAAGCATTCTTCCTCGCGGTCGGGCGGATAGTTGTCGATCACGAGCCGGATCGGATCGAGCACCGCGATGCGCCGCTCCGCGCGGGTGTTCAGGTCTTCGCGCAGACAGTCCTCGAGCACGCTGATATCGATCCACTGATGCGCCTTGGACACGCCGATGCGCTCGGCAAAGACGCGGATCGCCTCGGGCGTATAGCCGCGCCGCCGCAGTCCGGCGAGCGTTGGCAGGCGCGGATCGTCCCAGCCGTCGACGTGCCTGCCGGCGACGAGCTCCATGAGCTTGCGCTTGCTCATCACGGTGTAGGTGAGATTCAGACGCGCGAATTCGTACTGCTGCGGCAGCGGGCGCTGCAGCAATCCGCCCTGCGCCAGCTGCTCGATGACCCAGTCGTAGAGGGGGCGGTGATCCTGGAACTCGAGCGTGCACAGCGAATGGGTGATGCGTTCCACTGCGTCGGAGATGCAGTGCGTGTAGTCGTAGAGCGGGTATACGCACCATTTGTCGCCGGTGCGATGGTGCGTGGTGTGGCGGATCCGATAGATCGCCGGATCGCGCAGGTTGATGTTCGGGCTGGCGAGATCGATCTTCAGGCGCAGGACATGCGCACCGTCGGGAAATTCGCCGTCCTTCATCCGCCGGAAGAGATCGAGGTTCTCCTCCACCGGGCGCTCGCGGTAGGGGCTCGGCCGCCCCGGTTCGGTCAGCGTTCCGCGCAGCCGGCGCATTTCCTCGGGGGTGGAGCTGTCGACGTAGGCAAGTCCCGCCTTGATGAAGTGTCGCGCGAAGGTGTAGAGGCGGTCGAAGTAGTCGGAGGCGTGGTAGAGATGCGGACCCCAGTCGTAGCCCAGCCAGCGCACCGCGTCCTTGATCGAATCCTCGTACTCGACGTCTTCCTTGACCGGATTGGTGTCGTCGAAGCGCAGGTGGCAGACGCCGCCGTTTTCGGCGGCCAGGCCAAAATTCAGGCAGATCGACTTGGCGTGGCCGATATGGAGATAACCGTTCGGTTCCGGCGGAAAGCGAGTGACCACTCGCCCGCCGTACTTGTGGGTGTGCAAGTCCTCGGCGATGATCTGGCGCAGGAAATTCGAAGTCGGCGCGACAGCCGCCGATTGCGGCACTGCAGCAGTCATGGTGCTTTGTTCATGAACAAATGGCGGTCATCGCGCATTCTAACTGCAGGGGTGAGGTGCGTCACCGGCCGTTATGCCACGCGCATGGTGGGCATGTGCCGCGCGCCGCATGCAGTAAGGCTTTGCGGCCCGCGCCCTGCGCCCGGCAGCCAACGTTGTCCACAATATCTGTGGATAAAAGTGTGCGTATCTTGTACATTCGGCCGCTAAGTGGTGCACAGTGTAGGATTTTTGCTGACATGCCTAAATCTGCACCGCCAGTTTTGTCATATTTTTCATAAAGTTGATTCGGCATATCGGAGCGCTCCGAGGCACCGCGACGAAGCGCGGAGCAGCGCCGTTGGGCGCAATTTGTCGCCGTGCTAGCTCGGCGATGTCCTGGACAATCATGGTGCTGCATGCGCGATGTCGAACCCGGAACCGGGCGTGAGGTGACTGCATCGCCGGCCGCCTGGCCGGTGGTGCCGGTGTCCCTGCTCGTCAGTTCCGCCCGACTGCTCATCGAGCGTCACCTCGGCCTCGCCTGGATCAGCGGCGAAGTCTCGAACCTCACCCGTGCGGCATCGGGTCACGCGTATTTCCTGCTCAAGGACGCGCAGGCCCAGGTGCGCTGCGTCCTGTTCCGGCACAAGGCACAGCTGCTGGGCTTCGCCTTGCAGGATGGAATGCAGGTCGAGGTACGCGCCACGCCAACCATCTATGAGGCGCGTGGCGAATTCCAGCTCAACGTCGAAACCGTTCGCCACGCCGGCGTCGGCGCCTTGTATGAGCAGTTCGCGCGCCTGAAGGCCCGCCTCGAAGCGGCTGGCTGGTTCGCCCCAGAGCGCAAGCGCCCGCTGCCGCGGTTCCCGCGCGCGGTCGGCGTCGTGACCTCGCTGCGCGCGGCAGCGCTCTCCGACGTCCTGACCACCCTCGGGCGCAGAATGCCGTCCCTTGGGGTGATCCTCTACCCTGCCGCCGTTCAGGGCAGCGGCGCCGCAGCCGAAGTGGCCGCCGCCATCGCGGTGGCCAATGCGCGTGCCGAAGTCGACGTCCTGATCGTCTGTCGCGGCGGCGGTTCCATCGAAGACTTGTGGGCGTTCAACGAGGAAGCCCTCGCCCGGGCGGTCCTCGACTCGCGCCTCCCGGTGGTGAGCGGCGTTGGCCACGAAACCGATTTCACGATCTGCGACTTTGTCGCCGACGTGAGGGCGCCGACGCCGACGGCCGCTGCGGCGCTGGTCGCCGCCGAGCGTGCCGCGCTCCTGGTCCAGGTCGCGGCGCTCGTCGCGCGCTGGCGACGCGCTGCAGAACGTGCCCTCGAGACCCGGATGCAACGCGTCGACGGCGTGTCGCGGCGCCTGGTGCATCCTGCCGAGCGACTCGCCGCGCAGCGCCAGCGGCTCGAAGCGGTGGCGTTGCGGCTCACCCGTGCCGCTGCGGCGGCGCAAGCGCAGCGGGAGCGCGCGCTCGCCGTCTGCGGCCAGGTGCTCGCGCGCCTGCTGCGCGCACCGCCGCGCGGCGCGATCGCACTCGAGCGCCTCCGCGAACGCTGGCAGCGCGCCGCGAGCGACCGTGTCGGCGCGCTGGCGCACCGGCTCGGGAAGCTTGAGTTGGGTCTTAGGCACCTCAGTCCACAAGGCGTCCTCGACCGCGGCTATAGCATCGTGACCACTGACAGCGGCGTCATCGTGCAGGACGCGACGCAAACAGCCGTCGGGGCCGCACTGAGGCTGCGCTTCGCGCGCGGAGCGGCCGAGGCGAAGGTCACGCGCAAGACAACGGGCTGACGGCGCGAGACCTTGTGTTCGCGTGCTTAAGCCTCGTCCGGGTCCGGATTCTCAATGGCGCCCAGCCCCCGCAGTCTCGCGACGACAGCCGCGGTGGCCTGCGCCGCGATCCTGGGGCCGGGAGAGACCACGTCGCCATTCTGGGCCCGGTGGCGCAGCGCGTGATCCATGAGCACGATCGCCAGCATGGCCTCCGCGACTGGGGTTGCGCGAATGCCGACGCACGGATCGTGGCGGCCGTGGGTGTTGACGACGACTGCATTGCCGGCCTTGTCGATGCTGCGCCGGTCGAGCCGGATCGACGAGGTTGGCTTGACCGCGAGCGAAACGATGATGTCCTGGCCGGTCGAGATCCCGCCGAGGATGCCGCCGGCGTGATTCGACAAGAACCCCTCCGGGCTCATCTCGTCGGAGTGCTCGCTGCCCGCCTGGCCGATGCTCGCGAAGCCGGCACCGATCGCCACGCCCTTGACGGCGTTGATACCCATCATCGCGCCGGCGAGATCGGCGTCGAGCTTGGCGTAAACGGGCTCGCCCCAGCCGGCCGGCACGCCTTCAGCGATGACCTCAACCCGGGCGCCGCAGGAGTCGCCGGACTTGCGCAAGGAGTCCATGAAGGCTTCGAGTTCGGCAACGATGCTGGCGTTGGCGACGAAGAACGGGTTCGCGTCGACGTGCTCCCAGCTTTCGAACGGTATCGGCTTGGTCCCAAGCACAGTGAGGTGGCCGCGGATGATCACGCCGTAGCGCTCGCGCAGCCATTTTCTGGCGATCGCTCCCGCCGCGACGCGCACTGCGGTTTCACGCGCCGACTGCCGGCCGCCGCCGCGGTAGTCACGGATGCCGTATTTCTGCCAGTAAGTGTAGTCCGCATGCCCGGGCCGGAATGTATCGGCGATGTTGGAATAGTCCTTACTTCGCGGATCTTCGTTGCGGATAAGCAGCGCGATCGGGGTGCCAGTGGTCCGGCCCTCGAACACCCCGGAGAGAATTTCGACACTGTCCGATTCGCGACGCTGCGTTACGTGCCGCGACGTACCCGGCTTGCGGCGATCGAGATCGTGCTGGATATCGCTCGCCGCGAGCGCCATGCCGGGCGGGCAGCCGTCGACCACGCAGCCGATCGCCGGCCCGTGCGATTCGCCGAACGAAGTGATGCAAAAGAGCGTGCCGAGGGTGTTGCCGGACATGGCGCGAGACGCGACGAAGCGTGTCGCGCGAGTGTAGCACGCGCGTGCGAGGCCTCCGCTGCGCCAAACACCGACCACCCGCGCCCGGAGCGCACGTGGCGACCTTGCCCCCGGTTTCGATCGCTCCCGACCTAATCGCTACGCTGCGCAAGGCGCGGTGCGTCGCCGCGCTGACTGGCGCAGGCATCTCGGCCGAATCGGGACTGGCAACGTTTCGCGACGTGCAGACCGGATTGTGGGCGCGCTTCGATGCGCACGAGCTGGCGACCCCGAGGGCATTCGCGCGCAATCCCAAGCTGGTCTGGGACTGGTACGCGTGGCGACGCGAGCTGGTCGCTGCGGCCCGGCCCAACGCCGGTCACGTCGCGCTTGCCGAGCTGGAACGGCGGACGCGCGAGTTCGGGCTGATCACACAGAACGTCGATGGGCTCCACCAGCGTGCCGGCAGCCGCGATCCAATCGAGCTGCACGGCAATATCGCGCGCGTCAAATGCTCGCGCGAGGGCACCGTCGTCGCGCAGTGGCAGGACGCGGCAGACGCGGTGCCGCAGTGCCCCAACTGCGGGGCCGTGTTGCGACCGGACGTGGTTTGGTTCGGGGAGCAGCTGCCGGAGGCTGCGCTGGCTGCGGCCGAGGACGCGGCGCGTCGCTGCCGGGTACTGCTTGTCGTCGGCACCTCCGCCGAGGTATACCCCGCGGCGGCGCTCCCCGAGCTGGCGCGACGATCCGGAGCGATCGTCGTGGAGATCAACCCGCACGCGACCGCGCTCTCCGCCGCCGCGGACTACGTGCTTCGTGGTGCGGCGGGGGTCGTTCTGCCCGCGCTTCTCGCCAGCCTCGCTTGATTCATCGTGCCGCCACGCCGAAGGCTAGCGCGGGACGCCTTCGGCCGGCTGCGGCGGCAACGGCGCGAGGTAGCCGATGACGAGCAGCAGCGCGCCGACCCCGAGAAACGCCACGACGCGGCTTAGCCCCGAGAGCGCGGCAAGATCGATCGCGAAGAGCTTGATGACCACCGCCGCGAGTAGCCCGGCGCCGGTGAGCCAGAGCGCACGCAGCCGCCGTTTCGTCGCCGCCACCATCGCGGCGAGCGCGGCAACCGTCCAGGTCAGGGTCAGCGCGGCCTGCAGCGGGCGCGACGCGACGAGCGCCTGGAACTGCCACGGCACGCCGAGCCAGTGGTGCACGGTCCGCGCCACGATGCCGTTAAGCACGACGAACACGCCAACGCCGAGCCAGCGGTAGACCGTTTGCAACGCCAGGCGAGCATGCTCCCGTGCCCACAGAAACAGCGCCGCCAACACAATCGACAGCGTTAGTTCCATAGGATTGGCCAGCGGCACGTAGCGCAGCGGCCTCGCGTCGCCGGGGCTGAGCAACGCCAGCGCGACAAAGCCCAGGCCGAGCAGGACGGCCACGACCGTGCCCGCGGTGACCGCGTAGGCCTCGGCGAACGTGCGCATCGGCCACGAGGCGACGCGCCCGACGCGCGTCACCACCAGTAGATAGACCGCAAGGGGCAGCAGATGCGCGCACGCGGCCCACACCGTGGCGGGCGGTGTCACGCGCGCGGTCCATTCGCCCGCCTCCCACGCAAGCTGGCCCAACAGCAGCAGCGCGCCGAACGCGTGCGCGGCGGCAAGCCATGGGCGAAGCCCCGCGGGGTCGGTTGCGGCAGCCGTGGCCCGCGCGGCGGCGCGCGCCTCGCGCCGATGCAGCAGGGCAAAGTGCAGCGCCCATGCCAACGGATAGACGACCCACCCATAGTCGGTGACACTGGTTCGGCCATGCGCGACGTCATGGCCGAGCGCGAGCGTAAGGGCCGGCAACAGGACGACCGCCGTGCCATCGAGCCGAGGCCACCGCAGCGGTCGCGCCAGCAGCACCGCCAGCGCGATACTGCCGACGATCCACGCCAGCATGGCATGCGCTTCAGTCCGTATCGAAACCGTCCGTGCAATTTCGGCGAGGCCGCCGCCCAGCCACCAGACGCAGGCCCATCCGAACAGCAGCTGCAACAGCGAGCGCTCGGCCACCGGCAGCAGCGCGTCGCGTCGATCGCCGAAGCGCACGCTGGCGAATCCCGCCAGCGCGATGGCGGCACAGCCCAGGAACTGGCGGTTGGCAAACGCGAGCTCCGCGTATTCGTCGCTGCCGGCGACGAGAAAGGCGATGCCACTGGCGAGCTGCAGCAGCAGCGCAAAGCCCCGCGCAAAGTGGTGATCCAAGCGGCAGCCGAGCCAGTACACGCCGGCTGCCTCGACTGCCCACGCGGCGCTCGTCCAGCGCGCGTCCACGGCGAGGGGCAGGGTCAGCGTCGCGAAGATCACGGCGAGCGCGCCGAAGGCCGTGGCCAGCGTCGCGATGGAGGCATTCTTCCGGCCGCGCAGGGCGCGCCACAGCAGTGCATAGAGCGCCGCCATCACCGCCGCGGTCCACGCCAAGCCGTAACGCGTGTCCGCGACGAGCAGCGCCTGCAGCCCGAGGGCCACCATGGGGACGCCAAATGTCAGCAGCGAATCGACCTTGCGCCCGGCGGCGCCGCGGAGGGAATGGACAATCGGTACCGCCACATACGCCAGGAAGAATGCCGCCAGGAACGGTTCGACAACCCGGAAATACGCCGGGTCATAGTATTCGTGTCCCCACCACAGACCGAGCGCGAAGGTACCCAGGAAGCCGACCAGATCGAGGGCGCGCCAGGCGCGGAACCAAGCGATGCCGACGACAATCGCATTCACCGCGGTCACGTAACCGAACAGCTGCAGCGGCTCGCTGACGGTTTTGACCAGTACCGGCGCGAGCAGACCACCCAGCGCTGCGAGCACGGCGAGCGGCTGCGCGTCGAACAGCAGCGACAGGACGATCGCTAGCGCCGCGATCGCGGCGAGCAGCAGGAATGCGTGGTCGGGCGAGAGCAGCGGCACGAGTTGGAACGCCGCGAACGTCGTCAGGTACAGCACCCCCAGGCCGCCCCCGATGAGCGCCAGCGCGTAGGCGGGGCGCGCGTTGCGCAGCCATGCGCCGAGCCCGATCAGCACGCCGCCGGCGAGCGCGACGCCGGCAAACTGCAGCTCGATGGGCAGGTTTACGTGTTCGGCGAAGTACGACAGCAGGAAAGCGACGCCGAAAAACAGCACCACGACGCCTACGCGCACCATGGTGTTGCCGTTGGTGAACCAGGACCACAGTTGCGGCGTGGCCGCCGGCGCCGGACGGGAGGGGCTTCTGGCGGCGGTCGCGCTGGGGTTGACCGTCGCGCTGGGAACGGCGGTCGCGCTCGCGCTGGCGACGGAGGCCTCCCCCGCACCGCCCTTGCGCACGGGTGACTGCGATGCGGTCATGGCGTCGCGCGCGGCGTCGGCGGCCGGCGCCACCACGCGCGCCGCCGCGGCGGCAGGCGCGGCAGCCGGCGGGGCAACGGCCTGCGCCGCCGCGGGCAGGGTAAATCCGGCGCGCGCGAGGGCAATTTCGAGCGTGGCCAAGCGCTGCTCCAATGCCGCGATGCGCGCCGCGCTCCCCGCCTCCCCCGCAGGCGATGCGGCTGCCGCGCGCGGAGCGGTGAGCGCCGCCGGGCGCCGTCGCAGCACCAAGCCGATTACGATGCCGATGGCAGCGCCAGCGACCAGGCCGCGAAAGCCGTACACGTAGGCGCCGATGATCGCGCCGAAAAAACCGCCGAGCCAGGCCATCGCCACCTCCTCCGCCCGCCTAGCGCGAGTCGCCGCGCAGCGCGAACACGGTTTGTTGCAGCACTTCGGGGGTAGCCTGCTCCGGCCGGAGCGGCGGTCCTGCGACCAACGCAATCCGGGAGAACAGGCCGCGCAGGCTGCGCATCGCCCGGCCCCGATACGAGCGGCTGAAAAAGCTGCCCCACAGGCCACGCAGCGCCATCGGCACGACCGGGACGGGCGCTTGCTCGAGGATGCGCTGCAGCCCGGGCCGGAACCGGTTCATTTCACCCGTGTCGGTGATCTTGCCCTCGGGGAAGATGCAGACGATCTCGCCGGCCTTGAGCGCGTTCGCCGCCTCCGCGAACGCGCGTTCCTTGAGCGCCGGATCTTCCTTCGCCGGCGCGATCGGGATAGCGCGCATGGTGCGAAAGATGAAATTGAGCAAGGGCACGGCGAAGATGCGATGGTCCATCACGAACCGCACGGGCCGGCGCACGCAAGCCGCGATGACGATGGCATCGACGAAGCTCACGTGATTGCAGATGATCACGCACGCGCCCTTGTCGGGGATTTGCTCCAGGCCCTCGGTGTCGACGCGATACAAGCTGTGCACCAGCAGCCAGGCCAGGAACCGCATCAAGAATTCCGGCACCAGCGAGTAGATGTACAGGGCGACGATCGCGTTCATGAGCCCGGTGGCGAGGAACAGCTGCGGGATCGTCAGCCCCGCCTTGAGCAATCCGAGCGCAATGCCCGCCGACGCGACCATGAACAGCGCGTTCAGGATGTTGTTGGCTGCGATGATGCGCGAGCGATACGCAGGTTCCGAGCGCTCCTGGATGAGCGCATACAGCGGGACGATATAGAAACCCCCGAACATGCCGAGCAGAACCAGGTCCGCGGCGATGCGCCAGTGCGCGTGGACGGAGACAAAATGCTCGATGCCGGCGAGCCCCTGCGGCTGCAGCCCGCGGCTCGCAAGATAGAGGTCGATTGCGAATACCGACAGGCCGATCGAGCCGAACGGCACCAGGCCGACCTCGACCTTGTGCCCGGACAGGCGCTCGCAGAGCAGCGAGCCGACCCCGATTCCCACCGAAAACAGCGCCAGCAGCAGCGTGGCGACGTGCTCGTCGCCGCCTAGGACACTCTTGGTGAACGTGGCGAACTGCGTGAGGTACGTCGCGCCATAGAACCAGAACCAGGAAATGCCGAGCATCGACAGCCAGACCACCCGGTTGCCGTAAGCGAAGCGCAGATTGCGACTCGTTTCGGTCACCGGATTCCAGTTGATGCGCAGCTCCGGAGCGACCGCGGGCGCCGGCGGAATGCCCCGGCTTACAAGGTACCCAGCCACCGCGATGGCGATTGCGGTTGCGCCGGCGAGTACCGGACCGTCGGGCTTGACCGCGATGATCAGGCCGCCGACGATTTCGCCAAGCAGGATCGCCACGAACGTCCCCATCTCCACCAGGCCGTTGCCGCCGATCAGCTCATCGCTGCGCAGGTTCTGGGGGAGGATCGCGTACTTGACTGGCCCGAACAGCGTCGAATGGACGCCCATCAGCGCCAGCGCGGTGAACAACAGGACCAGATCGCGGCGGTAGAAGCCGATCGCGCCAATGACCATGATGCCGATTTCGAAGAGCTTGATGAGACGGATGAGCCGCGATTTCTCGAACTTGTCCGCAACCTGGCCGGCCGTCGCCGAAAACAGCACGAACGGCGCGATAAAGACGGCCGCGGCGATGTTGACGAGGTCGTTGGCGGAGAGCGAGGTCATCGTCGCCGCCTGGAAGGCGACGAAGATCACCAGCGCGTTCTTGTAGACGTTGTCGTTGCCCGCGCCGAGGAACTGGGTCCAGAAGAATGGCGCAAAGCGGCGCTCGCGCAGCAGCTGAAACTGGCTGTGTTCGGCCATCGGAGTTCCTAAAGGTCAGGCGTGCCCGGCGACGACTCGAGCGCCCGGGACGTCCATGAAACCACCGCTCATTGATGTTCCGCCAGATAGTCCTGCACCGCCGCCAGCGCCAGTCGCACCGCCGCCACGTCCGGCCAGAAGTAAACCATCCGCCCCGCTTTCCTGCATTTGAGCACACCCGCCTCGCGCAGCACGCGCAGGTGATGGGCCACGGCCGTGCGCGACAGCGTCGAAGCGGCCACGATCTGGCCGACGTTGAGCTGCTCGCCCGGCTCGAACATCAGCAGGATGCGCTGCCGGTGCGGGTCGCCGAGCGCGACGAACATGCGCGCGATCCGCCGCCAGGCGGCGGGAAGCGCCCGGCCGTAAGCCCTTTTCATGGCTATATGTCTAGTCTAGTAGTTAGCTTAATCTACGCTCCCTGCGGCGCTTGTCAAGTCTGCACCGGGTCTTCGCGCCCGGGCGCATCGGCTACAATAGCCCGCTGCCCGCGACGTCAAGCTCGCCGATGCGCCAATACCTCGAATTCATGCGCCACGTGCGCGATCACGGTCACCGCAAGGCCGACCGGACCGGTACCGGCACGCTCTCCGTGTTCGGCTATCAGATGCGCTTCGATCTCGCCGCCGGCTTTCCGCTGCTCACGACCAAGAAGGTACATACCCAAGCGATCTTTCACGAGCTGTTGTGGTTTCTTGCCGGCGACACCAATGTCCGCTATCTGCGCGACAACGGCGTGACGATCTGGGACGAATGGGCGGACGAAAACGGCGACCTGGGACCGATCTACGGTTATCAATGGCGGTCGTGGCCGACGCCGGACGGCCGTCACATCGACCAGCTTTCGGCCGTGCTGACGCAGCTCAAGAGCAACCCGGACTCGCGGCGGATGCTCGTTTCGGCGTGGAACGTCGGCGATCTTGCGCGCATGAAGCTGCCGCCCTGTCACGCGTTCTTCCAGTTCTACGTCGCTGACGGCAGGTTGTCCTGCCAGCTCTATCAGCGCAGCGCGGACATCTTCCTCGGCGTGCCGTTCAACATCGCGTCCTACGCGTTGCTCACGCATCTGGTAGCCCAGCAGACCGATCTCGAGGTCGGCGACTTCATCTGGACCGGGGGCGACTGCCACCTTTACTTAAACCACCTCGAGCAAGTCGCGACCCAGCTTGAGCGTGCGCCTTACCCGCTGCCGCAGCTCGTGCTCAAGCGCCGGCCGCCATCGCTGTATGAATATCGCTACGAGGATTTCGAGCTGACCAGCTACCGCTTTCATCCGGCGATCAAGGCCGCCGTCGCGGTATAGGCAGCACGACTGCGCAAAAAAAAGCCCGCCGGGAGGAAGTGAGCGGGCAAGGGGGATTCCGATGGTCAGAGCGCTGCCCGGCTCCGGAGAGGGTCAGGCGTTGCGGGCCTTTCGCCCCGCGGCCACCTGCGGCCAGTTAAATGATCGTGAGGTTGCTTGCCGGCCCGCCTAGAGGACGCTCCGGGCGGCGTTCACACGCTCGACGAGTTCGTCCAGCGCGACCTGTTGCGAGGGCGACAATCCGGGTTGGCACGCGGCTGAGTCGATGCCATGGCGCTCGCCAGCCTGGTCGGGCTCGGTGAGCCAATAAGCCGAAAATTCCGGCGAGAACGTGTCCATTTCCTAGTCTCCCAGCGCAAAGCGTTCGTTTTTCGCCCCTCGGCTACGTGGAAGCAACCAATGTGCCAACAATTGGACAATAAAATTAATCAATAACTTGGAGTTCGAGAAGGGCGCGGAGCGCGGCCCGCGGTGGCAATAGTTGCCCGGAGAGTGGCAATACTGTCGCATTTTAACGACAGTTGTAACCTATGGAATCGTAACACTAGGAATTTAATTGAAAAATTCTGTCTCCGGATGACGACAGCATAGGCGCAATTGAGAAGCAAACCTCGCGCCAGGCGCGAGTGCGGGAAGGCGCACTGTTCCGACCCCTGCTTGGGGGCACCCTGCTTCGGGGGCTTAACCTAGAGCTTCGCGTCCTTGAACATTGCCGGTTCGAGCCGGTGTCGCTGGAGCAGCTTGTAGAACTCGGTCCGGTTGCGTTTGGCGAGTGTTGCGGCCTGCGTCACGTTGCCGCCGGTAATCTTGAGCAGGCGCACCAGGTAATCGCGCTCGAACTGCTTGCGCGCCTCCTCGAACGGTGCGAGCACTCCGGCGTCCTCGCGCAGCGCCCCCTGGACCAGCGTCGCCGGGATGACGCTGGTCGTGGCGAGCGCCAGCGCCTGCTCGAGCAGGTTGAGCAGCTGGCGCACGTTGCCTGGCCACGGCGCCGCGATGAGGAGCGCCATCGCATCCGGCGCCAGCGAGGGTACCGGCTTCTTGTAGCGTTCCGCGAGCTTGCGCAGAAAATGCGCGGCCAGCAGCGGGATATCCTCCCGCCGCTCGGCGAGCGGGGGAAGCTTGAGCGAGACGACGTTCAGGCGATAGTAGAGGTCCTCGCGAAACTGCCCGGCGGCCTTCTGCGCATCGAGGTCGCGGTGCGTGGCCGAGATCACGCGCACGTCGATCGGCACCGATTGCGTCGCGCCGACCGGACGCACTTCGGCCTCCTGCAGAACGCGCAGCAGCTTGACCTGGAGCGCAAGCGGCATGTCGCCGATTTCGTCTAAGAATATAGTGCCGCCATCGGCGGCGAGAAACAGCCCCTTGTGCGCCTGCACCGCGCCGCTGAAAGCGCCGCGCGCGTGTCCGAAGAGCTCGGACTCGAGCAGAGGCTCGGGAATCGCGCCGCAATTGACACCCACGAAGGAGCGGGCGGCGCGCCGGCTCGCGCGATGGATGGCGTGCGCCAGCAACTCCTTGCCGGTACCCGACTCGCCGAAGATGAGCACGCTGGCATCGGAATCGGCGACCAGCCGTGCCTGCCGCAGCAAGTCCTCCATACGCGGACTGCGGGTGATGATTCCCGCGCGCCACTCTCCGCTCGTCTGTTTGTTCGCCTCGGGCTCGTCGCCGGTGAGCCGGACGGCGCTGGCGACCTTCTGCAGCAGTTCCTGGCTGTCGAAGGGCTTGGTGAGAAAGCCGAACACGCCGCGCTGGGTCGCCGAGACGGCGTCGGGAATCGTGCCGTGCGCGGTCAGAATGATGACCGGCAATGCCGGATGCTGGCGATGGATCGCGTCGAACAGCTGCAGGCCGTCGATCCCGGGCATGCGCATATCGGTGATCACCGCCGCCGGACGTGCCACGGCGAGAGCGGCGAGCGCCGCCTCCCCGCTGTCGGCCGTGCGCACGCGATAACCGGCCGAGGTCAGGCGCAAGCTGATCAGCTTGAGCAAATCAGGGTCGTCGTCGACCAGCAGGATGTCAGCGGAATGGGCCATGGCTTCCTCTATCGTCCCGTGCCGCCGCCACCGCCGGCGCCACCACCGCCCGCATTGCGGCTGCGCTCGAGCAGGAGGCTGCGTTCCACGGCGCGCAGGGCATCGAGCTTCTCCTGTGCCGCGGCGGTGCGTCTTTGCTCCTCGCGCAGGCTACGCGAGCGTTCGACGATCTGGGCGTAGAGCACGGCCGCGATCTGCTTCAGCGGCGAGGAGTTGCCGCTTTTAACGACAAGCGGCTCCAGCAGCGCCAGGGCACGGGGATCGTCCGGCGACCCGGCGGTGGGCAGGGTCAAGAGCATCGCCAGCCGAATCCGGTTGGCATCGGTTCGCGCGCGCGTCATCGCGGCATTGACGCTCGCCAACTCGCGCTTGAGGTCGTCGCCCGATTCCAGAGCGTAGCGCTGCAGATCGACGAGCAGGGCGAGGGCCTGCTGCTCTTCCTCGCTGACCGCCGGGGCGGGTATCGGCTGCGGCGCCGACGACGGTGGTGGGGCCTGCACGATCACCACCGGAGGGACCGGCAGCGGTGTGACGGGCGGCGGTTCCCGTACGAGCTGGACCGCGGGTGCCGGCGCGACCGCCTCGGGCGCGGGTGCCGGGGGGGTGGCGGCGCAGCCGGCGAGGAAGACGAATCCGGCAAGGCCGCCGGCAACGCACCGACGCCCGCGAATCAACCTTCCTCCTGCAGCGTGATCTGCCCTGTCGTTAGCGCCGCTGGCCGATCCATGGCGGCGAGCGGCAGCCACAGGCGGAAATGGGCACCGCGCCTGCCATCGGAGCGCTCGAGCAGGTCGATGCGCCCGCCATGCACCACCGCGTACTCGCGCGCGATCGCGAGCCCCAGCCCCGATCCCTTGATGCGCCCTTCCGGCGCAGGCTTGCCCTGGTAGAACGATTCGAAGATGCGCGGCCGATCCTCCGGGTCGATACCCGGTCCCTGATCGACGACGTCGAGAACCGCGTTGCCACCCTCGACGCGAAGGTCCAGGGCGATGCTTCCGGAGCGCGGCGAGTACTTGATCGCGTTGGACACGAGGTTGTCGACGATGGCGCGGATCTTGTCGGCATCACCGACCACGATCGCCGGTTTGACGCTCGTATCGAAGGTGATCATGCGCGCGAATGCCGCGAGTTTGTGCTCGCGAACGACACGGCGAATCACGTCGGCGAGCGGCACCGGCCCCAGCGTTTGCGGCTCGATGCTGCGCGTCTGGTGGTAGCTCAGCAGATCCTCTATGAGCTTTTGCAATTGCAGGGTATTTTCGCGCACGATACGCACGATTTCCTGCTGTGCCGGCGACAGCTCCCCGCCGACACGGTCGCGCAGCAGCTCGGCGCCCTCACGCACGGCGGTCAGCGGCGTCTTGAGCTCGTGCGAGACATGGCGCAGGAACCGAGTCTGCTGTTCCTCGAGCTCGTGCAATCGCGCGCGCAGCCATTCCAGGCGCTGGCCCAGATAGCGCATGTCCTGCGGACCGTTGACTTCGATCGCGTGCGTGAAATCCGCGGTTCCCATCTGCCGAATCGCCATATCGAGCTGGCGGATCGGCCGCGCGATCAGCACCGCGAACAGGATCGCCAGCACCAGCGCGATCGCGCCGGCAGCCAACGCAAGATAGCCCCAGGTCTTGCGCCCTTCCGCCGCGGTCTGCTGCAGCCTTTCGATTTCGCGCTCGGTCAGCCGATTGCTCGCGGTGAGCATCTCCTGGGCACCTGCCGACAACGCCGCGTAGCCGTCGGCGAGCTTCGCGGCCGCGTTCGCCGGACGCTGCGGTGCCTTGAGCACCGTATACAGGCGGCTCTCGTTGTCGTTGAGCTTCTCGAGCTCGTTCAGCTGCGCGCGGTCGAGCGGAAGCTGCTGCAATTGCTGCGTAGTCTGCCGAAAATCTTGGCGCAGGCGAGCGTAGTCCTCGATCAGCTGGGGGTCATCGAGAATGAGATGCTGACGGACGAGGCGCTCCAGCGTCGTCGCCTGCTCGTAGAGTTGCCTGCTCGCGCGCCCTGCCTGCGCAGCCTGCAACACGGCCTGCTGACTCTGGGTTCCGAGGCGGTCGAGGCTGACGATCAGCTCAACCAGCGCGTACAGCAGCGGGAGGCTGACGAGCAGGAAACCGAGCAGGATGAACTTGAGAAATGAGCGCGGGTAATACACGAGTGATGGCGGGCGACCGATATAATCATTCTAGTCAAACGATCCCCGGGCCTAAGAGCGACGCGTGCACGATACACCACCCCCCGCCGGCTCGCCAAGCGCGCCGGATTCGGACCATGCGCAGCGAATCGCAGTCATTGCCGCCATCGCGCGCAACGGCGTCATCGGTGTCGACAACCGCCTGCCGTGGCGGCTGGCGGAGGATCTGCGGCGGTTTCGCGCACTGACGACCGGGCACGCCGTCATCATGGGGCGCCATACCTGGGAATCGCTCGGCAGGCCGCTTCCGGGGCGGCAGAACATCGTCGTCACGCGCCGCCGCCCTCCGCCGCGGCCCGACGTCGAATTCGCGCCGTCGCTCGACGCTGCGCTCGGCCGGGTACGGCTGCCGGCGCCGGTGTTCGTGATCGGCGGCGCAGCCCTTTACCGCGATGCGCTGCCGCGCGCCGACGTGCTCTATCTGACCGAGATTGAGCGCGACTTCGCCGGCGACACCCGTTTCCCCGACTTCGATCGCTCCCGGTGGCGCGAATCGGCGCGCGAGTCGCGAACGGAGATGGACGGGGCCGGTGCCTTCGCCTACCATTTTGCCGTCTACGAGCGGGTCGCCCCGCCGTTGCCGCATTCAATCGAGGGAGCCGGGGATGAGTGAGGATTTCGAGGTGCATGGCCCGCATGACCACGAGGCCGAGCATCGCGCGCAGGACGGCGACCCGTTCGCCGGCCGCATCGCGGTCATGACGGCCATCTTCGCCACCATCGGCGCGCTCTTCGGCTACATGGCCGGCGCGACGCAAAACGAGGCGTTGCTGTTCAAGAACGAAGCGGCGATCCGCAAGACCGAGGCGTCGGACCAGTGGAACTTCTATCAGGCGAAGAGCAGCAAGCAAAACCTGGCCGATCTCGGCGCGACGCTGAGCAGTGGGGAGCAGCAGGCGCGCTACGCGAAGGAGGCCGAGCGCTACAAGCAGGAGAAGGAAGCGATCATGCCCGAGGCGAAGCAACTCGAGCAGCAGTCCAAGGAAGCTGAAGCCAAAAGCGAGGCGTCAATGCACGTCCACCATCGCTGGGCGCAGGCGATGACGCTGATCCAGATTGCGATCGCGCTGGCTGCGATTACGATCCTCACCCGGAACCGGCGCTTGCAGTTCATGGCTTACACCGTCGCCGCGGGCGCAATCGCCATCGGCGCGTTGGCGTTTGCACAAGTGTAGTTACCTAAGCGAGGTTGCGCAACTCCCGCAGCGCCACGGAAAGCATCGCCGCGTCGACCGCTGCCGTCGCGCGCAGCTCACCGAAGAGCTGCGCGGCACGCTCGACGCCACGCCGATTGCGGTTTTCCCACGCCGCGATGAGTTTCTGCGGCGTGTTGCTTTCACCCCCGCTGCTGAGCACCTCGGCCGTGATGGTCCGCTGCAGGCTCGACAAGTCGTCCTGCATCGCCCCCTTTGCCAGCATCTGCCAGTGGGCGTCGCCCGGCAGCGCGGCGATCTTCTCGCGCAGCCAAGGCAGGCCGAGTCGCGTCGCCAGCGCGAAATAGAGTTCCGCAACGGTCTCGACCGGCCGCTTTGCCGCGCCGGCGACTTCGACGATGTCCAGTGCGGCATAGAGCGTATCGAACGCGACCACCCGTTGCGCCAGCGGCTGCGGCACCTCTTTGGCAACATAGGCAGCGGCCGCGGCATCGATCCGTGCCCGTTCGCCGGGGTCAAGCAATTGCGGCAGTTGGTTCGCCAATGCCGCAACCTGCGGCGTGAAGTGAGCAATCGTCGCCGCCATATCCTCCGCGAGTCGACGCGAGCGCAGAAACCACGTGGTGCCGCGCACGATCAGCCGGTTCGTTTCGAGCAGCATCCCCGACTGCACGGCGTCCTCGACCACGTTGTCCAGCGCCTCGATCGCCATCCACAGGTCGACGAAAGCAAAGACTTCGCGGTTGAGCAGATAGGCGCGCACGATCTCGTGTGGCTTGGCGCCGGTTGTCTCGAGCAGCCGGTGCACGAAGGTGCTGCCGACCCGGTTGACCATGCTGTTCGTGACGTAGGTCGCGATGATCTCGCGCTTGAGCGGATGGCGCGGCATGTAGGCCGCGTAGCGCTGGCGCAGTGCCTTCGGGAAGTAGCGGGCGAGCGCGGTCGCGACCCAGGCGTCATCCGGCAGCGGCGAGGCCAGTAGCTCGTCGTAGAGCCAGATTTTGCTGTAGGCGAGCACCACGGCACGCTCCGGGCTGGTAAGGCCGATGCCCTTGGCGCGGCGCGCGGCAATCTCCTTGTCCGCAGGCAGGAACTCCAGTGCCCGATTGAGCCGCCCGTTCTTCTCCAGGAACTCGATGAAGCGCTGGTGTGCGTCGAGCAATTGCGGTGCGATCCGGCCGGTAACCGACAGCGATTGCGTCTGGAAGACATTGTCGCGGAGCACGAGCGCGGCCACGTCGTCGGTCATCTCCGCGAGCAGGGCATTGCGTTGCTTCTCGGTCAGTTCGCCGTCCGCGATCGGCAGCCCGAGGAGGATCTTGATGTTGACTTCATGATCGGACGTGTCGACCCCGGCCGAGTTATCGATCGCGTCGGTGTTGATGCGGCCGCCGGCGAGCGCGTACTCGATCCGTCCGAGCTGCGTGCAGCCCAGGTTGCCACCCTCGACGAACGCCCGGCAGCGCAGTTCGCGGCCGTCCACTCGCAGCGCGTCGTTGGCGCGGTCGCCGACCTCGGCGTGCGTTTCGCCGGTGGCCTTGACGTAGGTTCCGATGCCGCCGTTGTAGAGCAGATCGACGGGCGCCTTCAGGATCGCGTTGACGAGCTCGGTCGGCGTAAGCGCCGTCGCGGAAATCCCCAGCACCTGCCTGACCTCCGGCGTGATCGCAATCGACTTGGCGCTGCGCGGATGGATGCCGCCCCCCGCCGAAATCAGTGTTGCGGTGTAATCCGCCCACGAGGAGCGCGGCAGCTTGAACATCCGCTCGCGCTCCTTGAAGCTCTGCTCCGGGTCGGGCGCCGGATCGAGGAAGATGTGCCGATGATCGAACGCCACGACGAGTTTGATGTGTCGCGACAGCAGCATGCCGTTGCCAAATACGTCACCCGACATGTCGCCGATGCCGGCGACCGTGAAATCCGTCGTCTGCGTGTCGAGGCCCATCTCGCGAAAATGCCGCTTGACCGATTCCCACGCCCCGCGCGCCGTGATCCCCATCGCCTTGTGGTCGTACCCCGCCGAGCCACCCGAGGCAAACGCGTCGTCGAGCCAGAAGCCGTACTCCTTGCTGATGGCATTGGCGTAGTCGGAGAAGGTCGCCGTTCCCTTGTCGGCGGCAACGACCAGGTACGGGTCGTCAAGGTCATGGCGCTTGACGTCCGGCGGCGGAATGATTTTGTCGCCGACGCGGTTGTCGGTGAGATCGAGCAGGCCGCGCAGGTAATTCTGGTAGCAGGCAATACCCTCCTTGAGGTACGCCTCGCGATCGGCCGGGGATGGAGCGCGCTTGAGAACGAAGCCGCCTTTCGAGCCGACGGGGACGATGACAGTATTCTTGACCATCTGCGCCTTGACCAGGCCGAGCACCTCCGTGCGGAAATCCTCGGGCCGGTCCGACCAGCGCAATCCCCCGCGCGCGACTTTGCCGCCGCGCAGATGTACGCCTTCGAAGCGCGTTGAGTAGACGAAGATCTCGAACATTGGCTTGGGTTCGGGCAGCCCCGGCACCTTGGCGGGATCAAATTTGAACGACAGGAAACTCTTCCGTCGTCCCGCGCTGTCACGGCGGTAGAAATTCGTGCGCGTGGTTGCTTGAATGAGCGCCAGATACTGGCGCAGCACGCGATCCTCCGACAGATTGTCGACGCCGTCGAGCGCGGTTTCGATGGCCCGCACCTGCTCAGCGGTACGCGCGCCGACGCCCGCGCCACCCGCCGGGTCGAAGCGAAGCTTGAACAGTTCGACGAGCGCGCGTGCGATATCGCCGTGCCCGGAAAGCGTGCTCTCGATGAACGTTTGCGAGAGCGGAAACCCGATCTGCCGCAGGTACCTTGCGTAGGCTCGCAGAATAGCGATGTCGACCGCTGGCAGGCGCGCCACTACGACCAGGCGGTTGAAGTCATCGTTCTCGACGTCGCCGCGAAATACCCGGCCGAATGCGTCCTCGAACACGGAGTGCAACGCGTCGATCTCGACCTCGGTATCCGTCGTGGGCGCAAGCAATCCGAGGTCGTGCATCCAGACCGGCGGCGACCCGTCGGGGGCGATGCGGTACGGCCGCTCCTCGAGCACCTTAAGCCCCATGCGCTCGAGCATCGGCAGGCTGTCGGAAAGCGTCACCGGGCCGCCGCGATGGAAAAGCTTGAACCGCAGTGTCCCCGGCGCCGCTTCAAGCGGACGGTATAGCGACATGCCGAGAGGCTGCATGTCGGTGAGCTTGGCCATCATTTCGATGTCGGGGACGGCCGCGCGGGCCGCGAACTCCTCGCGGTAGGCCGCGGGAAACGCCGCGCCGAACTGGCGGAACAACTCGTTTCCGCGCGCTTCACCGAGCGCCTCGATCAGCGCATCCTTGAGGTCATCTTCCCAGCGCCGCGCGGCGGCCACCAGCTGCAACTCCAGCGCCCGGACGTCGTACGCCTGAATCTGGCCCGGCGTGGTGCGCACAATGATCATGACCCGCGCCAGTGCGGATTCCGAAAGGTGGACGTTGAACTCGGAGCTCGTGCCGCTGAATGCCTGGGTCAGGATCAGCTGCCATTTCTGCCGCAGCTCCGTCGTGTAGTTCTCGCGCGGCGCATAGATCAGGCAGGAAAGGAACCGCTCGAAGGCGTCGCGGCGCACGAACAGGCGCAGACGCTGCCGATCCTCGAGGTGGAGAATCGCCTTGGCGGTGCGGAGCAGATCCTCATCGTTGGTCTGGAATAGCTCGTCGCGCGGATAGGTGTCGAGGATGTTGAGCAGCGCCTTGCCGGCGTGCCCGCCGGCGGGCAGGCCGGCGCGCTTGACCACCGTCGCAACCTTGCGCCGCAGCAGCGGGATTTCGCTTGGGCTGGCGCTGTATGCGGTCGATGTGAACAATCCGAGAAAGCGATCCTCGCCGTTGACCTCGCCGCTGTCACTGAAGCGCTTGACCGCCATGTAGTCCAGGAAGCCGGGGCGGTGCACGGTCGAGCGCGAGGTCGACTTGGTAACGACAAGCAGCTCGGGTCGGCGGGCATACGCCCGCACCTCCGGCGGCAGCGCCGAGAAACTCGCGGCCACCTCCTTGCTCTGGCCCTCGCGCAGGATGCCGAGGCTGGTCCCGGGGACGATCTTGAGCACATCCTCGCCGTTGACCACGGCGAGCTCGTGGCAACGATACCCGAGAAAAGTGAAATGGTTGTCGGCGAGCCAGCGCAGAAAATCCTCTCCTTCGCGGAGTTCGTCTGCGGGCAGTGGTGGTGGTCGCTTCTGAACTTCGGCGACGATGGCGTGCAGGCGGTCACGCATCGCCTTCCAGTCGTCGACCGAAGCGCGTACGTCGTCGAGCACACGGGCGATGTCCTTGGCAAACGCCTCAAGGCGAACCGATTCAGTGATGCGATCGACCTCGACGTGGATGAACGACTCGCGCCGCGCATCCTTGGCCGCGGCGCTGGCCAGGCCGACGAGTGCTCCATCGGCCCCGCGCTCGACCGCGACGATTGGATGGATGATGAGGTGCAGCATCAACCGGTGGCGGTTGACTTCCATGGTCACCGAATCGACGAGGAACGGCATGTCGTCGTTGACGATTTCGACGATCGTGTGCGTCGACTGCCAGCCGTGTTCCTCGAGCGTCGGATTGAACACGCGGATACGGGCACGGCCCGGTTCCCGCTTGCGCGCGAAGTTCCAGTGCGACAGCGCGGCGCCGTAAAGGTCGGCAGGCTCCCGGTCGGCGAGATCCTCCGCGTCGACATCGTGGAAGTAGCGCGCGGTGAATTCCTCGACGGCGGTTCGCTGGCCCGGGGTTACCTTCGTGCGAACGAGCCGCAACACCTCCTCGAGCCGTTGTGAACGGCCGTTATCTGCGTCTGCGCTCATCGTATCCTCTTCGCTACGCCCGGAGACCGATGCGGATGTTAAGGGGTTGGCGGTTCAACATTGTGACACGTTGCACCCGGTTGGCGCAGTGGGGCCTCCGTCGGCGAGAATAGGCAGCGTGGCCAAGCGAGATCCCCTTTCCCGCGGCCGCTGCGAGCGAAACTGACCGGGGCAAGCATGCCAACCGGCGATCAAGCCGACGAGGAGGACTGATGAGCAAACATACCCGCCGCAGACATCTGCAGATGCTGCTCGGCGCGGCCGCTCTGGGGGGTACACCCCTTGCAGCGCTGGCCACGCCGCCCGATCCGCCGCGGTCGGTTCCGACGCAGGGCATCGGCCACGGCATCGAGCACCTGTCGTACAGCGACCAGGGTGGGCGGCCGGATGGCGTGCAGGTGATGGTCAATCGCAAACACGTTTACGTCGGCCACATGTTCAGCGACGGGGTGACGATTCTCGATGCCACCGACCCGCGCAAGCTCCAGCCGGTCGGATTTTTCACGGCGGGGCCGGGCACGCGTACGCACCAGCTGCAAACCGCGGAAGACCTGCTATTGCTTGCCAATGGCGCGAACATCGTAGCAATGCAGTCCTACGACGGCATGCGCGGCTATTTCGAGAACAACCTGGTCGATAGCATCACGAACCGGAAAAAGTTTCGCTCCGGCCTGTCGATCCACGACATTTCCAAGCCCGGCGAGATGAGGGAGATCGCGTTTCTCGAAATTCCCGGTTTCGGTATCAACCGCGTGTGGTGGCCAGGCGGGCGCTACGCCACCGTCGCGGCACATTTCGACGGCTACACGGATCATATCCTCGCCATCGTCGACCTGAAGGACATCACCAAGCCGGAAATCGTTTCGCGCTGGGCGCTGCCCGGGATGAACCGCGCCGCCGGCGAGACGCCGACCCTACCGAAAGGCAAGCGGGTTGCGCTGCATCATCTGATTACCGCCGGCAACCTCGGCTATGGTGCCTGGCGCGACGGTGGATTCACGATTCTCGACGTAACCGATCCAGCCCGACCGAGGCTGCTGTCGCATATCAACTGGTCGCCACCATTTCCCGGCGGTACGCACACGCCGCTGCCGTTGCCCCAGCGCAAACTCGCGGTGATCGCCGACGAGGCCAATGCGCAGCAATGTGCCAAAGGCATATTCCATACCTTCGTGCTCGATGTGCGCGCGCCCGAGAACCCGGTGCCGATTTCCACTCTCCCCACGCCCCGGGACCGCGACTACTGCACGCTGGGCACGTTCGGGCCGCACAACCTCCACGAGAACCGCCCGGGCTCGATGCAAACCGAGGAAACCATCTTCGCCACCTACAACAACGCCGGCGTGCGCGTATTCGACATCCGGGATCAATTCGCACCGAAGGAAATTGCCTACTGGGTGCCACCGATCCCGGCGCGACTAATCGATCCGCGCCCCAACATCGCGCTCGACGCGAAAACCGCCGATCTGTTTGTCACCAGCGAGGGGTTGATGTTTGTCAGTGACTGGAACGCCGGCATGCACGTGCTCGAATACAAGGGATGAACCAATGGGCCGGTGCTGTCAGCATCGGGGTCAGCCGCGGGACTCCAGGTGAGCGCCGCCGCGCTCGGGTACATCGCCATTGCCGTCGCGGTTGCCGCGTTCATCCAGGGAACTACCGGCCTCGGTTTCGCGCTCATCGTCGCGCCGATTCTGGCGTTCCTGGCTCCCGATCTGCTGCCCGTAAGCCTGCTGCTGCTCATGATTCCGCTCAATGTATACGTCGCCTGGCGCGAGCGGGCCGCGCTCGACCGTTCCGGCGCCGGCTGGATCACGGCCGGGAGATTTGTGGGTACGTTCGGGGGCCTGTGGGTGCTCACAGCATTGACATCGAGTCATCTCAACCTACTGATCGGCGCGACGACCATTCTCGCGGCGGCGGTGACACTGATCGCGCCCTCGTTCACGCCGGGCCGCCAAACCCTGGTCGCGGCTGGAGTCGTTACCGGCGTCATGGAAACGGCGACCGGTATCGGTGGCCCCCCGCTCGCCCTCGTCTATCAGCACCAGGCGGCAGCCAGACTGCGGTCCACGCTCGCCTTCTGCTTTCTCGTGGGCCAACTGATGTCGCTCGCCGTACTGGGACTCGCCGGGCACGCGAGCGCGTCGCAGTTCGGAGCGGCGGCCTTGCTGGCCCCGGCGCTGGTCGTCGGAGCAGCGCTGAGCCGATCCCTGCACACCCGGGTCGCCGGTCGTGTGCTGCGCGTGACGGTGCTGATCTTCGCGATTGTATCGGGCGCGGTTTTGCTCTTCCGCGCTTAACGGCCGCACTGGCACGCGCATGAATCGAAAACAGGTCGCGGCGGCTTCCAAGACAGGCGGGGTCTGGACACGGTTTTACGCGCCGCCGACCAGCGTGGCTGCGCAACGGGCGCAAGCGGCGCCGTACCGGTCAGCCGAAGGGAATACGCGGCAGTGAAGGGTGTTATCCGAATGTGACCAGCCCCAAGGCTCACCTGTGCACAGGATAAAGTCGATGCGACGCGTTGCGTTGCTGCCCCCGTCCGTCAGGCCGCGATCGGAGCGTGGCGGAAATCCGCTCCGCAGGCTCGCGCAGGCAGCGCTGTTGCTCCTCGCGTTGCAGACCCAACACGTGGTCGCGGCAACCATTGCTCTTGGCGTCGAAGACCGTGGCGGCGAAATCGACATCGCCGGCAGCGCCTTGCTCAATGCCGACGCCGAGACGGCGT
>DASZIB010000005.1:0-2087 GCA_035937415.1 Edaphobacterium sp. (SeqCode) | reverse complement strand
GTGAAGACGACGCAGCGCGCGATCCTGGCGCAGATCGGACGATCGGAACCGGTCACGGTCGGCGCCCTCGCGGAGGCGCTGGTGATGGATTCCGGCGCGCTCGCCCACACGCTGAAGCCGCTGGAGCGCGACGGTCTCTTGGCGGTCGCGGTCGATCCCGCTGATCGGCGCAATCGGTTGATTAGCCTCACGCAGCAGGGCCGCGCAAAGCTCGCCGAAACCGACGCCCTCTGGACGAAGGCACAGCGGTGCTTCGAGGCCGCGTTCGGCCCTGCCGAACCCGAATCCCTACGCGAGGCGCTGCGCTTCTTGATCTCAGACGGCTTCGCTGCCGCGTTCGAAGACACCTTGTCCGCGCCAGCCCGCTGAACTCCGGGAGACTGCTATGATCGATCTCAGAAGCGACACCTGCAGCCGGCTGACCCCTGAATTGCGCACCGCCATGACGAACGCAGAGCTGGCCGACGACGTCTATGGCGACGATCCCACCGTGAAGGCGTCGGAGCGCGCGACCGCCGAGCTGTTGGGTACGGAGGATGCGGTCTATATGCCGACCGGCACGATAACCAACCAGGTTGGCATCCGAGCGCATACCGAGCCCGGCGATGCGGTGCTGCTTGATCAGAATGCGCAGGCACTGATCGGAGAAAGGCCACTGGTCACTAAAGCGAAGCCTTGGGAATTATCTCGACAACGTCTGGCGATTATTCATGATCGGAGCGGGACTGGATCGGCTGTGTGAGCGAAGACGAAACGCGAGCCGGGTGGCTAGCGCGTCGCGCTGCATGACGGCTGTCAGTGCAGACCTCAATAGCGTGCGCGTGCCAATGTCCGGAGTTGGCACTGAGGGAACGATTGAACGAGCCGGCGGGCCGTCGGATTGCTGGGGTGAAGCTGACGCTCCCTTACAATTGCAGGATCTCAGCAGTTGGTTCGTGTGGGACCTCGCGGAGGTGGAGGCTCGGTTAGACGCGCGTCGATCAAAGCCCATCGCCCGTGCTCAATCGCCGGATGTCAGCCACCGTCATGCGCGGCCGGTCAACGCTCGGCATCCAGTTCAAAGCGCGTAGGTTTGACAAACTGACAATTCGACCTGATCCGTCCCGTCGCGACAGCAGAACGCCGCTCTACGCCGATCATGCAATGACTGTGTTGCGCAGGATCCCGATGCCGCTCACCTCCACCTCCACGACATCGCCAGGTTTCATGTAGCGTGGCGGTTTGCGGCCCGCGCCGACGCCGGCGGGGGTGCCGGTGGTGACGAGGTCGCCAGGAAGGAAGCTATACCAGCGTGAGAAGAAGGCTACGCTCTCGGCGAAGCCGAAGATGACGTCACTCGTGTGGACATGCTGCACGACGTCGCCGTTCAGACGTGTCTCTAGCGTGAGGTTGTTCGGGTCCCCGATGTCGTCGGCGGTCGTGATCGCCGGCCCCATTGCGGTGAAACCGGCGAACTGCTTGCCCATGATGTTGAGCTCCCAGGTCAGCCGCGCTTCCCATGGCTGGGTTGCGGTGAACACGTCGTCCACCCAGTCGCGGGCAGAGATATCGTTGACGACGGTGTAGCCGGCGATGCAGCCGAGCGCCTCCCGCGGCGTCACGTCGTGGCACGCGCGTCCGATGACGCAAGCGAGTTCGCCCTCCCAGTCAACCATCGCTGGAGCCTGCGGCGGCAGGCGGATCACGGTGTCCGGGCCGGTGATGGACGAAATCGCTTTGAGGAAGCCAGTTGGGCGCGCGGGCTCGGGCGTGCCGGCCATCTCGCGCAGATGCGAGCGGTAGTTGAGGCCGCCGCCAATGACGATGCGCGGCTCGGGAATCGGGGCGCGGAGTCGCGTGGTCGCGGCGTCGCGCAGCACACCGGAGGCGCACAGCGCTGACCGGGTCTCCGCTTCCGCCGCCTCCACGCGCGCGACCAGACCACGCACGATCGCGATTCCGCCAGGGCCGCCCGCGATCAACTCGCGCAGTGTCGCGGGGATCCAGGTCTCCGGCGTCTCAGGGGCGGCGGCGCGGTGCAGGTCGAGAATCTCGCCGGATGCGAGGAGGGCGCCGGGCACGCCACCGCGCCCGGTATCTATCGTGAC
>DASZIB010000004.1:0-3302 GCA_035937415.1 Edaphobacterium sp. (SeqCode) | reverse complement strand
ACCAGGCCGACGAATAAAATGACAAGAAGGCCTTCGTTCGATATCTGCATAAAAAAATCCCCCCGTTCGTGCGCGCCAATGCTCCCGCGCCGGGTTCGAACCTACCGATAATTCCCCTGCATGACGACTCTAATCTGTCGGGTTCCCGGCGCACGAGAGTCTATCGCTTTGCGGAATCATCCCCGAGCCGCTGCGTTCACCTCGCGGCAAGCGCCTCGGCGCGCTCCGCCAGGATGCACCTTGCGATCCGATCCGGCCCGATTTGTACGTTGGGCGGCATCCGCTCCAGGCACCGGGCTTCCGCAAAACTACAGCGGGGTGCGAAGGAACAATTGGACGGCGCCTTGTCGAGCGAGGGAGGTGTGCCCGGTATCGTCTCCAGCCGCTGGCCACGTTTGGCGCCGTGGACGGTGGAGGCCAGTAACCCCCGCGCATAGGGATGCAGGGGCGAACGCACGATCTGGCTGAGCGTGCCCTGCTCGACGATCTGGCCCGCATACATCACCGCCACGCGGTCGCAGATTTCGATCGCGACCCCGATATCGTGAGTCACGAAGATGACGGACATGCCGAACTCGCGCTGCAGTTCGCGCAACAACAGCAGGATCTGGATCTGCACGGTGGCATCGAGCGCCGTGGTCGGCTCGTCCGCGAGCAGTATCTTCGGCTTGCAGGCCAGCGCGAGCGCGATCATCGCACGCTGGCGCATGCCGCCCGACATCTCGTGCGGATAGGCGTCCAGCCTTCGCTTGGCGGACGGGATGCGCACCACTTCCAGCATTTCCAGCGCGCGTGCGTTTGCCTCAGACTGGCTTTTGCCCTCGTGGCGCATCACGGTTTCCGCGATCTGTCGGCCAATGGTGTAGACCGGATCGAGCGCGAGCGCCGGCTCCTGGAAGATCATCGACACGGTCTGGCCACGGAACGCCGACAATTCCTCGTCATCGAGCGCCAGCACGTCGCGTCCAAGCACTTTGACGCTGCCCGAGATATGACTTCGCTTCTTCGGCAGCAGCCGCATCAGCGCGCGCAAGGTGACGCTCTTGCCCGAACCTGACTCGCCGAGCAGGCCCAGCACTTCTCCCTCGCCGAGGAAAAAGCTGAGATCGTTCACGGCATGCACCGTGCGTTCGCCGGAAAAGCGAATGTTGAGGTTGTTGACTTCGACGAGACGGGTCATGGCAGCTGCGGCACCCTGTCATGAAAGTCCGTGGCACGCTGAAATGCTGCGCCGATGCGCAGCAGCATGGCTTCATCGAAGGAGCGGCCGACCAGCTGCATGCCCACGGGCAGACCGGTGCGGGTGAATCCGGTCGGGATCGAAAGCGCCGGCAGGCCGAGATAATTGATCGGGCGGGTAAACCGCGTCAGCCGCTGGATCACAGCTTCTGCATCAGGGCCGTTGCCGACATCGCTCTCTGCGATGGTTGGCGCGGGAATCGGCGACACCGGCGCGATCATGGCGTCGACGCCGGCAACCGCCGCGAGGTGCGCGGCGAGCGCGGGGCCGCGCCAGCGCAAGGCTTCGAGATAGGACACGCCGGGTATCGCAAGCCCGTTCTGCAGCCGCATCAGCACCTGCGGGCCATAATCCTGCGGCCGCTCGATCATCCAGCGCTTGTGGAAGGCGGCGGCTTCGACGGCGAGAACCAGCTGGGACGCCCCGGTGAGCTGGCGCTGGTCCGGCAATTCGACCTGGACGATATTGGCGCCCTCGCGCTTGAGCACGGCAATGGTCGCATCGAGTGAGCCAGCGACTTCGGCATCGAGGTCGTCGACATAAAAAGCCGTGGGCACGCCAATGGTGAGGCCCTTGATCGATCCTGCCGTCGCGCCTGCAAAGTCCGGCAAGGGTCCTGCGACCGCGGTTGGATCCTCGCCGTCCGCACCGGCCATCAGGCCCAGCAGAACCGCGCAATCCTCGGCGGTGCGCGCCAGCGGCCCTACCGTGTCGAGCGATTGCGACAACGGCATCGCGCCGGCGCGGCTGACCCGGCCGACTGTCGTCTTCAGCCCGGTGACGCCGCAGAAATGCGCCGGCATCCGGATCGAGCCGCCGGTGTCCGAGCCGAGCGCCGCAAATGTCAATCTCGCGGCGACCGCGGCCCCCGATCCCGACGACGAGCCGCCGGTGATGCGATCGAGCGCGAAGGGATTATGCACCGGACCGTAGTGCGCGTTGTGTCCGGTCGGGCCATAGGCGAATTCGGCCATCTGCAGCGAGCCCAGCCGAATCGTGCCGGCGTCCTTCAGGCGCTGCAACGCGGTCGAGGTGGACGTGGCGACGAAATCGCGGCGAATGCGCGAGCCGCAGGTCACCACCTTGCCGGCGTCGTAATACATGTCCTTGTGCGCCAGCGGCACGCCGTGCAACGCGCCGCGACGGCCGCCTTTCGCCAGCGACGCGTCGGCGGCACCTGCCGCGGCGAGCGCAGCGTCGGCTTCGATCGCCATGAAGGCATTGAGATGAGGCTGCCAGCGCGCGATCCTGTCGAGGCAGGATTGCGTCGCCTCGCGCGAGGACACGCGCTTGTCCGCGATCGCTTGCGCAACTGCCGTCAACGACATCAGGGCCGGTTCGGTGCTCATCTTGTTGCCTTTGCGGTTTGCACGACGACGAAGCTCGCGGGCTCAAGGTCAAACGGCAGCGTGCCGGCAATCGGAGCGAAGTTGTCGAACGCAGGTCCAATGGAATTGGCGATGCGCGCGGCAACTTCGGCATCCACAGGGACGCCGCCGACGTTGGCGATGGCGACAATTTCCTTGGCCGTGGGTCTTGTCATGCGGAAGCTCCTCCTTTTGGTGGCGCGAGGCTGTGACCCGAGCCGGGTATCGCCATGTAGCACGCCGCTTGATGGCCGATTTCATCGAGTACGGTGAGTTTTGGCGTGGCCTTGGCGCAGAGCGGTTCGGCGAACGGGCAACGGGTATGAAAGCGGCACCCGGCCGGCGGATCGATCGGATTGGGCGGGTCGCCCGAAATCGGCGGTGTCTGCGTCCTGTTGTCGGGATCGGCAGACGGCATCGCCGCCAGCAGCGCCCGCGTATAGGGATGCGCCGGAGCGTCCCATACCCGGTCCACTGGACCTAACTCGACCACCTCGCCGAGATACATCACCAGGACGCGGTCGGAAATGTAACGCACGACGTTGAGATCATGGCTGATGAAAAGATAGGTCAGTCCGAACTCGCGCTTGAGATCGGCCAGGAGATTGAGCACCTGCGCCTCGACCGACTTGTCCAGCGCCGAGACCGCTTCGTCGAGGATCACGAGGCGCGGCGATAGCGCAAGCGCGCGTGCA
>DASZIB010000003.1:0-9472 GCA_035937415.1 Edaphobacterium sp. (SeqCode) | reverse complement strand
CCCGCGAAGCGCCTCGACACGCCGGCGAAGGTCAACGGATCGGCCGTCTACGGCATCGACGTCCGGCCGCCGGGTGTGAAGATCGCGACCCTCGCCCAATCGCCGGTCTTCGGCGGCCGGGTGAAGAGCGTGGATGATGCGAAGGCCAAGGCCGTCAAGGGCGTGCGGCAGATCGTGCGGCTCGATGACGCCGTCGCGGTCGTGGCCGACCACATGGGGGCCGCGAAGAAAGGGCTGGCGGCGCTCAAGATCGAATGGGACGACGGGCCGCACGCGAAGCTCACCACGAACGACATCGCGGCCGAGCTCGAAAAGGCGACGCTCAATTCGGGGCCGGTGGCGCAGAACATCGGCGACGTCGACAAGGCGCTGGCGGGCGCCGTCACCAAGGTCGAGGCGATCTACCAGGTTCCGTTCCTCGCACACGCGGCCATGGAGCCGATGAACTGCACGGTTCACGTGCGCAAGGACGGCTGCGAAATCTGGGTAGGCAACCAGGCCATCGCACGCTGCCAAGCGGCGGCGGCGAAGATCACCGGCCTGCCGTTGGACAAGGTCGTGCTCCACAATCATCTGATCGGCGGTGGCTTCGGCCGGCGACTGGAGTCCGATGGTGTCGAGCGCGCCGTCCAGATCGCGCAGCATGTCGACGGCCCCGTCAAGGTGGTATGGACCCGGGAGGAAGATATCCAGCACGACATGTATCGGCCCTATTGGTTCGACCGGTTGTCCGCCGGTCTCGATGCGAAAGGGATGCCGGTTACCTGGAACCATCGCTTCGCGGGCTCGTCGGTCATCGCGCGATGGCTTCCTCCGGGATTCAACAAGGGCCTCGATCCCGACACGACCGAGGGCGCGATCGATCTGGTCTACGCCCTCCCGAACCTGCACGTCGAGTATCTGCGGGTGGAACCCCCGGGGATTCCGACGGCCTTCTGGCGCAGCGTCGGGCCCTCGCACAACGTCTTCGTGACCGAGAGCTTCATCGACGAGCTGGCGGCCGCCGCAAAGCAGGATCCGCTCGCCTATCGGCGGGCGCTCCTCGACAAGACGCCCCGCGCCAAGGCGGTGCTCGAGCTTGCCGCGGCAAAGGCCGGCTGGGGACAGCCGTTGCCGGAAAGGGTCGGTCGCGGCGTCTCCCTCCAGTTCGTCTTCGCGACGTATATGGCGCAGGTCGGCGAGGTCGAGGTGTCGACGGACGGAGCGGTTCGGGTCCGGCGCGTCGTCTGCGCGGTCGATTGCGGCACCGTCGTCAACCCCGACACCGTCAAGGCGCAGATCCAGAGTGCGATCATCTTCGGCATTACGGCGGCGCTCCATGGAGAGATCACGCTGAAGGACGGTCGTGTCGAGCAGAGCAATTTCCACAATTACCAGTTGCTGCGGATGAACGAGGCGCCCGCCATCGAGGTTTACATCGTGAACAGCGCAGAGCCGCCGGGAGGGATGGGCGAGGCCGGGACCTCGGCGGTCGTCCCCGCGGTCACCAACGCGATCTTTGCCGCGACGGGCAAGCGCCTGCGAAAGCTTCCGGTCGACACCGCAGCCTTGAAGCAGTCGGCATCAGCGGAGCACGGTCACGATGCGTACGAAGCTTGAAATGATGACAGCGGGCCCCAAGTCCGTGTCGGTTGACACGGGCTGGTCGGCTAGCGACATACGCTGGTTACCGAGCGTGGCGATATTGCAGCCCGTGAAGGGCGGCGCGGCATGTCTCGCCGCGTCTTCGAGGGGACGAGCGCCATGACGCACACGTACGGACTCGGGCTCGTTGCCGGATTGGCGTTCGCGCTTGGCGTTGGCTCGCTTGCCCTCAGCGGCTGCAAAGGCAGCGCGCAACCCCAGACTCCGCCGCCGCCGGAAGTATCGGTGATCGAGGTCAAGCCACGTCCGGTGACGGTTTACAACGAGTACGTGGCGCAGACGCAGGCGCCCGACACCATCGAAATCCGCAGCCAGGTCACCGGGCTGCTCGATCGCCAGGCATTCGCCGACGGCGCACGGGTCAAAAAGGGCGACCTGCTCTATGTCATCGATCAGCGGCCCTTCGAAGCCCAGCTCGCGCAGGCCAAGGCGAGCCTGGCGCAAGCCGAGGCGAATCTGGTCAACGCCAAGCAAAATCTGGCGCGGAACTCGCGGCTGATTGCACAAAAAGCCGTTAGTCAGCAGGACTATGACACGGCGATGGCGCAGGAGCGTTCCAGCACGGCGCTGGTGGAGGCACAGAAAGCTCTTCTGCGCAACGTCGAGCTGAACCTGGAATTCGCGACCATCCGTGCGTCACGCGACGGCTTCATGAGCAGCTCGCAGGTCAAGCCGGGTTCGCTGATCACTGCCCAGCAGACGCTGCTCACGACGCTGTACTCAAGCGACCCGATGTGGGTGAATTTCAGCATCAGCGAGGACCGGTTTCTGGAACTGCAGAAAACACTGAAGCACCCGCCGGGAGACCGGCCCGATACGGCACCGCCATTCCATATCCGGCTTACCGACGGCACCGACTACGCGCTCACCGGCAAGCTCAACTTCGTCGACGCCACGTTGGACCAGAAGAGCGGGACGCTGCAGGTGCGCATCTCCGTGCCCAATCCCGATCGTGTCTTGCGCCCGGCATTGTTCGTGCGCGTCATCGTCGCCGCGTTCGAAAATCCGAGCGCGATCCGCGTTCCGCAACAGGCCGTCCAGGAACTGCAGGGACTGAAGTCGGTTTATGTCGTTGGCGCCGGCGACAAGGTCGACACCCGGCAAATCGTTGCCAGTTACCGCCTCGGCAACGACTGGGTCGTCGACAGCGGCCTGACCGCCGGCGATCGAGTCGTGATCGAGGGGATTGGCAAGCTTCGACCCGGCGCGGCGGTGAAACCGGTCATGACCGCGGTCGTCGACAGCCAACCCAGTACCGGTCCTCCGCCCGCGGCGCCGAAAAAGAAAGGCTGAGCGAGGCGTGCTTTCGCCATCGATCCTGCCCGCAGAGCGGATCGCGTAGATCATCCAGGTAGAGCCATGCTCAATTTCTTCATCGAGCGACCGGTCTTCTCCACCGTCATCGCGCTGGTCATGATCCTGGTGGGCGCACTGGCTGCGGTGAGCCTGCCGATCGCGCAGTACCCGCAGGTGGTTCCGCCCCAGGTCACGGTGACGACCAGCTTTCCCGGCGCCAATGCGGACGTCGTATCGCAGTCGGTGGCCGCCTCGATCGAGCAGCAGGTCAACGGCTCGCAGGACATGCTCTACATGAGCTCGAAGAGCGGCAACGACGGCTCCTACAGCCTGACCGTGACCTTTGACATCGGCACCGACAAGAACATCGATGCGATCGAAGTCCAGAACCGGGTGGCCATCGCGCAGAGCCAGCTTCCCGCAGACGTCATCCGCAACGGCATTACCGTACGCAAGTCGACCACCGACTTTCTCGAAGTGATTTCGCTCACCTCGCCGGAGCGCCGCTACGACGCCGTATTCCTGAGCAACTACGCATTGCTCAACCTGTATGACGCGCTGGGCCGGGTGCCCGGCGTCGGTCAGGTTCGCATCTTCGGCGCGCGCGACTACAGCATGCGCATCTGGCTCAACCCGGAGCGCATGGCCCGGGTAGGCGTCACCGCCTCGGACATCGCCAACGTCGTACGCGAGCAGAACGTCGTCGCGCCGTCCGGCGGCCTGGGTCTGCCTCCCGTTCCGGAGGGGCAGCAGATGCAGTACACGGTGTTCGTCAAGGGACGGCTGGTCGCCGCCTCTGAATTCGAGAACATCGTCATCCGGGAAGCCGGGAACGGCCAGGTGGTGCGTCTGAAGGATGTTGCCCGCGTCGAACTCGCCGCCGCCGACTACTCGATCAGTGGTGCCGAAGACGATAATCCTGCGGCGCTGATCGGGATCTTCCTGCAGCCGGATGCCAATGCGCTCGACGTCGCCAGGCAGATCAAGCAGGTGATGGAAGCCCAGGCACCGCACTTTCCGCCGGGCATGGTGTACGCGATTCCCTACAGCACGACGCCGTTCGTGACCGAGTCTCTGAAGGAAGTGATCAAGACGCTGCTTATCGCCTTCGCGCTGGTCGTGTTCGTCGTGTTCCTGTTTCTGCAGAGCTGGCGCGCAACGCTGATCCCCGTCCTGGTGGTGCCCATTTCGCTCATCGGCACCTTCGGGGCCTTCGCCGCGCTGGGCTTTTCCATCAACACGCTTACGTTGTTCGGGCTCGTGCTTGCCATCGGCATCGTGGTCGATGACGCGATTGTGGTGGTCGAGGCGGTGCAGCAGCGGCTCGATGCCGGCAACGTATCGCCGATGGAGGCGACCAAATCGGCGATCGCCGATGTCGGCGGACCGGTGATCGCGATCGCGCTGGTGCTGGCGGCGGTGTTCGTACCGGTTGCGTTCCTCGGCGGGCTCACCGGGCAGCTCTACAAGCAGTTCGCGCTGACCCTTGCCGTGTCGGTGATCCTGTCCGCGATCTGCGCGTTGACCTTTACCCCGGCGATGTGCGCACTGCTGCTCAAGCGCGTGGACCCCGCCCAGGCGCACCACGGCCCGCTCTACTGGTTCTTCGCCAAGTTCAACTCCCTCTTCGAGCGCTCGCGCAACGGCTATGTCAGGAGCGTGTCGGTCATGGAGCGTCACGCCGTCATCGTCATGCTGACCTTCGGCGTATTGCTGGTGGCGGTATGGGGGCTGATTGCAAACCGCCCCACGGGCCTGGTGCCGCCCGAGGACCAGGGCTATCTGCTCGCCGTCATGAGCCTGCCGCCGGCGGCGGCGCTGGAACGTACCAACGCCGCGATGTCGGCGCTCACGCACATCGCCCGCGAGGTCCCCGGTGTTGACGGCGTCATCTACATCAGCGGTTTCAATCTGCTGACCGGCCAGTCGGTCTCGTACAATGGAACGGCGTTCATCCGCCTCAAGCCCTGGGATCAACGCAAGGCGCGCTCCGAGTCCGTCGACGGCCTCGTGCGCACGCTGATGGGGCGGCTCAACACGCAAATCAAGGACGCGCAAGTGCTCGTCCTCAACCCGCCGCCCATCCGCGGCCTGAGCACCGCGGGCGGCTTCACTTTCGTGCTGCAGAACCGCGCTGGCGCGGACACCGCGCAGTTGTCCAAGGTCTTGCAGGACCTGCTTGGGGAAGCCCGCAAGCATCCCGAGATCGGCTTCGTGTACAGCGGCTTCGATCCGCGCATTCCCCAGATCGAGTTCGAGGTCGATCGCGACAAGGTCAAGGCGTTGGGAATTCAGCTGAGCGACGTGTTCTTCGCGCTGCAAACCTTCCTGGGCAGCTACTACGTCAACGACTTCAATCTGTTCGGACGCACCTACCGGGTCCAGACCC
Organism: Edaphobacterium sp. (SeqCode); assembly: GCA_035937415.1. GTDB lineage: Bacteria > Pseudomonadota > Gammaproteobacteria > Burkholderiales > Casimicrobiaceae > PALSA-1003. The sequence goes on along the minus strand of DASZIB010000003.1, from coordinate 4,143 downwards.
AGGCGGAGGGAGCGCAGCGCAGCCAGCCCGACGACGTCAATCGCTTCTACGTACGCACCGATGGCGGAACCATGGTGCCGCTGTCCACGCTGGTGAGCAGCCGGCCGCTCAACGGCCCGCAATACTTCGAGCGCTACAACGTCTATAGCGCGGCCACCATCAACGGCACGAATGCACCGGGCTATAGCTCCGGCCAGGCCATCGCGGTCATGGAGGAACTCGCCCGCGCGCTGCCTGCGGGCTTCGCCTACGAATGGAGCGAGGCGACCTACCAGGAGAAAAAGACCGGCGGGCAGACCGGGTACATCTTCGCGGTGTCGCTGCTGTTCGTCATCCTCGTGCTCGCCGCGCTCTACGAGAGCTGGGCCATGCCGGTGGCGATCCTGCTGGTGATTCCCTTCGGCGTGTTCGGCGCATTCCTGGGTCTGTTTCTGCGGTCATTCGACAACAATGTCTATACCCAGATCGGACTGATCATGCTCGTTGGTTTGGCGGCGAAGAACGCGATCCTCATCGTCGAGTTCGCCAAGCTCAAGCGCGCGCAGGGCGAATCCATCGAACAAGCCGCGCTGGACGGCGCCAGGCTCAGGCTGCGCCCGATCCTGATGACCTCCTTCGCCTTCATCCTGGGCACCGTTCCGCTGGCCATTGCGCTCGGCGCAGGCGCCGGTGCGCGCGAGGCGCTCGGCACCGCGGTGGTGTTCGGCATGCTCGTGGCCACGCTGGTCGGCGTGTTCTTCATACCGGTGTTCTACGTGCTGCTGCAGCGCATGAGCGAGCGGCAGTGGCCCTTCAAGCGCCCGGATGCCGGGGCATTGGCAGCCGGTCGCGGGGCTGGCGCGGCTACGCCGCCATCGCCTGTCCACGGAGATTAGCGTTTCGAGGTCAACCATGTTCGATTCAACCCGGAACGGGTCGATCCTGCGCCATGCAGCGGCGGCGCTGTTGCTCGCCATGCCGCTGGCCGCCTGCATGGTCGGTCCCGACTATCGCCGCCCCGAGGTCGAGGTCCCTGCCGCGTGGCGGCTCGGAGAAACCGAAGCGGGCAATCTGTCCAATATCGCCTGGTGGGATCAGTTCGAGGACCCCGTGCTGTCGGATCTGGTCCGAGCGGCGCTCGCCAACAACAAGGACCTCGAGATCGCGACCGCGAACGTCGATCAGGCTTTCGCGCAATACGGCATCGCGCGCGCGGCACAGTTTCCCCAGGTCAACGGTGGCGTGTCGGCGGCGCGCGAGCGTTCGAGTGCGAACGCCCCCTTGCCCGGCGGCCGGACCGTCAATGACTACGCCGTGAATCTCTCGGCCAGCTTCGAGCTGGACGTTTGGGGCAAGCTGCGCCGCGCGACGGAGTCGGCCCGCGCGAGCCTGCTCGCCAGCGAGCAGGGCAAGGGCACCGTGGTGCTGACCGTTGTGACGACGGTCGCCAGCGGCTACATCCAGTTGCGCTCGCTCGACCGGCAGCTCGAAATCGCGCAGCGGACCTCGCAAAGCCTGGGTGAGGCGGCCCGGCTGCAGCGGGTGCGTTTCGAGGAGGGCGCCGTTCCGCAGAGCGACTACCAGCAGGCTGAATCCCAATACCGCGAAGCCGCGGCGCGGGTGCCCGAGCTCGAGCGCGAGATCGCGCAGCAGGAGAACTTCATCAGCGTGCTCCTCGGTCGCAATCCCGGCGCGATCGCGCGGGGACGCAATATCGACGCGCTGCTGTTTCCCGCGGTGCCCGAGGGATTGCCGGCATCGCTGCTGGAGCGTCGCCCCGACATCCGTCAGGCCGAGCAGAACCTCGTCGCCGCCAACGCCGACATCGGCGTAGCCAAGGCGGCTTACTTCCCCGAGATCAGTCTGACGGCGCTCCTCGGCCTGGAAAGCGCCCAGCTCTCGGACCTGGTCAAGGGTCCGTCCAAAGTCTGGTCCGTCGGCGCGGGGCTGCTGCAGCCGATCTTCAACGCGGGTCGCATCAGCAGTCAGGTCGCGCAGGCCGAAGCCCTGCAGCGGCAGGCTCTTTACGCTTACGAGAAGTCGATCATCAGCGCTTTCCAGGACGTCGAGAACGCGCTGATCGATCGGACCAAGTTCGGGCAGGTGCGCGACGAGCAGGCGAAAAATGTCGAGGCATTGCAGCGCTTCCGCGACCTGGCTGACCTGCGCTACCGTGAAGGCGCGACCATCTATCTGGAAGTCGCCAACGCCGAACAATCGCTGTTCGTCGCCGAGCTCGCTTATGTCGCGACGCAGGCGCAGCTGTTCCAATCGTACGCGAACTTGTACAAGGCGATGGGCGGCGGCTGGGTCGAAGCTGCGCAGCGGCTCACCTCCGGAGGAGAATGATGATGCGAGCTCGCCCTTCCTCGGTCGCTCGGTGAGGGATTGCGCTTGCGCCCGTCGCGGCTCCTTTGGGGATTGTTCATCGGGTCGATGGTCGTCGGACTCGTGCTGTTGATCATCTAGGAGGCGACCGCTCCTGCAGCAGCGCAATTCGCGCCAAACGCAATGAGTGAGCTCACCGCGATCCAGTGTTTCTGGATTCTCGCGACCAACACGCTATTGCACGAGGCAGGGTTGCCTCTGCCTGCCATGCCCACCGCGCTCCTCTTCGGTGCGCGCGGAGTGCGCGGTGCGGGCGATCTTCTCCTGCTTATCGCCGCGATCGTAGTGGGCATGCTGCTGGGCAACTCGGTATGGTTCGTGGCCGGACGACGCTATGGTGCCGGCGTGCTCAAGTTCTTGTGCCGCTTTTCCCTCACCGCGGATATTTGCGTGTCGCGCACCGAAAGAATGTTCGGACGATGGGGCTGGTCGTCGCTCGTCGTGGGCCATTTCCTGCCCGGTGTGTCACTGCTCGCGCCGCCGCTCGCCGGTGCGGTCGGGATGACCTGGGTCAAGTTCCTTGCCCTTACCGCCGCGGGCGCGGCGCTATACGGTCTGGTCGTGCTGGGCGCGGGCATTCTTTTGCGCGGTCAGGTCGACTGGGCGCTGCGGGAGCTGAAGGGCGTCGGCTGGCAAGCTCTCGCCGCGCTGGTCGTGACACTTGCGCTGTATATCGCGTGGCGTTGGTGGCGGCGTCGCGTCGCCCGCGCGCCCGATGTCGCACGGATTTCGATAGCTGAATTGCGGGCGCTGATTGCGACTGGCGAGGAGCCGCTGCTGGTCGATGTGCGCGGACGGACAACGCAGCAGATTGATCCGCGCCGGATTCCGGGCGCGATCGAGATCTCTCTGGACGTGATCGAAGCCAGCCGCGACGAACTGCCACGCGATCGAAAGATCGTCGTGTACTGCGGGTGTCCGAACGAAGCTTCGGCAGCAAGGGCGGCGCGGTTGCTCCTGGACCGTGGCTACCCCTGGGTGCGCCCGCTGGCTGGAGGCCTTGATGCGTGGAGCGCGACCGAACTTGCGGCAAAGTGACGACCACGGCATGCCCGTGTGAGCGTCGGTGAACGCTACAGGTCAGGCGAAGCCCGCCGGGTAGCGCTTGGCTTGCCGCGCGCTATAAAACCCTCCCCGCTTGTTATAGTGGGCGCCGGCTCGCTTCTTTTCGTCCGCCATGTCCGGTTCGTCACCCGCCTCGCCGCGCCGCTTCCCGCCGCACCGGCTGCGCACGCTTGGCATGGCCGTGGGGGTCGCGCTCGTGGCGCTCGCCGCGCTCTTCTACCTCGAGCTCCGCGCGAGCCTGCCGCTGCTCGATGGCGAGGCCGCGCTGCCGGGTGCGACCGCGCGCATTGTGATCGCGCGCGATGGTCTCGGCATACCGACCATTGATGCCACCTCGCGCGCCGACGTGGCGCGGGGCTTGGGCTTCCTGCACGCGCAGGATCGCTTCTTCCAGATGGACCTCGCCCGGCGCCGCGCCGCGGGCGAGCTGTCCGAGTTGTTCGGCAAGGCGACCGTGGCGATCGACACCCGGACGCGTCGGTTTCGTCTGCGCGAGCGTGCGCTAAGCGCCCTCGACGCCGGCGACCCGGACGAGCGGGCGCTCCTTGCCGCCTACGTCGAGGGGGTGAACGCGGGGCTCGCAGCGCTTGCGGTCAAACCCCCGGAATATCTCGCCCTGCGGGCCGAACCGCGCCCTTGGGCCCTCGAGGATTCGCTGCTGGTCTTAGCGTCGATGTTTCTTACCCTGCAGGATTCCGAAGCGCGCCGCGA
>DASZIB010000002.1:0-2227 GCA_035937415.1 Edaphobacterium sp. (SeqCode) | reverse complement strand
GATGGCGTCCATTTGTTGTGGCAGGAAGCCATCGGCAGCATACGCGGCCGCTACTTTATCATGACCCGCCAGGAGCTCGATGCCCAGACGGCGAAGGACTGGGGCGCGGTCAACGAAATTGTTCCGGCGGACAAGCTGCTGATCCGCGCCCGCGAGATCGCGGAAGGGCTTGCCAAGCTGCCATCGCTCACCACGAAGTATACGCGCATCGCGATGAGCCAGAAGCTGCGCCGCATCATCGATGAAGGCGTGACACTCGGCCTCGCGTTGGAGGGGATTAGCGCGGCCGATGCCGCGCGAGCAAAGTGAGCGGGCGCCGAAACAAGGATTCGGTGACTCGGAGAATGATAAAGCGACCGGCTGCACCGTGCCGGCCTGAGCCGTGACGCGATCGAATTGAAACCGTGCTTCGCGTCCCGGCGGCTGATTCCTGCTCGGCCGTGCGCCCCTCAATCCTGCTTCGCGCGGTTCCCCTCCCCCGCTTCGTGGCGGCTGATTTTTCGCTCGCGGGTCGCGAGCCACGCTTTCATATAGCGGTAATAGCTGCCTTCGGCATTGGCGACGGCGAGCAAAAATCCTTCGGCGCCGTCGAGAAAGCCCAGGCGCAGCACGTAGGCGCGCAGGAACGAAAAAAAGCCGTGGCCGATGCCGGCGAGGAACGACACCTTGCGGCCCGACGCTACCAGCGCCTCGGCGCTCGCGGTCGAATAGCGGTCCATGCGCGACAGCGCATCTTCGAGTTTCAGCACCGGATAATGCAGCAACGGCTGGTCGAGCCGCTTTACGAGGCCGTCGCAGATCACGCGTTCATGGACGAGGGCATCGTCGAATTTTGCCTTGCCGCGACGGAACAGGCGCAGCACGTAATCGGGCGACCAGCCCGAGTGGCGCAGCTCGCGGCCGCAGAAGCTGGAACGGCGCGGCAGCTCCCAGCCATCGACGCCGGTGTCGGCAAGCGCCACCTTGATCGCGGCGGCGAGCTCCGGCGTCGCCCGCTCGTCGGCGTCGATCGACAGCACCCAGGCGCCGGTCGCGAGCGACAGCGCACAATTCTTCTGCGGCCCGAACCCGCGCCATTCGTGAAGTTCGACGCGGGCGCCTTTTGCTTTGGCGATGTCGACGGTGCCGTCACTGCTGCCGCAATCGACCACGATCCGCTCGTCGCAGAACGCGACGCTGTCCAGGCAGTCGCCGATATTTTCCGCCTCGTTGCGGGTGATGACGATCGCGGACAGCAGCGGCACGGTGCGCGCTCAGTGCCAGTACGGCGGATAGCCAGAGCTCTTCTCGGTGGCGGCGAGGAGGCGCAGCATGGCCGGCCATTCCAGCACGCCGTAGGGCCGCCGCGCGCCAGGCTGGTAGAGATGCGCGGTGTGCGCCAGCACGTTCTCGCCCGGCATGGTCAACTCGGTACGCGCCGCCATGGCGTCGACCTGGGAGCGGCACGACAGTTCGAGCTGATACATCGTGTTGAACGCTTGCTGGACGGTGGCGCCGCAGGTGAGCAGGCCGTGATTGCGCATCACCAGCGCGTCATGGGGCCCAAGATCCTCGACGATGCGCTCGCGCTCGTCCTTGTCGATGGCCGGACCCTCGTAGTCGTGGTAGCCGATGTGGCCGACGAAGCGGATCGAGGTCTGTGACAGCGGCAACAGCCCGCACTCCATCGCCGACACCGCCATGCCGGCCCGGGTGTGGGTGTGTAGCACGCAGGCGACATCGGGCCGCGCCTTGTGGATGGCGCCGTGGATGACATAACCGGAGACGTTGATGCCGTAGTCGGTATCCGGCTTGGCGATGATCTTGCCCTCGGCATCGATCTTGACCAGGCTCGACGCCGTGATCTCCTTGTAGAGCAGGCCGTAGAGGTTGATCAGAAGGTGCTCGGTGCCGGGGATGCGCGCGGTGATATGGTTGTAGATCAGGTCGGCCATGCCGTATTGATCGACCAGCCGGTAGCAGGCGGCGAGATCGACCCTGGCCTGCCACTCCTCTTCCGACACGTCGTTGCGGACCGACTTGAAATCAGTTGAATAGTTCACGGCGCTTCACTCCTGTTATCCCCAGAATAGCTTCCAGGACCGGTCATGTCAGCCAAGATGTCAGCCAACAAGATGCCAGCCAAAGCCAGTGACGTTCTGCGCAACCATGTGAAGGAAAAGCTCGCCCGCGGCGAGGTCGTGGCCTCGATGACGGTGCGGCTCATTCGCGGCATCGAGATCGCGCG
>DASZIB010000001.1:0-8271 GCA_035937415.1 Edaphobacterium sp. (SeqCode) | reverse complement strand
GTTTGCACCGACCGGACGTCAGGTGCGGGCGCGGTGGACGCGCTTGACCTCGGCAATCCGGCGCAGCGCGCGCATGACGTGCGCGAGGTGCCTGCGGTCGCGCACCTGGACGCTGAAGAACATGTTGACCACGCGGTCGCCGTCGGGCCGCTCCATCGACACGTATTCGATGTTGGCGCCGGCGTCGGCGATCTCGGTTGCCAGTCGCGCCAGGAGGCCGCGCTGGTCGTCAACCAGGATGCGGATCCCGGCCTCGAATACGCCTTCGACCTGCGGCGCCCACTCCACGTCGACGATCTGATCGGTGTCGACGCGGCCCTTGCGCAGCGTCTGGCAATCGCGCGTATGCACGAGCAGCCCCTGGCCGCGGCGGAACTGGCCGACGATCGCGTCGCCGGGAATCGGCCGGCAGCATTTGCCGTACTGGATCGCCACGCCCTCGACCCCGCGCAACTGCAGCGCAGCCTGGCGCGGCGCGCCTTGCGGCGCGACCTCGGCGACCTGGCTGCTGGCCCGGGTGAGCGCCTGCGCGACGACGAATGACAGGCGCTTGCCCGAGCCGATATCGGCCAGGATCTCGAGGTGGCTCTTCGCCCCGTATTCGCGGGTGAGCGCCTCCCAGCGGTCCCAGGTGATCGAATCCGCCACGACCTTGAGCGAGGCGAGCGCCTGTTCGAGCAGCCGCTCGCCCAGCGCCGCCGATTCCTTCTGCTGCAGCGTCTTCAGGAAATGCCGGATGCGCGAGCGCGCCTTGCCGGTCGCGACGAAGTTGAGCCACGAGGGATTCGGCCGCGCCGACGGCGCGGTCATGATCTCGACCTGGTCGCCGCTTTTCAATTCCGTGCGCAGCGGCATGAGCTCGTAGTTGATCCGCGCGGCGGTGCAATGGTGACCGATGTCGGTGTGCACCGCGTAGGCGAAGTCGACGGCGGTCGCGCCGCGCGGCAGCGCCATGATCTTGCCCTTGGGCGTGAAGACGTAGATCTCGTCGGGGAACAGGTCGCCCTTGATGTGCTCGAGGAACTCCTTCGAATCGCGCGATTCCGACTGGATCTCGAGCAGGCTTTGCAGCCAGCGATGCGTCTGCTGCTGCGCCTCGGCGATGTCGAGCTGGCCGCCGGCCTTGTACAGCCAGTGCGCGGCGACCCCGGCCTCGGCGACACGGTGCATGTCGTGGGTGCGGATCTGCGCTTCCAGCGGCGTGCCGAACGGCCCGAAGAGCGTTGTATGCAGCGACTGGTAGCCGTTCGCCTTGGGAATCGCGACGTAGTCCTTGAACTTGCCCGGGATGGGCTTGTACAGGCTGTGCAGCACGCCCAGGGCCGCGTAGCACGCCGTCGGGTCCTTGACCAGCACGCGCACGCCGTAGATGTCGAAGACCTGGGAGAACGAATAGTGCTTCTGCCGCATCTTCTTGTAGACGCTGTAGACGGTCTTCTCCCGGCCGGTGACCGTCGCCACGATGGCATCGCGCTTCAGCCCGTCGCGTATCGACTGCAGAATGCGGTTCATCACCTCGCGCCGATTGCCGCGCGCCGCCTTGATCGCCTTGGCCAGCACCCGATAGCGCACCGGGTAGAGGTGCTTGAACGACAGGTCCTGCAGCTCCTGATACAGCGCGTTGAGGCCCAGCCGGTTGGCAATCGGCGCGTAGATGTCCAGCGTTTCGCGGGCGATGCGCTCGCGGTGCGCGGGCGCCATGGCATCGAGCGTGCGCATGTTGTGCAGGCGATCGGCAAGCTTGATCAGGATCACGCGCACGTCCTGCGCCATCGCCAGCAGCATCTTGCGGAAGCTTTCCGCCTGCAGGTCTTCGCGCGACTGGAATTCGATCTGGTCGAGCTTGGACACGCCGTCGACCATGTCGGCGACCGGCTTGCCGAACGAACTCTCGATCTCGATCTTGGTGACGGCGGTGTCCTCCATGACATCGTGGAGGAGCGCGGCGGCAAGCCCCTGGGCGTCGAGCCGCCACTGCGACAGGATGCTGGCTACGGCCAGCGGATGCGTGATGTAGGGCTCGCCGGACTTGCGGAACTGCCCTTGATGGGCGTTCTCGGAAAACGCGAACGCGCGCTCGACCAGCGCGACGTCAGGAGGGGGCAGGTAGTGACCGAGATGCCGGGTGAACTCCGCAATTTCCGACATACCTGGTCACCTTGAGGCGCCTCGAAGGTATTTCAACTCTGCGGTTTGAGCAGCATCTCGATCCCGACTTTGCCGGCGGCGATTTCGCGCAGCGCGATAACCGTGGGCTTGTCGCGATCCGGTTCGAGCAGCGGCTGCGAGCCGGCGCTGATCTGGCGCGCGCGGTTGGTCGCCGCCAGCGTGAGCTCGAAGCGATTGGGTATTTTGGCGAGGGCGTCGTCGATGGTGATGCGGGCCATGTTCTTTTTCCAGTCAAGTCAGTTGTCCGAGCAGCGCCCGGTGCCGGATGCACTGCCGTTTGCTGCGGAGTCGCGTCGCCCGCACGATGCTCGCGAGGTCGTCGACCGCCGAAGCAAACTCCTGATTAATAATAACATAGTCGAACTCGCCGCAGTGCCGCATTTCATCGCGCGCCGCCTTGATCCGGCGCGCGATCGTGCCCTCGTCGTCCTGGCCGCGCCGCACCAGGCGCTCCTCGAGGGAGGCGAGCGACGGCGGCAGGACGAAGATGTGGACCGAATCGGCGACAAGCTTGCGCACCTGGAGCGCGCCCTGCCAATCGATCTCCAGCAGCACATCCTGGCCCTGGTCGACTTGCGCCTTGAGCCAGGTGGCGCCGGTGGCGTACCAGTTGCCGTGCACCTGCGCATGCTCGAGGAACTCGCCGCCGCTCTGCAGCGCCCAGAAACGCTCCGCCGCCACGAAGTGATAATCGACGCCATCGCGCTCACCCGGGCGCGGCGGCCGTGTCGTATAGGAGACCGACAGCCGGATCCCGGGTTCGCGCTCGAGCAGGGCGCGGGTCAGGCTGGTTTTGCCGGCACCCGACGGCGCGGCGACCACGAACAGATCGCCTGCGGCGCTCATTCGATGTTCTGCACCTGTTCGCGCATCTGCTCGATGAGCACCTTGAGCTCGAGTGCGGCCTGTGACACCTCGGCGTCGACCGATTTCGACCCGAGCGTGTTGGCCTCGCGATTGAGCTCCTGCATCAGGAAGTCGAGGCGCTTGCCGCTGCTGCCGCCTGTCGAGAGCACCCGGCGCACCTCGGCGACATGCGTGGCAAGCCGCGCGACTTCCTCGGCAACGTCGATCTTGGTTGCAAACAGTGCGAGCTCCTGCTTCAGCCGCTCCGCGTCCGGATCGAGGCCGGCCTCCTTCAGCCGCGCGCCGAGCTTCTCGACGTAGGCGGCGTGCAGCGCCGGAATGCGCGGCGCGACCCGGGCGATCTGCGCGTCGATGCCGCGGCAGCACTCCTCGAGCAGCGCCTTGAGGCGCGCGCCCTCGCGGGCGCGCGAGGCGGCGAGCTCGCGCAGTGCCTGGCGCACGAGCGCGACCGCGCGCTCGGCGAGCTCCTGCGGCGGCAGCGACGGTTCGGTGAGCACGCCCGGCCAGTGCAGGATATCGACGACCGAGAGCGCGCTGCTCCCCGGCGCATGCCGCAGCACCTCGGTTGCGGCGGCACGCAGCTGCGCGACCCGCTCGGCGTTCACCGCCAGCGTCGCCGTTCCAGGCAAGGCATGGTTAAGGGCGATCCGGCAGTCGACTTTGCCGCGCTTGAGCTCGGCGGTGAGCAGCTCGCGCAGCGTCGCATCGAGAGCGCGCAACTCGTCGGGAAGGCGCAACTGCAGATCGAGATAGCGATGATTGACCGCGCGCAACTCGACGCTCAGCGAACACCCGGGCAGCTCGGCGGCAACCGCCGCGAACCCGGTCATGCTTACGATCATCGCTGCCTGCTCCGTGGCAGCCGCGACGGTGAATTCCAGGGGAAAGTCAATGAAATCTTTACTTTATGCGCGGGGTTGCCGAGAATGTAGAGGTTATCAATCCCTCGCGCAAGTAGAGGCCGGACGCGTCGCGCGCCGCTGCCAGACCCCCATGGGCGTCACCAACCAGGCCCTTCCTTCCGGCTACCAGCTGCTCAACTACCGGATCGATCGCCAGATCAGTCGCGGCGGGTTTTCGATCGTCTATCGCGCCTTCGACGACATCGGCGGGCCGGTCGCGATCAAGGAATATCTGCCTTCGTCGCTGGTGCTGCGCACCGAGGGCGACATCGTGCGCGCCAGCACGGCGGAGAACCTGACCTCGTTCCGCTACGGAATGAAGTGTTTCTTCGAGGAGGGCCGCGCGCTCGCCAAGATCAATCACCCCAACGTGGTGCGCGTGCTCAACTTCTTTCGCGCCAACGAAACGGTGTACATGGTGATGCGCTACGAGCGCGGGCGCACGCTGCAGCAGCAGATCCAGATGCGGCAGGACCAGGTCTCGGAGCGACTGGTGCGCCACGTCTTCATGCATCTGCTCAACGGCCTGCGCGAGGTCCACACCCACAAGCTGCTGCATCTCGACATCAAGCCAGCCAACGTCTACCTGCGCACCGACGGCTCGCCGGTGCTGCTGGATTTCGGCGCGGCGCGGCAGACGCTGACCAATACCCGGCCGAAACTCGCCCCGATGTACACGCCCGGTTTCGCCGCGCCCGAGCAATACCGCGAGCCGGATCGACTGGGACCGTGGACCGACGTCTACGGCATCGGCGCGAGCATGTTCGCCTGCCTCGCCGCGTTCGCGCCGCAGGCCGCCGACGCGCGCTTGTCGGAGGACCATCTCGTGTCGGCAAAAAAAATCTGGGCCGGCGGCTACTCCGACAACCTGCTCGAGGTGATCGACTGGTGCCTGCGCCTCGACCCGCTCGAACGCCCGCAAAGCGTGTTCGCCCTGCAGAAGGCGATTCGCGATATTCCGCCGCGCAAGCGCAAGCTGACTTTTCTCGACACGCTGAAGAAGAAGCTGTTCAGCGAGGTCATGTAGGGCCGGAAAACTCGTGCGCTTCACGATCTTCCAGGAAAGCCGCAGGGGACAGCGCAAGGTCAATCAGGACCGGCTTGCGTATACCTACAGCCGCGACACGCTGCTGCTCGTCGTCGCCGACGGCATGGGCGGGCACGCCGGAGGCGAGATCGCGGCGCAGATCGCGGTGCGGCTGTTCATCGAACGCTTTCAGCAGGAAGCGAAGCCGACGCTGAAGAACCCGCTGAAGTTTCTGCAGGACTCGATGCTGCGCGCGCACCAGGCGCTCGGCTCCTACGCGAACCAGTTCTCGATGCTGGAAACGCCGCGCACGACTTGCGTGGCCTGCGTGGTCCAGTCGAACTATGCCTACTGGGCGCACGTCGGCGATTCGCGCCTGTATCTGTTTCGCCAGGGCGGCCTGATCGGGCAGACCAAGGATCACTCCAAGGTGCAGTACCTCGTCGACCAGGGTATCATCGGGGCGCACGAGATCGTCGATCACCCCGACCGCAACAAAATCTTCAGCTGCCTCGGCGGCCTGGTCGACCCCGTCGTCGACCTGTCGCGCCGGACGCCCCTGCGCAGCGGTGACCTGATCGTGCTGTGCACCGATGGCCTGTGGAGCGTGTACCCGCAGGAGGAAGTCGCCCGGGCGCTGACCGGCACGCCGATTCTCAAGTCATCGCCGACGCTGATGCGCGAAGCCGAGCTGCGCGGCGGAGCCGAAGGCGACAACCTGTCGCTGATCGTCGTGCGCTGGGGCCCGGAGACGCTGGCGGACGAGCCGACGACCACGATCACCGAGACCTTGGGCCTGGGCGAGTTCCAGACCGAGATCGATCGCACACTGACCCTGACCGACCGCAAGGGCGCGCAGCGCGATCTGACGGACGACGAAATCGAGCACGCGATCGCCGAGATCCAGGCCACCATCAAACGCTACCGCCGGTAAAAATGCGCTGCATCATCATCGACACCGAAACCACGGGCCTCGACCCCAAACTGGGCCACCGCGTGATCGAAATCGCCGCGGTCGAGGTCGTCGATCGCCGGCTCACGGGGCGCAGCGTCCACTTCTACGTCAATCCGGAGCGGGAGATCGACGCCGGCGCGACTGACGTGCACGGCTTGACCTGGGAGGCGTTGCGCGACAAGCCGCGCTTCGGCGACGTGGCGCGCGAGTTCATCGAGTTCGCCACCGGCGCGCGCTGGATCATTCATAACGCGCCCTTCGACCTGGCGTTCCTCGACGAGGAACTCAAGCGCCTGGAGCTGCCATCGACCGCCGGCATCTGCGCCGAAGTCATCGACACGCTCACCCTCGCGCGCGAGCAATTCCCGGGCAAGAAGAACAGTCTCGATGCCCTGTGCGAGCGCTTCGCCGTTGCCGATGCGCAGCGAACGCTGCACGGCGCGCTCCTCGACGCGCGACTGCTGGCCGAAGTGTACCTGGCGATGACCCGGGGGCAGGAGACGCTGACGATGGAACTCGCCGCGCCGGCCTTCGCCGCGAGCACGGCGATGGACGTGGCGGCGCTGCCGCCACTGCGCGTGCTCGAGCCGTCCACCGCCGAGCTGGCCGCGCACCGCGCCTATCTTGCCGAGGTCGATCGCGAAGCGGGCGGGCGCTGCATCTGGCTTGCGCTCGAGTACGCGTCGCGGCCGGCGGCAAGCGCGCCCGAACCGGCAGCCGTAACATGAGCGTCATGCGCAACTCCGATACTGAGGCGGCTTCGCCGCCCGGCGACACATCCCCGACGGTGACCGTGACCGCGCAGAGCACAGCCCCGGCGACGGTGTCCGGCAAAGAGCCGGACCCGCCGCCGATCAATCGCGAACTGTCGGCGCTGGCCTTCAATCGCCGGGTACTCGCGCTTGCCGCGGATCCCGCGACGCCACTGCTGGAGCGACTGCGCTTCGTGTGCATCGTCAGCAGCAACCTCGACGAGTTCTTCGAGATCCGGGTCGCCGGGTTGCGCGAGCAGCTGCGCCTGAAGGCGCCGCTGGTGGGGACCACCCTGCACGAGCTGCGCGTCAATCTGGGCGAAATCAGTCAGGGCGCACAGGCACTCGTCGCCGAAATGTACGACGTTCTGAATCGCCAGATCCTGCCGTCGCTTGCCGCGGCGGGCATCCGCATGCTGCACCACGCCGATCGCAACGCGGCGCAACGCGCCTGGATCGCCGACTATTTCCAGCGTGAGATCCGGCCGCTGCTGACGCCGATTGGCCTCGATCCGGCGCATCCGTTTCCGCAGGTCGTCAACAAGAGCCTCAACTTCATCGTCGAACTTTCCGGGCAGGACGCCTTCGGGCGCGACACCAACGTCGCCATCGTCAAGGCGCCGCGGCTGGTTCCGCGCGTGATCGCGATGCCGCCGGAAATTGCCGGCGCCGAGAACACGTTCGTGCTGCTGTCATCGATCATGCATTCCCACCTGCACGAGCTCTTCGCCGGCCGCGAAGTGGTGAGCTACTCGCAGTTTCGCGTCACCCGCGATGCCGACCTGTGGATCGATGAGGAAGAAGTCAAGAACCTGCGGCAGGCGCTCGAGGGCGAACTGCCGCACCGCCAGTTCGGGCTGGCGGTGCGCCTCGAGGTCGCGGCGACCTGCCCGCCGCACATGGCGGCATTCCTGCTGCAGCAATTCGAGCTCGTCGATGTCGACCTCTATCGCTGCGAGGGACCGGTGAATCTGGCGCGGATGACGGCGCTTATCGACCAGGTCGACATCGACGAGCTCGAATATCCACCGTTTCTGCCCGGCCTGCCCGAGCGGCTGCGCGACCAGCCCGACCTCTTCGCGTCCATTCGCCAGCACGACATCCTGTTGCACCACCCGTACCAGTCCTTCGAGCCGGTGGTCGAGTTCATCCGCAAGGCCGCCGATGATCCGGACGTGATCGCGATCAAGCAGACGGTCTATCGCACCGGAGTCAACTCGGTACTGATGGAGGCGCTCATCGATGCGGCGCGCCGCGGCAAGGAAGTTACCGTGGTGGTGGAGCTGATGGCGCGGTTCGACGAGGAAGCCAACATCAACTGGGCGGAGCGGCTCGAGCATATGGGGGCGCAGGTCGTCTACGGCGTGTTCGGACTCAAGACGCACGCCAAGCTTGCGCTGCTGCTGCGGCGCGAGAGGGATCCGAGCGGTCAGACGCGGCTGCAGCCCTATGCGCATCTGGGCACCGGCAACTACCATCCGCGTACCGCCCGCTTGTACACCGATTTCGGGCTCCTGACGGCGAATGCCGAGATGTGTGCCGACGTCGATGAAGTGTTCCTGCACATTACCAGCCTCGCCAAGGCCAACCGGCTCAAGC